>NZ_JBFODP010000022.1:0-92952 GCF_040908375.1 Aeromonas sp. R2-3 | reverse complement strand
CATACGGCGCGACCCTGCCAGGATTTAAAACGGTTAACGCGAGATGTGCGTGGCGGCATCAGCCAGCCACGCGGATCGACGCAAGAGGATAAAGCACAATGTCCAAACAGATTATGGTGCCGGATATCGGCGCCGATGAGGTTGAAGTCACCGAGATCATGGTGGCCGTGGGTGACAAGGTCGAGCTGGACCAATCCATCATCGCGGTAGAAGGCGACAAGGCCTCCATGGAAGTTCCGGCCCCGTCCGCCGGTATCGTCAAAGAGATCCTGATCAAGGTGGGCGACAAGGTTGCCACCGGTTCCCAGATCATGATCTTCGAAGCCGAAGGCGCTGCCGCCCCTGCTGAAGTGGCTGCACCGGTTGCTGCTGCTCCGGCCGCCGCACCTGCCGCTGCCGTGCGCAAAGATGTGCACGTACCGGACATCGGTGACGACGAAGTGGACGTGACTGAAATCATGGTTGCCGTGGGCGACATGGTAGAAGCTGACCAGTCCATCATTGCCGTGGAAGGTGACAAGGCCTCCATGGAAGTACCGGCACCATTCTCCGGTCGCGTGGTCGAGATCAAGGTTGCCGCTGGCGCCAAGGTTTCTACCGGTTCTCTGGTGATGGTATTTGAAGTGGCTGGCGCTGCGTCTGCTGCCGTTGCTGCTCCGGCTCAAGCTGCCGCGCCCGTGGCTGCTGCCCCGGTTGCCGCTGCTGCCAAAGAGGTCAACGTACCGGATATCGGTGGCGACGAAGTGGAAGTCACCGAGATCATGGTTGCTGTGGGTGACAAGGTTGAAGCCGACCAGTCCCTGATCGCCGTGGAAGGTGACAAGGCCTCCATGGAAGTGCCTGCGCCGTTCGCCGGTGTGGTCAAAGAGATCAAGGTGAAGGCGGGTGACAAGGTCTCCACCGGTTCCCTGATCATGGTATTCGAAGTGGCTGGCGCTGCTCCTGCTGCCGCGCCGGTTGCTCAAGCTGCCGCTCCGGTCGCTGCAGCCCCTGTTGCCGCTGCTCCGGCTCCGGTTGCCCAGGCTGCTGCCGCTGCGACCGATTTCGTTGCCAACGACGCCTACGTGCACGCCTCTCCGGCGGTACGCCGTCTGGCGCGCGAGTTCGGCGTCAACCTGGCCAAGGTGAAAGCCTCCGGTCGCAAGGGCCGCATCGTCAAAGAAGACGTGCAAGCCTACGTGAAGGATGCCATCAAGCGTGCCGAGTCCGCTCCTGCCTCTGCCGGTGTAGCCGGTGGCAACGGTCTGGGCGTACTGCCGTGGCCGAAGGTAGACTTCAGCAAGTTCGGTGATGTGGAAGAGGTCGAGCTGACCCGCATCCAGAAGATCTCCGGTCCGAACCTGCACCGTAACTGGGTCATGATCCCTCATGTCACCCAGTTCGACGAAGCCGATACCACCGAGCTGGAAGCGTTCCGCAAAGAGCAGAACGCGATGCTCGAGAAGCAGAAGGCAGACGTGAAGATCACCCCGCTGGTGTTCATCCTGAAAGCCGCCGCCAAGGCGCTGGAAGCTCACCCGCGCTTCTGCAGCTCCCTGTCCGAAGATGGCAGCAAGCTGATCATGAAGAAGTACATCCACATCGGTGTGGCGGTAGATACCCCCAACGGTCTGGTTGTGCCCGTGGTGCGCGATGTTAACAAGAAGGGCATCATGGAGCTGTCTCGCGATCTGGCCGAGATCTCCAAGAAGGCCCGTGCCGGCAAGCTGACCGCTGCCGACATGCAGGGCGGTTGCTTCACCATCTCCAGCCTGGGGGGCATCGGCGGTACCAGCTTTACCCCGATCGTCAACGCGCCGGAAGTGGCCATCCTCGGTGTTTCCAAGTCCGAGATGAAGCCGAAGTGGAACGGTAAAGAGTTCGCGCCGCGCCTGATGCTGCCGCTGGCTCTGAGCTACGACCACCGCGTGATCGATGGTGCCGATGGGGCTCGCTTCATCACCACCATGAACGGCGTGCTGTCCGACATTCGTCGACTGGTCCTGTAAGTGAGAGGGCGGGCCCAGAGCCTGCCCTTTTTACTTCTCATTTCATTAACATGATCGTAAACTTGCCCCGTTTTTTTCACGGCTGCAGCCACCCGTTTCGGTATAAGACTGCGCTGTCCGGGGATATAAGAACGACAAAGAGGTCATGATGAGTAAAGAAATCAAAACCCAGGTCGTAGTACTGGGTGCTGGCCCTGCCGGTTATTCCGCTGCTTTCCGTGCAGCCGATCTGGGTCTGGATACTATTATCGTCGAGCGTTACTCCACCCTGGGTGGCGTCTGCCTGAACGTGGGCTGCATCCCCTCCAAGGCGCTGCTGCACGTTGCCAAAGTGATTGAAGAAGCCAAGGCGCTGGCCGAGCACGGCATCGTCTTCGGTGCACCGCAGACCGACATCGACAAGATCCGTCTGTGGAAAGAGAAGGTTATCAACCAGCTGACCGGCGGTCTGGCTGGCATGGCCAAGATGCGTAAAGTTCAGGTTGTTAACGGCTTGGGTAAATTTACCGGCCCGAACACGCTCGAAGTGACCGGGGAAGACGGCAAGACTACCGTGACCTTCGACAACGCCATCATCGCGGCCGGTTCCCGTCCGGTGAAGCTGCCGTTCATCCCCCACGATGACCCGCGCGTATGGGACTCTACCGATGCGCTGGAGCTGAAAACCGTTCCCGGCAAACTGCTGGTTATCGGTGGCGGCATCATCGGTCTGGAGATGGGTACCGTTTACTCCTCTCTGGGTTCCGAGATCGACGTGGTGGAATTTGCCGACCAGCTGGTTCCGGCTGCCGACAAAGACATCGTCAAGATCTATACCAAGCGCGTCGCCAAGAAATTCAACATCATGCTGGAGACCAAGGTCACCGCAGTTGAAGCTCGCGAAGACGGCCTGTACGTCTCCTATGAAGGCAAGCACGCTCCGGCCGAGCCGGTTCGCTACGACAACGTGCTGGTTGCCGTAGGTCGTGTGCCGAACGGCAAGATGCTGGATGCCGAGAAGGCAGGCGTTGTCGTGACCGAGCGCGGTTTCATCGAGGTGGACAAGCAGCTGCGTACCAACGTGGCGCACATCCACGCCATCGGTGACATCGTGGGTCAGCCGATGCTGGCACACAAAGGTGTTCACGAAGGTCATGTTGCCGCCGAAGTGATCGCCGGCAAGAAGCACTACTTCGACCCGAAAGTGATCCCGTCCATCGCTTACACCGAGCCAGAGATGGCATGGGTTGGTCTGACCGAGAAGGAAGCCAAGCAACAGGGCCTGAACTTCGAAGTCGCTACCTTCCCGTGGGCTGCTTCCGGTCGCGCCATCGCGTCCGACTGTTCCGACGGTATGACCAAGCTGATCTTCGACAAGGAGAGCGGCCGCGTCATCGGTGGTGCCATCGTGGGTACCAACGGTGGTGAACTGCTGGGTGAAATCGGTCTGGCCATCGAGATGGGTGCTGACGCCGAAGATATCGCGCTGACCATCCACGCTCACCCGACTCTGCACGAGTCTGTGGGTCTGGCTGCCGAAGTGTTCGAAGGCTCCATCACCGACCTGCCGAACGCCAAGGCCAAGAAGAAAAAGTAATTTTCTTCCCCGCTTGTCTAAAAAGCCGCTCGAATGAGCGGCTTTTTGTTTTCTCCTTGCTGCCCCGACTTCGACAAAGCCCAATATGCTAAAGATAGGTTTTGGCACTGACGAGAGAGGCACGATGCTAGAAGCACCCATTCCACCCGATGAGGCATTGCGGCTGGAGACCCTGCGGCGGCTCTCTTTGCTGGATTCCGAGGCCGAGGAGCGGTTTGACCGGCTGACCCGCATGGCCCGACGGGTGTTCAATGTCCCCATCGCGCTGGTGAGTCTGGTGGATGAAGATCGCCAGTGGTTCAAATCCTGTATCGGACTGGAGGTCCGCGAGACCGCCCGGGACATTTCGTTCTGTGGCCACGCCATCATGGGCAATGAGACCTTTATCGTGCCGGATGCTTCGCAGGATCCCCGCTTTGCCGACAATCCGCTGGTGGTGGGTGGGCCCGGCATCCGCTTCTATGCCGGACTGCCACTGCGGATCGCCAACGGCTGCAAACTGGGGACGCTCTGCATCATCGATACGGTGCCGCGGGAATTGAGCGAGGAGGATGTGGGGTTGCTCAAGGATCTGGCGGCGATGGTAGTGCGGGAGCTCGAAGCAGTGCAGCTGGCCACCATTGATGAGTTGACCCTGATCTCCAATCGGCGCGGGTTCGTGATGCTGGCGGAGAAGAGCCTCTCGCTGGCCAGTCGCTTGCAGATGCCACTGGCACTGCTCTATCTGGATCTCAATGGCTTCAAGGGGATCAACGATCGGTGGGGGCATGCAGAAGGGGATCGGGCTCTGATCGCCTTTGCCACTCTGCTCAAGCAGGCTTTTCGTGGCGCCGATGTGTTTGCCCGCATGGGCGGCGATGAGTTCGCCGTCCTGCTGCCCAATGTGGTAGAGGCGCAGGCACAACTGGCCTATGAGCGTTTCAATGCCATGTTGGCCGAGCACAATCAGCATAGTGGTTGTGGTTATGCGCTGACCTGCAGCACCGGGATTGTCTGCTACGACGGGCGCGGCTGTGTCTCTCTGGCCGAGCTGCTCACCCGCGCGGATGAGCTGATGTATCAGCGCAAACGGGATGGCAAGGGCTGACTGCTATGCCGGATTAGTCGCCACCAAAACAACAGAGAGCGCCACGGCGCTCTCTGTTGTTGATGACTCAGGTCAAGGTCGGGGTCAGAGCCGGAAGTTGCCAACCAGCTTGTCCAGCTGACCGGAGAGCTGCTGCAGGCTGCGGCTGGACTCGGTCAGCTGGTGGGCGATATCGGCGGTCTCCATGGTGAGCTGGTTGATATCTTCCACGTTGCGGTTGATTTCGCCGACCACGCTGGACTGCTCCTCGGTGGCGGTGGCGACCTGGATATTCATGTCGTTGATCTGGGTGATGTGGGCGGTGATCTGGCCGAGGGCGGCGTTGGCCTCATCGGCCTGGCTCACCACCTCCAGACTCTGGTTACGCCCCTGCGCCATGGCGCTGACCGCGCGGGCACTCTGCTCCTGCAAGCGGTTGATCATCCCCTGGATCTCGGCGGTCGAGGCGGCGGAGCGGTTGGCCAGATTGCGCACTTCATCTGCCACCACGGCGAAACCGCGACCCTGTTCACCGGCGCGAGCGGCCTCGATGGCGGCGTTCAGTGCCAGCAGGTTGGTCTGCTCCGAGATGCTGCGGATGGTTTCGAGGATGCTGCCGATGGAGTCGGTCTGGCTCGCCAGCGACTCGATAACCCCGGCCACCTGCTCAATCTCGCCGGAGAGGTCGACGATGCCGTGTCGCGCCTGCGCCACCACTACCGCACCCGCATCGGCCTGATCGTTGGCCTGTCTGGCTACTTCGGCTGCCAGCGAAGCGTTACCGGCGATCTCGCTCACCGTGGCCCCCATTTCGTGAATGGCGGTGGCCACCTGCACGGTGCGGTCACGCTGGGCAGTACAGTTGTGCTGGGTCAGCTGCGCCTTGTTGGCCACCTCGTTGGCGGTGGCCGCGAGCTGGCGGGAGTTCTCTGCCACCTGCTCGATGGAGCCGTGGATCTTGGCGACGAAGTTGTTGAAACCGGTGGCGACCTGACTCAGTTCGTCACGTCCTTCCACTTTCAGGCGCTGGGTAAGATCCCCATCGCCGCTGCCCAGCTCCTTGAACAGGCGGGCCAGTTCGTTGAGCGGGCGGCTGACCGAGCCTGCCAGCAGCATCCCCATCAGCCCCATGGCCAGCGCAATCACCAGCGAGATCATCAGGATCTCGTTGCGGGTCTGATCCAGCTCGGCATAGATCTCGGCTTCTGGCACCTGGGCTACCAGATACCAGTCGAGCAGTGGGATATAGCTGCTGGCCAGTACCATGGGCTCGCCATTTACCTCGGCGTTGATAACGGCAAAGGGGCGTTTGGCCAGCAGGCTGCCGGTATCACCGCTGGCAATGTTGCCAAGGGTGTCACGCTCGATGCGGTTGGCCTCGGGGTGCAGCTTCACCTTGCCGCTGCCATCGACCATAAAGACGATGCCGCTCTCTTCCAGCCGGAAGTTGGAGACCATGGTCACCATGGTGTCGAGGGATTTGGCAAAGCCGGCCAGCCCGCGCCCGTTGAGCTGCTGGAAGTTGACGAACAGCTTCACCTCGCCGTTGCTCTCGCGGAAGATGCTGAGGGTCATCTCCTTCTGGCTCTTGGTGTAGTCATAGAACCAGGCGTCCTGCGCTGGGGTCAGGTTGCGCAGAAAGCCATCCTGGTTGTAGTAGGCGGCGGTCTGGCGATCGGCGAAGGAGGCGGTCACCAGACCATACTGGGTGGCCACATCCTTGAGCTGGTTGATGAGGATCGGCTCCTGCTCTTTGGGCATGCCCCGATCCACCCAGTCGAGGATGAAGCGGTCGGTGGCCAGTTGGCGGGCGGCCTGGGCGATGCCGTGGAGATCCTGTTCAATCTCCTTGCTGATCCGCTGGGTCAGGTTGGGGAGCTCCTGCTCGAACATCCGATTTTCGATCAGTTGCTGGGCCGAGCGTTGACTGAAGTAGCCTACCAGCAGGCAGGAGACGACCACGGCCAGGGTGACCGTGGCCAGTATTTTCTGTTTAAGAGTGAGGGTTGCCAGCATAAAGGTGCTCAAAAGGTTGAGATTGACGACGCTCATATTAGCGGCAGCGCGGGGCTACCCATGAGGCTTGCAGCCCTTTATTTGCGGATTACGTTTGCGCTCACAGGGGCGGCGGCTTGCCCCTTTGCCATGCTGCACAGGCGGGATGCGGATTGACGGTTGCGCTAACTGCCGGGCCCCTTATAGTAGAGGCCATCCTTGGTGACTGACCCTCTGAATAATATGGAAAATATGATGCGCAGCTTAGGTGCGGGATGGACCCGTCTGCTTTTGGTGATGCTGGCGGCCATGCCGCTGTTGGCTGTGGCGGCACAGGGGGAGCGCCCGAAAATTGCGGTGGTGCTCAGCGGCGGCGGCGCCAAGGGTTCTGCCCATATCGGCATCCTCAAGGTGCTGGAGCAGAAACGGATTCCGGTCGACATCATAGTCGGCACCAGCATGGGCTCTTATGTGGCGGGGATGTATGCCATGGGCCTCAGTGCCGAGGAGGTGGAGCGCACCACCTTGGCCATCGACTGGAACAAGGGCTATCAGGACAAGGTGGGCCGCGACGAGCTGTCGTTGCGCAAGAAGCAGCAGAACGAGCAGTACCAACTGCGCACCGACATCGGGGTGAATGGCGACACCACCCAGCTGCCGGACGGTTTCTTCCAGGGCCAATCCATGGCCAGCCTGCTGCGGGGGGCCACCTCCAACCTGCCGGTGCAGGCGAGTTTCGATGATCTCCCCATTCCCTACCGCGCCATGGCGACCGACATGGAGACGGTCACCCCCTTTGTGCTGGATCACGGCAGCTTGGCCAAGGCGATGCAGGCCTCCATGTCCATTCCCGGCGCGCTCAAGCCGGTGGAGTGGGAGGGGCACATCCTGGCGGACGGCGGCAGCGTCAACAACATGCCGGTGGATGTCGCCAAGGCGATGGGGGCCGACGTGGTGATCGCGGTGGATATCGGTGCCAAGCTGCGTACCCGGGAGTCCCTCAAGTCAGGGTTGGCCATGATCGACCAGCTCACCACCTACATGACCCAGGTGGGCACCGACAAGCAGAAGGCGCTGATGGGACCGAAGGATATTCTGATCGCCCCCGAGTTTGGCGATATGGGGATCGCCGACTTTGCCCGGATGCCGGAGGGGATCAAGATCGGTGAGGCGGCGGCTGACAAGGTGTCGCTGCAACTCGATAAGCTGTCGCTCACCAAGGCGCAGTACAACGCCTATCGCAACCAGAAGCTGAGCCGCCGTGCCGAGCGTAGCGGTCAGCCCGCCTACTTCATCGACAAGGTGGAGATCATCAACAAGTCGCGCCTCTCCGACGACACGGTGCGCGCCATGCTGAAAGTGCGGCCTGACAAGGTGCAGACCAACGAGAGTCTGGAAGCGGGCATTCGCCGCCTCTATGCCCTTGAGTCCTTTGACCGCATAACCTACGAGGTGGAGGAGCGTGACGGGGAGAACGTGCTGCTGGTGGATGCCAGCGAGAAGAACTGGGGGCCGGGCTACCTCAACTTCCAGTTCGGTTTCACCGATGACTTCGAGAACACCTCCAACTACAACGTCGGCATGTCCTATACCCTCACCAACGTCAACGAGTGGGGGGCGGAGTGGCTGACCGAGGCATCGTTGGGCACGGCCAAACATATCAAGACCGACTTCTATACCCCGCTCGAACCCTCCCAGACCTTCTATGGTGAGGCGAGTCTGGCCTATGACCAGACCCTGCGCCGCCTGTTTTTCCCCAATCCGGATCCCGAGATGGTTTCGATAAGCTATCTCGACTCCGAATACTCCTTCTTCAGCGGCGATCTGGCGGTGGGCTGGAACCGCCAGCCCTGGAGCCGGTTGTCGATGGGGCTGGAGGGACAACTGGGCACGATTGATGTGAAGAACTTCAAGGGGCTGGAGATGGATGCCACTGCGTGGGGCCCCTATGTCCGCTTTGAACACGACAATCTGGATAGCCGCTATTTCCCCTATCAGGGGGTGAAATGGGATATGAAACTGGGCCACTCCCACGTCAGTGTGGATGGACTCGAGTCGGCAGATGGCCGCAGTGAAGGCTGGAATTATCAGCTCTCGATGATCAAGCCCTGGTCATGGGACAGGCACAGCCTCAACCTGATCCTCGAAGGGGGTGGCTCGGGCAGTGAAGAGGTGGTGCCGCTGCATATTCAGGATCTGGGCGGGCTGTTCCGCCTCTCCGGTTTCCAGCGCTACCAGCTGAGCGGTCGCTACAGCCTGTTTGGTGGCCTGCGTTACATCTATCGGGTGGCAGACAACGACTTCGGTGCCCTCAAGATGCCGCTCTATCTGGGTGGATCTCTGGAGCAGGGGGGGGTCTGGAACAAGGGTGAGGATATCAGTCTGGAGAGCTCCTTCACCGCCGGTTCGCTTTATGTCGGGGTGGAGAGCTTCCTCGGCCCTGTGTTCCTCGGCTATGGCATGGCGGAGGGGGGCAATGACGTCTTCTATCTGCAATTGGGCAGTACGTTCGAATAATGCCGAAATGATGCCAATTTGTTAACTCTGGTTGGGGGCGTTCAATTAATTTTCAAAAAACACCAATCTGTTTAATTGGTTACGATTTTGTGGTGAATAAGTAAACAGGGTTTGGATTTTAATTAGTCGTTAAAACTTATATAGTGGGGAGCACCCTACGGGGTGTCCCGCAAGGACGATCGCCGCGAGCGTGGGCGAACCCCAAAAAAAGACCAAAGAGGAATTAGTCGTGCTTGAAACATACCGTAAACACGTCGCAGAACGTGCCGCCGAGGGCGTGGTTGCCAAACCTCTGGATGCAGAGCAGGTCGCCGCCCTGGTTGAGCTGCTCAAGAACCCGCCCGCTGGCGAAGAAGACTTTCTGAAAGAGCTGTTGTCCTCCCGTATTCCCCCCGGTGTTGATGAAGCGGCCTATGTCAAAGCCGGTTTCCTCACCGCCGTCGCCAAGGGCGAAGCCCACTCTCCCATCCTGACTGCAGCCGAAGCCGTTGAGCTGCTGGGCACCATGCAGGGTGGTTACAACATTCAGCCGCTGATCGACCTGCTGGATCACGCCACTCTGGCGCCGCTTGCCGCCAAGGGGCTCTCCCACACCCTGCTGATGTTCGACTCCTTCCACGACGTGGAAGAGAAGGCCAAGGCGGGCAATGTCCACGCCAAGCAAGTGATGCAATCCTGGGCTGATGCCGAGTGGTTCCTCTCCCGCCCGGAGCTGGCCGAGAAGATCACCGTCACCGTGTTCAAGGTGACCGGAGAAACCAACACCGACGACCTCTCGCCGGCAACGGACGCCTGGTCCCGCCCGGACATTCCGCTGCACGCCCTGGCGATGCTGAAAAACGCCCGTCCCGGCATTACTCCGGACAAGGATGGCGCCGTCGGTCCCATCAAGACCATCGATGCCCTGAAAGAGAAAGGCTTCCCGCTGGCTTATGTGGGTGACGTGGTCGGTACTGGCTCTTCCCGTAAATCCGCCACCAACTCGGTGCTCTGGTTTATGGGCGACGACATTCCGTTCGTGCCGAACAAGCGCGCTGGCGGTGTCTGTCTGGGTGGCAAGATTGCCCCGATCTTCTTCAACACCATGGAAGATGCCGGCGCCCTGCCCATCGAAGTGGATGTCTCCAAGCTGGAAATGGGCGATGTGATCGACATCTACCCGTTTGCCGGCAAGATCTGCAAGCACGGCACCGAACAGGTGCTGGCGCAGTTTGAACTGAAAACCGACGTGCTGATCGACGAAGTGCGCGCCGGTGGCCGTATTCCGCTGATCATCGGTCGCGGTCTGACTGACAAGGCCCGCGAAGCGCTGGGGCTGCCGTTCTCCACCGTATTCCGTCGCCCGCAGCCGGTGGCCGATACCGGTAAAGGCTTCACCTTGGCCCAGAAGATGGTGGGCAAGGCGTGCGGCGTGAAGGGCATTCGCCCGGGAACCTACTGCGAGCCCAAGATGACCACGGTCGGCTCCCAGGACACCACGGGCCCGATGACCCGCGACGAGCTCAAAGATCTGGCCTGCCTCGGCTTCTCCGCCGATCTGACCATGCAGTCCTTCTGCCACACTGCCGCCTATCCCAAGCCCATCGACGTACAGACCCATCACACCCTGCCGGACTTCATTATGAACCGCGGCGGTGTCTCTCTGCGTCCGGGTGACGGCGTCATCCACTCCTGGCTGAACCGCATGCTGCTGCCGGATACCGTGGGTACCGGCGGTGACTCCCACACCCGTTTCCCCATCGGCATCTCCTTCCCGGCGGGCTCCGGTCTGGTGGCCTTCGCCGCCGCTACCGGCGTGATGCCGCTGGACATGCCGGAATCCGTGCTGGTGCGCTTCAAGGGCGAGCTGCAACCGGGCATCACTTTGCGTGATCTGGTCCATGCCATCCCCTACGCCGCCATCCAGAAAGGGCTGCTGACCGTCGAGAAAGCGGGCAAGAAGAACATCTTCTCCGGCCGTATCCTCGAGATCGAAGGTCTGCCGACCCTGAAAGTGGAACAGGCGTTCGAACTGGCTGATGCCAGCGCCGAGCGTTCCGCTGCCGGTTGCACCATCAAGCTGGATAAAGAGCCGATCATCGAGTATCTGAAGTCCAACATCGTGATGCTGAAATGGATGCTCTCCGAAGGCTACGGCGACGTGCGCACCATCACCCGTCGCATCAAGGGGATGGAAGAGTGGCTGGCCAACCCGACCCTGATGGAAGCGGACAAGGATGCCGAGTACGCCGAAATCATCGAGATCGATCTGGCCACCATCAAGGAGCCGATCCTCTGTGCGCCGAACGATCCGGATGATGCCCGTCTGCTGAGCGACGTGGCTGGCGACAAGATCGACGAGGTGTTCATCGGTTCGTGCATGACCAACATCGGTCACTTCCGTGCCGCCGGCAAACTGCTCGAGAAGTATCAGGGCGAGCTGCCTACCCGCATGTGGATCGCGCCGCCCACCAAGATGGACAAGGATCAGCTGACCGAAGAGGGCTACTACGGCATCTTTGGTCGCGTCGGTGCCCGCATCGAGATCCCGGGCTGCTCCCTCTGCATGGGCAACCAGGCACGGGTTGCGGAAGGAGCCTCCGTGGTCTCCACTTCCACCCGTAACTTCCCGAACCGTCTGGGTAAAGGTGCCAACGTCTATCTGGCCTCAGCAGAGCTGGCCGCCGTTGCCGCCATCCTCGGCAAGATCCCGACCGTGGCGGAGTACCTGCAGTACGCCAAGGCGCTCGATGCCACTGCGGCAGATACTTACCGCTACCTCAACTTCAACGAGATTGCCTCCTACACCAAGAAGGCCGATGCGGTGATCCTGCAACAAGCCGTTTAACGGAGTTCTTGCGCGATTTGCGCGATAAGAAGCCAATAATGCCGCGTATTTACGCGGCATTATTTATTTGTGTGTTATTCACCGTTTTTTTTGAAGATTGTTTGCACGATCCTTGCTAGAGAGATCCAACCACCTGTTTGGTGGTTCGTTTTATAAACGCTTTGGGTTATGTTGTTCGGTTATGTGCGGTAATGATGAGGCATCGTTATCGAGGGAAAGTGGATATCTGTTCACTGGGTGCTTGCGTTGGCAGGCCTGACGAATTGCGGCGTGGTTCTTTATGTTTCTGTTCAGGATCGATCTCTCCCGAACCGGGTTACGCTTCGGCGGTGCCTTGCTGGTCTTTACCCTGCCGCTGCTGGTGGGATCTTGGCTCATCCACAGCAATTATGTGCAGGAGCTGAAAGCGGAATCTAGCGCCTCGGCCCACAAGGCCAGAACCCTGATGGAGTCGATGCTGGATCATGCGGAGCAGGCCAATCGCTCCGTGCTGCCTCTGGTGAATGCTCCCTGTCGCGACAACCTGCTGGTGCTGCGCAAGAAGGTCGCCATCGAGCCTTTCCTGCGTTCGGTCAATCTGGTACGAAACGGCATCATCAATTGCACCTCGCTGTTTGGTGAGGCCAATGATGCCGATGATGGCTCCATCTACACCGGCCGCAAGCTGCTGCTGATGAGTGGCAACCGGGTGCGGCAAAATCACCCGCTGCTGGTGGTGCGCACCGAGCAGGGTAAGGATGCCGCCTTGAGTGCCATCGACAGTACCCAGCTCAGCTTCATGCTCTCCATGAGCGGAAAATCCAGTGCGCTCTATCTGCAGGTGGGATCGGCCTGGCTCAATGAGTCTGGCCGCTATCTGAGCGAGGCGCCCACTCTCCATCGCGGGATCAGTCAGGCCCTCACCTCATCCCATTATCCTTTCACCATCCATGCCGGTTATGCCATGCCGGTCTACTGGAAGTCGCTGTGGGCCGCGCGGCATGTGGCGCTGTCGTGGCTGGCGTTTTCCTCGCTTTTGCTGGCCTGGCTGGTGTGGTGGGTGCTGGGGCGTCCCGGCTCGCCAACAGATGAGTTGCGACGTGCCCTGCGGGCCAGGGAGTTTGTTCCCTACCTGCAGCCGCTGATTGCCAGCCACGACGGCAAGATGATGGGCGCCGAGGTGCTGATGCGCTGGGAGCATGTCAATGAAGGGGTGATCCGGCCCGATCTCTTTATCCCGCAAGCGGAGGAGTCGGGACTGATCGTCCCCATGACCACCCATATCATGAAGCAGGTGGCGACCAGGTTGAACCGCTCTCAGGAGCAGTTGCCCGATGGGTTTCATATCAGTTTCAACATCAGCGCCGCCCATTGCCACGATTTTGCCCTGCTGGCCGAGTGTCGCGCCTTCCTCGGGCATTTCCTCCCCGGCAAGGTGGTACTGGTGCTGGAGCTGACTGAGCGGGAGTTGCTGATGTCAGATCCCCAGACACTCTCCCTGTTCCGCCAGCTGGACGAGATGGGGGTCAAACTCGCCATCGACGATTTTGGCACCGGCCACTCCAGCCTGGCTTACCTGCAGCAGTTTCATGTGGATTACCTCAAGATCGACAAATCCTTTATCGCCCGCATCGGTACCGAGTCGCTCTCGGAACATATCGTAGACAATGTGATCGATCTGGCGACCCGGCTCGGTCTGGCGCTGGTGGCGGAAGGGGTGGAGAGTGAGCGTCAGGCTGACTACCTCAGGGCCAAAGGGGTCGATTATCTGCAGGGGTATCTGTTTGCCCGCCCCATGCCGCTGCGCCAGTTCTGCGAGGAGCTGCTGCCGGAAGAGGCACAAACCCGCCAGCCAGATGGGGTGCGAGGCATCCCGAATGCGACCTGATTTATCGGTGACAGACGGGCGGACACGCTCCTCTCTGGCAGGGTAGGGAAGTGCTCTCTCCCTATCCCCCCTCGAGTGCAGGGGCTTGTTTTCCATGCCTTGTGGCTCGCTTTTCGGTAGAATTGGCGCTCATTTTGACGTCAGTAAAAGATGAGGCGCGGTATGACGGTTCAGTTCCAGGCATTTCACAGCATCAAGGCGATCGGTAATCGGGAGGTGCTGTTCAACTGGTCGAGAACCAATCCCCTCGGGGCGCTGGATCAGGTGTGGCGCCCGAAAACCCGCGACGAGTTGCAAATGCTGCTGCGGGAACACCCCGAGCGCAAGCTGCGCCTTATCGGCTCCGGCCTCTCTTTCGAACCCATCCACAGCGTCTATGCCGAAGGCAGTCAGGCGCTGCTGGTGGACTTGCACCACCTGCGCGGCCAGCTGGCCAAAACGGCTGATACCGTGACATATCAGGCGGGTACGCCCCTCGATACCGTTTATGCCGAGCTGATCGCCATGGAGCGGATGCTGCCCGCATCCCCGGGCGTTATCGGCATTCAGACCCTGGGCGGCGCCCTCAGCACCGGCACCCACGGCCAGGGGCTGCACCAGTCAACCCTCTGCGATGCGGTGGAGGCGATGACGGTGATGCTGGCCAGTGGCGACATCATCCGGGTGGATCGCACCGACCCGCGCTTCGGCGCCTTCGTGATGGGGATGGGGATGCTCGGCATCCTGCTCGACGTCACCCTGCGCACCGTGCCAAATCGCATTATGCGCTGCACCAAGTTCACCACCGATTACCCCTTCCTGCTGGAGCACAACGAGCGGCTTAACCGCGAGCACGGCTTTGTGAAGAGCTGGTGGTTTGCCTGGACCGGCGAGAGTCACATCTGGCTGGTGGATCCCGCCTCCGATGAGGAGGTGGCCCGCTATCGCGCCGGCGGCAGCGAGCCGCTGCTGCTGGATGGCGATATCGACGCCCGCATGAATGCCACCATTGATGCCACTTTGCAGAAGATGGCGAAAGACACCAAGGATGAGGCGCTGGCTGGCGAGCACTTCGAGACGGTGCGCCGCTTCAAGGATGCCTCCGATCTGGTGGGCAATGTCTACCAGATCCTCTGCAAGGGGATCCCGGCCCCCCAGATCAACTGCGAGGTGGCGGTGCCGCTTCATCGCATGAACGAGGCACTGGAGACCCTGCAAGCGTGGCAGCAGGCCAACCCGGGTGTGCTGCACTACCCCTTTATCCTGCGTTGCACCGGCCCCTCCGAGGCCTGGCTCAGTGCCGCTTATGGCCAGCCGGTCTGCTGGATCGGTTTCCTGGTCTATCTGGCGGCGGACGGCACCTTCGTCAACGGCTCCATGGAGCAGATGCGCGAGCTGCAGCAACTGCTGGTGCCGCTCGGCGGCATTCCCCACTTCGGCAAGCATCTGGCGATGGATCTCTACGACTTCCCGGCCCTGCTGCCGCGCTGGAACGACTTCGTGGCGTTGAAAGCCGAGCTCGATCCGCACGGCCGCTTTGAAAACCGCTGGCTCAGCGACCTGTTTGCCAACCGGTAAGGATCTGACATGACCGATATGCAAGATACCCGTATCCCCGTGACCCTGCTGACCGGCTTTCTCGGTAGCGGCAAGACCACCTTGCTCAACCACTGGGTCAAGCAGCCGGAGCTCGGCGAGTGTGCTGTGTTGATCAACGAGTTCGGCTCGGTGGGGCTGGATCACCATCTGGTGCAGCAGGTGGATGAGCAGGTGATGCTGCTCGACTCCGGCTGCATCTGCTGCTCGGTGCAGGGCTCTCTGGTGGAGGCGCTGCAGGGGCTGTTTATGAAGGCCATCCAGCGCAAGATCAAACCGTTCAAGCGGCTGATTATCGAGACCACTGGCCTCGCCGATCCGGCCCCCGTGCTTTTTACCCTGCGCGAAGAGGGCTTTATCGCTCAGCGTTATCGCTTCGATGGCACCGTCACCGTGGTGGATGCCGGCCATATCGAGCAGCAGTTGGCGGCTCAATATGAAGCGGTGAAACAGGTGGCGCTGGCGGATCTGCTGGTGGTGAGCAAAGGCGATCTGGTGGACGGCGAGCAGCTGGCGCGGGTCGAAGCCCAGCTGGCGGCCCTCAATCCGGCGGCCCCGATCCAGCAGGTGACCAATGGTGAACTGTCGCCAGCTGTGCTGGAGAAGCTCGGCGCCTACAACGAAGCGGCTGGGCGCGATGTGCGCCAGCTGCTGGCTTGGCTGCGCACCGAATCCCCCAAGCAGGGGCTGGCGTCACCGATGCAGCCGAAGATGCAACCGTTCGCCGCCAAGGTAGGCACAGCTGCGCCTACCCACTTCGAGCACGGCAACATCGAGAGTTTCTCCCTGCGTATCGGTGAGCCGCTCAAGCCCTCTCGCCTGCTGGCCGCCATCGATGCGGTGCAGGCCCAATACGGCGATGCCCTGCTGCGCCTCAAGGGGATCTTGCAGCTGGAAGGGGAGAGCCAGCCGGTGGTGATCCACGGCGTCCACGGCCAGCTCTATCCGCTGCAGGCATTGGGTGACTGGCCGGAGGGAAAGGCCCAGTCCCGACTGGTGTTTATCGTGAAAAGTCAGGACAAGGCCGGTATCGAGCAGCTCTTTATGGCGACCTTAAAGGCCCCCGAGCCCACTCTGGAAGAGCGGCTCAAAGCCATGCTGGGTCAGCCCGACAACTGATCTTGCGCGTTGCAGCTCTCCTGCACCGGGTCAGGACGGCGACGGTTGAACAGCACGAACGCCACCGGCACAAAGTAGAACGAGAGCAGGGTTGCCAGCGCTGTGCCACCGGCGATGGCGATGGCAAAGGGTGGCCAGAAGCCGCCGCCCCCCAGCAATAGCGGGATGAAGCCGCCCACCGTGGTGATGGTGGTCGAGACGATGTGGCGGCTGCAACCGGCGACTAGGTCACGGATCTGCGGCAGATTGCCCTGTTGTGCCAGCGGGTCTGCCTTCAGCTCAGCCAGAATGACGATGGCGGCGTTGATGGCCAGCCCCATCAGTCCCAGCAGGGCGATGATCACCGTAAACCCGAAGGGGTACCCCAGCAGCCATACCCACAGCAGCCCGAGCCCCGCCGACTGGATCGCTACCAGGGTGACGATGCCCGCCAGCCGGAACGAGTTGAAGCTGAGCACCAGCACGGCCACCAGCAGCACGGCGACCAGGCTGACATGGGCCATCAGATTGCCCACCGATTCATCCCGCTTGGCGGCTTCCCCGCCAAACTCCAGTCGATAGCCCGGTGGCAATGCCAGTGCCTTGGCGGCCAGCTTCTCTTTTACCTGCTCCAGCACGGTTTGCGGCAGTACGCCGACCGCCAGATAGGCCTCCAGCACATTGACCCGCTCACCATCCCGACGGCTGATCTCCCCCCAGCTTGGCAGCAACTCGGGAGTGGCCATTGCCCGCAAGGTGAGATTGGCAGCCCCTTGCTGGCCGGTGCCGGTGAGCGATAGCGGCACATTGAGCAGCGCATCCGGATCCTGACGCAAGGGCTCGGCCAGTCGCACCCGAACCGGGATTGACTCGGTGCCTTCCAGCACAGTGCCGCCCAACCTGCCATCCAGTGCGCCCGCCAGCCGGGAGGCAACATCGGTCAGGCTCATGCCTGCCAGCCGGGCGGCCTCCTCATCGACCTGCAACCAGAGTTTGGGGGCCCCTGCCTGCAAGGTGGCGCGGGTCTGCACCACGGCCGGGGTATTGGCGAGCAGACTGCGAAGCTCCTCTCCCAGACGGTGCAGCTGTTCAAGGTCGGGGCCAAACAGCCGCAGCTCGACCGGGGCATTGAAAGGCGGCCCCTGTTCCAGCTTGCGCACCAGGATCTGCGCTTCGGGAAATTTTGCATCGAGCCGCTGCTGCAGTTGTGGAATGAGCCGCTCGGCAGCATCGGCATCCTGCAGAGTGATCATCCCCTGGGCGTAATCGGCCCGCCCCTGTTTTCTGGGGACCAGGTTGTAGTAGAAGCTGGGGGCGTTGTCGCCCACCACCCAGTCCTGACGAACCAGCTCGGGGAGGCTAGCCAGCTCGGCAGAGATACCCAGTGCCAGCTCGCGGGTGCGCGCCAGGCTCGCCTGTGGGGAGAGGCTGGCCTCGATGTGGATCATGTCCCGGTCGGCAGGGGGAAAGAACTGTTCGGTGAGGCGGACCGCCACCCAGAAACCGAGCAGGGGCAGCAGACTGACCAACAGCAGGGTCCGCCAGGGGTGAGCAAGCGCCATGGCGATGCTCTGCTGGAAGCGGGCGCTCACCCGGGGCAGGTGCAAGCCATCCTGATACCAGCGTCCCCCCTGATCACTGCCAATCCAGCGAGCTGCAAGGCCAGCCACCAGGGTGTGGGCGATGAGGTAGGATCCCAGCAGCGAGCAGATCACCGCCCAGGCGATACCGCCGACAAACTCGCCCGCCGGGCCCGGCATCAGAATGATCGGCATAAAGGCGAGCATGGTGGTGAGGGTGGAGCCCAGCAGTGGCAGCCAGAGGTGGCCGATGGCTTCCAGTGCGGCGGCACTCATGGCCATGCCGTGGCGGCGCTGATACTGCACCCGATCCGCCATGACGATGGCGTTGTCCACCATGATCCCGAGCGCCACCACCAGACCGGTGACCGACATCTGGTGAATGGGCAGATTGATCAGGTTCATGCAGGCGAAAGAGAACGCCACGGTAAGCGGCAGCGACAGGGCCACGATAATGGCGGCCTTGACCCCCAAGGTCACCAGCAGCACCGCCACTATGATGAGGAAGCCCTGCACAATGTTGATGAGCAGGGTGTCGAGCCGCTGATCGGTATAACGCTGCTGATCGAAGCTGGTGACGAGGCCGATATTATCCGGCAAGTCCTGTTGCAGCTGGGCCAGCATGGTATCGACCCGTGCCGACCAGAGGTCGATGCGGTGATCCTGTGCCATGCGCAGGCCGACCACCACGGCCCGCTCACCATTGGCAAAAGCCAGCTGGCTCTCCGGCTGGTGCAGGGTACGCCTTACCTCGGCCAGATCGCCAAGGCGCAGGGTCTGGCCCTGCTCGCCGGTGTGCAGCGGGATCTGGCGGATCCGCTCCAGGGTATCGAGGGCGCCGCGGATCTCCACCTGAAAGCGATTGTGGTTGCCCTGCAACTCCCCGGCGGCTACTTTGGCATCGGCACCGCTCAGCGCCTGGGCAAGCTGTTCGCCACTCATGCCGCTGGCACTGAGGGCGAGGGGATCGAACCGTACCTCGATCTCCTCCTGTGGTGTCCCGACCCGCTCGACGTATTCGGTGCCCGGCAGCTGGCGAGCCCGGCGTTCCAGCTCGGCGCTGTAGCGGGCGAGGCGATCCAGCTGCGGCTGGCCCGGCCCGCGCCAGACCACATTGACCAGCCGGGTGAAGGGGTAGCCCTTCTCGTCATCCAGCTTGGGGGCACTGGCGCCTGCTGGCAGTCCGGCGGCCAGATCTGCCAGCCGGTCACGAACTCTGGACCAGACAGGCTCGACATCGCTGACCTCATCTTTGAGCTCCAGATTGATGATGGATAGACCGGGGCGAGAGCTCGACTCGATCAGCTTGATCTCGCTCTGGGCCCGCAGCCGGTTCTCGATGGGCTCGCTCACCAGCGCTTCCACCCGTTCGGCGCTGGCCCCGGGGAAGTGGGTAACCACGCTGGCAAAACGGCTGGTGAGCTGGGGATCTTCGGTTCTGGGCAGGGTCTGCAATGCCGCAAGGGCGGCCGTCAGCAGCAGTGCGACCGTCAACAGCAGCAGGCGGCCATTCTCGATAAACGGGCGGATCATGACTGTGGCTCCGGATGCGCCGCCTGATGATCCACGCTGGTGGTCAGGGTGACCTGCTGGCCCGGCACCAGTTTATGCAGGCCATCGGTCACCAGCTGTTCTTGTCCGTTCAGGGCACCACTGATCCAAGCCCGCTCGCCATCTTGCTGCAGCAGGGTGACGTCCCGACTGACCACCCGGGGTGGCGTTTCGTCGTTGAGCAGATAGAGGGTCCAGCTGCCGCGCAATCCCTGGGTCAGCGCGGTGAGCGGTACCTCGTAGGCGCGGGTAGGCTCGCGGGTCTGATGCAGCAGGGTGATCAGTTGCCCCTCTGCCAGTTGTTCGCCGCCCCGGATCAGCTGGAAGCGGGCGGTGCGGGTGTGGGTCTGCCCGTCCACTTGTACTCCCAGATTAAGCAGGCGCCCCTCCAGTGATTGCGCCCCGCTTTGCAGGGGGTAGTGTTGGCCGACGATCAGGGTCTCGGCCTGTTTCACCGGCACGCCGATATCGGCCTCCCACTGGCCGCTGCGTGTCAGGGAGAAGAGAGGCTGGCCTGCGGCCACCACGGCCCCCAATGCCTGCTCGCGGCTGACCACAATCCCGTTGAAGGGGGCGCGCAGCTGTGATTTCTCCTGTTTGACCCGGTTGGCTTCGAGGGCTGCGGCCAGCTGGTTGGCGCTTGCCTCCAGCATGCGGACTTTGCCTTGCTGTTCATCCAGCGCCTGACGGGAGCTGAACTGCTGCTGGCGCAGGGCGGTGAGCCGATCGAGCGTCTGTCGGGCAAGGGTCAGCTCGGCCTCGTTCTGGGCTGCTCGGGCGGCCAGCTCTTTGGCTTCCACTGCCAGCAGCCGGGTATCCAGTGTGGCCAGCAGTTCGCCAGCCGCGACCGGCTCTCCGCGTCCCTTGTGCAGAGTGGCGATCCGCCCTGCCTGCTCGAAGCCTATCTGGCTGTGCTCGGGGGCGATCACCCGGCCATTGAAGCGGTGCAGCACCGGGTAGTGATCGCTGGCTTGCAGCGGCTGGGCGATCACCCGGGTCAGGGTGGGTGTTTCTTCTGACTCTGTGACCGGGCTGCAGCCACTCAGTAACAGCGCCAGCAGGATTAAGCAAAGTGTCATGACATCATCCTCTGGTTGACATAACATCAAATCACACCGGTGAGTCTAGTTTTTCGAAACTAGACTGTCCAGTTTGATTGTGGAGGAAAAATGAACATTTCACCCCGTAGTCAGCAGAAGCGGGCTGCGATCCTCGATGCTGCCGGGCGGCTCTTCTGTCAGCACGGTCTGCATCTGGTCAGCATGGACATGGTGGCCAGTGAAGCGGGCGTCTCCAAACAGACGGTCTACAGCCATTTTGCCAACAAGGAGTCGCTATTTGCCGAAGCGGTGGGCAGCAAGTGCGTCAGCAGCGAGCTGATGCCGGAGGTGTTGCTGCGTGGCAACAATGTGCGGGAGAGTCTGATTGCCTTTGGTCGCAGCTTTCGCAAGTTGATCCTGAGCGATGATGCCATCAATATCTTTCGCACCTGCATCAGCTGCAACGATGCCCAGCTGGCCACCCTTTTTTTCGAGGCGGGCCCGCTCTACGTGACCGAGATGCTGTCCAACTGGCTGGAGCAGCAGAAGCAGCAAGGCCTGCTGTGCCATCAAGACAGCGAACAGGCTGCCTTGCAGCTGTTGCTGATGTGGCAGGGCAAGGAGCGAATGCTCCGTGAGCTGGGTCTGCCGTTGACCCAGAGCGCTGCCGAGCAGGATGCCTGGACCCTGAGTTGTGTCGATCTCTTCCTGACCGCCGCCGCTCCCCCGCAAAAATAATGGAGGTGGCAATGAGCCACACAGTGACAGATGCCCAGCGCAAGTGGCTGCCCCTGCTGGCGGCGGTCGGTTTCTTTATGCAGGCGCTGGATGGCACCATTCTCAACACCGCCCTGCCCAGCATGGCCGAGACCTTGGGAGAGAGCCCGCTGCAGATGCAGTCGGTGATCATTGCCTACATGCTGACGGTGGCTCTGCTGATCCCGGCCTCCGGCTGGCTGGCAGACAGATTCGGCACCCGTCGCATCTATCTGGCCGCCATCTCGCTCTTTACCCTCGGCTCGCTCGCCTGTGCCGCCTCCAATTCGCTCTCCATGCTGGTGGCCGCCCGTGTGCTTCAGGGGATTGGCGGTGCGCTGCTGATGCCGGTGGGACGGTTGGCGGTGCTGCGGGTCTATGACAAGCACGAGCTGCTGCGGGTGATGTCGTTTGTCACCATCCCGGGGCTGCTCGGCCCGCTGATGGGGCCGGCACTCGGTGGCTGGCTGGTGGAAGTGGCGAGTTGGCACTGGGTGTTTCTCATCAACCTGCCGGTGGGGCTGCTCGGCTTTATCGCCAGCTGGCACTTTATGCCGGAGCTGCGGCAGCAGACCGCCCGGTTCGACTGGCAGGGCTTTGTGATGTTCAGCGTCGGCATGGTGCTGGTGTCGGTCGGCTTGCAGGGTCTGGGGGAGCACAGCATCTCCACCGGTTGGGCGCTGTTTGCACTGATCTTCGGCTTGGCGGCGATGGCGAGCTACTGGCTCTATGCCGCCAATGCACCGCAGCCGCTCTTTAGCCTGAACCTGTTCAAGACCGCCACCTTTGCCATCGGCATCTGGGGCAACCTGTTTGCCCGCCTCGGTAGCGGCGCCATGCCGTTCCTCACCCCGCTGTTTCTGCAGCTGGGGCTCGGTTTCTCGCCGAGCAAGGCGGGGATGACCATGATCCCCACCGTGATTGGCGCCATGTTGACCAAGACGCTGGTGAACAAGCTGATTCCGAAGGTGGGCTATCGCCGCATTCTGATCGGCAACACTCTGTTGCTGGGGGCGATGATCGCCAGCTTCTACTTTATCGACAACCAGCTCCCCTACGGGGTCTTGCTGGGCTGGCTGGCGATCTTCGGCGCCATCAACTCGCTGCAGTTCTCCGCCATGAACACTCTTACGCTGCAAGATCTCAGCCCGACCCTGGCCAGCAGTGGCAACGGTCTGCTCTCGGTGGTGATGCAGCTCTCCATGAGTTTGGGGGTGGCGATTGCCGCCAGCCTGCTCGGGCTCTTCTCGGCGGGCACCTCAGCGGGCACCTTAGTGGCCGAGGGTCAGTGGCTGGCCGGGTTCCACCTTACCTACCTCTGTGTCGGGTTGCTCTCCATGCTGGCGGCGCTCATCTTCGCCCAGCTGGCGCGCGATGGTGCTACGCCGTCGGGGCGGGCAGATAGCTGACCTCGCAGGGGAGCTGCGCCAGTACCTCGGCCAGATGCTCGGTCGCCAGCAGAAAGGTCTGCTCCGGGTGGCCCGGAGTCCAGGTGAAGGCGGTATGGTTGAGCAGTTGCGGGTCCACCAGTAGCGGAATATCGGCGCGAGGCAGGAAGGGGCAGACCGCTCCCGGCAGGCAGCCAATCTCCGCCTGCATCTCTTCGGCGGTGCAGATGGAGGGCTTGGCACCGAGCGCGGCCTTGACCGCCTTGTTGTCGAGCCGTCCAGCCCTGTGGGTCAGCAGCAGGGCGAAGCGGCCATCCTTGAACTTGAGAAACAGGGTCTTGCTGAACTCCGCCTGCCAGCCGAGGCGGGCCTTGACCTTTTCATCGGTGGCGTAGTCGAGGATGGGTTCATGCTCATAGCGCTGGTGGGGCAGTTCGGCCAGTAGCTGGCAGTTGAAATGATGAATGGTATCGAGTGGCATGGGGTTCTCCTGTAGTGGGCGCTATCCTGCCAGCCTCGCAGGGTCAGGCCCAATGACACTTTCTTATCCGTGATAAGCAACCCTGTCCGTGCAAACAACAAGGGCGCCGTGAGGCGCCCTTGCGGATCAGTGATGTTGCAATTCACACGCTTCCCAGTGAAAGGGAATGGGGCACAGCTGCTGGGAGGCCTTGTCATAGGCTTGCCACAGCTCGCCCATGGTGCGGCCATCGACGGGGTGGCGCAGGGTGGGGGCCAGCTCGGCCAGCGGCCAGAGCACGAAGGCGTTGGTGAGCACTTCACCGCGCGGCAGCGCCAGCGGGGTGTCGCAGACCAGATCGCCATAGAGCAGCAGATCGAGATCCAGGGTGCGCGGGGCGAACTTCTTGGCATCCGGCTCGCGGCCGTGGGCGAACTCCATGGCCCGCAGTCGCTGGCAGACGGTGGTCAGCGGCAGATCGGTTTCGGCAGCCGCCACCAAGTTGTAGAAGGGGCGGCCGTTGAAGCCGACTGCCTCGCTCTCGAATACCCGGGAGACCCGCAGCTCGCCAAATTCGGCGTGCAGGGCATCGAGTCCGGCACGGATATGGCGATCCCGCTCGATGTTGGAACCCAGGCTGATATAGATGGTGGTCATCAGTTGCTGCTCGCGGCCGGCGTGCGATGGCGAAGGATCTCGACACCGACCCCGGCGGCATTGGGCACGGCGCCCGGCTTGGTGAGGGTCACCTTGACCCACTGTACCCGCTCGTCGGCGAGCACCAGCATGGCAACCTGCTCGGCCATGGTTTCGACCAGCTCGACCACCTTGCCGCTGACATGCTCGCAAATCTTGTTGGAGAGGTCGGCATAATCCAGTGCCAGATTGATGTCGTCGGTTGCTGCCGCGGGGCGGTTGTCGAACCCCATCTCGAGGTCAAAACGGAGCTTTTGGCGAATGCCCTTCTCCCACTCATATACACCTATGGTGGTCAAAACTTCGAGTCCGCGAATAAACACCTTGTCCATGACTGTACTTCTTCTTTACTCTTGATGGGCTGTGATGACAGCGCAGGGATGCTGGCCGGGCAACAGGCTTGCCGAGGCGCTCTGGGTGGGCATGGGCCCATGCCAGCGTATGTGGCCCGCATCATACCCCATTCATATCGTGGTAAAAACGACCAAGATGACGGCCCTGACGATTTTGATGATTATTCTGGCCTACCTGGGTGGTTCACTATCCAGTGCTGTGCTGGTCTCCCGCTGCACCGGTCTGCCCGACCCGCGGGATCATGGCTCCCACAATCCGGGGGCAACCAATGTGCTGCGCCTTGGTGGCCGGATGGCGGCGCTGGTGGTGCTGCTGCTCGATGTGCTCAAGGGGACTGTGCCCGTCTATCTCGCCTGGTATCTGCAGATCAAACCCGTCTACCTCGGCTTTATCGGGGTCGCCGCCTGCCTCGGCCATATGTACCCCATCTTCTTTCATTTTCGTGGTGGCAAAGGGGTTGCCACCGCTCTTGGCACCATGATGCCCATCGGCTTCACCATGGGGGGGGCCGTGATTGGCACCTGGCTGCTGGTGCTGCTGGTGAGCGGCTACTCCTCGTTGGCCTCCATCATTACCGTGCTGCTGACGCCGCTCTTTACCTACCTGCTCAAACCCGAATATACCCTGCCAGTCTCCCTACTCTCCTGTCTCATTCTGATCCGCCATCACGAGAACATCTCCCGCCTGCTCAAGGGGGAGGAACCCAGAGTCTGGGGGCGAAAACGCGCGGCCTGTGCCGAGGAAGTGGCAGAAATGGACGATGTTGCGCAAAAAAGAGACGAACGAGACAAAAAGTGAAATTTCCCGTTGACCATCCGCCTTAAAATCCGTTTAATAGCGCCCACGCCCAGATAGCTCAGTCGGTAGAGCAGGGGATTGAAAATCCCCGTGTCGGCGGTTCGATTCCGTCTCTGGGCACCAATTTTGGTGCCATGAAATAAAAAATTTGTTCATGCACAATGGTTTAAAGTGTGCCGGCTTAGCTCAGTAGGTAGAGCAACTGACTTGTAATCAGTAGGTCACCAGTTCGATTCCGGTAGCCGGCACCATTTGCCCAGATAGCTCAGTCGGTAGAGCAGGGGATTGAAAATCCCCGTGTCGGCGGTTCGATTCCGTCTCTGGGCACCAATTACAATTCCTCCTTAGTTCAGTCGGTAGAACGGCGGACTGTTAATCCGTATGTCACTGGTTCAAGTCCAGTAGGAGGAGCCAATTCAAAAAGCCCTTGTCGCAAGACAAGGGCTTTTTTCTATTTGGCGCAGCCATTTTTTAACCATAAAAACAACCACACACGCACAGATGAACCGCAGGATAGATATGGAAAATCATGTAGTTATAGAGTCAAAGGGGCGACTTGCCGCCATTCGAAACTGGATGGAACCCGTGCTGGTGCTGCTTATTCTCGGCAGCCTGTTCGGTTACCTCGGCAGCCAGATGGGCCTCTCTGCCATGGTCAACACCCTGTTCAATACCGCCCACCAGCTGCTGCTCAATACCGTGCTCTTTATCATGGGGATCACGGTGCTCTCCGGAGCCCTGAGCCAACTCTTGAGCGAGTTTGGGGTGATCCGCCTGCTGGAGGTGCTGCTGGCCCCTCTGATGAAGCCGGTGTTTCGCCTGCCGGGGCGCACCGCCCTGGCGGCGCTGATGACCTTCTTCTCCGACAACCCGGCGGTGATCAGCCTCGCCAAGGACAGCCGCTTTCGCAAAGGCTTCACCCCCTGGCAGCTGGTGTCGCTGACCAACTTCGGCACCGCCTTTGGCATGGGGCTGATCGTGGTGACCTTTATGGCCACCCTGCAACTGCCGAGCGGTGAATCCACCGCCAGCGCAGCGCTGATCGGGCTGCTCGGTGCTCTGGTGGGCTCGGTGGTCTCTACCCGATTGATGCAGCGGATGATCCGCCCCTTGGTGGGGGAAGTGCTGAACGATGACGCTATATCGTCCGACGGCCGCAAGGTAGGGGTGACCAAAGAGGCGGCTCCCGGCTGGCTGCGGATCCTCAACTCTCTGCTCGATGGCGGAAAATCCGGTGTGGAGCTGGGGATGGCGGTGATCCCCGGGGTGCTGATCATCAGTACCTTCGTGATGTTGCTCACCTTCGGCCCGGGCGACAAGGGGTATACCGGCGAAGCGTTTCAGGGGGTAGCCCTGCTGCCGGTGCTGGCCGCCAAGGTGAGCTGGCTGTTTGACCTGCTGTTTGGCTTCCAGCAGCCGGAGCTGGTTGCCTTCCCGGCTACCTCGCTTGGTGCGGTCGGTGCCGCCATGTCGCTGGTGCCGCCCTTTATTGCCAAGGGGTGGATCACCGGTAACGAGGTCGCGGTGTTTACCGCCATGGGGATGTGCTGGAGCGGCTTTTTGAGCACCCACACCGCCATGCTCGATGCCCTCGGCTATCGCCACCTCACCTCCCGCGCCATCGTTGCCCACACCATCGGCGGCCTGTGCGCCGGTGTGGCGGCGCACCAGCTTTATATGCTGCTGGGCTGAGTCGGGTTCAGATACGGAAACAAAAAGAGGCTCTTCGGAGCCTCTTTTCATTTCTATTGGTCACGCCTTGTGGGCGGATCACCGCTCGATTAGTAAGCCCGCAGGTCGTTATTCGGTGCCTGATCGCTGCGGTGCTTTTGTCAGGTTTTACTCTGTTGGTGCCATCAGCAGCGCAAGTGGCTCAAAGAGTTGGCGAGCAGGGTTTGAAAGGAAGGGATCGCGGCTCGGGTGGGCGGCAAAACGCTTTGCCACCATATTGCCACTACCGCCCGTGGTGGCAGCTACTGGCCGCCTGACTCCCCTTTGCGCTCGGCTATCTCCTGCGTGCTGCTTGAACAAATAGATCAGCCATTCAAGGGATTAGCCGGTGCGGTGCGTTTTATCGCCGTGCTGGCCCCGCTTATGCACATCTCTTGGCAACACCATCAAGGGTCGTTGTCGCGGAGAGTTATCATGATCAGCAGCCTGCTTCCCCTTGCCTCGATCGCCCTCAAGCTGGGCAGCCAGCTGCTTGACAGCAGTAGCAAACCCCAGCCCGTGCAGCGTGCCGTACAGGAGGAGCACCTTGCCCCGACCGTCCAGGGGTTGTTCCAGCGGCTCGGCATCAAGGATGCCGACAGCGAGCAGAACCGCTCGGCCATCAACCACTTTATGGGGGAGCTGATGCAGACCTTGGGGCAGGAGAATGGCGGCCAATCCCTCCCTACCGCCATCGATAGCGCCCGTAGCCAGTTGGCCAATGGTACCCAGAGCACCCGCCTCGATGCGCTGCAAAGCGAACTCGATACCCTCAAGGGCACCCTTGGTGCCAGCCATCTCAATCTCGATCAGCTGCTCGGTGCCTTTAAACAGACCCTGCCCAATGGCAAGGGGGAGGGGGCGGGCAAACTGCTCAATGCCAGTGCCTGAACGGCGGTGAGCAATAAAAAACGGCAACCGAGGTTGCCGTTTTGCTTTCAACTTTGGATGACAAGCCGGTTGGTTTAACCCGTCCGTTTTGCCAGCCAGGTTTCGGCTGCAGTCAGGGCTGCTTCTACCTGCTCGCGGGCGACGCCGCCTTTGGCGACCCGTTTGGCCAGGGTCGCTTCCAGTTCCAGATTGGGGTAGACGTCGAACTCGATCACCGGGCTGAAGCGCTGGAACTCGCCGATGGAGAGCTCCTCCAGCGGGCGGCCCACGCTGATGGCAAAGACCACGGTTTCGCCGACGATATGGTGCGCTTCACGGAACGGAATCCCCTTGGCTACCAGATAGTCCGCCAGCTCGGTAGCGTTGGCGTAGCCGCCTTGCGCCGCCGCCATGGTGCGCTCGCCATTCACTTTCAGATCGATCAGCACCAGCGCCGCCATATCGAGGCAGTCGTGCCAGGTGTCGAGGGCATCAAACAGCCCCTCCTTGTCTTCCTGCATGTCCTTGTTGTAGGCCAGTGGCAGCGCCTTGAGGCTCATCAACATGCCCATCTGGGCGCCGACCACCCGGCCGGTCTTGCCGCGGATCAGCTCCAGCGCATCCGGGTTCTTCTTCTGCGGCATCAGCGACGAGCCGGAGGTCACTGCATCGGAGAGCTCGACAAAGCCCGCCTCGCCGGTGTTGTAGAAGATAAGATCTTCAGCAAAGCGCGACAGGTGGGTCATGGAGAGGGACGCCACGTGCATCAGCTCCACCACGTGATCCCGATCGGAGACCGAATCCAGACTGTTGCGGGTGGCGCCACTAAAGCCCATGTCGAGCGCCAGCGCTTCACGGTCGATGGCATAGGCAGTGCCTGCCAGCGCGCCACAGCCGAGGGGGCTGGTGTCCAGACGCTTGAGGGCATCCTGCAGGCGGGAGTAATCTCGCTCCAGCATCTCCACATAGGCCAGCGCCCAGTGGGCGTAGGTGACCGGTTGGGCCCGTTGCAGGTGGGTGTAACCGGGCAGTACCGCCGCCTGATTGGCGCGAGCAGAGGCGACCAGCCCCTGTTGCAGGGCGGTGATAGAGCCGAGCAGCAGCTCGCCCTGCGCCTTGCACCAGAGTTTCAAGTCGGTGGCGACCTGATCGTTGCGCGAGCGGCCGGTGTGCAGCTTCTTGCCGAGATCGCCGACGGCGGCAATCAGCTGGCTCTCGACCCAGGAGTGGATATCTTCGGCATCCGAATTGAGGATCTGCTGGGGATCCTGCTGCACCGAGGCGAGCAGCACCTCCATCGCCTGCTGCAGTTTGCCCTGCTCGTCACTGGTCAATACGCCCACCTTGACCAGCGCTTTGGCCCAGGCCATGGAGCCTTGAATATCCTGCTCCGCCAAGCGGTAATCGAACCGCAGCGAATCGTTGAACTGCTTGAACCGGCTATCGGCTCCCTGACTGAAGCGTCCACCCCAAAGTGCCATACTGCTCTCCTTGAATGCGTTGTCGGTAGGCGTTTACGCCTGCCGTACTCGCGCGGCCTCTTGGCCTGCGCGCAGAAATCTTGCCCTGTATTTTCCTGAATAACAGTGCGGTGGTGATGAGTGCTGTTGCCGTTGAACACGTCAAATCCAGCAACTGCGAATCGGTTCCCTCTCCCTCTGGGAGAGGGCTAGGGTGAGGGTAATTCCCCCCTCATCCCCGCCCCTTCTCCCGCAAGGGGAGAAGGGAGAAAATACGTCAGCATCATATTCACACAGCCCCTGTTATCTCACAGAAGCGGCCGGGGCGCTGCCGCTCTTGTCACTCCCGTCGATGATGGAGCAGGGGCATGCCCTCTGCCTGTAGAAGAGGGGGCCATGCCCCCTCAACGGAATCAACGGGTTATCGCGCTTGCTTAGCCGTGGGTGTGATCGCCACCGATAGCCTGATGCTGCTCCTTCATGGCGCGGATCCGGCTGGCCAGGGTGTAGAGACGGATAAAGCCTTCGGCATGGCTCTGGTCGTACACTTCATCGGCGCCGAAGGTGGCGAAGTCTTCGGAGTAGAGACTGTTCGGCGACTTCTTCTGCACCGCGGTGACCTGACCCTTGTACATCTTCAGCACCACTTCACCGTCGAGATCTTCGGCGATGGCGTTGGCCGAGGCGAGGATCGCCTTGCACAGCGGGGTGAACCAGCGACCGTCATAGACCAGATGAGAGAACTCGGCACCCAGCTTTTCCCGCCAGGCGCGGGTCGGGCGATCCAGTACCAGCTCTTCCACGGCGCGCAGCGCGGCGACCATCACGGTACCGCCCGGGGTCTCGTAGCAGCCGCGGGACTTCATTCCCACCATCCGGTTTTCGGTGATGTCGATGCGGCCCACGCCGTGCTTGCCGGCACGCTCGTTCAGGGTCATCAGGATCTGGTGCGGGCTGAGCGGCTGGTCGTCAACGGCCACCACTTCACCCTGCGCCACGGTCAGCTTGACGTACTCCGGCTGGTCCGGAGCCTGCTCGGCCGATACGGTCCACTGCCAGACCGCTTCGGACGGCTCGTTCCAGGTGCTCTCCAGCTCGCCACCCTCGGTGGAGATGTGCCAGGCGTTGGCGTCGCGGCTGTAGATCTTCTTCAGGGTCGCCTTGCAGGGGATGTTGCGGGTCTCCAGATAGGAGAGCAGATCTTCCCGGGAGCGCATGTCCCAGATCCGCCACGGGGCGATCACTTTCAGTTGGGGGGCCAGCGCGGCGACCGCGCCTTCGAAACGCACCTGATCGTTACCCTTGCCGGTGCAACCGTGGGAGATGGCATCGGCCCCTTCCGCCAGTGCGGCCTCGACCATCGCCTTGGCGATCACCGGACGGGCCATGGAGGTGCCCAGCAGATAGGTGCCTTCATAGACGGCGCCAGTCTTCAGGGTCGGATAGACGTACTCTTTGACGAACTCTTCCCGCAGATCCTTGATGATGCACTTGGTGGCGCCGGATGCGATGGCCTTCTGCTCGATCCCTTCCAGATCGTCGCGCTCCTGACCCACGTCGGCCACGAAGGCGATGATTTCGGCGTCATAGTGCTCTTTCAGCCAGGGGATGATTGCCGAGGTATCCAGTCCACCCGAGTAAGCCAGTACGATCTTGTTGATTCCGCTCATTTTACTTCTCTCCATGATGATTCGATGATGATTCAATAAAGGTGTCGTGATTCAGGTTGAGTGCCGCGTTACTTGTTGCCGAGAAGGGTCAGCAACACGGCGTTCTGGATATGCATCCGGTTTTCGGCCTCGTCCATGATGAGGGAGGCGGGGCCATCCATCACCTGCGAGGTGATCTCCAGCTCCCGGTGCGCCGGTTGGCAGTGCAGCACATGTGCAATGCCGGTGCGGTCGAGCAGGGCCTGGTTGATCTGGTAAGGCATAAAGAGGTCTTTGACCTGCTCCATCGGCGTGTTGTCACCCATGGAGACCCAGGTATCTGTGTAGGCCACGTCGAACCCTTCGATATCCGCCACGTCATCGCTGATGTGGATGGTTGCCCCCGACTTGGCCGCCAGTGCCTGCGCCTGCAGGAAGATCTGGGTATCCGGGCCGTGGCCTTTCGGGCAGATCAGGGTGACGTCGGTGCCCAGAGTGGCCCCCAGCAGCAGCAGAGAGTGGCTGACGTTGTTGCCATCACCGAGGTAGGCAAGCTTCACCTTCGACAGGTCGTCGTAGTGCTCGGCAATGGTCATAAAGTCGGCCAGCCCCTGACAGGGGTGGTAGAGGTTGCACAGGCTGTTCACCACCGGCACTGTGCCGTGCGCTGTCAGCTCGACCAGGGTCTGGTGATCGAACACCCGGGCGACGATGGCATCACACCAGCGGGACAGGTTGGCGGCGAAATCTTTCACCGACTCCCGCTTGCCCAGCGCGCCGTTCTGCTGATCCAGATAGACGCTGTGGCCGCCCAGTTTGGCGATGCCGATGTCGAAGGTGACCCGGGTGCGCAGGGAGGGCTTCTCGAACAGGGTGACCACGCTCTTGCCGGCCAGCGCCTGGCTGTACTTCTTCGGGTCGGCTTTCACTGCTTTGCCCAGCGCAATCAGCGCTTCAATCTGGGCTTTGTTCAGATCACTGTCTTTCAGAAGATGTTGCATCGGATATTCCTTGTTCCGGTGGAGATCAAATGGCTACCTGGGTGCCGACCGCGCCGCCAGCCAGCAGCTTGAGCAGCTGATCCGGGTAACGCCAGCTGGCGACACAGACCGGCTTGCCGAGGGTCTGGGCGGCGTGCAGGGCCGCTTCTACCTTGACCGCCATGCCATCGCGGATCACCCCTTTCTCCATCAGATCCAGTGCGGTCAGCTTGTCGAGCTGGGGCACCAGCTTGCCCTTGCCATCGAGAATGCCGCTCACGTCGGAGAGCATCACCAGATCGGCACCGAGCGCCTCGGCAATGGCGGTGGCCGCCTGATCCGCGTTGACGTTCATCAGTTGCCCGTCGGCTGTGATGCCGATGGAGCTCACCACCGGCAGGAAGCCCTGACCGAGGATGCCCGCCACCAGTGCCGGGTTGCCCGGCTTGCACTCGCCGACTGCGCCGAGATCCGGGTCGAGCTGGGTCACCTGACACAGGCCGCCATCTGCCAGACAGAGCCCCACCGCCGGAATGCCGGTGGCGATCGCCTTGGCCATCATCTGCTTGTTGGCGGTCCCTGCCAGCGCACCGGCAATAAAGGGGATCTGCTCGAACGGGGTCACCCGCAGGCCGTTCTTCTTGGTAGAGGTGAGACCCAGCCCCTTGAGCAGGTCATCCACCAGACAGCCACCGCCGTGTACCAGCACCAGCGGACGGTGCTGATCGTCGAGAAAGGTTTTGAGGGTGGCGAACAGGGCGGTCAGCGCCTCGTCGTTCTCGATAAGGGCGCCGCCCAGCTTGATTACCAACGTCTGTTTGTCCATGTTCGAGATCCTTCCTAAGTCCTTAAATCAGGCCGGTGGCCGGTTCAAATCCGAATTTGATATTTATGCACTGAATGGCTTGCGAGGCTGCGCCCTTGAGCAGGTTGTCGATGGCAGAGACCACCACCAGCATGTTGCCTTGCTGTTGCCAGGCGATATCGCAGTAAGGGGTGTTTGCCACACCGCGAATAGAGGGCATCTGGCCGGTGAGGCGCACCAGCGGCTTGCCTTCGTAAGCCTTGAGGAAGGCCTGATCCACTTGCGTGGGGGTTACGCCGTCCGCCAGCTGCACATAGATGGTGGCCAGGATGCCGCGCACATAGTTGCCAAGGTGGGGCTGGAACAGCACCTCCTTGCCGAGGTGATGGCTGATCTCCGGCTGGTGTCTGTGATTGAAGGTGCCGTAGGGATTGAGGCTCACTTCGCAGAAGCTGGTGTTGATGGCGGCCTTGCGCCCGGCGCCGGAGACCCCGGAGACGGCGTTGATGATGGGCTGCCAACCCTTGGCAATCAGGCCATCCTGCTGCAGCGGCTTGAGGGCGCACAGCGATGCGGTCGGGTAGCAACCGGGCACGGCGATCAGCTGGGCGCTGGCGATGGCATCGGCATTCCACTCGGCCAGACCGTAGGCGGCCTGATCCAGCCACTGTTCGCTCTGGTGGGTGAAGCCATAGAAGCTGTCGTAAAAGCCCTGATCCTTGACCCGGAAGGCGCCGGAGAGATCGAACACCGGCAGCCCCTTGGCGAGAAACTTGGGTGCCAGCTCAGCACTCACCTCGTGGGCGGTGGCCAGCAGCACCAGATCGGCCTGGGTCAGGATCCGGGTCATGCCATCGTCGTCCAGCGGCAGCAGCGGCTGATCGAGGGAGCCGACCCACTGGGGATGCAGGGAAGAGAAGCGCTTGTGGGCATCCTGACTGCCGGCGGAGACATAGAGGCCGAACAGCTTGAGTTGTGGATGGTTCTGTACCAGTGCGGCCAGTTCGGCTCCCGCGTAGCCACTGGCACCGACGATAACGGTGTTAAGCATGTTGAATATTCCAAGTCAGAGTTCGAGATTCACAGCATGACGCTGCAGTGCACAAGGGTGTTCGAGCGCCCCTTTGCACAAGTGCGGAGGGGCAATTCAGGCGGGTGTGTGTCGTCGGTTATAGATCAGGTGACAGAACATTAACTTTCCCTTACAACTAGAAGCCTTTGTTGATGAGCCAGATATTCAGGTAAAATTACAGAATATTCATGCACTCACTTTGCATTTGTATTTTCTAACAGAAACATTCCGGGGACGCAAGGAGGAGCTGATGGCCAATCTGGATTTTTTTTCACTTTATAAGAATATTATTGCGATTCCCTCTATCAGCAGCACGGATCCCAAGTGGGATCAGAGCAACGAGGCAGTGATCCGGCTGCTGGCCGACTGGTTCGGTCAGCTCGGTTTTCAGTGCGAGGTGACAGCGCTCCCCGATCTGCCGGGCAAGTTCAATCTGGTGGCGACGATCGGTCAGGGGGAGGGCGGTCTGCTGCTGGCGGGCCACACAGATACGGTGCCGTTCGATGAGGGGGGCTGGAGCAAGGATCCCTTCAAGGTGACCGAAGAGGGCAACCGTCTCTATGGCCTCGGTACCATCGATATGAAGGGCTTCTTCGCCTTTATCGTCGAGGCGCTGAAAGAGATTGACCTCAAGACGCTCAGCAAGCCGCTGCGTATCCTCGCTACCGCCGACGAAGAGACCACCATGGCGGGGGCCCGCGCCATCGCCGCCGCGGCCGAGCTGAAACCCGACTACGCCGTAATTGGCGAACCGACCGGGCTGGTGCCTGTGGTGGCCCACAAGGGGCATATGTCGGAGGCAATCCGCATTACCGGCAAGAGCGGCCACAGCTCGGATCCCGCCAACGGCGTCAACGCCATGGAGATCATGTACAAGGCGATGGGGCAGGTGCTGCGCTTGCAGCAGGATCTGAAAGATCGCTACGCCGACCACCGCTTTGCCGTGCCGCAGCCAACCCTGAACCTGGGTTACATTCAGGGCGGCGACAGCCCGAACCGCATCTGCGGCTGCTGCGAGCTGCATATCGACCTGCGACCCACTCCGCAGGTGGGGCCGGATGAGTTGATGGGGATGCTCAAAGAGGCGCTGTCGCCCATCGAGATCCACCAGCCGGGCTGTCTGCATCTGCAACATCTGCACGAGCCTATTCCCGCCTATGCCTGCGCCGACGACTCTGTGCTGGTGCGCGAAGCAGAGAAGGCGAGCGGCCGCGCCGCCGAGTCGGTTAACTACTGCACCGAGGCGCCGTTTATCCAGCAGCTTGGCTGCGAGACCATAGTGATGGGCCCCGGTCATATCACCCAGGCGCACCAGCCGGATGAGTATCTCGACCTCTCCTTCGTCAAGCCGACCACCTCGGTGTTGCAGCACCTGATCAGACGTTTTTGCCTGTAGCGGCGGCTGTGAAAGGGGCGTAAAAACTGTAAGTAAGTTACATAACAAGCCGGTTGTGGAGTGGTGATGGAAATACATGTTCTGAATCGGCCTGTTATTTGACCTTGCGCAGACAATCTGGGTAGATTGTCACCCTAAGATGACGGAGCATATGTTGTAATCGCACAACAATAAGTGAGGTCGTCTAGCACCCCGGATGGGTGTCAGGCACCAACAAGATAAGGATGTGGAATGAACGAAAAGTACGCCGCACTACGCGCCAACGTAGGTATGCTGGGTCAGCTGCTGGGTAAATCCATCAAGGATCATCAGGGTCAGGCCTTTCTCGACAAGATCGAAACCATTCGCCAATTGGCCAAGTCCTCCCGCAAGGGCAATGAATCAGACCGGGAACGTCTGCTCGATACCCTGCGCACCCTGAGCGATGATGAACTGCTGCCGGTGGCCCGCGCCTTCAGCCAGTTCCTCAATCTGGCCAACGTAGCGGAACAGTTCCACACCATCTCCCGTCGCTGCGAAGAGCAGGTCTGCACCCCGGATCCGCTGGAGCAGACGTTCGACAAGCTGAAAGCCTCCAACCTGTCGCAAGAGGCCATCATTGCGGCCGTGCGCGAGCTGGATATCGATCTGGTGCTGACCGCTCACCCCACCGAGGTGACCCGCCGCACCCTGATCCACAAGCACGTGCAGCTCAACGACTGCCTCGAGGCGCTGGAGCTCTCCGACCTGCTGCCCCGCGAGCGGGACAAGATCCTCAATCGCATCGAGCAGCTCATCAATCAGGCGTGGCACACCAACGAGATCCGCGAACAGCGCCCGACACCGGTCGACGAGGCCAAGTGGGGCTTCGCCGTGGTGGAGAACAGCCTGTGGCCTGCCATCCCAGAATTCATGCGCAATCTGGACGAGCGTTTGCAACACCATCTGGGTGTGCGGCTGCCGCTGGATGCCGCGCCGGTCAAGTTCACCTCCTGGATGGGCGGTGACCGAGACGGCAACCCCTTCGTCACCGCCAAGGTGACTGCCGAAGTACTGGAGCTGGGCCGCTGGATGGCGGTGAGCCTGTTCTATAAAGACATCAAGGAGCTCACCTCCGAGCTCTCCATGTCCGACTGTACCGACGCCGTGCGCGCTCGCGTTGGCGATCACCCCGAGCCCTACCGTGCGCTGGTGCGCGAGCTGCGTGAAGCGCTGCGCGAAACCAAGGAGCATCTCACCGCCAAGGTGCAGGGCCAGGCGAGCGAGAGCCAGGATCTGGTCAAGACCACCGCCCAGCTGCGCGAGCCGCTGGAGCTCTGCTACCACTCATTGCACGCCTGCGGCATGGGCAACATCGCCGATGGCATGCTGCTGGACGTGCTGCGCAAGGTCGCCTGTTTCGGCATCCATCTGGTCAAGCTCGATATCCGTCAGGATGGTGAGCGCCACGGGCTGGTCTTCTCCGAGCTGACCCGCTATCTGGGTCTGGGTGACTACGCCGAGTGGAGCGAAGATGACAAGCAGGCATTCCTGCTCAACGAACTGAACTCCCGCCGTCCGCTCATTCCTCACGACTGGGAGCCGAGCGCCGAGGTGCGCGAGACGCTGGATACCTGTCAGGTTATCGCCGAGCACGACCCCGATGCGTTCGGTATCTACATCATCTCCATGGCCGGTGCACCGTCCGACGTGCTGTCGGTGCAACTGCTGCTCAAAGAGGCGGGTTGCAAGTTCCGCATGCCGGTTGCCCCGCTGTTTGAAACCCAGGATGACCTGATGGCAGGCACCGCCGTAATGGAGCGTCTGCTCTCGGTGGACTGGTATCGCGGCTACATTCAGGGCCGTCAGTACGTGATGATCGGTTACTCCGACTCTGCCAAGGATGCGGGCATGATGGCCGCAGGCTGGGCCCAGTACGCCGCCATGGAATCCCTGGTGGGACTTGCCGAAGCCAACAATATTCGCCTCACCCTGTTCCATGGCCGTGGCGGTACCGTCGGTCGTGGTGGTGCCCCTGCCCATCAGGCGATCCTCTCCCAGCCGCCGGGATCCCTGCGCGGCGGTTTGCGTACCACCGAACAGGGGGAGATGATCCGCTTCAAGTTCGGTCTGCCGAAAGTGGCGATCAAGAGTCTGGAGCTCTACACCAGCGCCGTGCTGGAAGGGAACCTGCTGCCACCGCCCAAGCCGAAAGAGTGCTGGCGCGAGGTGATGGAACAGCTGGCCGCCGACTCCTGCGATCACTACCGCAGTATCGTGCGCGGTCATCCGGACTTCGTCCCTTATTTCCGTGCCGCCACCCCGGAGATGGAGCTGGGCAAGCTGCCGCTCGGCTCCCGTCCCTCCAAGCGCAAGCCCAACGGCGGCGTCGAGAGCCTGCGCGCCATTCCATGGATCTTCGCCTGGACCCAGAACCGTCTGATGCTGCCGGCCTGGCTCGGTGCCCACAAGGCGCTGCAGCAGGCCATCGACGGCGGCAAGCTGGCGGTGCTGGAAGAGATGAGCGCCCAGTGGCCCTTCTTCCGCACTCGCCTCGAGATGCTGGAGATGGTGTTCCTCAAAGCTGATGTCTGGCTTGCCGAATACTACGACACCCGTCTGGTGCCGCAGGAGCTGTGGGGCCTTGGCAAACAACTGCGTCAGGAGCTCGCCGAGTCCATCGAGGTGGTACTGAAACTGAGCCCGCGCGGGGATCTGCTGGAGGATCAGCCCTGGATCAAGGAGTCCATCAAGCTGCGCAACCCCTACACAGACCCGCTCAACGTGCTGCAGGCCGAGCTGCTCAACCGCTCCCGCAACCACCCGGAGACCCTGCACCCCGAGCTGGACAAGGCGCTGATGGTCACCATCGCCGGTATTGCCGCAGGTATGCGTAATACGGGTTGATTACCAGTCCAGGCCAGCAGGCTTCAGCAATATCCATCAAGCCAAAGGGCGCCGACAAGGCGCCCTTTGTTGTTTCTACGATCTAGCTTGGTTTACAGGTTGTCTCTATGGGGTTGCCGCTTCCAGCGCGGCTATCTCACCGCCGCTGATAAGCGGCAGATTGCGGCTGATCTGCTCCACCGGCCAGTCCCACCAGGCGATGGCGTTGAGACGGGCGATGGTGTCGTCGTCGAAGCGGTAGCGGATCACCTTGGCGGGATTGCCGCCGACCACGGCATAGGCGGGCACGTCGCCGGTGACCACGGAGCGGGCGGCGATGATGGCTCCGTTGCCGACTTTTACTCCCGGCATGATCAGGGCGTCATAGCCAATCCAGACATCGTTGCCGATGACGGTATCGCCCTTGTAGGGGAGGCTGCCCGGGGCGGGGGCGGCGCTCTCCCAGCCGTTGCCGAAGATAAAGAAGGGGTAGGTGGAGAAGCCGGAGGTCTGGTGGTTGGCGCCATTCATGATGAACTTCACCCCGCGGGCGATGGCGCAGAACTTGCCGATGATGAGCTTGTCGCCGATGAAGGGGAAGTGGTAGAGGACGTTGCGCTCGAAGCCCGCCGAATCCTCCGGGTCGTCGTAATAGGTGTAGTCACCCACCTCGATATTGGGCCCCTTGATAGTGTTCTTGATAAAGCACACTTGGGGGAAGCCGTTCATGGGATGGGGATTGGCGGGATCGGGTCCGTGCATCTGGTCTCCTTGGATTGGCCGGGCTAGAGCGCCGGGAAGTAGCAGGCGCTCATGTCGATGGGGTGATCGGGGCAATTGGGCAGATAGAACTGCCAGCCGGCATCGGAGAAGGCGCGCAGTTCGGTTTCGACAAACTTGATGGCGAGGCTCAGGGCCTGCAGGCTGTCGATGCCGTAGATAAAGGTCTTGTCGCTCAGCCCCGCCAGCTTCACCTTGCAGCGCCAGTCACCGCTGGCGGACTTGGGATCCGGCTCGGGGGCCTTGATGGCGATCTTGAGGGTGAGCTGTTCCCCTTCAAGGCTGACCGCCTCGAAACGGGCTTTGACGATGGCGTTTTTCATCTGGCGATTCCTTTTCCGTGGTACAGCCCCTGCGGTTGCGGGTGGCTGGCGTTCCTGATGGCTGATGAGGTGAAAACTGGACTCAGGACGGCCAGCGTAAATGAACTTGTGAGTTGAAACAATGGGATATGCGTGACCGGGTGAGGGGGCTTTCGCCACTGTGAGCGAGCGCAGTGGCGGGAGTAGCAACGCGCTGGTCACCGGTGGTGGCCGAGAGGCTGGCAGGCTGCTAGATGTAAAGGATTGTTGGCTGTGGCCGCAGATTTTTCTGTTCTGCCGATGAGGGCGAGTGAGTCCTCTTGAGGCAGAATATCTCCCCCCTGTTTGACGTTGAAGTACAGGAGTCTCCGTGGCGCTTTCGGTAACCCAGCTTTATGAAGTGATGGCCCAGCTGCCAGATCCCGTCTTTATCCTCAGTGAAGATGGCTATTACGTGGAATATATCGGCGGCATGGAGCAGCAATCCTATCACGACGGCAATCCGCTGGCGGGCAAGCAGCTGGCCGATGTGCTGCCACCCGAGATGGCCATGTGGGTCAAGGCGCAGGTGGCCGAGTCGCTGGCAAACGGTCAGGTGCGGGTGGTGGAGTATGAGCTCTCCGCCGTCGAAGTGGGGGGGATCAATGCTGCCGTCGGGCCGCAAGGGATACAGCGTTTCGAGGGCAAGATTGCGCCGCTGCCCTCCCTCTATGACGGCAAGCGGGCAGTGGCCTGGGTGACCCGCAATATCACCCGCCAGTACGAGTTGCAGCAGCGACTGCTGCGCCAGAGTGAAACCGACCAGCTGACCGGCCTCTACAACCGCCGGTTCTTCTTTGAGCACTGCCAGCCGTTGCGGGCAGGGGAGGCCCCCTGTGGTCTTATCATGCTCGACATCGATCACTTCAAGCAGATCAACGATCACTACGGCCATCAGCAGGGAGATCGGGCCTTGCAGCGCTTCAGTAGTTGTATCGATGCCCTGTTGCGGGCGGACGACCTCTTTGTGCGCAGCGGTGGCGAGGAGTTTCTGATCCTGCTGCCGCGGATCGATGAAGCCGGTTTGCTGCAGATGGCGGAGCAGATCCGTGCCGCCGTCGAAGCGCTGCCTGCCGATCCGGTCGCCATCACGGTCAGTCTGGGCACAACCCTGGTGCAGCCGGAGGAGGAGATCAATCAGGCGCTGGCTCGGGCCGACGAGTGGCTCTATCGGGCCAAGCGGGCAGGCCGCAACCGGGTGGCGCACTGCCCGGCAGGTTGAAAGTGCCGCTCCGGTCGCTGTTGGAAATAGCCTGCGCTTTTACCCTGAATAAATTGGCTGACATCACTGTCAATTAGTAGAAAAGTTGGCCGTATTATTTAACTCATATTCCACAGCTTAAGGTGTTAATATTATCGGCCTGATCGCTGGTCTTATTTATGTTGTTGGGCAACAGCATGAGGTTTTATCGGTATGTTATCAAACAGGTTTGAATCGGGTTTTGGGTGACGAATGTGATACATCCTGTTGTCTTTTGAAACATTCCGATTCAAACGGTCATGAATTATTAACCTTGACCCGGATTGCGATTTCAACGATGGTAGCGTGGCAGCTCCGTTTCTCTCCGGTGGCCCTGTTGGCCGCTGGCGGCGTTGTTTTTTCATGTGCATGGCGATATGCAACGACATATCTCCAGCCTGTTATTCGGGCCAATAAAAATAATGATGACAGATTAATAAGGTATATATTGCAATGAGTGTTTCTATTGCTGAAAAGAGTAACCCTGTTTCAAAATTGAAATGGGAGAAAAGCGATTCGGTATGGACCATGGGCCTATATGCCACTGCTGTCGGTGCCGGTACGTTATTTCTCCCTATTACTGTTGGCAGTAATTCCCCAGTTATTTTGCTATTTATTTTATTGCTGGCTTTTCCGCTCTCTTATTATTCCCACCGGGCATTGAGCCGCTTTGTGCTCTCCAGCTCCCACAAGGAGGGGGATATCACCCATGTGGTGGAGGAGCACTTCGGAGCCAAGGCGGGCAAGCTGTTGATGCTGGTCTATCTGATGGCCTTCTACCCCATCATTCTGGTCTACAGCATCTCCATCACCAATGCGATCCAGAGCTTCGTTGTTCACCAGCTGGGGGATGCCGAGCTGCCGCGCGGCTTGCTGGTGCTGGGGGTGATGCTGGGCCTGCATCTGGTGCTGCTGGCCGGCAAACAGATCGTGGTGTCGGCCATCAGCGTGCTGGCGCTACCGATGGTCGCCTTTCTGATTGGCCTCTCCATCTATCTGCTGCCCCAGTGGAGCCTCTCCTATTTCAGCGAGAGTCAGGCGGTGGACTGGCGTGATCCGGCGTTCTGGAAATCCCTCTGGCTGATCGTGCCGGTGATGGTCTTCTCCTTCAGCCATGCGCCCATTATTTCTTCCTTCAGCGCGGCGCAGAAAAAGCGTTGCCAGGAGAGTGCCGACCTGCGCGCCAAGCGGATCATCAAGTGCAGTAGCATGCTGATTTGCGGCAGCGTGCTCTTTTTCGTGGTGAGCTGCGTGATGAGTCTGAGTCAGGCCGAGATGGCGCTGGCCCGCACCGACAATATCTCGGTGCTGTCGGCGTTGGCGAACAAGTTTTCCAACCCGCTGATCGCCTATGTGGGGCCACTCATCGCCATTCTGGCCATGTCCAAATCCTTCCTCGGCACCTCCATGGGGGTGAGCGAGGGGACGGTGAGCATGGTGAGCGGTGCCTGTCAGGGGCTGGGCCTCTCTCTCAAGGAGTCGACCATCGCCCGGGTATCATCGGTGATCCTGTTTATGGTGACCGCCGTCATCACCTATCTGAACCCCAACGTGCTCGACATCATCGAGCGCGTCAGTGGCCCGCTGATCGCGGTGATCCTGTTTCTGCTGCCGGCCTGCTCCATCTATCGCTTGCCCGCACTCAAACGTTATCGCGGGCCGAGTACCCTTTTTGTGTTGGTGATGGGGCTGCTTGCCATCTCGGCCCTTATCTACGATCTGCTTTGACCGGGCGGTATCCCGCACAAATCAAAAAGGGCGACCATTTGGTCGCCCTTTTTCTGTGCATCGGGGTTAGCCGAGCAGGCCGCTGGCGCTCTGGCCCGCCATCAGCAAGCCGATGGCCAGCACGCTGAACCAGACCAGGGTTGCACTTACCAGCAGATAGCCGCTGGCAATGAACAGACCGTCCCGCTGCAACATGCCGGTGGCCAGCAGCAGGATGGCCCAGGCGGGCATGGCGTTGGTGAACGGGATGGCGCCCAGGGGCAGCATCAGCAGCAGGGCGGCCAGCATGATCAGCAGGCCGTTGCAGCGGTTGACCGTGTTGCTGCCGGTCAGAACCAGCAGGCGCGGGCGGATAACGCGATCGACCCGGGCCAGCAGGTCCGCCCCTTTGTGCAGGGTCGGCTTGAGCTGGTCGGCGGCGAAGCGGCGCTCCATCAGCATGGCGGGCAGCCAGGGCACCCGATTGAGGGTGATGCCGATACCGATAAAGAGGATCAGCAGGCCAAACGGGGTACTGACCCCGGGAATGGAGACCGGCAGCAGGAAGGGGACGGTGAGCAGGACGCAAAACAGCAGCATGCCCTGTTCGCCCACCAGCGCGAGCATCTGGCGCAGGCTGATGTGGCTCTCGTCGATGGCGTGCGCGGTGGCCCGCAGGGTATCCGCGAGGGTAGTTGTGGGGTCGTTGAGTTGCGCGGCAACCATTCCCTGATGTCCTTTTGAGTAGTGATAACGGGCCCCGATGACCCGATTTGGCGCCAGCATACGTGGCAGAGGTTAACCGTCGATGAATGGTGGCAGGGGGGCATAGGGGTGCCAGTGGGGCGGCTCGGCGGAGGTTCTGGCGAGAGGGACATCGCGCGATGAAAGTGATCCGGTACAGCCGCCGTTTAGGATGGGCCTAGGACGCCTCTGGTATGCTTTCTGCACAATCACACAGGGAGCAGGGGATGATGATGAAGAGAGCCGGGATAGTGATGATGGGGCTGTTGCTGCCACTGGGGCAGGCCTGGAGTAGCGAGGCCGCGACCACATCCGGTTGGCAGGTGACGCCATTTTTCGGCTACAGCTCAGCCATCGACTTCGAGAAGAGTGACGAGGTGGTGCAGCCGGTGCCGGTCTCGGCTTCGCTCGCTTCACTGCAGGGGCAGGGCTCCGGCAGCTGGGGCTTCTTTATCAGCAAGGAGGTGGATGATCCCGGCATGATTGAGCTGCTCTACAGCCATCAGTCCACCACCCTCTCTCCCGACCAGCCTGACCGCCTGACGGTGGACACCCTGCACTTTGCCGGTGCGCTGACCCTCTCTGACAACCTGATGGTGCCCTACATCGGCGCCGGGATCGGGGTGACCCGCTTTGCCGCCTACGACAGCGAGGTGACCCCTTCCATGTCGCTGGCGCTCGGGGTGCAACCGCGCCTCGCCGAGCATCTGGCCCTGCGGGCCGAGGTGCGCGGTTATGGTTCGCTGGTCAACGACAACAACCAGTTTCTCTGCAACCCGGAGCAGTGCGTGTTCAAGGTGCGCGGGGAGCTGGTAACCCAGTGGCAGGCCAATATCGGTCTTACCTTCCGCTTTTAGGCGAGGGGATTTTCCCTATGAAACAGGGGCCATTGGGCCCCTGTTTCAGCAGCAATGTTTCGCCGTGATCGGCAATCAACCTGCAGATCTTCATGCCTCCTTGTTAGTCGGCATCGCCCATACCGCGCAGTTTCTGCCCGCCTCCTTGGCGCCATAAAGCGCCTGATCCACCCGCTTGAACAGCGAGACTGCCGGTTCCTTGGGCTCGCGGATCCCCACTCCCAGACTGACCGTCATGGTATGGGCCGGGTCGGGGGCTATGGTGCGGGTCGCAGTGAGCAGGGTGTTGGCCAGTTGCTGCAGCTCGGCTTCGTGGGCGACGGGCAGCAGCAGGGCAAACTCTTCACCCCCGACACGGGCCGCCAGCGCACCGGGCGGGCAGTGCTGTTGCAACAGCTCGCCAAACTGCTGCAACACCCGATCCCCGATATCATGGCCGTAGTTGTCATTGATCAGCTTGAAGTGATCCAGATCCAGCAGGATGAGGGCGTGGCAAATCCCTTGTTCCAGAAACAGCTGCTGATGAAAGTAGCGCCGGTTTGGCAGCCGGGTCAGATCGTCGAACAGCGCCTGCTGTCTGAGCTGGGTATTGATGTGGAAGAGGTGGTGCATGGTGCTCAGGATACCGATGCTGCTGAGCAGGATGCCGCTGGAGCGCAGCAAATCCTCGGCATAGATGGCGAGCCAGAGTGGCTGTGCCACCAGCTCATCCATGATGTCGGCGGTGGCCCCCATGATCCACAACATCAGACCGCAGGAGAGCATGCGGTAGGTGTGGGTGGGCAGGTGGGCACACTGCACCACCCAGAACAGGAACAGCATGGTGAGCCAGTTGATCACCTCGAAGCCAAAGCTGACGGCGTAAAAGCGCTCGTAGGGGAAGTGGGGCAGCAGCAACAGATGAAGGGCCATGATGGCCAGCATCACTATCCCCAGCAGCGCGATGTGGGCGCGATGCTCCCGGTCGAGGTGACGGTAGTGGGAGAGGCTGATGTCGAGACGATCGAACTGCATGGTGTTCCTCGGATTGGGACTGCCATCAGGTTGCAAACAAGGGGCTGTGTAATGGCATGCCGTGGTCGGATAACAGGAAACGGCTGGTCTGTCAGTGTAAACGAGCGGGCCCGCAGCGCGCGATATCGATGACGTCAGCTTGTGGGCTGGCTCAGGGTTTGCGCACTTCTGGTGCGTGAAGTATCGCCTGCCCTGTGACAGGGCGACCCTGGGCTGGTTAGCGCAGCTCATGCGCCAAATTGGTGCATTGATGATGCGTGATCTTACTAATGCGATGATTTAAAAGGATTTAAATTTGTGGCCCGCTTTATGCTTTTTACATGTCAGACGGTCTCTTGTGGTCATCGGCGGCAGACGCAGTGATGAGGAAGTGGCAAGAGACATCCCCGTGCCGGGCGCGGGTGTAATTCTGGCGGGTTGCAGCAACACCTTGCGGTTCGCCACAGATTCAATCAGGGAAACGGAGCCGGTCTTGTACCGGTACGACAGGGAAGGAGAGTGCTCTATGGTCAAAAAATGGATGATGGCGGGTCTGACGATGTTGCCTGCCTTGCTGGTTACCCCAAGTTGGGCCGAAGAGGTCGCTCAGGTACAGGCGGCGGTGGCTCCGGTTGCCGCCATGACAATCAACAAGGGTGACAACACCTGGATGCTGCTCTCGGCGGCGCTGGTGATCCTGATGTCGATCCCCGGTCTGGCCCTCTTCTACGGTGGTCTGGTGCGGGCCAAAAACATGCTGAGCGTGCTGATGCAGGTCTTTACCCTGTTCTGCCTTATCTGCGTGCTCTGGGTGATCTACGGCTATTCGCTGGCCTTTACCGAGGGGGGCAATTTCTATGGCTCCTTCAGCAAGGTGCTGCTCAAGGGGGTGACCCCTGACTCCATCGCCGCCACCTTCAGCAAGGGTGTCGGGATCAGCGAGCTGATCTATGTGGTGTTCCAGGGGGCCTTTGCCGCCATCACCTGCGGCCTTATCGTGGGGGCGTTTGCCGAGCGCATCAAGTTTGCTGCCGTGCTGCTCTTCTCGGTGATCTGGTTCACCTTCGCCTATATCCCGCTGGCTCATATGGTGTGGTATTGGGCGGGTCCGGATGCCTATACCAGCGCCGAGGCCGCTGCCACAGCGACCGCCACTGCCGGTTATCTGTTCCAGCATGGTGCGCTGGATTTTGCAGGCGGCACAGTGGTGCACATCAACGCCGCCGTGGCGGGTCTGGTGGGTGCCTATCTGGTGGGCAAGCGTCTGGGCTACGGTCGTGATCCCATGACTCCCCACAGCCTGACCATGACCATGATCGGCGCCTCCCTGCTCTGGTTCGGCTGGTTCGGTTTCAACGCGGGCTCCGCGCTGGAAGCCAACGGTATCGCCGCACTTGCCTTTATCAACACCTGGGTGGCGCCGGCTGCGGCAGCTCTCTCATGGACCTTGGCCGAGTGGGTGATGAAGGGACGTCCCTCCCTGCTGGGTGCGGCATCCGGTGCGGTGTCCGGTCTGGTGGTGATCACCCCGGCAGCCGGTTTCGTCGGTGTGGGCGGTGGTCTGGTGATGGGCCTTATCAGTGGCGTGGCGGGTCTGTGGGGTGTCCACGGTCTCAAGCGCATGTTGGGGGCCGATGACAGTCTGGACGTGTTTGGCGTACACGGGGTGTGCGGCATTCTCGGTGCCCTGCTGACCGGCGTTTTTGCCAGCCCGGATCTGGGCGGCACCGGGGTGTGGGACTATGTCACCAATCAGGTTGCCGAGGGTTACTCCATTCTGACTCAGGTGAAGATCCAGGCCATCGGGGTCGGTGTCACCCTGCTCTGGTCCGGTGCCGTGGCGGCGATTGCCTTCAAGGCGGTCGACATGCTGGTGGGTCTGCGGGTGAACGGCGATGCCGAGCGGGAAGGGCTGGATGTGACCACGCACGGCGAGAAGGCCTACAGCATGTAATCCCGAACGTCAGACAACAAAAAACCGCCGGAACCGGCGGTTTTTTTATGGTGCAAGCGCGGTGGCGCTTTTAGTTCACGACGGCCACGTTGATGCTGCCATTGCCCTGGGTCATGCGTACACGGGCGCCCGGGGTGAAGGTGGGGCTGGCTTTCTGCACGACCACGATGGCTTCGCCGTTCTCTTTCTTGATCTCCAGCTCGACGCCGTCGACCTGATTCATCTTGTTGCCGATGGCGTTGCCTGCCGCTGCACCGGCGATGGCGCCGCCTGCGGCTGCGATGTCGCGTCCGGTGCCGCCACCCACAGTGCTGCCCAGCAGGCCACCGACTACGGCGCCGCCAATGGTGCCAATCAGGGAGTTCTCATCGGCCTGGATCTTCACCGGGCGGGTGGAGATGATGGTGCCGTAGCTGACGGTCTGTACCTGTTTGGCGCGGTCTTTGGTGTAAACATCGCCAGAGTAAACGTCACTGTTGGCGCATCCGGTGATGGTGGTCGCTGCCAGCAGGGCAATAAGGGTCATACGCTTCAACATGGTGGGCCTCCTGGGCTGCACGTAATTTGAACAATCCGGTTGATGAGTGAACTTTACTCCAACCCCGTCACACATGAAATCGGCAAAATGTAACCAATTATGCGTTCTGTAACCGGTTTTGTCCTTGAATCGCAGCTGTACCGGAGAGGGTTTTAACCAGCAGCAGACGGTCTTCTCCGGGGCCGAAATAGTCGGCTACTTCTGCCTGCAATGTGTAACCGAGCCGGTAGTAGAGGCGCTGGGCCGGATTGGCCGGATCGACCGTGAGCCGCAGTTCGCTGATCTGCAGCGCCTGCTGGTTGGCCTCCATCTGGCGCATCATTCGCTCGGCCAGACCAAAACCGCGAGCCTCGGGCAGTACCGCCAGCGAGAGCACCCAGCCTTGCGACCGCTCCTGACCAAATCCCCCCAGCACATACCCCACCAGCTGCCCCTCGTATTCGGCCACCAGCAACAACTCGGGCCACAAATCCATCGCCTGACGGAAGAAGAAGGCGGGATAGACATCTTCGCCAAACACCTTGGCATCGATCTGCCAGATGGCGTGCATGTCATTGTGGGTAGCGGTGCGTAGCAGGGGCGGGTTGTGGTGCATCAGGACTCCATCGGCAGCAAAGGATCGGCAACGCCGCTGACCTTGGGGTCAACGGCAAAAAAGGAGTCATAGGGTAGTGGTCATCCCCTGCCGGATGCAAGGGATTGGCGGCTATGGCGGCAGGGGGCGGCTCTGGGGCAGTTTGGGCGCTTTGCGCAAGCCGTCGAGCAGATGGCGGAGGGTGAGCCAGGGGTGGCGCAGCAACATGCGCGGGCCGCTCCACTTCATCACCTGCTGGATCTGTTTGCGCATCGCCGGTGCGTAACAGTGGATATTGCAGTTGGCGCAGGTGGGTTTGTGGCCGTGGCCATAACGGCAGCGACGAAGGCGCTGATGGGCGAAATCCCGCAACTGGCGACAGTGGCGGCAATGGGGATCCTGATGATGGTGCTGGCAGTAGAGGCGGATCATGGCGCTGACCGTCTGCTGCTCGCGCATGAGTCTGGGATGGTCACTCGCCTTTTTGCTGGCTGCGGCGTGTGAGCCCCGGGCTGGGCTGGCATGATGACTTTTCATGGCCGCCATTCTCCTGACCTGCTCGCTTTGGGTGTTGATACAGGTCAAAAGGGGGGATAAAAAACAGGGCCCGCAGGCCCTGTGTCATCAGATGAGGCTGGTTGCCTGCTCCAGCCAGGCGAGATCCTCGCCCTCGAGCAGTGGGCTCAGGCGGCGGAACACCTCGACATGGTATTCGTTGATCCAGCGGAATTCGGCCGGGCTCAGCAGGCTGCGGTCGATCAGGCGGGTATCGAATGGCACGTAGGTCAGGCGCTCGAAGCCCAGCATGGGCAGCTCGCCAACCTGTTCCAGCTCGGTCACCACTACCAGGTTTTCGCAACGGATGCCGAAGCCATCTTCACGGTAGTAGCCCGGCTCGTTGGAGAGCACCATGCCCGGTTGCAGGGCAACCATGCTCCCTTTCGGGGCGATGCGCTGGGGCCCTTCGTGGACGCTCAGGAAGTGGCCGACGCCGTGGCCAGTGCCGTGGTCATAGTTGTAACCGGCCTGCCACAGCGGCATGCGGGCCAGCACGTCGAGCTGGATACCGGCGGTGCCACGGGGGAAGCGGGCCTGATCCAGCGCGATATGGCCCTGCAGTACCCGGGTAAACATCGCCTTTTGCTCTTCGCTCACCTCACCCACCTTGATGGTGCGTGTGATGTCGGTGGTGCCATCCATATACTGGGCGCCGGAGTCCAGCAGATAGAGGCTGTCCTGGCCAAACGCGCGCGGGGTGCCGTTGGTGTGGTGGTAGTGGCACATGGCGGCGTTGGGGCCGAGCGCGGAGATGGTATCGAAGCTCGGCTCGACGTAGTGCTCCTGCTCGCGGCGGAACGCTTCAACCTGATCGGCCAGGGTGCCTTCATCCACCCCCTCGAACTCGCCGGAGGCGACCAGCCGATCCAGCCAGGCGAGGAAGCGGGTCATGGCCACGCCATCGCGCAGGTGAGCGGCACGCATACCGGTCAGCTCGATCTCGTTTTTGCACGCTTTCGGCAGCATGGTGGGGTCTTGTCCTGCTACCAGAATGGCACCCGCCTCTTCCATGACGAGCTGGGTCCAGGCGTTGGCGCTGTCCGGATCGGCCAGCACCTTCTGCTGATCTTCACCGATGCGCTGCAACACGTCGCCCAGCTTGTCGATGGGGTAGACGGAGACATCCTGCCCCACGTGTTGGGTGAAGGCGAAGCAGTCAATTTTGTCGGTATCGACGAAGAAATCCATGCTGGTGTTGGCGTAGAGCACGGCAAAGCCCAGCACCACCGGCAGCCGGTCGATATCGCGGCCGCGCAGGTTGAGCAGCCAGTTGATGGGCTCGGCCTGGGTCAGCAGCACCGCATCCAGCCCGCGTTTGCGCAGGTCGGCCGCCAGCTGTTCACGTTTGGACTGGCTGGACTGGCCCGCCAGCTCCTCGCTGTAGAGGATGACCGGGCTCTTGGTCGGCTCCGGGCGATCGCTCCAGTTCAGGTCGATGGGGTTCTGCTCGACGCGGATCAGCTCGATACCGCGATCGGCCAGCACGGCTTTGGCATTCTTGTACCAGGTCAGGCTGTGCAGACGGGCATCGAAGCCAACCCGGGAGCCTGACGGCAGCTGCTCGGCCAGCCACTGCACATGGGGATTTTCAATGAGGTGGAGGAATTCGAACAGTTCGGCGGGGGTTTGCATCCGCGCTTGCACCGTATAGCGACCATCGACAAAGAGGGCTGCTCGCTGGGCCATGATGATGGCGACGCCGGCAGAGCCGTTGAAACCGGTGATCCAGTCAAGCCGCTCGGCATAGGCGGGGATGTACTCGCCGAGGTGCTCATCATCGTGGGGGACGATAAAGGCGTCCAACTCCTGCATGGCCAGCTCGGCCCTGACTTGGGCGACGCGGGTTTCAATTATCTCGAAATTATTCATGTCGTTAGTGCCAGATGGTTGCTATATGAGTGTTCAGTTTTTATGGCCGCTGGCCAGGATCCGCTTGATCGACTGACCCGCTGCTTCGATATGCTGCCTGAGCAGCACCACCGCCTCGTGCTTGCGCCGGGCGCGGCACAGTTCCAGCAATTGGGCGTGTTCACGCTCCGCCTTGTCCACGCCGTCGCTGGCAAACAGCAGCTCGAAGCGGACATAGCGGTCACAGCTCAGATTGATCTGGGCGATCAGTTCAAGTGCCTGGGGGCGACCGGCTGCCTGATAGAGGGTGGCGTGAAAGCTGTGGTTCAACTCGGCCCAATGTTCAATCTGGGTGCCTGACTCCAGGGCGTGATCAAACTGGGCGAGGATCGCCTCCGCTTGTGCGAAGGTGGCTTCCGTCATCTTGTCGACGGCGTGAAACAGGGTATCGGCTTCCAGCAGCGCTCGCAAATAAAAGAGCTCTTCGATGGCCGAGGCGTCCAGCATGGTGACCACGGCGCCGCGATGGGCTTCGAACTTCACCAGCCCCTGCGCTTCCAGCTGCATCAGGGCTTCGCGCACCGGAATGCGGCTCACGGCCAGCTCTTTGGCAATGGCATCCTGACGCAAGGGGGCGCCAGCGGGGAACTCCCCACGGAGGATCCGGCCACGGAGGTTTTCCATCACCATCTGGGTTCGGGTCTTGTAGGGTGGGGTCATGGTCGGGTCACGATTGGGCGTTACAGAATTGTATATTGTATAAAGTTTGGCTGAATCTAACCTGTCACAACAGGCAAAGGCAAGGTTTTGGCCCCTTTAACGGGAGCGATGGCGGCGTTCGGGGCTCCACAAAAACAAAAATGCCGGTCAGCGTGGCTGACCGGCATGATGTCACTGATACGAAGCGAGCCTGTTACAGCTGCGGGCCTGCCGCAACCAGACGTTTGCCTTCATCGTTATCGGTGAAGCGCTCGAAGTTCTTGATGAAACGCCCTGCCAGATCTACGGCCTTGGCATCCCACTCGGCCTTGTCGGCGTAAGTGTCGCGCGGGTCGAGGATCGCCGGGTTCACATCGTGCAGCGCGGTCGGGATCTCCAGATTGAAGATCGGCAGCACCTTGGTCTCGGCCTTCTCGATGGAGCCATCCAGGATGGCATCGATGATGGCGCGGGTATCCTTGATGGAGATGCGCTTGCCGGTGCCGTTCCAGCCGGTGTTGACCAGATAGGCTTCTGCACCTGCCGCTTCCATCCGTTTCACCAGCTCCTGACCGTACTTGGTCGGGTGCAGGGAGAGGAAGGCTGCGCCGAAGCAGGAGGAGAAGGTCGGAGTCGGCTCTGTGATGCCGCGCTCGGTACCGGCCAGTTTGGCGGTGAAGCCAGACAGGAAGTGGTACTTGGTCTGCTCCTTGGTCAGTTTGGAGACCGGAGGCAGCACGCCGAAAGCGTCGGCAGTCAGGAAGATCACCTTGGTGGCGTGACCTGCCTTGGAGACCGGCTTGACGATGTTGTCGATGTGATAGATGGGGTAAGAGACGCGGGTGTTCTCGGTCTTGGAGCCATCATCAAAGTCGATGGTGCCATCGGCAGCAACGGTCACGTTCTCCAGCAGCGCATCGCGACGGATGGCGTGGTAGATGTCCGGCTCGGCCTCTTCGGAGAGCTTGATGGTCTTGGCGTAGCAGCCCCCTTCGAAGTTGAACACACCGTGGTCATCCCAGCCGTGCTCGTCATCACCGATCAGCTGACGCTTGGGATCGGTGGAGAGGGTGGTCTTGCCGGTGCCGGAGAGGCCGAAGAAGATGGCAACGTCGCCGTCCTGACCCACGTTGGCGGAGCAGTGCATGGAGGCAATGCCGCGCAGGGGCAGGAAGTAGTTCATCATGGAGAACATGCCCTTCTTCATCTCGCCACCGTACCAAGTGCCACCGATGAGCTGCATCTTCTCGGTCATGTTGAAGGCAACAAAGTTCTCGGAGTTGAGACCCTGCTCCTTCCAGTTCGGGTTGGTGCACTTGGCACCGTTCATCACCACGAAGTCAGGCTTGAAGGTTTTCAGCTCTTCATCGCTCGGACGGATGAACATGTTTTTCACGAAGTGTGCCTGCCAGGCCACCTCGGTGATGATGCGCACGGCCAGGCGGGTATCCGGGTTGGCACCGCAGAAACCGTCGACCACAAACAGGCGCTTGCCGGAGAGCTGTTTGGTGACCAGCCCTTTCAGATGTGACCACACTTCCGGGGTAATGGCTTTGTTATCGTTTTTACCCTGGTCAGACCACCACACAGTATCCTGGGTAGTGGCATCTTTGACGATATATTTATCTTTCGGGGAGCGACCGGTGAAGATACCGGTGTTTACGTTGACGGCGCCCAGCTCGGTCACCACACCGCGCTCGAACCCTTCCAGGTCAGGGCGTGTCTCTTCCGCGAAAAGCTGCTCGTAAGAGGGGTTGCGAACGATTTCTTGGCTGTTTTTGATGCCGTACTGGTCCAGTCCTAATTGTTGGGCCAGGGTGGGTTCTGCCACGATTGTCATTGTATTCTCCTGGGTTCAGAGGTTGGTAGGGTTCTATCTGACGGTCATCCTATCACTTAGGTGGTAGAGTTTAGCGATCGCCATCAAACTTTATAAAATAGGGTATTTTTTTGTTATTAAAGTTAAAGGCGGGTTTTGCCCGCCTTTAATTAGTGTAACTGGTTTGCATCATTGCCGGGAGCCCTGCTGAACAGGGTTTCGACATCGATCCCATTAAATTGGTACTGGGCGCCGCAATAATCACAGTGCATGTCGATCTTGCCGAGCTCCTGCACCATCTCCATCACCTCTTCCTTTTCTATCTGCAACAGGGCCCCTTCGCAGCGCTCGCGGGAGCAGGTGCAGCGGAACTCGACCGCCTGCGGATCGAATACCCGCACCTTGTCCTGATGGTAGAGACGGTAGAGGATCTCTTCTGCCTGCAGGCCGAACAGCTCTTCATCCTTGATGGTGCTGGTGAGCTGGGTCAGGTGATCGAAGTCGTTGCTGTGATCCTCGCTCTGGGCGGGCAGCTCTTGCAGCATGATACCCGCGGCACGCGGCGCGCCTTCGTGGTAACCGGTGCGGATCCACAGCTTGGTCGCCAGCTGTTCGGAGCGGGCGAAGTAGTGCTCCAGGCAACCCGCCAGAGTATCGGCGTCCAGCGCGATGATGCCCTGATAGCGCTCGCCCTGCTCCGGGGTGATGGTGATGATCAGCTGGCCGTTGCCGATCAGGCTCTGCAGCTTGCCATCGCTCGGCAGCTCGCCTTCATAGCGGGCGACGCCGCGCAGCTGCTGGTTGTTGTCACCGTTGATCACGGCCAGACGCACCGGGCCATCGCCCTGCAGCTGCACTGTGATGGAGCCTTCAAACTTGAGGGTGGCGGTCAGCAGGCTGGTGGCGACCAGCAGCTCGCCCAGCAGTTTTTGCACCTGCACCGGGTAGTTCTGGGCTTCCACCACATGGCGGTAGGTGTGATCCAGCTGGACCAGCTCGCCACGCACTTCGTACTCTTCAAACAGATAGCGATACAGCAGATCTTGGTTGCTCATCATGTATTCCTAGCTTTTCGGTGAGGTAAATCGGGCGGGCTGGGGTTGATGCCAGCCCGGTATCAAATCGGGGTCGGTCAGTACTGTTTGACCTTGAGCAACTGGCGTCGCTCCTGCTTGTCGGGGCGGCGCTCGGGGCTGGGGGCAAACTGGCTGTTGAAGCGGCGTGCCTCGCTGTTCTCGGCCCGCTTTTTCAGGCTTTCGGCGGTCTCTTCATAGAGCTGCTGGGCGAGCGGGGCCGATTTGCGCTGATCGCTGATGGCCAGCACCCGCACTTCCCGCTCATCCTGCCCCTGCCAGAAGCGGATCAGCGCACCCACTTCCACCTGTTTGCCCGGTTTGCTGCGCTGACCATTGTAGTGCACCTTGCCGCCGTCAATCTGATCCCGCGCCACGGAGCGGGTCTTGTAGAAACGGGCCGCCCACAGCCACTTGTCGAGACGAACCTCGAGGGCACTTTCTGCATGATTGGGCATGAACAGGCTCCATAACGGGGAAAAGAGGTGGTCGATTATACCAGAGCACGGGGTCGGGATAGAAACCGGGCAGCCGCTGCGCGGGGCGCAAACCATGTCAAGGTGATGCAACATATGGGCAGTTTGCTGATTCACAAGGGAAAGCCGCTGCTTTATCGGGTACTAATGGGGGCAGGGAGGGGCCTTCATACCGCGCATATAAAGCTGCCGCCCCGGTTGGGGGCGGCAGCGTTCAAATCCGTTGACCATGTCAGAGTCAGAAGTGATCGTGCTGATCCGGCTTCTTCTGGTCGTGGGGGCCTTCGCTGTGGGCGATGGCGGTACGGATGAGATCAACCCCGGCACGGATAATCAGCACCCCCATGTTGACCAGCTTGACGCAGACCCACATGAAGGTGATGAGCAGGATCAGCTTGAGCACGGTCTGGAAGGCTTCCAGGAAATTCTGCTCCAGCTGGGCGGTCAGGCCGTTGGCGCTGGTCATCAGCCAAGTGTAGACCTCGCGCACGAACGGGATGCGGCTTGGCATCTCCAGTACATCCAGTGCGGCAGGGAGCGCCTGGAAGATGACGATGCTGCCGAAGAGGATCAAAATGACACCGATGGCGATGCCGAGGAAAAAGCCGAACTGTCTCATGGAGGGCTCCAGCGTTTGCTGCATGAAATTGAAGATAGCCGCCAATAGTAGGGAGTGCCCTGCTTCATCGCAATCTTCCGTGTACCGCCAGCGCGGCGGGAACGGCGGCGATCCGGCCGCTACCGTTGCCCAACTATCTGATTTCTGGGAGGCTTGTCGCCATTGTGCATAGGGAAAGCAAATTGATGTCGAGAACCCTCTTTTTACTCTTGCTGGCGCTGTTTGCCGCTCTGCCAGCCCTGAGTGCCGAATCGGCAGCCCCCACGGCAGCGGCCTGCGCCATCCGCCATCAGGATCAACTGCTGCTGGTGCAGGATCGCATCTCCTCCCGCTACAGCCTGAGCGGTGGCTATATCGATGGCGACGAGCGCCCCGAGCAGGCGGCGCTGCGCGAACTCTTTGAGGAGACCGGCTTGCGGGGGGAGGTGGTGCAGGAGTTGGGCCGCTGGCAGCGGGCGGTTATCTTCGCTTGTCGCACTCTGGAACCCATCGTCGCCCAGCAAGATTCCGATTTTGTCTCGCTGCTGAAGGCCCCCAATCTGGGGGGAGAGATCCTCAATGCCAGGCTGATCGCCATCGACCTGCTTCCCCGCGAGCAGCGCCGCTTCCCGGATCAGCTCGACTGGCTGCAATCCCGGCTTGATCAGGTGCCCGAGAGCGAGGTGCACTGGCAGGTCGATTTTGTGGCGCAGGGCAATGCGCTGCATCAGGTCGAGATCCCGCTGATGATGCGGCTGCAACAGTGGCTGGGGCCCGATGTCTGGTGGCTGTCGGTCAGCAATCTGTTTGGTTCAGGCGGCTTTCAGCTTGCCCTGATACCTTTGCTGCTCCCGCTGCTGGTGTGGTCGCGGCTGCGCCAGCTGCTGTTCACCATGCTCTGGCTTGGCTTGCTGGTGCAGGCGAGCAAGGAGGGGATTGGCTGGCCGCGTCCCTTCCATCTGCAACCTGAACTGGCAACCCAGAGCGCGCAAGGCTTTGGCATGCCGAGCGGCCACACCGCCTCGGCCCTGCTGTTCTGGGGCACGCTGCTTGGCTGGCTCTGGCCTGCCCGGCGCGGGCTGCCCTATTCGCTGGCCTTGCTGCTGGCGCTGACCACAGGTCTGGCGCGGGTCTGGCTCGGGGTGCACTTTATCTCCGATGTGGCGGTTGGCCTGCTGATTGGCGCCTTGCTGCTGGCTGTTCGCCCCTACTGGCGGCTGGATCAGCGTTCATCTGCTTGGGGATTGCTGATCGTCGCCGCACTGGTTTGTGCTGGCCTGAGCCAGTCGGCCCATCTGGCCGGGATCGGGCTGGCGGCGCTGGGCCTCTGGCTCGGGGGAAGGGTCACGCTGGTGCGTGACGGTTATTCCCCATGGCTGACCGGCGCCGTGGTACTGGCGGGCATGCTGCTGATGGTGGCGGGCGCATGGGCATTGCCGCTGTTGACCAGTAGTTCGCTCACTATCCTGCTTGGTCAGTTTGTGCTCTTTTTCGGGCTGGGGCTCTGGTTGAGCGCTGGCCTCTGGTGGATACTCTCTTTCTTGAAATGCGACACACGACCCAAGGGCAACGGCTCTGACAAGGGAACTCTATGAATGTGAAAAAAGTGGATTTGGCCAAGATAACCTTGGGGGTGCTGTTTCTCAGCATCCTGATTATCTCCTGTTTCTTGGTGTTGCAGCCCTTCCTGCCTGCGCTGGTGTGGGCCACCATGATCACCATCGCCACCTGGCCGCTGATGCTGATGGTGCAGCGCCTGTTGTGGGGCAAGCGCACCCTGGCGGCCCTCTTTATGACGCTGGTGCTGCTGCTGATGTTCGTCATCCCGCTCTTTATGACGCTGGCCAATGTGGCGGAGAAGGCGCCCATGCTGATCGAGCTGGGTACCCATATCAGCCAGTCACCGCCGCCGGAGCTGCTCTGGCTGCAACAGATCCCGCTGGTGGGCGACAAGCTCTATGACTTCTGGCAGCAAATTCTGGCGAGCGGTGGTCAGGTGCTGTTTGCCAAGCTGGCCCCCTATTTCGGTCAGACCGCCCGCTGGTTGGCCTCTCAGGCCGGTAATCTTGGCTTGCTGTTCGTCCACTTCCTGCTGACGGTTGGTATCTGCGGGGTGCTCTATCACTCGGGTGAAGTGGTGGCGACCGGCATTCGCCGCTTTGCCCACCGGCTGGCGGGTCAGCGTGGTGACAACGCCACTGTGCTCGCTTCACAGGCGATCCGCGCCGTGGCGATGGGGGTGGTGGTGACCGCGCTGGTGCAATCCTCGGTGGCCGGTGTCGGCCTGCTGATTGCCGGTATCCCCTACGCCATGGTGTTGGTGGTGGTGATGTTCCTGTTGATCGTCGCCCAGATCGGCCCCTTCCCGGTGCTGCTGGCCTGTATCGGCTACCTCTACTGGAGCGGCGACACCACCTGGGGCACCTTCCTGCTGGTGTGGTCACTGATTGCGGGCACCATGGACAACTTCCTGCGCCCCTTCCTGATCAAGCGTGGCGCCGACCTGCCGCTCATCCTCATTCTGGTGGGGGTAATCGGTGGCTTGCTGACCATGGGGATCATCGGTCTCTTTATTGGCCCGGTGGTGCTGGCGGTGGGTTATACCCTGCTGGATGCCTGGATCAAGGAAGATGACCAACCGGCGACTGCGGCGGTTGAAGCGCCCAAGGCCGAGTGATGATTCGGTAACAAGACGATTCAGCCATCCATTGCTGATACAAAGAGCCGCCCATAAGGGCGGCTCTGTTGTTTATTACCATCCCATGTAGGTTCGATTAGCGAAGCGTAATCGGACGATCGAGATGCCGCCGTCCCGGTTGTATCCATGAGTCAGCGGCATCTGGCAGAGGGGAAATATGGATGGCCGTTATCGCGGGGAATTAATTTACGCGAACGTCCGATTACGCCTTACGGCTAATCGAACCTACGGGCTACTAACTTTCCGCATAATACCGTAATCACAAAAACCAACGCATAATAAAAATGCCATGCGTTGGCTATCCCTCTTGAAGCGTTTGTTAGAATTTGCCAGAATTGATGATATCGTCTAATACATCATCCATACCATATAGCTTTTCTCTAACTATTGAGTTCAACTCTTTCAATGAATCAAGTGCTTCTTTAGTACCTAAGACTTCACTAGTGTAGACGACGGAATGGATATCAGCTTCATGCCAATGTTCGCCCGGAATTGAAGCTAAAGAGTTTACGTCTGGATTGCCAGGGTAGTAATGCAAAAAGTATTTACCCTCTTTGTTTTCTATGATTGACCAAGAATGTTTCTTGTCATATATGAAGAAACACTCAGTATCCATATCTCCCTGAACTACATTAGTGATTAATTCAGGATTTGAAATCATCACATTAATCGCTGTTACAATTTTACTCATTTCCATCCCCAACTAAATGATCAATGTTTTTTACATTTAAATGCCTTAAACGTTCTCTCAACTCACTAACTAGAGCACGTTTTTTGGGCTCAGATAACTGCTTTTTGCCCAATGCATACATATCAATATCTGATAAAGATGATGAGAAATGAGCTTTTAGCTTATCATTCCCTTTTATTTGACCAACTATCTCGTTTAGAATATAAACTATTTTTTCGTTCTCTTTATCATCTTTCGCATTATACTCGTTCAACTTTTCAAGCTTTTCTTTCACCTCTGACAGAGACAACTGGTATGTATAGTTCACTAAGAGCCTAAAAACTGCCGTGAAGCTTTCTTTCTTAGCAAAAAACAAATATATAGCTATCGAAGATGCACCAATCGTAACAATATTGGAAATCAAAGATATCCATTTTACTAAATCATCCAATTCTATCTCCTATGTTAATGCAAATTATAACGTTGGAGGTAAGGGGTGCGGAGCCGGCTTGCCGACGGAGCGTCCCTCTTGACCGATTTGTTAGGCATCCTCATTTGTTGTCACAAGCGATGTGTTAACGCCACGAAATTTGTAGATTCGCTTTGAAACTCTGCGTCCTGAAGCAGATGCTCCTGCTGTAATTCCTTTTTCATCGGCCTTGAGCCCGACACTGCCTTCCCCATTCAGATCATAGAACTCTTCGATCTCTACCTCTTCAGCAATCTCAATTCGTTTTGCTATGGCTAACTCCTGCGCAACTTTTGCCTGAGCCTCGGCCATTTGCATTTGCAATTCTTGTCTTTTTGCAAAAAGCTGAAGTTCCTCGATGGATTTTTTATTCGAGTCGTCTTTGGTCGAGTCAACTGCTGACTCCGCCACTTTCTCGACAAGGTAGCCGATAGGATTGATGTAGATCTTAGCTGCAACGATTGCGGTGTCTTTAAGAGACATGCTGAATTCCTATTGTTTATGCCTAACAGTGATTAGATGGAAGGCGGTACTAATCCGTTAATAGAGCCTTCCATATAACTCCGGTTCGCCATGATCGATTCCACGAAAAAATCATTTTAAAGAAAAATGTTACCGTCACACCTATAGTGCTGGGCGCGCTCGAGCAACATCCTCTTTTGGCTCTACTTTTGCCGCTTGGCAAAAAATACACTTTTGGGGCGGCAATGGAAAGCGCCATCCAGCCTCCTTTTTATAAACAAGTCAGTAGTGTGAGCGGGGTTATATATCAAAAGATCGAAGGAGTGCCTCGGCCAGCAATTTGCCGAGGGTGAAGCCGAGCGGGAGGAGGACGGGCTTGCCACCCTCTGAGGCAGGTCACTGAATCGGGGGCGCTGGCGTGGTTAAATGGTCGGCTCACATCTTGCCGGATATTGCTGTGACCATGCCATCTGACCTTCAGCCGCTGCTCGCTTGGCCTGACTATCTGCAGGCATCCTGGCTGCGCTGCGCCCACCAGACCAGTGCCACCCTTTGGCATCCGCCTCACAGCGCCAAGGGGCAGACCTTGCAGAGCCTGCGCCAGCGCAAGCGCGACCTGCTCACCACCGGCGAGATGGCCCTCGAGGATCTCTACGAATTTATGGAGGGGCGCCCCTGCGCCCTGCTGCTCACTGACGAGAGCGGCTGCCTGCTGGCCCAGACCGGCCATCCCGACACCTTGCGCGAGCTGGCGGCGCTGGGGTTTGGCCCCGGCGCCTTTTTCAGCGAGGGGCGCATCGGCACCAATGCCATCAATCTGGCGGCGCTGGAGGGAGTGCCGCTCTGCGTCAGCGGCCCCCAGCACTTCAACCAGACCCTGCACCCGTGGCACAGCTGCGCCAGCCCGGTCTACAACAGCAATGGCCGTCAGGTCGCCATCATCGCTCTGATCTGCAAGGTGGAGGAGGCGAGCGCCGGCGATCTGGCGCTCACCGTCAGCGCCGGGCGCGAGCTGGCCCATCTGCTGCAGATGGAGACCCTGATGCAGGAGTCCCAGCACCACCTGAGCGAACTTTACGCCCTGCTCGACGGCATGGATGATGGCGTGCTGGCCTGGGATCCGCAGGGCCGACTGCGCTACCTCAACGCGCTGGCGGCACAACGGCTGCGGCTCGATCCCGCACTCTGTCTCGGTCAGCCGCTGGAGCAGCATCTGCTGTTGCCCCAGCGGTTGCAGCTGGCCATCAGGGGGCAGACGCCGCTCAGCCATGTGGAGGTGACGCTGGAGCGGCTCGGCGCGCAGGAGGGGGAGTTTATCAATGCGCTGGTGAGCCTCAAGCCGTTGCCGGGGCCGGAGGGGGTCAGCTTTATCGCTCTGCTGCACCCGGTCGATCGGCTGCGGGCCATTCACCAGCTGCGCCAGACGGTGCCCGAGCTGTCGGCGCTGGTGGGGGAGTCGAGCGCCATGCGCAAGCTGCTGCGCTACGCCCGGCAGGCGGCCCAGAGTCAGGGGCCGATCCTGCTGCGCGGCGAGGAGGAGGTAGGCAAGGCCCAGCTGGCGGAGGCGATCCACTTTGGCAGCGAGCGGGCCGCCGGGCCGCTCATTACCCTCAACTGCAAGGCGCTGCCGAGCGAGCGGATGGCGCTGGAGCTGATGGGTTCCGATGAGGCGGGGCAGGAGCGGGCGGGCAAGTTCGAGCTGGCCCACGGCGGCACCCTGGTGCTGGAGCAGGTGGAGTGCCTCTCTGCCCCCATGCAGGCGGCGCTGCTGCAACTGCTCAAGACCGGCCGCATCCAGCGCTTCGATTCGGCCCGCATCCTGCCGCTCAAGGTGCGGATCATCGCCACCAGCAGCGCCCCACTGGAGCAGCTGGTGCAGGAGGGGTTGTTTGGCCGCCAGCTGCTCTATGCCTTGCAGGCGTGCGAGCTGTGGCTGCCGGGATTGCGGGAGCGCACGGCGGATCTGCCGGGCCTGATCAGCCAGCAGCTGGCGGCGCAGGGGCGCGAGCCGGTGCGCCAGTTCAGTCCGGCGGCCCTCGATTGTCTGCTCGCCTATCCCTGGCCCGGCAATCTGGGGGAGCTGCGCAGCGCCGTCGAGCATGCGCTGCTTCATGCCGGTCAGGGGCCGATCCCGCCGGAGGCGCTGCCTGCCGCCATTCGTCACGGCTATCAGCGGGTGGCAGACGAGGTGGTGGGGCAACCGCTGCTCACCCTGGCGGAGCTGGAGCGCCAAGCCATTTTGCGCTGCGCCCACGCCTGCAAGGGGCAGGTGAGCCAGATGGCCCAACATCTGGGTATCAGCCGCACCACCCTCTGGCGGCGGCTCAAGCTGCTCGAGATCGATCCCGCCGACTATCACTGCTGATGGTGAGCCGTCGCGAACCGGCCCGCAGAAAACGACAAGGCCCCGCAGATGCGGGGCCGTTTTTATATGGCAAGGTTAGCTTTGGCGCGGTTACAGCCCCAGCTGGTGGGCGGTGACGATGGCCGCCAGCACATCCTCGGCAGTGACCTTGAATGGCATGTTGTGGATGGTCTCGCCCTCGGCGGTGGAGGCTTTGGCCACCTCCATCAGGCGCGCCATATCCAGCTCCTTGACCCCCATCATATGCAGGTTGGTCGGCAGGCCCACCGAGCGGCAGAAGGCCAGTACGGTTTCGATCTCCGCCATCGGCGCATTCTCCAGCACCAGCTGCACCAGGGTACCGAATGCCACTTTCTCACCGTGGTAGAGGTGGTGACACTCGGCCAGCTGGGTCAGGCCGTTGTGGATGGCGTGGGCGGCGGCCAGCCCGCTGCTCTCGAAGCCGATACCGCTCAGGTAGGTGTTGGCCTCGATGATGTTCTCCACCGCCTTGGTGCAGAGCCCCTGCTCCACCGACAGCTTGGCCTTGTAGCCATCGGCCAGCAGGGTCTTGTAGCAGAGCTCGGCGATGGCCTGCGCCGCCAGCGTGGAGGCGCCACCTGCCATGGTCTGGCAACCGGAGACCTTGTTGGCGCGCGCTTCGAAGTAGGTGGAGAGCGCATCCCCCATGCCGGAGACCAGCAGCCGCACCGGCGCGCGGGAGACCACACCGGTATCCATGATGACCATGTTGGGGTTGGTCGGGATCATCAGGTATTCGCTGAACTGCCCTTCCGGGGTGTAGATGACCGCCAGCGCGCTGGTGGGGGCATCGGTGGAGGCGATGGTCGGCACTATGACCACCGGCACCTTCTGGTAGAAGGCGACCGACTTGGCGGTATCCAGCGTCTTGCCGCCGCCGATGCCGATGATGACGTCAAACGGGGTCTGGTTGCAGCGGGCCAGCAGGCGGTCGATCTCGGGGCGGGAGCATTCGCCGTTGAAGCAGTCGAACTCGGGCTTGATACCGGCGCCGTGGAAGCTGGTGGCCACGGTATCGCCCACCAGCTTGGTGACGAAGGCGTCGGCCAGAATAAGCGGCTTGCTGCCGAGCGCTTTGACGTAGTTGCCGATATTGGCGAGGGCCCCGTTGCCTTGCACGTATTTGCTGGGGCTGATGATAATGCGGTCCATATTCTATCCCTCTCTCTAGTTCATAAGACTTCTTTTGAAACTAACAGGGGCGAAGGGGCGGCAGTGCCGGGGACTCCTTCGTCTTGAATGGTGCTGCACAGGCTCTGCGAGCGAGTGCAGCACCTTGAAACAGTGGCGTCAGTCGTCGAAACGCTCGTCGGCCAGCTGCTGGAAGCAGGTCAGTGCGGCGGTGGCATCCTCGCCGCGTGCCAGCAGGGTGAGCTGGTCGCCCTGACGCACGTTGAGCATGGCGAGCCGGGTCAGGCTGCGGGGGTTGGCTTCTTTATCCCCCTTTTGCAGCTTGAGTTCAGCGGCAAAGGGCTTGAGGGCGGCCACCAGTCGGGCGGCGGGGCGCACATGCAGGCCGTGGGGGTTATCCACCACCACCTCGCAGCGCAGCCAGCCGTCGTCGGTAACGGGGGCGGTCTCGGTGGCGGCCTGCGCAGTGCTGGTTGGCAGCATCGCCTGTTTCGGGCCCAGCGCGCCGAGTGCCTCGGCGGCTACCTCATCCAGCGTCATGCCGGAACCGGCCGCCACCACGGCGGCCAGGGTGCCCTCGACCAGCGGGGCGGGGCAGAGCCGCACCCGGGCGCTCAGCTCCGGTGGCAGCAGTTCGAGGGCGGTCTCGGCGCTCAGGAGGGCGCTGCCCAAGTCCATCAGCACCAGCACGCCGCTGCCGTCATCCGCCTCTTCTATCGCACTCATCACGGCGATGGCATCGGTGCCGATGGGGTGGTCGGGGTCATCGACCCCAGCCGCCAGCAGCAATCGGGCCGGGCTGCCGAGCTGGTCGGCCAGCGCTTTCAAACCGGCCGCCAACATGGCGCTGTGAGAGACAACTACGATTCCGATCATGTCACAACCTCGCTCTGTCACGCAGGGCGGTCAGCAGCAGCAGGGTCGAGGTGGCCCCGGCATCCTGATGGCCGATGCTGCGCTCGCCAAGATAGCTGGCGCGCCCCTTGCGGGCCTGCATCTGGATGGTCGCTTCGGTACCGGCTGCTGCGGCTGCCACCGCCTTGTCCAGCGCTTCGTTGAGGGGCAGCTCTTGCTGCTGCGCCTGTTGCAGGGCGGCCAGTGCCGGCCACCAGGCGTCGCACATGGTCTTGTCGCCCGGCTCGGCACGGCCGCGGGAGACGATCCCCTCCACCCCGTCGCTCAGCATTTTGCACAGCTGGCTGAGACTGAGGCTCTGGCAGGCATCGCTGCTGGCCGCGGCCCGGATAAAGAAGGTGCCGTAGAGCGGGCCGCTGGCACCGCCGACCGAGGAGAGCAGGGTCATGCCGGTGGTTTTCAGTACCTGCCCGATATCCTTGTCCGCTACTGCCGGCAGCTTCTCGGCCACCTTGGCGAAGCCGCGCTGCATGTTGAGGCCATGGTCGCCGTCGCCGATATCGGTATCCAGCGCGGTGAGGTAGTCACGCTGCTCGGTAAAGATGTGTTCGCAGTCGAGCAGCCAGTTGACGATTTGGTGTTTGCTTAGCATGGCTATCGGCACTCCTTAGCAGCCGCGACGCAGGGCGGGGGTGTGAACGGGGGCATCCCACAGGGTCATCAGCTCATCATCCACCTTGAGCAGGGTGATGGAGATACCGGTCATGTCGAGGGAGGTGCAGTAGGGGCCAATCAGGTTGCGCACCAGATGGATGCCCGCCTCCTCGCACAGTGTGGCGAGGCGACCATAGACGCCATAGAGCTCGGAGATGGGGGTACCGCCCAGGCTGTTGACCAGCGCGATGACCCGATCGCCCTTGTTGAGCGGTTCGATAAAGGTGTGCTCCTCCTGCCAGCTGCCGCTGGTGCGATCCCAGTGGCGCAGTGTGCGGCCATAGGGGGTGTTGTCAGCAAGCTCGCTGAACATGTCGTCCACCAGGGTATTGAGGTCGGTGAAGGGGCGGCGCTCGATGCCCGGCTCGCCGTGGATACCGACGCCGAACTCCAGCTCGTTGTCCGCCAGAGTGAAGGAGGGCTTGCCAGCGGCAGGCACGGTGCAGGCATGCATGGCCACGCCTATGGTGCGGCTCTGGTTGTTGATGCGACGTGCCAGCGCCTCGCAGCGCGCCAGATCGTAGCCTGCTTCGGCGGCGGCACCGACCAGCTTCTCGCACAGCACGGTCGTGGCAACCCCACGGCGACCTGCAGTGTAGAGGCTGTCTTTGACCGCCACGTCGTCATCGATCAGGGCGAAGCCTACCTTGACCCCGTCGCCGTGCAGCAGCTCGACTGCGGTTTCGAAGTTGAGCACGTCGCCGGTGTAGTTCTTCACCAGAAACAGCACGCCCGCGCCGCCATCAACGGCCTGACCGCACTCGTACATCTGATCCGGCGTCGGGGAGGTAAAGATCTCGCCGGGGCAGGCGCCATCCAGCATCCCTTTGCCCACCAGACCGCCGTGCATCGGCTCGTGGCCGCTGCCACCGCCGGAGACCAGCGCCACCTTGCCCATCACGGGGGAGTCGGCGCGAGTGATGTAGTGGGGTTCGATACGTACCTTGAGCTCGGGGTGGGCGGCTGCCATCCCCATCAGTTGTTCACGGACCACGGCATCGACGGCATTGATCAGTTTCTTCATGGCTCACTCCTTGGCTTGCCACCGCTCGGGTGGGCAAATGGTTGATGGAGCCAGTCTAACGACAGAAAAAGGGATAAAAATGACGGGCGATTTGGTTCGGATTTGAAACAGCAGAAGGGGGATGGATGTTTCAATCTGAAACGGCGTAGGGCTAGCGGGCGGGAAACTGTTAGCGGCCTCACAGCCATGAAAAAGGGCCCCGCAGGGCCCTTCGCTATAACCGGAATATACGGGCAGGTTAGATGGCCCAGCCACCGGCATAGAAGATCACCAGTGCCAGGGCGATGATGACGGTGCCGACGTTCAGCTTCTTCCACTCGGCAGCGAAGATGCGGCCAACGACCAGCGCCACGAAGCCCAGCATGATGCCGGTCACGATGTTGCAGGTGAGCACGATGAAGACGGCGCACAGCATGCCGGAGAGCGCATCGACCGAGTCGCTGAAGTCCAGCTTGGTGACGTTGCCCAGCATCAGCAGACCGACGTACATCAGGGCTGGTGCGGTGGCGTAAGCCGGTACCAGATAGCTCAGCGGGGAGAGGAATATCATCAGCAGGAACAGCACGCCGACCAGCGCAGCGGTCAGACCGGTCTTGCCACCTGCTGCGGTGCCTGCTGCAGATTCGATGTAGACGGCCGCCGGAGCACCGCCAACGACGCCTGCCACCATGCTGCTGACGGAGTCGGCAGTCAGGGCTTTGCCGCCGCTGATGATGTGGCCACGTTCGTTGATGAGACCCGCCTGTCCGGCCACGGCACGGATGGTGCCGGTAGCGTCAAACACAGCAGTCATCACCAGCGCCAGTACGGTCGGAATCACCACCGGATTGAGGGCGCCCAGCAGGTCCATGCTGCCTACCAGAGAGCCCTTCTCTCCAGTCAGGCTTGGCATGGCGAAGAAGCCCTGCCAGGTCACTTTCGGATCGAAGATAAGGCCGAGGATGGAGATGGCGATAATCACCATCAGGATTCCGCCCGGCACCTTGCGACGCTCCAGACCGAAGATGGCGGCCAGACCCAGCACCGTCATGATGACCGGGAAAGCGGTCACTTCACCCAGCTGCACCGGCAGACCGGCCCCTTCGTTCTTGATCACCATGCCGACGCCGTTGGTGGCGATCAGCAGCAGGAACAGACCGATACCGATGCCGGTGCCGTGAGCGATGCCGGAGGGGAGGTTATCCAGGATCCACTGGCGCACGCCGGTGACACTGATCAGGGTAAACAGCACACCCATCAGGAAGATGGCGCCCAGAGCGACCGGAATGCTCAGTCCCTGACCCAGCACCAGACTGAAGGCGGTAAAGGCGGTGAGGGAGATGGCGCAACCGATAGCCATCGGCAGCTTGGCCCACAGGCCCATCAGCAGGGAGCCGAAGGCGGCGATCAAACAGGTGGCCACAAACACCGGGCCCTGCTCAAAGCCGGCAGCACCCAGCATGTTCGGCACCACTATGATGCTGTAGACCATCGCCAGGAAGGTGGTCAGCCCCGCGACCAGCTCCTGACGCACGCTGCTGCCGCGCGCAGAAATGGAAAAATAAGAGTCCAGAAAGCCGCCTGTCCCTGTTTGGGCGGCCATATCTTGCTTTGCCATAACTAATCCTGAAAGTGTGAAGGAAATCGTTTGCGTTGGTGGCGCGCAAAATAGCAAGAATTCGCGGCAAATACAGCGGATAACCGGACTTTTTCGTCACTATTTTACATTTTGAGTCCATTCGGAGCTCATTCTAAGACTCAAGCGGTGAGAGCGTGTAAGGAAGGGATCAAGCGGTCGGGGGAGGGGAGATCAGTGAGGAAAAAAGCGGGGAACAACAAAAAACCCGCCGAAGCGGGTTTTTTTAAATTCTTGCAGAGCTGTCAGCAGTTGGCATAAGCCATCAGCAGCATGCTCCGGCTTGAATTACAGACCAACTACGTTGGCAGCAGCCGGGCCTTTCTGGCCTTGCTCGATAGTGAACTCAACGCGCTGACCTTCGTCCAGGGTTTTGAAGCTGGTGGACTGGATAGCGGAGAAGTGTACGAACACGTCTTTGCTGCCGTCAGCCGGGGAGATGAAACCAAAACCTTTCTCAGCGTTGAAGAACTTAACGGTACCAGTCATTTTGTTAGACATAATAATTTCCTTAAATAGTGTTGAATGCCACCTAAATGGCAATTTTTGATTTTTCGTCAGCAATACGTATGGGGAGCACTAAAGAAGGAGAATTATTTGATAAGAATTATCCGAGGATAACGCTTATGCTAATCACTGCTTTACTAAAATGACTGCCTAACATAATCAGGTCTGAACTGCCGAACCATCGAGAAAGATTAAAACACGCTCTCATTTTTAAAGCAAACTTTATCTCGATATTAATGTTTTGTAACAACCAAAAATATCATTTTTTATAGTAAACATGATGCATTTCAACGGCATAGAAAAATCCGTGCAGACTCATATCACCCTGTTGCAAGCCGGATTCGGCTTTTTTGTCCTGACTATGTAGCCAGTTCTGGCAAAAAATATGAGAAAAAATGAAAAGGTGGCGATAGATGGGGATTGTCAGTTGGCGTTCTCTCTAACTCACAATGTAAATCACTTCTTTGCTGCTGCGATTAGCTTCTGAGCGGCAAAACAATGGCAGCGCCAAATCTGGCTCATCGAGCATCGCCCAGACATGCAAACGCCCGCAGGCACAAGTGCCAGCGGGCGTTTTGCAAGAAGGGCTCAGCGCTTGCTGCGAAACTTGTTGCTGACCGAATCAATCCAGCTGAAGGTTTCCGGCAGTACCTGGTTCTTGGCACGCTCTTTGGCTTTCTCGCGAGCCAGCTTGGAGGCAGCCTTGGCCGCTTCGGCGCGGTCGGCCACAATTTTCAGGCGACCCTCTTCGCGGATCTTGTTCCGCTCTCCGTTGGTCAGCTGGTGGTCTGCATTGGCTTGTGCCTTTTGCAATAACAAGGCTATCTCGGCTTTTTCGGCCTCGGTCAGATCTTTCATTTCCAGCTTTTTCACGGCGCGCTCCTGCGGCAGGGTGGTTAGACACCCTAACACAGTTGTGCCGATCACTTCTTATGCAATCGGCTTTCCGGCAGTAAAAATGCGGGTTTGTGCCAACTTTCCGTTATTTCGCTGCCACTTTCCCGCCTGTTTGCCACATTTCAATTTATGGCGAGCGGTGAGGGCAGCTCTTGCTCCTCCGGCTCGACGTGGATCAGCACGATGGCGTGGGGCAGCTGTGCCATGATGGCGTGTTCGATGCGATCACAGATATCGTGGGCTTCGCCGATGCTCATCTCCGGGGGCAGGGTGAGGTGGAAGTCGATATGGCGACGACGACCGGCACGACGGCTGCGCAGATCGTGAAAACCGCTGGCGGCAGGGCAGCATTCGGTGATGATGCGGCTGGTCATCGCCAGCTCTTCCGGGCTCATACTCTGGTCGATCAGCGGCTGGAAGGCCTCGTTGAGCATGCTGATGGCCTCTCTGACAATAAAGATGGCGACCGCAATGGCGACCAGTGGGTCGAGGATGGCGAGTGAATGGCCGAACAGACCGGCCAGCCAGATCCCGCCAAGACCGACGGCGACTCCGGCTGAAGTGAGCACATCCGCCTTGAGATGAAGCGCATCGGCAGCCAGCGCGACCGACTCCTCCTCTCGGGCCACCTTGTAGAGGTAGGCCGAGACACCGCTGTTGACCAGCGCCGAGATCACCATCACCAGCACGCCCCAGCCAATGCTTTCAATCGGGCTGGGGGTGATCAGCTTGTTGACGGCTTCGAAGATGATCCAGCCCGCGGCCAGCAAGATAAGCAGTGCTTCGATGACGCCGGAGACATTTTCAATCTTGTCGTGACCATAGGGGTGCCGTTCATCGGGCGGGAGATCGGACTTTTTCACCGCGAACAGGGCGATCAGGGCCGCCACCAGATCCATGGCGGAGTGGATCGCCTCCGAGATGATACTGACCGAGCCGCTGGCGAAACCGGTCACCATTTTCATGATGATCAGACTGATATTGGAGCAGACCGACACCATGGCGGCTCTGGTTTTTCTGTTCATGTCACAGCTTCCTGAATAAAAACGGATATTTTGGTGCGGCGCGCATTATATCCGGCTGACCGGAAATAACCTATTCGGTGTTGTAACCTGATGTTTCCGGTGATATTGCGAATGCTTATTAAAATGGTGGCCTCTTGAACGGCAATAAATAATGAGAGGGATTTATATTTATCCGTGAAAATATCTAGCCTACGATGGATTAATATAAGCGTGACAACATTTAATAATGCGAATTACTCTTTTTTGGTCTTTCCTGTCGAGGTCCTTTGGCCTCTGCGCTCAGGGGACGGAGCACAGCATTTTTTGGACGAGAATGAGGCTGGATCCGGATGCCGCTGGAGGGTATGCTGGGTCTGGTGATGGTCTTGCACCATCCCACCAAGCGTACTGAAGTTGATGATTCGGATGGCATGCTGGCTCCCATGAGGAACCAACTGTCTGGGTAACATTTTTGGAGTTTGATGATGAGTAACAAAGAACATCACAACGGCAAAGATGCCAAGAAAAAACCGCAGATGTCACTGAAAGAGAAACGCGAAGCCAAACGTCAGAAAGCAGAACTGAAAAACGGCAGCGCAATGAAGTAACGCTCCCCTACTGCTGTTCCTTCGGAGCCAGTACAAAGCCAGCCCTTACCGGCTGGCTTTTATGTTTGTGGCTCACGGCGTGGCGCCGTAAGCCGCGAAAATCTGGTGATAACGACCATCCTGACGCATCGCCTCAAGGCGCTTATCAAACAGATTGCGGGCATCGGCCGTTCGGAAGGCAAAGTGATAGACGGTGGGCGGGAAGAGGTCTGCTTGCCTGACCTGATTGCGCTCGTAGTGCTCGCCTGCCTGGGCGGTGGCAATCAGCTGGTCGAGGTAGTAGTAGAACACCCGCTCCTCCAGTACGACTGCATCGACCCTGCCGCGCATCAGTTGGTGCACCTGCACCTGCTGCTTGGCTACCTCCTCATAGTGGGGATTCTGGTTGGCCATGGTGGCGAACGCGCCCCCCAGAATGATCCTTGCCCGTTGAAAGGCGGTAACCCGTTTTGAATGCAGGTCGTCCAGAGTATTGATGTGGGTGCTGCGCAGGGTGAAGATCCGGTTATGGAAGGTGATAACGGGCTGGGTCAGAACGTGAGGATCAACCATCCCGGGTCTGACGTTGATGATGGCATCCAGCTTTCCTGACTCGAACAGGCGGAAGGTGCGCTCCAGCGGCAGAAATTCAAAGCTGGGTTCATAGCCGCTGCCAGCGAACGCCTCTTTCAGCAGATCCAGCTCAATGCCGCGATTCTCGCCTTCGATGACATAAGGGGGGATGGCAAAGCTGACCCCGACCTTGAGTGGCTTTGCCTGCAACTGGCCGGAGAGCATGCTGGTCAGCATTAGCAATAAAGGGGTGAGCAGTTTCATTGCACTTTTCACAAAGCGCTCCTGTGGAGAATATCCATCACTGTAGGGGAGGCAGCCAAAAAGCGTTATATCCCTTTCGGGCTGAGAGGTTCAGCCTGAGTGCATAAAAAAAGACCCTGAGTTATCAGGGCCTTTTCAATATTCTGTTCTTAGAACGGGATATCGTCGTCGAAATCCATCGGCGGCTCGTTATATACCGGCGGCGCAGATTGCGGCTGCTGGGCAGGACGGCCATAACCGCCTTGCGGCTGCATGTTCTGCTGCGGAGCCGGTGCCGGGCGCTGCTGATTCATCGGCTGCTGGGCAGGCATGCTCTGCTGTGGCTGACCCCAGTTACCCTGGGATTGGCCACCCATGTTCTGGCCCATACCCTGACCGCCTTGCGGACGGCCACCCAGCATCTGCATCACGCCAGTGAAGCTGTCGACCAGCACTTCAGTGGTGTAGCGCTCCTGGCCGCTCTGATCTTGCCATTTGCGGGTCTGCAGTTTGCCTTCCACATAGACCTGGGAGCCCTTCTTCAGGTACTCGCCAGCCACTTCGGCCAACTTGCCCATGAATACGACGCGGTGCCATTCGGTACGCTCTTTCTGCTCACCGGTCTGCTTGTCGCGCCAGGTTTCGGAGGTAGCCAGAGTAATGTTGGTCACAGCACCGCCACTCGGCATGTAGCGTACTTCCGGGTCTTGCCCGAGGTTACCGATCAGAATGACTTTATTGATGCCTCGACTGGCCATAATCTCTCTTCCACCTTATTTACCGGCCAGGTCGAAACCTGGTCCAACACGACTAGATACCTGATTAGTTGCTGTGTGCGGGGCGCAATGTCCCGCAGACGCATGTGACGGTCATAGTAACAGTTGCGAAGCGGATTGGCAGCATCCTTAACCGGCTTGATGCGCCAAAGGTAACTGTTGGCTCCTGCTGTAGTGATGGTCGGGTTGCAGCTGTTTCCGGCGCGTCCGGCATCACATTTCTGCCATATATTCCTGTTATGCTGGCCGATTGGCGAATTGAAATAGGTTTTTAAATCGACTAAAAACATATGGTTACGATATTTATGAGATCCATTCTCATACTTTTTTAATATTGTGCTCCCATACCTCCTTGGTAGACTCAGTCGGCCAGATTAGGTGGTTTACAGGTTCAAGGAAGAGCACACAATGAAAGCCGCATGCCCGATCGCACTGGTCACTGAAAATAATGTGCAGGCCAGCACATTTGCTGCATACCTCATCTCTCATTTGAGCCGTCCCGTCCAGCTAATCCACGAGATTAATCAGCTAGATAACCAGTGTGACGGCACGCTGTTTCTCATCGATCTCGACTATATCCGCTCCGGCCAGTCACTGGGCTGGAACCGGGCGATCTCCGAACGCTTTGGCATGGCGACCACAGTGCTGCTCAATGCTCCCACTGCGACGGATCGCGACCTGCTGCTGATGTGGCCGCAGATCTGTGGTCTGTTTTTCCGTCAGGATCCGCTCGACCGACTGGTTGCCGGGTTGCAGAAAATCCTGCTTGGCGAGTACTGGATGCCGCGCCACCTGCTGTGCGAGCTGGTCGAATACTATCGCCAGGGCAATAGCTACCTGCTACGCAACGACACCCTGCTGACAGCCAGAGAGCAGGAGATCATCCGTTATCTGATGACGGGCGCCTCCAATGTCGAGATCGCCGACAGCCTGTTTGTCAGCGAGCACACCGTCAAATCCCACCTCTATAACGTCTTTAAAAAGCTGAATGTGAAGAACCGGATCCAGGCGGTGAGCTGGGCCAAAGAGTATCTCGATGCTCCGGACTCCCACTGATGAAAGCGCTCTCTGTGGCGTGTTGCCTTGCGCTGCTCTGGGGCTGCACGACCGTTGTGGCGGCCGAGGCCGATGCACCGCTGGAGCCGGTGCAGCCGGAGCAGGAGAGTGATCGGCTGGATGTGGATGGTCTGGTACTGGATCGCACTTTTACCCGCTTCGGTCAGGGCTTTTATAACGAATTTACCCGGTTGCGCAGCGATGAAGACCCGGATGCCAGAGAAAATCTGACGATTCATGAGCGCCCGACAGCTCGCTGGGGCAGCCTGATCTGGATCACTCATAACCGGAAGGTGATTTTTAAAACCGCGCTCTCTCCCGGCCGCAATCAGCAGGAGCAGAGCGCCAAACTGGCTTGGTCACAGGTCAGGCAGACCCTCGAACAGCAGAAGATCGCGACCCTGTTCATGGATACCTTCGATTTGGAACATGATGAACTATAAGGATATTTTTCATGCGTGCCCGGTTATGGCTAGTTGCTGCACTGATAGCGCCAACGCTCCATGCGTCGGAGCTTGTCTATCGCCCCATCAACCCCAGCTTTGGGGGTAACCCTCTCAACAGCAGTCATCTGCTTGGCACCGCCAATGCGCAGAATGATTACAAGGATCCCGCCAGTGGCAGCGGTAGCAGCGGCACCTCGGCGCTGGATCGCCTGACCTCCAACCTGCAATCCCGCCTGATCAGCCAACTGCTGGCCGATATCGGCAAGGATGGCAGCCAGAGCGGCAGTCTGGTGACCGATGATTTTGCCATCAATGTGGTGGATGAAGATGGCACCCTGGTGGTTTCGATCACCGACCGGGTGACCAACCAGACCACCATGATCGAAGTGAATGGTCTGATTGCTGACTGAGGGCGCGATGAAACGACAACTGTTATTGATAGTGCCCCTGCTTGCGCTGGCTGGCTGTGCGACCCATATCGGCTCGCCCGTTGCTGATGAGAAGGCAACCCTGATGCCGCGATCCGTCTCTTACAAGGAGCTGATCAGTCTGCCCAAGCCAAAAGGGAAAATTGTCGCGGCCGTCTACGATTTTCGCGATCAGACCGGTCAGTACCTGCCAGCACCAGCCTCCAACTTCTCCACGGCAGTCACCCAGGGCGGGGTCGCCATGCTGAGCACGGCCTTGTGGGACTCTCAATGGTTTGTGCCGCTGGAGCGGGAAGGGCTGCAGAACCTGCTGACCGAGCGCAAGATTGTGCGGGCGGCCCAGAACAAGCCCAATGTTCCCGGCAACAATGCCAATCAACTTCCCTCGCTGGTTGCCGCCAACATCCTGATCGAGGGGGGGATCGTCGCCTATGACAGCAATGTGCGAACCGGCGGGGCGGGGGCCAAGTATTTTGGCATCGGCGCCAGCGGGGAGTACCGCGTCGATCAGGTGACGGTCAATCTGCGAGCCGTCGATATCCGTTCAGGCCGGATCCTGAACAGTGTCACCACCTCCAAGACAGTACTGTCGCAACAGGTGCAGGCCGGGGTATTCCGTTTCGTCGAGTACAAGCGCCTGCTGGAGGCCGAGGCCGGTTTCAGCACCAATGAGCCGGTACAGATGTGTGTCATGTCGGCTATCGAGTCCGGGGTGATCCGGCTGATAGCCAATGGCGTGCGGGACAATCTGTGGCAACTGGCTGACCAGCGGGATATCGACAATCCGATCCTGCAGGAGTACCTGCAAGACAATGCCCCGCTACTTTGAGCTTTCCCGCTCGCGCAATGCCCTCCCTGGTGGAGGGCATTTTTTTGGCCTCCATCGAATACGAATTAAGACTTTCTGCTCAGCGACAGGGCGGCGCTTTTCATCCTCGAATCAGCGGAGTGCCTGATAGGCCGCCTCTGGTCTGACAGGGATACTGTGGGCGTTTTCCAACAAGGCGATGGCGCGATGAAACACCTGTTGAGTGCTCTCTTTATTCTGCTGATATCGGGCGCCCCGCAACTCGCCGCAGAGCCTGCCGTCTTCGACGAGCTGGCGATGGCAAGCGAGCTGGATTCCGGTCTGCAGAACGATGGTAATCAGGCGCTGTTGTGGCAACTCGGTAGCGAGCAGCAACTGCATCTCACCCAGCAAGGGGAGCTGAATCAGGCGCGTCTGCTGCAACAGGGTTGGGCCAATGAGTTGGCGCTCTCCCAGGTGGGAGATGAGAACTGGGTCAATGGTGCGCAACTGGGCGAGGGCAATAGCGCCGAGCTCTATCAGGCGGGCATCAATAACCGGATTTGGCTGCTGCAACAAGGCAGCGGCAATGAAGCCTGGATCAGTCAGCAAGGGGCAGATAATCAGGCCCGGGCGATCCAGCTGGGTGATGGCAATCAGGCCAGCATCGAGCAAAACGGGTATGGATTGGCGGCAACCGTTATTCAGACGGGAGCCAATCAGCAAGTAAATGTCGTTCAAACCAACTGAGCCTAGGCTCAACCATTAGCACGAGAGGGAAATCATGTTTAAACGTACCATCATTGCCTCGGCAGTTCTTCTGGCGACCAGCACCGCTTGGGCGGCATCTACTGGCAACCAGGCTACGGTGAACCAGGCCCAGAGCGGCAATACCGCCACCATTAACCAGGTGGTGGGAAGCGTCGATAACAAGGCTAACATCGATCAAACTGGTAACGACAACACAGCTGTTACCACTCAAAAGAATACCGGCCAGTCAGATGCCGATACTCGGCAGGTAGGTGACCGCAACCGTGGTTACATCTTGCAACAAGGTGACACTAACCTCTCCAAAGCCTCCATCGATACAAAGGGGAACGACAACTTTGCTGATGTGATTCAGCAATTTGAGAATGGCGGTGCGGTTGCCGGGGTTGTGCAGGATGGGGAGAGCAACGACGCCAAGATCAAGCAAGATAATGGTGACGGAGCTGACTCCATGATCACTCAAATCTCGGATGGTAATCAGGCTGTCATTAATAACCAGATATCCGATTTCGCTCGGGCGAGTGTACAGCAGCTAGAAGGGGGGGCTCACAAGGCTGACGTGACCCAGACAGCGGCTGATGGAGCCAACGCCGAAGTGGTACAACGTGGAGAGAGCAATATCACCAAGGTGCTGCAGGCAACCGGTAACTATGACTATGCACCGGCGGAAGGAACATCTGCAGTGGTGACTCAGAGTGGTTCTTTGAACAATGCAGACGTCACTCAATACGATAGTGCCAACGTAGCGACTGTTGAGCAAAGTGGAACCGGCGGTAAGGTGGTGACCCTGCAACAAGGATCTGATGCTGGGGAGGGCAACCACCTGCTGGCAAAACAGAGTGGTAGCAGCGAGTTTGCTGAGTTGAAACAAGATGGTAATCGCAACCGTATTGAGACCGACCAGCAAGGTACTGGCAATGATGCCTTGATCAACCAGACAGGTGATGACAACAAGGCCGTGGTCAATCAGTTAGCCAGCAGTACCGATGGTGCGGTCACCATTGATCAGGTAGGCAATGACAACTATGCCAATGCAGTGCAACAAGCAGGCAGCGGCAATACCATCGATATCGACCAGAACGGAACTGGCAACCAGGTTGCATCTGCTCGTGATGGTGAAGGCAAAGGCGCATGGACCTGGGGCTCGGACAACGAGCTGGTCGTTGCTCAGAAAGGTACTGACAACTGGGCTTATGCTGATGCGTCTCACTCTGAGTCTGTGGTCAAAGTGAGCCAGGATGGTGAGCTGAACAATGCCAAGGTTGAGTCCTACTTGGGTAGCGAGAACAAACTCACCGTGACCCAGAACGGCGCTGAGCACGAGGCTAATGTCTACGTCAATGCTGGGGTTGGTGGGGGGCGCAACACCGTTGATGTGGTGCAAAACGAAAGCTTCAATACTGCCAATGTGACCGTATTGGGCAGCGATAACCGTGCCTATGTCTATCAGGGTTCTGGTAGCAACTGATGGTCATCTCCGGATTAAGGGGCCTGCGGGCCCCTCTTTTATTGGTGCTGCTCTGTGGGTTGATGCTGGTTTATCGCGTTCCTTCACCAGCAACTGCAAGGGAAACCGAGATAGAACCCGATCCGTCGATCCGCTTGTCCCTCAATATGGTGCAGAGCGAACAGGGGCTGTCACTTGCACCGACGCTGTTCAGCAAGCGCGACGTGACGGTGAGTGTCAGGTTGCTGGTGCGCAGCGAAGGGGCAGCCGGGAGCACGACTCAGCGCCAGAGCCGTAATCTGTCGCTGCAGGCTGGAGTGGTCATGGCGGTTGGCAAAATAGGGCTGGGTTTGCGTTGCCCCTATCGGGTCGAGGTCACCGCCCGGATATGGCAAAACGAGCGGCTGCTGGTAGAGAAAAAAGAGCAGATGGCGTGCGCCGGATGATGCGCATTTCCTCTCATGACTGTCTATTCATCCAGTAGTCTCTATGCCATACTGACTCGCTCAGGTTTCTGTATCGAGCGTGCAACAAGATGGAAAAGATCGTGGTCCGGGGTGCTCGCACCCACAACCTCAAGAACATCAATCTGACCCTGCCCCGCGACAAGCTGATCGTGGTCACCGGCCTCTCCGGTTCGGGCAAATCCTCTCTGGCGTTCGATACCCTCTATGCCGAGGGACAGCGCCGCTATGTGGAGTCCCTCTCCGCCTATGCCCGCCAGTTCCTCTCCCTGATGGAGAAGCCGGACGTCGACCATATCGAGGGGCTCTCGCCCGCCATCTCCATCGAACAGAAGTCCACTTCCCACAACCCGCGCTCGACCGTCGGTACCATCACCGAGATCTACGACTACCTGCGTCTGCTGTTTGCCCGGGTCGGTGAGCCCCGCTGTCCGACCCACGCCATTCCGCTCGCCGCCCAGACCATCAGCCAGATGGTGGATCAGGTGCTGGCTCAACCGGAGGGGAGCAAGCTGATGCTGCTGGCCCCGGTGGTGCGCGATCGCAAGGGGGAGCACACCAAGCTGCTGGAGAATCTGGCGGCCCAGGGCTACATCCGTGCCCGTATCGACGGCGAGGTGTGCGACCTCTCCGATCCTCCGACTCTGGAGCTGCACAAGAAGCACACCATCGAGGTGGTGGTGGATCGCTTCAAGGTGCGCGATGACCTTGCCTTGCGTTTGGCCGAGTCGTTCGAGACGGCGCTGACCCTCTCCGGTGGCATCGTACTGGTGGTGCCGATGGACGGTGAAGAGGGGGTTGCCCCCATGACCTTTTCCGCCAACTTCGCCTGCCCGGAGTGCGGCTACTCAATTTCGGAGCTGGAGCCACGCATCTTCTCCTTCAACAATCCGGCTGGTGCCTGCCCGACCTGCGACGGCCTCGGGGTGCAGCAATATTTCGATCCAGCCAAGGTGATCGGCGATCCGGCCATCAGTCTGGCCAATGGCGCCATCCGTGGCTGGGACAAGCGCAGCTTCTACTACTTCCAGATGCTGAAATCCCTCTCCGAGCACTACAAGTTCGATCTGGAGACGCCGTGGGAAGATCTACCGGTCAAGACCCAGGAGGTGATCCTGCGTGGCTCCGGTCGCACCGAGATCGAGTTCCGTTACATGAACGATCGCGGCGATGTGGTAGTGCGCAAGCACCCGTTCGAGGGGATCCTGCACAACATGGAGCGACGCTACCGGGAAACCGAGTCCAACTCGGTGCGCGAAGAGCTCTCCAAGTACATCGCCAACAAATCCTGTACCAGCTGCGGTGGCAGCCGACTGCGGGAGGAGGCGCGCCACGTGTTCGTCGACAACCGCAATCTGCCGGCCATTGCCGAGCAGTCCATCGGCGATGCACTGGCCTTCTTCGAGGGGCTTAACCTCACCGGCCAGCGCGCCCAGATTGCCGAGAAGATCTTGAAAGAGATCGTCGAGCGGCTTGGCTTCCTGGTGAATGTGGGTCTCAACTATCTGAGCCTGTCCCGCAGTGCCGAGACCCTCTCCGGTGGCGAAGCGCAGCGCATTAGACTGGCCAGCCAGATCGGTGCCGGGCTGGTGGGCGTCATGTATGTACTCGATGAGCCTTCCATCGGTCTGCATCAGCGCGACAACGAGCGGTTGCTCAAGACCCTCACCCATCTGCGCGATCTGGGCAACACGGTGATCGTGGTGGAGCACGACGAGGATGCCATCCGCCTCGCCGACCATGTGCTCGATATCGGCCCGGGCGCTGGCGTGCACGGTGGCGAGATTGTTGCGCAGGGCACCCCCCAGCAGATCATCGACAATCCGGAATCGCTGACCGGTGACTACCTCTCCGGTCGCAAGCAGATTACCATTCCGGCCGAGCGCACGCCGCTCACCGGCAAGTGGCTGAAACTCAAGGGGGCAAGCGGCAACAACCTACGCAACGTCAACCTGGATCTGCCCATCGGGGTGATGACCTGCGTTACAGGTGTTTCCGGCTCCGGCAAGTCGACCTTGATCAACGACACCCTGTTCCGCATCGCCCACCGCGAGCTCAACAAGGCGACCGAGTCCACCCCGGCACCCTATCGCAGCGTCGAGGGGCTGGAGCATCTGGACAAGGTGGTGGATATCGACCAGAGCCCCATCGGTCGTACCCCGCGCTCCAACCCGGCCACCTATACCGGCCTGTTTACCCCGATCCGCGAGCTGCTCTCCGGTACCCAGGAGGCGCGCTCCCGCGGCTATCAGCCGGGCCGCTTCTCCTTCAACGTGAAAGGGGGCCGCTGCGAGGCGTGTCAGGGGGATGGGGTCATCAAGGTGGAGATGCACTTTCTGCCGGATGTCTACGTGCCGTGCGACGTCTGCAAGGGCAAGCGCTATAACCGCGAGACCCTGGAGGTGAAGTACAAGGGCAAGAACATCCACGAAATCCTCGAGATGACGGTGGAAGATGCCCGCGAGTTCTTCGATCCGGTGCCGGCGGTGGCGCGCAAGCTGCAGACCCTGATGGACGTGGGCCTCTCCTATATCCGTCTCGGCCAGTCGGCCACCACGCTGTCGGGCGGCGAGGCGCAGCGGGTCAAGCTGGCGCGTGAGCTCTCCAAGCGGGACACCGGTCAGACTCTATACATTCTGGATGAGCCGACCACAGGGCTGCACTTCCACGATATCCAGCAACTGCTCAAGGTGCTGCACCAGCTGCGGGATCGCGGCAATACCATCGTCATCATCGAGCACAATCTGGATGTGGTTAAAACTGCCGACTGGATCGTCGATTTGGGACCGGAGGGAGGCGCCGGTGGTGGTCGCATTCTGGTGACGGGGACGCCGGAAGAGATTTGCACCAATAAAGAGTCTCATACAGCTCGTTTTTTGCGGCCACTATTGGCGCGATAAGCCGTTATAATCGAGGGGCCTTTGGCCCCTTTTTGTTATAAAAATCGGGAGCATAGGGGGAAGCTCGTCAAGTGTGGGCAGGCTTGGCATCTCAGCATCATGGTAATGGATATATCGGGTTATGGCTCAGGCTCCGCGCACGATTGATCATCAGTTGGCTTACTCCATGTTCCCCATCTGGCTGGGGGCGATCCTGCTATTGCTGGTCCTGCTGGCGTGGGCCCAGATCCCGGCTGCCAGCCGGATTGAAGAGCAGCGAATGAAGGAGCATCTGCTGCGCGTGACCAAGGCGGTGCAGGCGGATGTGGCCGCTCTGGATGCATTCAGTCGGGATTGGGGCATCTGGGATGACAGTCACCGTTTTATGAACAACAAAAGCAGGGCGTACATCGAATCCAACCTGTTCAGTGATATGCCGATGCGGGATTTTAGTCTCAACCTGATGAGCTTCATGGATCTCACCGGCTACGAAATCTGGACGCGCACCCTGCTACCCGATGCGCCGGGGATCAATCCGGACCAGTTTCCCTACTTCCTTGATGAACTGAAAAAGCAGTTAAGGGCGCGCTCGGTGGCGCAAGGGGGCATCAATCTGCACGGGATCCGTGCTTCCCAGTGGGGGCCGCTGATGTACTCGTGGCAGCCGATCAGAAACAGTGACGAGTCGGCACCGTTCAACGGTTTCTTGCTGGTTGTACGTTGGCTCGACAAGGCCTATCTCGAGCAGGTATCGGAGCGTACCGCGATGCCACTGGCGATTTCCCACGCCAATCTGGATGTCACCGCTACCTTCAAACCACTGAAACCGCAAATAACGTATCGCCTGATCGACCTTGGGCTGACCCGGCTCAGGGGAGAGGTGCGACTGCTCAACAGCGATAACCAGCCGGTACTGACTCTGGTGATTGAGGAGGAGAGAAAGATCTTGAGTGGCGTCATGGAGGGGGCGCTCTGGACCTTTATCGGCATGCTGTTTATCAGTTTTATCTGCGTCATGATCGCCATGTACCGGCTCAACAGCATTGTGCTCACCCCGTTGCAGCAGCTGGTGTCGGCGCTGCAACGCTTTGGCGATCGGCCAGATGCCACCTTGATCCCCTATATCGACAGCAGCGCCGAGATGGCGACCCTGAGCGGCAAGTTCAAGGAGATGGCCAGCAAGGTCAGTCAGCAACACGATGATTTGTTGGAAAAATCCAGCCAGATGGAGATGGCTGCATTCACCGACCCCTTGACCCGTTGTTTCAATCGTCGCTATCTCGATGGCTGGTTGCAGGCCAACCGGGCCAAACCTTGTCTGTTATTGCTGCTGGATCTGGATCATTTCAAGCGGATCAATGACCGCCTTGGCCATGACATCGGGGATCTGGTGCTGAAACAGTTGGCGGATCTGCTGCGCAAGGTGGTGACAGGAGAGCGCGAGCCTATCATCCGGCTGGGCGGGGAGGAGTTCTTGTTGCTGCTACAAGTGGATGACGAGCAAGAGTTGGCGCTGCGGGTCGAATATCTGCGCCAGCGTGTCGCTCAGCACCGCTTTGGCAAAGAGGATGCGCCACTCTGGTTGACGGTGTCGCTGGGGTTCTGCCGCTATCCGTTGCACCCGGAGTACCCGGATTCATTCTGGAGTCATAGCTTCAAACTGGCGGACATGGCGCTGTATCAGGCCAAAGTCGGTGGGCGAAATCGGTGGTGTGGCTACGCTGGTCCCCTCTCTGCGGAGGGAATGGGCCAGACTCCGGAACAGCTTGCCGAAGGGGGGCATATCACCCTGCTGCACTCTGTCAATCCGGATTAACCCTGCCGTACCAATACCAGATAGGCCAGGGCGACAATAAAACCGAGCAGGATAAAGAGAAAGGATCCGATTCCCCACACGGCCGCGAGAAAGGCCCCCACCTTTTGCCATTTCGACTCATTTTTCATAAATAAACCATTACTTACCAGTAACTTGTATGGCGCAAAAAATACGCTGATTTACCCATATAAACAACAATTAATCGCCGCACTGCCGTGCAATAAGATGTGGTTTGTTTGCTCCTTTTGGCGCTGGATGCGGGTAGTTACAACCTGTCGAAACAGGTATTTCAGCTTGTTGTCTGGGGGCTCAACGAGATTGGGATGGCGCGCAAAGATGTCACACCAATCGATTTATTTCTGTGCAACCTTTGCTCCAAGTCAATAACTTTGCATTTACAAGGGCATATAGTCAGCGGGCTTACAGCATCAAATGAAAACAAAAAAAGGGATTACGTGATGAAAAAATTACTTCCTCTGATGATTGCCGCTGCAGTGACCTCTCCTTTCGCCATGGCCCATCAGGCTGGTGATATTCTGGTTCGTGGTGGTTTGGCATTTGTATCGCCGCAGGAAAGCAGCACGCCTGTAGAGCTGGAAATTAATGACAACATGCAATTGGGATTGACTCTCTCTTACATGATTACTGATAACTGGGGTGTCGAATTGCTGGCCGCAACCCCTTTCTCTCATTCAGTCAAACTGGGTGGCGCTGAAGTTGCCAAGATCAAGCATCTGCCGCCGACTCTGATGGGTCAGTACTATTTTGGCGATGCCCAGAGCAAGGTTCGCCCGTATGTTGGTATTGGCGTGAACTACACCACCTTCTTTGATGAAGAGGGCCGTGGTGCATTGGCCGGGACCGATGTCAAAGTCGATGACTCCTGGGGTGTTGCCGGACAAGTTGGTATCGATATGGCGATCACTGACCGCTGGTTTGTCAACGGTTCAGCCTGGATCATGGATATCGATACCGATGTGCATACAGCGATTGGCACCATTAATACCAAGGTCGACCCGATGGCCTTTATGGTGGGTGTTGGCTACCGCTTCTAATGATTCTGACTGCGGTTCTGAACGGATCGCGGAAGATAGCAAAGTACGTCTCTTTCAGCCCGGCTTGTGCCGGGCTTTTTTCGTATGGCTGATTTTGTCTGTACTGTGATCCAACCCGATACAAATCAATTAAATACCTGCCGCTTTATTTCAGTTATTCGCCACCCCTGCCGATAGTGACTATGTTCACTTTACCTTCCCCCAATGAGTGAGGATGTCTCCATGGGTTTATCTATCGTGCAGCGGATCATCGCCGGATTCGTGTTGATGCTGCTGTTGCTGATCCTGCTTGGTGTGATCAGTACCTTTAAAATCAAGGGTATAAATGACGGCCTCTCTGCCGTATCTGACCGGGCAACCCCGCTGGTCGTGGCTGTCGCAGGTCTCAAGGGGGCACTGCAGGATAGTAACCGCTGGGTGCTGGTCTACCGCACCAGTGAAGATGCCGCCCAGTTGCCGCAGCTGGCCAATCAGTTCAAGGAGCAGCAGAACCGCTTCGCCCAGCTGAGTCAGGAGATGGGTAAATTTACCGACGTAGCGGATGCTCGTGCCCGCTTCCAGCAGGTCGAGAGTGCTACCACCCAATTTTATGGCTTGGCGGATCAGGTGTTGGCACAGCATCGACAGTGGGTCAGTGCGCTGGATCAGCGCCACAAGCTGGAGATGGAATTTATCCGCCTTGAGGATACCTACCAGTGGGCGGCGGATTTGCTGCTGCAACAGACTGCCAGTAAGCGCTCCATGCGCAACAAGGCGGAGCTTATTACCTCGGGTATCGCCCGCGATCTGAAGAATATCCGCCGTGCCGATGCCAGAACCGACCTGAACGAGCTGGAAAAGGTGTTGAGCAAGGACATCGAGATGGCCCGCAAGCGGTTGGAGCGGGTGCTGGTGCCCGATGATGTGAAAGCGCGCTTTGTCTCCAATCTGGATCGGATGCAGGAGCTGGCACTTGGCGCTCAGGGCTTGCTGGCAACCATGCGTCAGGCTCAGCAGCTGGCGCTGTCGCTGGCCACGCAAAATCAGCAGCTGGATGCCAGTCTGGTCAACAGCCTCAATTTGCTCGATGAGATGGGCAAGTCTGCCGGAGCCATCGCCAGCGATAGCCGGATCAATGCCGATGCAGCGGTCAGTAGCGCCAGCTTCTGGATCCTGGTGGTTGCTGCGATGTCGGCCGCTGCCGCGCTGGTGATCGGCTATACCACGGCGCGCAGCATTCAGCGCCCGTTGCAGATGATCAACAAGGAGCTCGATTACATGGCGGCCGGTGACATGACCCGCCGCATCAACTACCGCAGCAGTTGCGAATTTGGCAGCCTCTCTCGCTCCATCGATACGCTGGCGGGCAAGACCGGCGAGCTGCTATCTCAAATCAATGCGGGCTCTCGCCATCTGGTGGATGAGGCGAGCCGCGCCGCCGAGATCAGCGAACGGGCCATGTCCCGGGTGCAAGAGCAGAAGAACCAGACCGATCAGGTGGCCGCCGCCATTACCGAGCTGGAAGTGAGCGCCACCGAGGTGGCCCGCTCTACCGATGGCACCAAGCGGGAAGTGGACCAGGCCGATGAAGAGGCGCGCAATGGTCGCCAGAAAGTGGCCACCACTCGCCGGATCACCGAGCAGCTGGCTGGCGCCATGGAGGAAGCGGTCGGGATCACCTACAAGCTGGGCGAATTCAGTAACAACATTGGCAGCATTCTCGATGTGATCCGCAGCATCGCCGAGCAGACCAACCTGCTGGCGTTGAACGCCGCCATCGAAGCGGCCCGTGCTGGCGATGCCGGCCGCGGTTTTGCGGTGGTGGCCGATGAGGTGCGGGCGCTCGCCAATCGCACCCAGACTTCGACCGAAGAGATCCAGGGGATGATTGAGAACCTGCAGAGCTCCAGCAAGCATGTGGTTGAAGTGATGGGGCGTAGCCAGGAGCAGACCCAGAGCTGTGTCGAGCAGACTCGCGAGATGGATGTGGCGCTGCAATCCATTGCCGATCGGATGGGGGCCATCAAGTCGATGGCGGATCAGGTGGCCCATGCCGCGCAGGAGCAGATCTCCGTCAGTCAGGGGGTCGCTCGTCATATCGCCGGTATTGCCGATGTGGCATACGAGACCGAGCGGGAGGCGCGCGAATCCGCCAGCAGTAGCGAAGTGCTGGCCGACCTGGTCGCCAAACAGCAGCAATTGATCGCACATTTCAAGGTCTAGGAGGGCTTATGTCTAAAAAGTGGATTGGAGCCCTGAGTCTCCTGTTGTGTGGCCAGCTGATGGCCAGCGAGCTGGTGATTGAAAGCTGGCGAACCGATGACAAGGCGTTGTGGGAGCAGAAGATTATCCCGGCATTTGAAGCGGCGCATCCCGGCATCAAGGTGAGTTTTCATCCGGTGCAAAATGTCAACTACATGCCCACTCTGTGGGAGAGCCTGAAAGGCGGTAAGGCGGGGGATCTCATTACCTGTCGTCCGTTTGATGACTCGCTCGCCCTGTTCAAGGCGGGCCATCTGGCCGAGCTGACCGAAATGGCAGGGATGGAGAACTTCCCGAGTTTTGCCCAGTCACCCTGGCAGACGGATTCCGGTGCCCAGACTTTCTGCGTGCCGATGGCCTCGGTGATCCATGGCTTCTTCTATAACAAGAAGATCTTCAGTGAGTTGGGACTCACCTTGCCGCAAACCCGCGATCAGTTCTTCGCCGTGCTGGACAAGATCAAGGCCGACGGTCGCTATGTGCCGCTGGCCATGAGCGGTTCCGAGAGCTGGGTTGCCTCCGAACTGGGGTTCCAGAACATTGGCCCCAACTACTGGAAGGGAGAGGACGGCCGTCTGGCTTTGATTGGCGGGCAGGAGCGGTTGGACAACCCGCAATATGTGAAGGTGTTCGACGAGCTGGCCCGCTGGCGCTCCTACCTCGGTGAGGGTGGTGAGAGCCGCGATTACGCGACCAGCAACGAGTTGTTCACTTCGGGCAAGGCTGCCTTCTATGTGGCGGGCTCCTGGGAGATTGCTCCCTTCACCGGCAAGGTCGATTTTGGCGTCATGCGTCCGCCGGTGGCCAAACAGGGTGATGGCTGTTTCTTTACCGACCATACCGATATCGGTATGGGGATGAACCCGGCCAGCAAGAACAAAGAGGGGGCGATGGCCTTCCTGCAGTGGCTGACGACGCCGCAATTTGCCGAGCTCTATACCAACTCGCTGCCGGGATTCTTCTCCCTCTCCAACCACTTCTTCGATGTCACCAATCCGGCGGCCAAAGAGATGATGGAGTGGCGCGATCAGTGTGACTCGACCATTCGGGTGGCGACCCAGATCCTCTCCCGTGGTACGCCCAAGTTGGGGGATGAACTGGCAGAGGTGAGTCAGGCTGTGCTGCTTGGCAAGATGGAGCCCAAAGCTGCCGCGGATCGACTGGAAAGTGGTTTGAAGGGCTGGTATGCCCCTCATCAGGGCAATAAGGCCAAGAGCGCGGATTGTCAGTGTGATACGGTTGCCCCTGCCTCGGTTTCAACACCGACAGCTGAGGTGTCAGCAGCCCCCGCGACCAGTGAAACACCGGCCGTGGTGGCACCAGCTGTGACTCCCGCAGAACCCGCATCAGCGGCCGCTGCCCCATTACCGGCGCCGTCGGATGAGGTGGAGCAGGCGCTCTCCAACGAGCTGGAGGCGCCACAGCAGCCACAGCAATAGGTCATCTGCATCAATAAGAGCGGGAGGCATCAGCCTCCCGTTTTTTTATGGCTCGCGGCCAGCATGTATCGCTTTATTGTGCTTCGTGGGGCCAGCGGCAGAGGCTGCCGATGCGGGCTACCGGGGCAAACCCCAGAGAGCGGTAAATGCGCTGGGCATGGTAGTGCTCGTCAGCCACTATGATGAGTTGTTTGGCGCGGGACAATCCTGCGCGAGCCACTTGACTCAGCAGCTGGCGGCATAACCCCTGGTTGCGCCAGGCATGGTGCGTGCGTACCAACTGGAAGCGCCCAAGTGTGCCGCAAAAGAAGAGGCCACAGCTAGCGACCAGTTGTCCCTCTTGCCAGATCCCCCACCAGTCCCCGAGACCATCGGCAATCATGGCCTGATAGAGCGCCTGACGGGATCGAAGATAGGGGAGGTAACTCTGTTCCGAGTGCCCCTCATCCCGCTCATGGAGTTCGAAGTCGAGCCACTCAGGCCAATCAGCAGTGGTGAAGGTGCGTGCCTCAACCTTGTTCATGTCGTCGTGAGGAGGTGGGCAGCTCTGTTCATCCAGCGCCAGTACCACGCACTCCATATATTGGTAACCCGTTGCGACAAAACCGGCGATCCGGCTGTTTTGTCCGGCTGCTAGTGGCCATTGGAATGTGCGGTGGTGCACCCGAGGATCCTGGCCGATCAACTGATCGAATGCGGCTTCCAGCCAGCCTTTGTCGCGGTCGCTGGGCGGGGTGGGGAGCAGCAGGTAGTTGCCGAAGTAATAGTCGGGAGCATCCGGCGTGCGAACCGCCCAGAACTGCTCATGCTGGGTTACCTCGCCCTGGTAGCGATCGAACAGCAAGTCGGTGGCAAAGCCGGGGTGGGTATCCATGATGGTGCTCCTGCAAAGACTCATTCTGTTATCGGCAGGAGTGGGAAATAGATGAAAAGGGGCCGGAGAAACCTCCGGCCAAACAATCACACGCAGATTCAGAACGTCCAGGACGATCTGCCCCCATCATAACTCGACTGGGGCGATTTTGGGATGGGCACTTTTCGGTTACGTACCGTTAATTTTGTAAATATGAAGTTCGTCAGATCGGATGTGAGGTAAATCCCTGTTGACTTTGTGTCGTTTTGCTCATAAATATAAAGACGTTTAGACGTCCAAACATCCGTTTTGACGTAGGCAGATGGATTGCAGGACAGGGAGAAGAGCAGATGGGATTTCACAGTGCACGTCAGGTTGAGGCGCTCAACCAGAGCTTGGCAGATTTGAATGGCGATATATCGGTCAGTTTCGAGTTTTTTCCGCCCAATAGTGAAGGGATGGAGAATACCCTCTGGCAGTCCATCGAACGGCTGAAAGTGCTGGAACCCAAGTTCGTCTCCGTCACCTATGGCGCCAACTCCGGCACCCGTGATCGCACCCACAAGGTGATCAAGGACATCAAGGAGCGGACCGGCCTGATTGCGGCGCCTCACCTGACCTGTATCGATGCCAGCCGCGACGAATTGCGCACCATCGCCCGCGATTACTGGAACAGCGGCATTCGCCATATTGTGGCTCTGCGCGGTGACTTGCCGCAGGGGTTGGAGAAGCCGGATATGTATGCCACCGATCTGGTTGCCTTGCTCAAGTCAGAGGCGGACTTCGATATCTCGGTTGCCGCCTATCCGGAAGGTCACCCGGAGGCCAAGAGTGCGCAATCCGACCTGCTCAACCTCAAGCGCAAGATCGATGCCGGTGCCAACCGTGCTATCACCCAGTTCTTCTTCGATGTGGAAACGTATTTGCGCTTTCGGGATCGCTGCGCCGCCATCGGCATCGATGCTGAAATCGTGCCGGGGATCCTGCCGGTCTCCAACTATCAGACCCTGGCCAAGTTTGCCGGTTTTACCAACGTGAAGATCCCGCGCTGGATGCATCAGCGTTTCGAGGGGCTGGATAACGATCAGATGACTCGCAATCTGGTGGGGGCGAGCATCGCCATCGATCAGGTGCGCGTGCTGAGTCAGGAAGGGGTGAAGGATTTCCACTTCTATACCCTGAACCGCTCCGAGCTGACTTATGCCATCTGCCATACTCTGGGGGTTCGTCCCAAGGGTTGACCGGTGGTCACCGCGATAAAAGCAAAAAGCCAATGAGTTGCTCATTGGCTTTTTCGTTATGGCCGATTATCAAGGTCTGGTCGGGGCGATCTCTTTTGGCTCAAGATCGATGACCGCATTACCGGCAGCCCCCGGATACTGGCGATAGACCTGATCCTGCTCCAGTGTGTAGAAGGTATCCAGATAGTCGTCGTTGTTGGTCATCCAGGAGTCGGGCAGCGCCTTGACGATGCGACCGCCGAGATCGAGGAAGGGCAGGGCTTCCGGCACGCCACCCGCAGTAAAGCCGAGTTTGAGAGCTTCAATCAGCAGGGTGCTCAGCTCCTTGTAGTTGACGTTGTCATCCTGCTCCATCATCACCACATCGACGGCACCCCAGCGATAGCGATCCCAGTAAACCAGGATCTGGTTGGGGGTGTAGTCTGTGTTGTCATAGTCGAGGTAGGGCATGTCGACAATATCGACCACTGGCTCATCCCGACTGGGATTGACCCCTGCGACCACCGCATACACTTCGGCTGCGCCGAGCAGCCAGGGCTCCTGATCATCCTTCAGTCTGATCTTTTTCAGGATACTGGTCTTGAGCGGCGCCGTGCTGGCCGCCACTCGCGGGGCGCTTTGCAGATCCGCATCGGCCAGCGCTTTGCGCATCACCTTCAAGCCTGCGTTTTTGGCTTTGACGGGATCGGCTTCGACTACCAGAACCGGCCGGGCCGGTGCCTTGTCCACATCCAGATAGACGGGATTGCCAGCGCTGTCGAACGCTTCAATGGCGCTCCAGCTCTTCTCATCCCCACTAGGAACATAGGCGACCAGCGGTTCGACGCCCTGTTGCAGTGCGGCGGCCTGATCGGTGTTGGCCAGTCGCAACTGCATCAGTTGCTTGACCTCGCCATCCAGTCCTTGCCGGCTGATGGCCGCCTGGTTGGCATCGCTCGCCTGCCGTTTAAGCCGTGGACTGGCCTTCTGCAGCAGGTTGGGAAGCGGGCTCTGGTATTGCTGATTGCTCAGCAGGGGCAGCAGGTTTTTCTGCTGAAGTGCGAGCTGGCGAGCCAGCTCTCGATCCGTATCGGCAGCCTGGACGCTCGTAGCACCCAGTATGGCCAGTAGTAACAAGACAGCCTGATTTTTCATTTTTATTCTCCGTTGCATGGAACCTGACTGGGCACCATGTCCGGGAAGATTGGTGCCCTGACGCCACTAGAAGGAAATTAGTTTCACTTGTGAATCATTTTATCTGGATAGTGTGCAGAGGTTCACGGTTTGAGGTTCAATTGATTCCTTTGTCGATATGATTGGAACTGATAGATAGCCAGACCAATCAGCAGACCCCAGCAGGCTGCCGCGATGCCGAGCAGGCTGATCCCGGACGCGGTAATGATAAAGGTGAGCAGCGCAGCTTCTCGCGCTTCATCCTCTTGCAAGGCAGAGTGCAGGCTGCTGCCGATGGTGCCTAGCAGGGCCAATCCGGCGACGCAGGTGACAAGGGCTGCCGGAAAGGCGCTAAACAGGGCCGCGACGGTTGCGCCGAAGCAGCCGGTCAGGAGATAAAAGCAACCCGCCCATACCGCAGCTGGCCAGCGGCGCTTGGTATCCGGGTCGACCTCTTTGCCCGTGCAGATGGCGGCAGTGATGGCGGCCAGATTGAAGGCATAGCCGCCAAAAGGGGCGAGCAGCAGGCCAGTCAGGCCAGTCCAGCTGATCAGCGAGGAGGTGGCAGGCTGATAGCCGTGGGCCCGCAAGATGGCAATTCCCGGCATGTTTTGCGATGTCATGGTGACAATGAACAGCGGCAGCGCGATACCAAACAGAGCATCAAGGGAGAAGGCTGGCCATGTCCAGACCGGGCTGGCGAGTTGCCAGTGAAGGGTGCCCATTTGCAAATCCCCCCGCACGCTGCAGATCAGCATCCCCACTCCCAGTACTAGCACCATGGTATAGCGGGGCCAGAGATGACGACCCAGCAGGAAGGCCAGCAGCAGGGTGCCAAGCAGCAAGGGATCTTGCTGGGCGACCTTGAACAGCTCCAATCCGAATCTGAGTAGCACGCCAGCGAGCATGGCGGCGGCCAGTGGAGCCGGAATATGTTTCATCAAACGGTCGAACCAGCCGCTGATGCCACACAGCGTGATCAGCAGGGACGAGATCACAAAGGCGCCGATGGCTTCCGCCAGAGTGAAGTTGCCCAGCGTGGTGATCAGCAGTGCCGCGCCCGGTGTGGACCAGGCGGTTAGTATGGGTATGCGGTAATAGAGAGAGAGGCCGATGCAGCTCACCCCCATGCCGATCCCCAGCGTCCAGAGCCAGGAGGCAACTTGGGCAGTATCAGCACCTGCTGCCGTGGCGGCCTGGATGATCAGGATAACGGAACTGGTGTAGCCGACCATCACGGCGATAAAGCCTGCGACCAGATGGGGGATGGCGAAGGGCATGACTCTTCCTCTTGGCGTTGTGACGCGCTGTGCGTTATTACGTACAATACAGCTTTGACTATATCGTCGTGCGCTATAGCGCACAAGGCGCATCGTGCAAGAGTAATAAAGAGGCAGTTATGCAAGAGATGAGTCAGCATCTGGCTGCTCGACTGAAGGGGCTGCGCAGCGAGCGCGGCTGGAGCCTGGATGCCACTGCGCGCGAAACGGGGGTCAGCAAGGCGATGCTGGGGCAGATTGAGCGGGGAGAGTCCAGCCCGACAGTGGCGACGCTGTGGAAGATCGCCACCGGTTTTCGAGTCTCATTTTCCAGTTTTATTGAGCCCACACCCGCTGCGCAGGCCGAGGTGCTCTATCGCACCGCCGATGCCATTCGCCAGCAGCCAGCGGGAGAGGGCATGCAAGTGGCACCGCTCTTCCCTTATGAAAACCGGTTTGGTTTCGAGTTGCTTGAGCTGACCCTGTTGCCGGGTTACCAGCGTGAATCCGAGCCCCATGAGCCGGGAGTGACCGAGCATGTCATCGTCATCAGCGGCATGATGGAGGTGCTGGTGGAAGGGGAGTGGCGCTCACTGGTACAAGGGGAGGCGGTGCGTTTTGCTGCCGATCGTCCCCACGGTTATCGCAATCTCGGCATAGCCCCGGCGATCTTCCACAACCTGATCCACTATCCGATGGCAACACCCTGAACATGTTTCGCAGTCATCAACCCGGTCGACCATCTGCTCTGGGGCGGATCAGTATCGGGGTATAGACCCAGACAAACAGACCATAGGCAGCGATCCAGGCAAGCGCGCTGAGGTTCCAGCCATGCAGGGTATAAGCAGGCCAGAACAGCGGAATCGCCACCCGCATTGTAGCGGCAGCGATGACCAGGGCGAATGCGCCAGTGATCCTGCGTCCTATCAGCAAGGCCCGACCGCTATGGCCGAGGGAGACTCGCGCAATCATGCCCAGGATCATGGTGCCCATACAGCCTGCGCTGAGCAGGTGACTGGCCATCGACAACGTGATGGGCAGACCCGCGCTATGTGCCGCAAGGGCGAGCAGGCCAAGAGGGATAAACAGATAGGCGAGATGGAGTGACCACAGCAGGGGATGCGCAACGGTCGATGGCAGATGCCAACGCAGTTGTCGCCACAGATGCAAACTCGCCGCCACTATATAGAGAGGCACTATATATATGCTGGTGACCCATTGGGTGGGGAGCAGCAGCCAGCACAGCAAGATAAGCCACAGTGTCGCGAGCGCCGCCCGCTCCAGCCAGAGCTGAGGTGCGGGTTTCTCCTGACCGGTTGCTCGGGCGGTGAAGAACGGAATCACCCTTCCACCCATCACGGCGATCAGGGTGGTAAACAACAGCACAGTGGTGATCAATAGGTGCTCAACGGTGGTCCAATCGGTCTGCCATAACCAGCTGGCACCATTGAGCAAGGTCAGTATCAGCAACAGGGGCACGAAGAAGAGGTTGCGCCATTGCCGGGTTATCAAGATAGGCTTGGCAAGGAACCAGGCGCACAGCGGCAGCCAGAGCAGGTCTGCCACCATCAGGAGCGTATTCTCTTCACCCAGCCAGGGTAACAAGGTCCTTGGCAACATCCACAACCCCGCCACCATTGCCAATGGCCAGCTTCGAACACCGGGATGGGCCGTCCAATTCTGCACCGCGGTGAGCAGAAAACCCGCGACGATGGCAGCCCCGAAACCAAACAGCATCTCATGACCATGCCACCAGATCGGGTTGGCAATCCCTGGCAAGGTTAGCCAACCGTTGAGCTGCCCCAGCCAAAACAACATGGCGACGGCCGCAAACAGAGCCCCGAACAAGAAGAAGGGTCGGAACCCCAAGCGGAACAGCGGGACGATTTGCTCTTCCTTATGGCTATCGAGGATTTGATGCATGAGGGTATTCCAATTGAACATTTGAGATGGCAATTATGAAATTGGCTTTTCAAATATTCAATTTAAATCCGGCAATAGTCAAAATTGATGCTATTTCGAGCAAAAAAGAGGTGCTTGCTTGATATCTGAGCGAACGAACTTTTTTTATGAAAAAGCCCTTGTCATCCCGGCGCGGCTCCCTATAATGCGCCCCTACCAGCACGGCGGAACACGCCGAACTGATGAGCCAGCTTCCTAGCGAAGTGGGCGCCGAAAGAAAAGCGAAAACAATCGCTTGACTTTCGAAGTGAGAAGCGTAATATGCGCCTCCTCAACGCGACAAGCGTGACGCTCTTTAACAATTTGAATCAAGCAATCTGTGTGGGCACTC
>NZ_JBFODP010000021.1:0-179431 GCF_040908375.1 Aeromonas sp. R2-3 | reverse complement strand
ACGAAAGAGTTGGTTGCGGGGGCCGGATTTGAACCGACGACCTTCGGGTTATGAGCCCGACGAGCTACCGAGCTGCTCCACCCCGCGTCCGAATTTTTCTCGAAGTGGCCGAGCAGTAGCCAGTTCGATTTCTCCTTTCCCACCAACCGGTTACACCGGCTTGACTGGTCGGATCTCAGATGGTTGCGGGGGCCAGATTTGAACTGACGACCTTCGGGTTATGAGCCCGACGAGCTACCGGGCTGCTCCACCCCGCGTCTGAGGTCGCCAATAATAGGCGCCAGCGCACAGATTGCAAGTAAATATCTCAAAAAATGTTTATTCGTAGATTAATCGGACAAATAGTGCGGTCATTAGCAGCATCATGCTGTTTTTTCAGGCAATCGAGTCCTTGCCAGGCATCCGGCACTACACTCAATAAGGTGAACACTCCTCATTTTGGGTAGGTAGAATATGCGCATCTCCGCCGGTCACTGCCGTCAGTTGGGGGCCACACCCGACAGTAACGGCGTCAACTTCGCGATCTGGGCACGCCTCGCCAGCCGGGTCGAACTGCTGCTCTTCGCAAGCGCAGACGATGCGACCCCCGAGGTGATACCCCTCTCCCCGCGCCTAAACCGCACCGCCTACTACTGGCATATCCATGTGGAGGGGATCTCGGTCGGGCAACGTTACGCCTATCGCATTCAGGGCCCGTGGCGCCCATATGGCGGCACCCGCTTCGATGCCGAGAAGGTGTTGCTCGACCCTTACGGCCGCAGCATCGAGCTTGGCGCCAATTACGATCGATGGGCGGCGGCCCGTCCAGGCTGCAATCTAGCTTGTTGCGCCAAGAACAAGGTGGTCGATACTCGCCACTACGACTGGGAAGGAGACAAACTGCCCGCTCACTCCCTCTCCCGCTCGGTGATCTACGAACTGCATCTGGGGGGCTTTACCAAGTCCCCGAGCTCCGGGGTCGATCCGGCGCTGCGTGGCACCTATCTCGGGCTGATTGAGAAGATCCCCTATCTGCAATCTCTCGGCGTCACCGCCGTCGAGCTGCTGCCGGTATTCCAGTTCGATCCTCAGGATGCGCCCAAAGGACTCTCCAACTACTGGGGTTACAGCCCCATGTCCTTCTTCGCCCCCCACGCCCAATACGCCTGCGGCGATGATCCGCTGACCGAATTTCGCGACATGGTCAAGGCGCTGCACAAGGCCAATATCGAGGTGATCCTGGACGTGGTTTACAACCACACCGCCGAAGGGGGTGATGATGGCCCCACCTTCTCGTTTCGCGGCATCGACAACGAGGCCTACTACATCCTCGACAACAACCAGAAGGACACCAACTATTCGGGCTGCGGCAACACCTTCAACGGCGCCCATCCGGTGGTGCTGCGGATGATCATGGACAGCCTCCACTTCTGGCGTCAGGAGATGCACGTCGATGGCTTTCGGTTTGATCTGGCTGCCATTCTGTCGCGGGATGAATCGGGTCAGCCGCAGGCCAATGCGCCTACCTTGCGCACCATAGATACCGACCCCAACATCGCCGACATCAAGCTGATTGCCGAAGCCTGGGACGCGGGGGGGCTCTATCAGGTGGGGTCACTGGCCGGCGCCCGCTGGCGTGAGTGGAACGGCCAGTTCCGGGATGATGTGCGCCGCTTCCTACGCGGGGATGACAACAGCGTCACCGCCTTTGTCGAGCGGCTCTGCGGCAGCCCCGACATCTACCACTATCACCACGCCGATCCCGAGAAGAGCATCAACTTCGTTACCTGCCACGACGGTTTTACCCTGTGGGACTGGGCCAGTTACAACAGCAAGCACAACGAGGCCAACGGGGAGGAGAACCGTGACGGCTGCGATCACAACTTCAGCTGGAACCACGGCCACGAAGGGGTGACGGAAGATCCTCAGATCAACGCCCTGCGGATGCGTCAGGCCAAAAACATGATGGTGGCGACCCTGCTCTCGGTGGGCTCCCCCATGCTGCTGATGGGGGATGAGCTGCTGCGCACCCAGCGGGGTAACAACAACGGCTACTGTCAAGACAATGCCACCTGCTGGATGAACTGGCTGCCCAATGCCCGCAGTCAGGAGATGTTCCGCTTTATGAAGGAGCTGATCCAATACCGCAAACACCTGTTCCAGCGCCCGGAGCAGGAGAGCATGCCGCTGTCGCTCACCGAGATCCTGCGCCACAGCGAGATCTGCTGGCACGGGGTCAACGCCGGGCAACCGGATTTCAGCCCCCACTCCCACGCCATCGCCATGTCGGCGCTGTCGAGCGAAACCAAGCTGGCGCTCTATGTGCTGTTCAACGCCTACTGGGAGCCCCTCACCTTCAACCTGCCGAGCCCCCCCAAGGGCGTCGGCGGCTACTGGCGGCGGATCCTCGATACCGCCCTCCCCTCGCCGCAAGATATCTGCACCTTCGGCATGCCGATGGAGGGACTGACCCGGGAGTATCTCGCCCAGCCGCGCAGCAGTTGCCTCTTTATCTGCGGGGCAGACGATTTCTATTGATCGATTGCTGTGAATTGATAGCAGCGATACCTGCAAGCCAGATATGCAAAAGCCCCGAGTGTTGGCTCGGGGCTTTCTCTTTTCAGCACCAGTGTCAGATCAGCTGGTGCAACACGCTGGTAGCGGCGATCTGGGCGATCAACAGGCCACACAGGGAGGTGGAGACCACCACTGGCGCTGTATCACGCTGCAAGTAGAGTGGGCTGAACCAGAGCAGCAGAGAGGCCACCAGCAGCGCTGCCTGGGTCACCACCGCCGGGATCAGGGCATCGAGATTGGCCTCACCCCCTTGCCAGCCCACCAGCACTGCCAGCCAGACAAGGCTGGCCATCGCCCCCACCAGACCGGCCAGCGGCAACAGGGTATTGAATGCCTTGAGACGATGACGGGCCCGCAGCAGCATCAGGTGGGCAAAGGCCGCCCCCAGCATCGCCATCTGCAGCAGACCGCTCACCCAGCCCTGCAGTTGCAGCAGCCCGAAACCATAGACAGCGAGCGGCAACGCAGGTAACCAGAGCAGTGTCGAGGGGACTGAGCGCTTGCCCTCCAGCCGTGACTGAGCCAACGACAAGCCAACCCCGAGCACCAGTGCGGCCCCACCACTCCAGATGAGCCAGCTGGCCGCCTTGGCCTCGACCGCCAACATCAGGGAGAGCGCAGTAATGACCCAGATGGAGAAGAGCTGCTGACTGATGCGCGAGCGCTGGCCAGGGCAGATATCACCGCGCCACAGCACGATACCGAGGGCGATCAGGGCGCCAAGCGCCATCAATCCGGTGAGGGGAAAGAGCCAAAAAGGGAGTTGGACGAACACGACGCCTCCAGCAGTAAAGATTCGAGGTGCGCCACCGGGGCGCCAGAGAGGGGTGAGTATACCCAAACCGGCGGCTATCCCCAATCGCGACAAACAATCGTGGGCAAACAATCCGGGGCAATTTGCTGCCAGCAGAGCCCACCTTGAGGGGCGCCCTGCAGGCAGTTATGCCCATAATAACGGGATACGGTGGTGGCGTTAGCCCTGACCGCGGGCCAGCGCCACCACCCGGGCAAACATCTGGCGGATCACCGGCGGAATATGCTCGGCGCCGAGCCGCTCCGCCTCTTCCACCACCGCCAGCGCCATTCCCGGCTTGCTGCGGTGATGGATCGCCTTGTTGATGATATGACTGGCGCTCCACATGGCGCGCCCGCCCACCCCGGCCTCGCGGCGAAACACAGCTTCAAAACCGTTGTGATAGAGGTAGTGCTCGATGTCGGCGGCAGGGAGCTGAGTCAAGCGGTCCCGCTCCCGCTCTCCCTTGAGCTGGCCCCGGGCCGAGGTGGCATACTTGAGCCCCGCCTCGTCCCCATCGGTCAGCAGGTGCCACTCGATGCCAAAATCCCGCGCCACCTTGATGAGCGGCGACTGGCCGCACTGGGCAAACTCGATGATCCGCACCCCTTCGGCCCGCAGACTGTAACCGCAGATCTGCGCAAGCTCGGAGAGCAGCCAGATCTCGGTCTCCCCCTCCACCAGCAGCCAGCAACGGGCAAACAGCGACATGGGGCGGTTGATCCGCACGTGGAAGGCGATCTTGCGCAGATCGTCGCTGCTGTAACGCTCGCCCCCCAGCTGGTGACAGAGGATATCCTGCTGACGGCGCACCAGCCGCCGCACCTGATTGAGTGGCAGGGAAGAGAGCAGATCTCCCGAGTTGGTGGTGAGCAGCTTCTGACCCGGCAGTTGTTCCAGCAGCCCCCACGCCAGCGCCAGCATGGTTGGGTGCAGCCGGCTCTCCGGATCCTCCAGGATCATGATGGGACGGGCCCCCTCCTCCAGCTCACGGTTGCCACGCGCCTGCAACAAGGTAGCCGCCATCCCCGCCATCGCCAGCTGCAGCGCGCGGTTATCGGCGCGGCGCAGCAGGGTATGCAGGTTGCCCGGATTGCGCAACGTCATGGGGCGATTGATGATATCGCGCTGACTGCGCGGCTTGTTCTTTATGGGGGCCAGGGCGTTGAAGTAGTGATCCATCAGCTGGCGCACCGCCTGCAACGCCTCTTTGAGCTCCGGCTCGCCGATCCGCTGGGGTTCGTCGATCAGCTTGTCCGCCAGCTCGCTCAGGCGATGCTCGGAGAGATCTCCCCACTGCAATGTCTCCACCCCGTTGCGAGCGGTACGGGCGTCCCGCAGCCGGAACACCGGGTTCATGGTGATGAGCATGCAGACCAGCTCGTGGGTATTGGCGATGGGCAGGCTCTTGCCTACCCCGTCGAGAAAGTCGTGAATGGTGAGCACAGAGCCATCCGCCTGCAGCTCGGCGCTGGCTCGATAGTGAATGCGGTGGAATTTGTCCTTGTGCAGCACCCAGGAGGGGCAAAGACGGGCCAGCCGACGGGAGTGCTGACACATCTGGGGTCTGTGCTCACTGAAGGTGAGCACCAGTTGCAAGTGGCGCGCCGGGGCCAATTCGGGATCTTCCGGTTGGTGAAAATCCTCGGCGGTGAACTGATAGGGCTCGGCATCCTGCCCCAGCAGACACCAGAGGGCGCGCAGCAGGCTCGATTTACCCCAGGTATTCTCACCGATCAGCACTGTGGTCTGATCCAGCCCGAGCGACAGGCGATTTATACCGCGAAAACTTTTGACTTCAATACGTTCCAGAAACATCCAGCCATGTCCACATCATTGTGATGGGGCAATAGTGGCAAAGTTACCGGAAAAATCCTATCGCAGGCGGGGCTTTTTCAACGTGAACTGTGAGGCACTGCAGGTTCGGGAGGGGTAACAACAGCGGTGCGATCTTGCGGGGCATTCCAGTGGCTGAACCAGAGATGACGGGTACGGATTTGACGTTTGCGATAATTCAATGGGCATTCCTTTCAATGGATAAGTGGTAGAGAGTACACCTCTTTTGCCCAAAGTCTCAGGGTTATCTGTGACGAGAAGATGACAATTGCGCCCGCCACTGCCCCGGCGTCAAACCAAACGCCTCGCGAAAACGATTGCCGAAATGGGCCTGGGAAGAAAAGCCACACTGACTGGCGATACTGGCCAGCGGCTCGGGGCCAGCCAACAGCTGCTTGGCCCGTTTGAGCCGCAGCCCAAGCAGATAGCGGTGGGGCGGGCAGCCGAGACTCTGACCGAACATGCGGGCAAAGTGATACTCGCTCAGCCCCGCCTGCTGGGCCAGCTCTGCCAGCGTGACCGAATCGGCCAGATGGGCCTGCAGATATTCCTGCACCCGCTTGATCACCACGGGCGCCAGCCCGCCGCGTAGAGGCGGCAGACCGGGAGCCTCCTCGGTGTGGTGGCGGTAGGCGTGGAGGATCAACATCCAGGCGCCGTGGGAGAGTGCTAGCCGATCGACCCCGTGCTGCCACTGAAGCTGCATCAACTGGCGCTGCACCAGCGAAGCCGCCTGCGGATCGTCGATAAAGGTCTTGTCCACCAGTTGCAGGTGGCGCCCCTCCTTGTCACACACCTCCTCGGCGATACGGGTGAGGTGAGCCGGGGTGAAGTAGAGATGAAAGAAGCGAAACTCTTCGCGCACCAGCCACTCGGATCTGTGGTGATCCGGCATGATGCACACCTTGCCGGTGCCGCCGTGGCCACCCGGCCCATCGAGTCGCTCGGTCTGCTCGCCTCCTTGCAGATAGACGCTCAGGGTGTGGTGGCCCGGCTTGTGATAGCGGGTCTGGTCATAGCAGTTGCGCCAACTAGCGACGCCAAGCCCGGGTTCTAGCCAGCAGGCGTCCTCCAGCCGGGCGCCGGTGCTGACCAGTGCATCAAATACCCCTGCTGTTTTCATTCGCCCCTGCCGCCTGTTCCGGTTATGTGTACGGGTTATCCCGCTGCCATCCATCTTACCGACCGCGCCCGCAGATGACAGCGCGTGACGATGAAAAACCGCAAGATGGTGCAATCCAGCCATCAGGGCTCGCCCCATAGTGGGTCATCTCTCCCTGACTCACCGGAACTGTGATGAATCTGATGCTCTATCTTGCCACCGTGCTTATCTGGGGCAGCACCTGGATTGCCATCGCCTGGCAACTTGGCCCCATCCCCATCGAGGTGTCGGTGCTCTATCGCTTCCTGCTGGCAGCGGTTGCGCTGTTTGCCCTGCTCACCGCCAGCGGCCGCTTTCCGCGCCTGCCGTGGCATGGCCAGCGCTATGCGGCGCTGCTCGGTGCCCTGCTCTTTTCCACCAACTTTCTCTGCTTCTACCACGCCACACGCTATATCCCGAGCGGCATGTCGGCGGTGATCTTCGCCAGTGCCAGCATCTTCAACGGCCTCAACCTCTGGCTGTTCGAGAACAAGCGCCCCACCCTGCGCTGGTTGCAAGGCTCCTTGCTGGGGCTCTTTGGCACCCTGTTACTGTTCTGGCCGGTGCTGGCAGATGCGCAATTGGGTGCAAACGGCTGGAAGGGGCTGCTGCTCGCCTGCGGCGGCACCCTCTGCTTTTCGCTGGGCAATCTGGTCTCGGCACGAGGCCAACGCCACGGCTACCACGTACTGCAACTGGTGCCCTGGGGCATGGTTTACGGCGTGGTGCTGTTGCTGGGCTGGGTCATATTGCTCAGGCAGCAACTGGTGGTGCCGACCGATGGCCACTATCTGGCGGCCATGGTCTACCTCGCCCTGTTTGGCTCGGTGATCGCTTTTACCGCCTATCTGACGCTGGTGGGGCGCATCGGTGCCAGCAAGGCCTCCTACGCCACCGTGCTCTTTCCGCTGGTGGCGCTTACCCTCTCCACCTTTTACGAAGGTTTTGTCTGGCAGCCGGTCTCGGTGGCCGGAGTGGTGATCAGCCTCATCGGCAATCTGGTGATCTTCGCGCCGCCCTTGAGCGAATGGCGCATTCGACCGGCCAAGGCAGCAAACGACCCTTGCTCCTGAGCCAGTCAGCCCCTAAGGTAGCGCTGATCAATCTGTGACGATCCTGATGGCGATAAACAAGGGGGCGAGATGTTACTGGAAGGGCTGGAGACGCTGAGCCTGCTGGCAAGTGAAGGAACCATGGCCAAGGTGGCCAGTCGCCTCTATATCAGCCAGTCGGCGGTGAGCAAGCGGATTGCCCAGCTGGAGCAACGCCTTGGCAAGAAGCTGATCGAGCCGGAGGGGCGCCAGATCCGCCTCACCCCGCAGGCAAAGGAGCTGCTTGAGCGAGTGGCCCCGAGTCTGGCAGAGATGAAAGGAGTGCTGGCCGATAGCCAGGATCTGGCGGATCAGAGTCCCCTCCCCATCGCCTGCTCCGAAACCCTGCTGGCCGGTTATCTCGCCCACTTTATGCGCGACTATCTGGAGCGCGATCCCCACCTTGCCCTCTCCACCCACCACACGCCGGTCATTCTGGCGCGGGTGCGCAGCGGTGATGCCCTGCTCGGCATCTGCGCCGGTCGGCTCCCGCCCGGCCATGGCCTCGGCGCCGACCTGCTGCTTGAGGAGCCCTTCTATCTGGTGGGCGAGGCGCAGCCGAGCCTGCCACCAGCCAACACAGAAAGCAGGCGCAAGATCCTCACCATGGATCTGGAGAACCCCTCCAACCGCTACCTGCGCGAACCGCTGGCTGATTTGGGGCTGGAGCCCGCCATGGAGCTCGACTCCTATCTGGCGCTCATCGAACTCGCCAAGGCAGGCATTGGGCCTGTACTGCTCCCCGCTGGCCTGCTGGGGCTGGTGGGAGAACAGGGGGAGACTGCCCGCCCACTGCCCGGACTGGGCCGCCCCCTGCATCTGGTCTACCGACCAAACAGCCTAAAGCGCGAGCGGATCGCCAGGCTGGTGAGCGCCCTGCACCAACACTTTCGCCACCGCAGCGTCACGCCGAGCTAACTGCTCAACCCAGCAGATGTGACAACGGGGCCCGAGGGCCCCGTTAACAATTGCGATGCGGCAAGCAAGGCACACATCAGATCCAGGCAAACAGCTCGGGATACTGGCTCCACACCAGCTTGGCAGACATCAGCAAGGAGACGGTCACCAGCAGCGGCTTGATCAGCTTCACCCCTTTTTTCAGCACCATTTTGGAGCCAAAACGAGCGCCGATAAACTGCCCCAACGCCATGCAAAAACCGACACTCCACACCACCTTGCCACCAAGCGCAAAGAACAGCAGAGAGGCAATATTCGAGGTGAAGTTGAGCAGCTTGGTATGGGCGGTGGCGCGCGCCATGCCAAAGCCTGCCAGCGCCACGAAACCGATGGCAAAAAACGAACCTGTGCCCGGCCCGAAAAACCCGTCATAAAAGCCGACCCCGCCCCCCACCAACAGCGCAAACAGCATGGGAGTCAGACGGCGGGAGCTCTCGGCATCGCTTACCCGCGGCGAGAAGTAGAAGTAGCAGGCAAAGGCCATCAGCAGGAAAGGGAGCAGGCGCTCGAGAATGGCAGCGTCTATGGTCTGCACCGCCAGCGTGCCGATGGCAGCACCAATAAAGGTGCAGATCACCGCAGGCCAGATCATGGCCCACTCCAACAACCCCTTGCGAGCATAGAACCAAGTGGCAGAGAAGGAGCCAAAACTGCTCTGCAGCTTGTTGGTGCCGAGCACCAGCGCGGGCGGCATGCCGGTGGCCAGCAGAGCAGGCACCGTCAACAGGCCGCCGCCACCGGCGATGGCATCGATAAAGCCGGCGACAAGCGCTACACCGAACAGGGCAAACAGGGTAACCAGTTCCAATTCCATCCATAGACCTCACGAGAGTGGGTTGCCCGAAGGGTCGAGCAACCGGATATAACCAAAACGACGTTGTGCGGGGGGGCACAGGCTGTCCGCTATCCTAGCGAGCCACTGACCATGAATCTAACGAAACAGTGGCAGCCAATTGATTCCTGATTTTCATTAATTTGAGCGGCCATGCCCCTGGCCCCCCCCTCAGAAGGCCAGTTAGCAAGCCGTTGAAGCGACGTTCGCTTCCTTGATGGCCGCCAGTGCCTCACAGAGATGCTCCTCATCGGCACCGGGGAAACGGCTGACCCGCCCGGCCATATAGCGGCTGCTGAACAGATTGAACCAGTGCTGCAGTGCCTGCCCCGCCTTGAGCTCTCCCGCTACTTCCAGCACGCAGGCCGCCACTTCGGCGGTGCAGAGGTGCTCCTCGCAGTTGGCGACCCGCATGCCGTAGGTGGAGAGCGTATCGGGTTTGATGGCGAGCACAGGAAAACCGTCCAGATAGGGGCTCTTGTTGAACATCTTGCGCGCCTCCGGCCAGGTGCCGTCGAGCAGGATAAAGAGCGGTTTTTTCCCCGGTGCCAGCGTCACCTCACCGGTCAGGCGGGCAGGCTCCTTCTCGCAAGCGGGAAAGACCACATAGGGCTGCCAGGCGGGATCGGCCAGCAAGGCCAGTAACTCGGGATGGGGCTGGGTGCGCGACCAGAGAAAGGCCCAGGTGGAATCCGGCAACACATCGGCGATGAGGCGACCGGTGTTGGAGGGCTTCATCGGCTCGCTGTCATACATCAGCAGGCAGAAACCGGCCTCCGCTTTGAGCTCGGGGCGCCACTCACAGGCACACCAATCCTCGCGCAGCTGACAGGCCGGACAGCGGGCCAGGGTGCCGCCACGGGCAAGAAACGGTCGGGTAGAGATACTCTTGCGCCAAGCCCGCAGGCGGTTGACGGCGTGATCAGGAACAGGCTTCATCTAGGTTCACAACTGGAGTCAAAACAGGAACGGCAGCGGAGCCAACATGTCATGGCGCCATAGGGCGCGATAACAGGGGGTCTGCCGCAAAAGCGCAAGATTGTAACGAGTTACGCGCTGGCGGAACAGCAATCCCAGCCCCTTTCGCCAGATGCAGAGCCAACTCCTCTTGCCTTACGACTCCTGACAGCTGCGCAGCAGCTCCAGCAACAGGCTGCCATCGCGCAGTGCCTTGTGCACCTGCACCGAGGTGGGCTTGGTGGGATCTTCGTAGAAGTGAGTGGATTCAATCTGCAGCCGCACCAGATATTCGGCGGGCAACTGGCTGGCCAGCGACTGGTGCAACATGGGGAACAGCAGCCGATCGGCACGGGTGATTTCCCCCCCCAGCAGCAGCTTGCCCGGATTGAGCAGGCAGATGAGGTTGGAGAGCACCTTGGAGAGGCGACCCGCCGCCTGATGGAGAATATCCTGACAGAGGCTGTTGCCTGCCAGCGCCAGCTCGCACAGCTCGCGGATGGTGACGCTCTCGGGCAAGTCGTGCTCCTGCATCCGCTCGCGCAGATCCCGGTATTGCGCCTCCAGCGCCTGATTGGTCACTAGCGTGCAGGCACAGCCAAAACCGCCGCAGTAGCAGCGCTGGCCATAGGGTTCGAGCTGCAGGTGGCTGAGATCCCCGAGCAGCGCATTCTCGCTCTCGATGAGTTGACCATTGACCACCATGCCGACCCCGATGTCGTTGTGGACAAACACCAGCACCGCATCGGCACAATTTTTGGCGGCCCCCCACTCCCGCTCGGCCTGGATCCAGGTGCGCACGTCACCGCTCACCAGCACAGGTACCGAGAACGCCTGTTGCAGAGTTGGGCCAAGGGGCCAGTTGCGCAGATCGTAGAAGGGGAAGTGCTTGACCATGCCGGAGTGGCGCTCTACCTGACCCGGCAGACAGAGGGCGATACAGGCCAGACTGAGGGACTTTCTCGGCAAAAACACCTTGATGGCATGCACCAGACTGCCCAGCAGATCGGCGCGCTCCTCCTCGGTAAAGAGGTGGCGCTGGCGGGCCAGCGAGCGGCCGGAGAAGTCAAACAGCGCCATATCCACGTAGCCACGGCCAAGACGCATGGAGAGAAACTGGAAGCGGCGCTCGTTAATGCGCAGCAAGGTCTGACGACGGCCGCGCCCCACCGAACTTTCACCACAGGTGACCACCAGACCCCCATCGAGCAGTTCCCTGGTGATCTTGGTGATACTGGCTGGCGAGAGGCCGGTCAGGCGGGAGAGATCGGTGCGCGACAGCTCCTTGTGCTCTTCCAGGCTGGCATAGACCAGGCCGTAGTTGAGCTGCCGGATCAAATCGATACTACCTTTCACGATCTCATTCATAGGGTATGGGACAAAGGCTGAAAAAAAGAGGCTGGCAATTTTCACACATTATTGGTCAATCCCCAAATAAAGTGCGGCCTGAACCGGGGGTCAGGCCGCATCTTGTGGTTGCCGTCACGGACCATTGCAAGATCAATAACGGAATTGCGAGACCAGTTTGCGCAATTTGTCACCGGTACTGGCCAGATCGCGAGTGGTGCTGTTGGATTCCACCGCCGCGCTGGTCAGCTCGCTGACAATCTGCTGAATGGCCACCAGGTTCTTGTTGATCTCCTCGGAGACCGCGTGCTGCTCCTCGGCGGCGGTGGCGATCTGGATGTTCATGTCGTTGATGGTACTGACCGCCATCACCATGCTGTCGAGGGAGCTGGCTATATGGCTCGCCTCCTGCACCGTCTCCTGGCTGCGATCCTCGCTCGCCTGCATCACCTCCACCGCCTGCTTCACCCCGCCCTGCAGACGTTGCAGCATCTCGTTGATCTCCTTGGTGCTCTGTTGGGTACGACCGGCCAGCGAACGCACTTCGTCCGCTACCACCGCAAAGCCGCGTCCCTGCTCACCGGCACGGGCCGCCTCAATGGCGGCGTTCAGCGCCAGCAGGTTGGTCTGCTCGGCAATGCCGCGAATGACCTCCACCACCGAGCCGATCTTGGCGGTCTCTTGCGCCAGCTGTTCGATAACGCCGGAGGCGGTATGCACCTCCCCCACCAGCCGGTTGATACTGTTGATGGCCCCGCTCACCACCCCCCGGGCGGCGTCCGATTCACGGGCCGCATCGCTGGTTGCTGTCGCGGCATTGGAGGCACTGGCCGCCACCTCCTGCGCGGTGGAGCTCATTTCTGTCACCGCTGTGACCACCTGATCGGTCTCGCGACTGTGACCCTGCATCTGATGGTCATAGTGCTCGCTCAGATGGTGCAACTTGTCGACGGCGCTGAAGAGGTGGTTGCTGGTCTCACCCACCTGACTCACCACCGACTGGATCCGCTCGACAAAGCGGTTGAAGGCGCTGGCCAGCTGGCCAATCTCGTCCTGACTCTGCACCTTGAGACGCTGGGTCAGATCCCCGTCGCCGTTGGCGATATCGTTCAATGCCAGCACCGCATCCGCCAGCGGCTTGGTGACCCGATTGCCCACCACGACGGTCGCCGCCAGGGTGATACCCAGGATCAGCAGGATCACCAGCACACTGCTCTGCAACGAGGCATGCATGTTGTTCTCGCGCTCTGCCCGCAAGGCCGCCAGCTCGTTATCGATATCATCGATATAAAAACCGGTACCAATGGCCCACTGGTATTTGTCCAGCACCAGAGTAAAGGCCAGTTTGGGAGCATCGCGACCGATGGAGGGCTTGGCCGTCCAGTATTCGGTAAAACCATCCCCCTGACGGGCCGACTTGAGGATCTCCTGGATCAGCAACTTGCCCTTGGCATCCTTGTCGTTCCAGCGGTTTTTCCCCTCCAGCTCGGTACGCACCGGCAGCAGTATGGTGTTGCCCTCGAAGTCATAGACAAAGAAGTAGCCATCACTGCTGTAACGCAGCGGCCTGAGCAACTCTTTGACCTTTTGACGATTTTCCGGAGAATCCGGCAGCGCATAAACGGCATCGACGGCGGTTTTGGCCATCATGATGTAACTGCTGAGCAGCGCTTTACGCTCCTTGATGGCATTTTCCCTCGCCACCACCAGATCAGACTCCAGATCGCGCTTGGAGACCATGTAGTTACTGAGATTGACCACCAGGGCCATCAACAGTACGGGGACTGCACCCAGTAACAGGATTTTCTGCTTTAGCGTCATCTTTCACATCCTTGCAGCTGTTTTTATTGGAATTCCTTGCTTACTCATCAGTATAGGTGCTGGTAGGGCGAGCCCAGCTTTCGTTACAATTCCCTTAAACAAATCGGCCAGAACGTGAAAATCATGAATCTTTGTCCTTGCGGCTCAACCCTTTCTCTCGAATTGTGCTGTGGCTCACGTCACAGTGGCGCAGTGGCTGACACCCCGGAGCAGCTGATGCGCTCGCGCTACAGCGCTTTTGTGCTCGGTCTGGGAGAGTATCTGGTCCATAGCTGGCACCCGGCCCACCTTGGCGGTCTCACCGCCGAAGAGCTTTCACGCATCGACACCCGCTGGGATGGTCTCGAGATCATCGCCAGCCAGGGCGGCCCGGAGGATGAAACCGGAATGGTGGAGTTTAAAGCCTGGTTTCTGGAGGGGGATGAGCGTCACTGCCTCCATGAGCGTTCCCGCTTCGTGCGTTATCAGGGGCGCTGGGTCTACACCGAGGGAGAGCAGGATCCGGCTCCCCTCAAAACCGGCCGCAACGATCCCTGCCCCTGTGGCAGCGGCAAAAAGCACAAGAAGTGCTGCGGCTGACGCATCACACACCCTCCAGACTCGTCAAACAGTGACAAGGGGCATCCGATGCCCCCTTTTTTGTGTCTGCCATTCGCCACCAGCCCATCAACAGATGCGATAACAAGCGTGACAAATGTCACATAATGCTCATTAACGCGCGAGCAAATGAGCGTTTGCGAGCACAAATTTGGCCCATATCAAACATTTTCACTCAGAAGTAGGCCACACTGGCCTCATCTGGAAGAGATGAGACGGGCAACAATGAAAAGAATAACTACACAAGTCGTCATCATAGGCGGCGGTGCCACAGGGGCCGGCATCATGCGCGATTGCGCACTGCGCGGCATCGACTGCATCCTGCTTGAGCGCGATGATATCGCCGCCGGCACCACCGGCCGCAACCACGGCCTGCTCCACTCCGGTGCCCGCTACGCGGTGACAGATCAGGAGTCCGCCCGCGAATGCATCCAGGAAAACCGCATCCTCAAGCGGATTGCCAGCCACTGTGTCGAAGACACGGGCGGCCTCTTCCTCACCCTGCCGGAAGATGACATCAATTTCCAAACCACCTTTATGGATGCCTGCGCCCTGGCCGGTATCGAAACTCGCCAGCTCGATCCCCGCGAAGCGCTGCTGCTCGAGCCCAACGCCAACCCGGCGATGATCGGCGCCATCCATGTACCGGACGGTACGGTCGACCCGTTCCGCCTCGCCGCCGCCAACGTGCTGGACGCCAAAGAGCACGGCGCGCGCATCTTTACCCACTGCAAGGTGCTGGGGCTGCTCCGCACGCAGGATCGGGTGCACGGGGTCAAGGCGATCAATACCCGCACCGGCGAAGCGTTCGAGGTGGAGTGTCAGGAGGTGATCAACGCCGCCGGCATCTGGGGCCAGCAAATTTGCGAATACGCCGATCTCGGCATCCGCATGTTCCCGGCCAAGGGCTCCCTGCTCATCATGGATTACCGTATCAACCAGCTGGTGCTCAACCGCGCCCGCAAACCGGCGGATGCGGACATTCTGGTGCCAGGCGATACCATCTCCCTCATCGGCACCACCTCGAGTCGCATCGATTACAACAAGATTGACCAGCTCACCGTCGAACCGGAAGAGGTCGAAGTGTTGCTGCGCGAGGGGATCAAGCTCGCCCCCATCATGGCCCGCACCCGTCTGCTGCGCGCCTACGCCGGGGTACGCCCGCTGGTGGCGGTGGACGGTGACGACACCGGCCGCAATATCAGCCGCGGTATCGTGCTGCTGGATCACGCCGAACGCGATGGCCTCAAGGGGTTCAACACCATCACCGGCGGCAAGCTGATGACCTACCGCCTGATGGCGGAGTGGGCCACCGATCTGCTGGCCAAGAAACTCGGCAACAGCAAGCCCTGCCAGACCGCCGAACTGAGCCTGCCCGGCTCGCGGGATCCGGAAAAGGTCTCCGCTCCCGGTCTCTCGGTGCCGGTCGAAGGCTCCGCCCAGTACCGCCACGGCGAGCGGGTCATCGCCTTCTTCCGTGACAATCCCAAAGCCAACGCCCTTATCTGCGAGTGCGAAATGGTCACCGCAGGCGAAATCGAATACGCCCTGCGCGAGCTGGATGTGGACAACCTCATCGACCTGCGCCGCCGCACCCGTCTGGGGATGGGGCCCTGTCAGGGCGAGTTGTGCGCCTACCGCGCCGCCGGTCTGATGCAGGAGTATGGCAAGGCTGACGGCCGTCAGGCCTGCGTCATGCTGCGCCAGTTCCTGGAGGAGCGTTACAAGGGAACCCGCCCCGTACTGTGGGGCGATGCCCTGCGCGAGGCCGAGTTTACCTACTGGATCTACGAAGGGCTGTTTGGCCTGGGGGAATGGACGGCGCCGCAGCTGGTTGCCGATACCCCATGCGGCCCAACCAGCGAGACCACTCACAAGGAGAGCCGTCATGAAGTTTGACAATATCGTTATCGGCGGTGGCATGGCGGGACTCTCGGCTGCCCTGCGGCTGGTAGAGGCAGGCCAGAAGACCCTGCTGATGGCCTCCGGCCAGAGTGCCCTGCACTTCTCCTCCGGCTCGGTCGATCTGCTCGAAAGCGAGGGGGATCCCCGCGCCGCCCTGCCTGCCTTTATGGCAGCCCATCCGGATCACCCCTACAGCAAGGTGGGGATGCAAAATATCGAAGCGAGCCTGGCCGATCTGCAGCGCCACTGCGCCGAGCAGGGATTGCCGCTGGTTCGCCACGACACCAATCACCAGCGTCTGACTCCCATCGGTACCCTCAAGCGCACCTGGCTCTCCCCCGATACCTGTGCCTGCGTGACCGATGCGCCGATCCCGGACGTGCTGCTGCTGGCCACCCTCGAAGGCTTTCGCGACTTTCATCCGGCACTGGCGGCCGCCAATCTGGCGACCCATCCGCGCTTTTCCCACTGCCGTATTCTGACCGGCGAAATCCGTCTGCCCCAACTGGCCGAATTCAGCCGCAACCCCCACGAGTTTCGCTCAGCCGATATCGCGCGCCTGTGTGACAAGCATCATCTGGTAGCGGACCTGGCCCGCGAGATCAGCCGCATGGTGCAGGAGAGCGGCGTACCCGGCTGCCGCCATATCGTGCTGCCCGCCTGCCTGTCGTTGGGGCTGGTAGGCCCGCGTCTGGCGGAGCTGGAACAGCGTACCGGCTGCACCATCAAGGAGGTGGCCACCATGCCGCCGTCTCTGATCGGAATGAGAATGCAGGAGGCGCTCAAGCGCCGCTTTATGGCCCTTGGCGGCACCTTCCTCACCAGCGAGCGGGTGCTGGGTGCCCGCTACGAAGGTGACCGGGTAGTCGGCGTACATACCCAGAATGGCGATGATCAGCTGTTTGAAGCGGACAACTTTGTGCTCGCCTCCGGCAGCTTCTTCAGCCGCGGGCTGGAGTCCCGTCTGCGTGGCATTCGCGAGCCCATCTTCGATGCCGATGTACTGAGTCTGGAGGAGCGGGACGCCTGGGCCGGTCGTCGGCTGTTTGACCACCACCCTTTCATGGGATTCGGGGTCAAGACCGACGACAAGCTCAGAGTGCTGCGCGGTGGCAAGCCGCTCGCCAACCTCTACGGCGCTGGCAGCGTGCTGGCGCACTATGACCCCATCAAGGAGGGGTCTGGTTCTGGTGTCGCGGTTGCTACCGGCTGGCAGGCTGCCGGCCATATTCTGGGCGCGGCCCAATGATTACTACGTCCCATATCCCGTGTCTTCATCATCGCCGGGAGGAGAACTGACATGCTACTGGATCATGCCAACCAAACTTTCGATCAGTGCATCAAATGCACTGTCTGTACCGCCTACTGCCCGGTGGCCAAGGCCAACCCCGCCTACCCCGGCCCGAAACAGGCGGGCCCGGATGGCGAGCGGCTGCGCATCAAGAGCCCCGAGCTGTTCGATAGCGCCCTCAAGCACTGCACCAACTGCAAACGCTGCGAAGTAGCCTGCCCGAGCGGAGTGCGCATCGGCGACATCATCGCCAAGGCCAAGCATCAGTACAGCGGTTTCAAACCGGGGATCCGCGAGTTCGTGCTCTCCCACACCGATCTGATGGGCAGCATGTCTACCCTGATGGCGCCGGTGGTCAACTTCACCACCGGCCTCAAGCCGATGAAGCTGGTGCTGGACAAGGCGCTGGGGGTCTCATCCCACCGCGATCTGCCCAAATACTCCCAAGGCACCTTCCGCGGCTGGTACAAAAAGCAGAAAGAGACTCAGGCCAGCTTTGCGCGGCAGATCGCCTACTTCCACGGCTGCTATGTCAACTACAACCACCCGCAGCTTGGCAAGGAGCTGGTACAGGTGCTCAACGCCATGAACATCGGTGTGCAGTTGCTTGAGCGGGAGAAGTGCTGCGGCGTGCCGCTGATTGCCAACGGCTTCATGGACAAGGCCAAGCAACAGGCGGCCTTCAACATCAAGCAGATGGAAAACTCCCTGCTGGGCAACGAGATGCCGCTGCTGGCTACCTCCTCCACCTGCGGCTTTACCCTGCGCGATGAATATCCCCACCTGCTGGAGCAGGACAACCACAAGGTGCGGGATCGCATCTCGCTGGTGACCCGCTTCCTGTGGAACGAGTTCTACAAGGGCAACAAACCGGCGATGAAGCCGCTCAATCTGCACATCGCCTACCACACCCCCTGCCACATGGAAAAAATGGGGGGCGTCATCTACACCCTCGAATTGCTGCGCGCCATTCCCGGGGTCAAGGTGACGGTGCTGGAGTCCCAGTGCTGCGGCATCGCCGGCACCTACGGCTTCAAGTCCGAAAACTACCAGACCAGCCAGACCATCGGCGAGGGGCTGTTTGATCAAATCAACCGCCTCTCCCCCGACCTGGTGATCACCGACTGCGAAACCTGCAAATGGCAAATCGAGATGAGTACCAGCTTCCGCTGTGAACATCCGATCCACCTGCTGACCCAGGCGCTGGCCTGAATCCCCCGGCCCTTGCGGCCGCATAAAAACAATCCACGCAGAGATAAACAAAGAGCCGGCAATTGCCGGCTCTTTCATTTCCAAGGTTCCATGGCGCTAGTCGACAAAGGGCGCGACATCGAATAAATATTCAAATTATGAAATATACCAATAAATAGACAAATAACATGTCATATTTTTCACCAACCCTTGCCACATCAAGCGTAGCAATCAATGTCACCTGTCGAAAATGAATAAATCTTGATAGTGCAGCTCAATCAGTTGAGTCAACGCATAATTTAACCAAGGTCTCATTTCCGCACTTTACCTCCCTAGCTAATTGATCTGGCGCAAATCAGCGCCTGATAAATCATTATTCATTTTACCCATTTGGTAATATCCACTTCGAGCAATTGCATAATTTCGTGATTTTTATTCACCAATAACAATGAATCGGCCTGTCTGCTCCCGCACTCTCGGGAGTCTATGTCCACCGCAAGGATGGCGCGGGCCTGGCAATGAGATTGATTCGGGAGTGATGATCGTGAGTTCACACAACAGACAGACCAAACTGGGCCTCGCCGCCCTGCTGCTGACTACCAGCCTTGGCACCAGCGGCTGGGCACTGGCTGATGACGCAACCACCAATGGCAAGATAGAGGCGCGCAGCGAGCTGTTCGCCAAGGATCACGCCGATCAGTTCACCAGCTGGCAAGCCACCAGCGAAAGCAAGGAGCGCACCGACGCGCTGGCGGAAGATCCCAACATGGTGGTGCTGTGGGGCGGTTACCCCTTTTCCAAGGATTACAACAAGCCGCGGGGCCACTTCTATGCGCTGACCGATGTGCGCGAAACCCTGCGTACCGGCGCCCCGAAAACAGCCGAAGATGGCCCCCTGCCCATGGCCTGCTGGAGCTGTAAAGGCCCGGACGTGGCCCGCGTCATCGACGAGAAGGGTGAAGATGGCTACTTCAAGGGGATGTGGGCCAAGGGTGGGCCGGAAGTAGTCAACACCATCGGCTGCGCCGACTGCCACGACACCGCCTCGAAGGAGTTCAAGGAGGGTAAACCTGCCCTGCACCTCTCCCGTCCCTATGCCGATCGGGCCATGACCGCCATCGGCAAGCCGTTCAAGGATCAGGGACGCTTTGATCAGCAGTCCCAGGTGTGCGGCCAGTGCCACGTGGAATACTACTTCAGCGGCCCCACCAAGGCGGTCAAATTCCCCTGGGACAAGGGCACCACGGTTGAGCAGATGGAGGCCTATTACGATGAAATCGGTTTTGCCGACTGGACTCATGCCCTCTCCAAAACCCCCATGCTGAAAGCCCAGCACCCCGAGTACGAAACCTGGCGCGCCGGCATTCACGGCCAGAACAACGTCGCCTGTGTCGATTGTCACATGCCCAAGGTGCAGAACGAGCAAGGCAAGGTCTACACCGATCACAAGGTGGGGAACCCCTTCGATCGTTTCGAGCAGACCTGCCGCAACTGCCACACCCAGAGCAAGGAGATGCTGCAAGGGATCGTCAAGCAGCGCAAAGAGGCGGTGATCGAAACCAAGCTGAAGGTCGAGAAGCAGCTGGTACACGCCCACTTTGAAGCCAAGGCGGCCTGGGATGCCGGCGCCACCGAGGCAGAGATGAAGGATATTCTGCAGGACATCCGTCACGCCCAGTGGCGCTGGGACTACGCCATCGCCTCCCACGGGGTGCAGATGCACGCCCCCGAAGTGGCCCTCAAGGTACTTGGCAGCGCGCTGGATAAAGCCGCTGACGCCCGCACCAAGCTGGCGCGCCTGTTGGCCAGCAAGGGGATCAGCCACGAAATCGCCATCCCCGACATCTCCACCAAGGAGAAAGCGCAAGCCGCCCTTGGCATGGATATGAAGCAGTTCAACAGCGACAAGGCCCAGTTCCTCAAGACCACGGTCCCCGCTTGGGATGCCGAGGCTAAAGCGGCCGGACGGCTGGCACAGTAACGGCGCCTGCGGGCCCGGCGCCAAGTCGGGCCCGCAGCGGATGGAGGCTTCCTATGGGTGATTTAACGATGGATTTTTTACGACTGATGCTGATGGCAGCCATGCTGCTCACCAGCCTGCAGGGTCAGGCAGCCGAGCCGGCAGCTGCCCCTGTTCCAGCTACACATGAGGTGGAATTTTTACGCAATCCCGACAAGGCCTGCACCGACTGTCACAAGGAGCAGAGCGAGGGAATGCACGGCAAGCATGGTCAGGCGACCAATCCCAACAACCTCAAGCCGGTGACCTGCACCAACTGCCACGGCCAGCCCTCCCCCCAGCACCGGGAAGGGGTCAAGGATGTGATGCGCTTCAGCCACAGCCAGAAGGATAAAGAGAGCATCAAGCTTTATCCCATCAGCGAGCAGAATGGCGTCTGCATGAGCTGCCACGAGCCCAAACCACTGCGCGAGGCGCTCTGGGCCCACGACGTGCACGCCACCAAGCTCACCTGCACCAGCTGCCACCAGTTGCATCCGGCCAAAGAGCCCATGGTGGGGATCCCGGAAAAATCCCGCATCAAGCTCTGCGTCGACTGCCACAGCAAGCAGCATGAGGCCAGCAAGGCCCGGCAGGAGCAGTCCAAACCGGCTACCGGCAAGGAGGCCTCATGAGCTGCTCTCGCCGTGACTTTATGGCGGGCATGGGCGCGGGGGCCCTTATCATGATGACGGGGACTGCTAGTGCCAACACCCGCTCCCTTGCCACCACCCTCGCCCATAGCCAGACCATCGACGGGATACGCTATGGCATGATCCACGATGAGACGGCCTGCATCGGCTGCACCGCCTGCATGGATGCCTGCCGGGAGGTGAACAAGGTGCCGGAAGGGGTCTCGCGCCTCGAGATCATCCGCTCAGGCCCGGTCGGTGAATTTCCCGACGCCGAGTACCGCTTCTTTCGCAAGTCCTGCCAGCACTGCGACAACGCCCCCTGCGTCCACGTCTGCCCCACCGGCGCCTCCCATATCCGCAAGGAGGATGGCATCGTCGATGTCGACGCGGATCTCTGCGTCGGTTGCATGTATTGCCTCGCCGCCTGCCCCTATCAGGTGCGCTTTATCAACCCGGTCACCCGAGTGGCAGACAAGTGCGACTTTTGCCGCAAGACCAACCTGGCGGCGGGCAAGGAGCCGGCCTGCGTGGAATCCTGCCCCACCAAGGCGCTGGTGTTCGGCAATCTGGATGACCCGGACAGCCCCATCGCCAAACGGCTGGTGAAGGAGACCACCTATCGCTACAAGCAGGCGCTCGGTACCTCGCCCAAGATGTACCGCGTGCCCAAAGGGGAGATAAAGTCATGACCATGCAAGCGGCGTTTCACTTCCCCTCGCTGGTGTGGGGATTTGCCCCATCGCCATCTACCACGGCAATAACCGATGGAGGGAATGACCATGTGGCATGACGCATTTCACTTTCCTTCCCTCGTGTGGGACTGGCCCATCGCCATCTATCTCTTTCTGCTCGGCATCTCCGCCGGGGCCACCACCCTCTCGGTGCTGCTGCGCCGCAAGGGGGCCGGCAGCGAGAGCGGCATCATCAAGGCGACCGCCATTCTGGCGCCGGTGAGCGTGGTGCTGGGGTTACTGATCCTCATCTTCCATCTGGCCCGCCCCTGGACCTTCTGGAAGCTGATGTTCCACTACCAGTTCGACTCCGTGATGTCGATGGGGGTCATGCTGTTTCAGCTCTACATGGCGGTGCTGTTCGCCTGGCTGGCGGTGGTGTTTCGCGCCGAGATTGAGACCTTGCGTCGTCACCTGCTGCAAGAGAAGTTCGCTTTTGTGGATGGCCTGATTGGCTGGCTCGCCCGCATCGAGCGGCTGCTGGCGCCGCTCTTGCTGCTGCTCGCCGTTCTGCTGGGTGCCTATACCGGCTTTCTGCTCTCGGCACTCAAGACCTATCCGCTCTTGAACAACCCGGTGCTGCCGGTGTTGTTTCTGGTCTCGGGCATCAGCTCAGGTATCGCCTCCACCATCTTGCTGGCGGTGACGCTCTTCAAGGAGAACCATCACAGCCAGGGAGTGAGCTTCGTGCATCGCTTCGAGCGACCCGTGCTGGCGGTGGAGGTGTTGCTGCTGGTCTGCTTCTTTACCGGCCTCTACTTCGGTGGCGGCCAGAAAGAGGTGGCGATGTGGGCCGCCATCGGCAGCGGCTTCTGGGCTCAGGTGTTCTGGCTCGGGGTGGTGGGGATCGGCATGCTGCTGCCCCAGCTGCTGGCCCTGCTGACCCCGGCGCCCCTGCGGGAGAGAAACGGCCATCTGGTGCTGGTCTGCAGCTTGACACTGGTGGGGATCCTGCTGCTGCGCTACTTCGTGCTCTATGCCGGCCAGATGACGGTCGTGTAACCGTATACTCACCGGCGCCAGCCACCTTCGGGTGACTGGCGCTTATTTGTTGCGATGAATTGTTGCTAGGAATGTGGATGTTATCCCCCAGCGCCGGTACGGTTCAGACGCTGCGGCATAACATAGACAAATGCTTGACTGGAGGTTGTGTGCTGGCGGAGCTCGGCTATCTCTCACTGTTGCTGGCGGCGGCACTCTCCTTGCTGCAGGGCACACTGCCTTGGCTGGGATTACGGCTCGCCTCCCCGACCCTGCTGCGCAGCGCCACGCCGCTGGCGCTAATCAATGCCATCCTGCTGTTGACCGCCCTGCTGCTGCTCGCCAGCTGCTTTGGCCAAGATGATTTCACCGTCAGCTATGTGGCCCAGCACGCCAACAGCGCCCTGCCGCTGGGCTTCAAGCTGGCGGCGGTGTGGGGCGGCCACGAGGGTTCCATGCTCTTTTTCGTCTTTGCACTGTCCCTGTGGGGCGCTCTGGTAGCGATTTGTTCAAAGCGGGTCGATCCGCTGATCACAGCTCGAGTACTGACCATCATGGGGCTGATTGTCGGGCTGCTCGGCCTCTATACCCTGATCTTCTCCAGCCCGTTTGACCGCCAGTTTCCGGGGCCGCAGGAGGGGCGCGATCTCAACCCCATGCTGCAGGATATCGGCCTTATCATCCACCCACCCCTGCTCTATCTCGGTTACGTCGGCTTTGCGGTCAACTTCGCCTTCGCCATGGCTGCGCTCCATTCGGGCCGGCTCGATGGCGCCGTTGCCCACTGGAGCCGCCCCTGGGCGCTCGGCTCCTGGGTGTTTCTCACCGCCGGCATAGTGCTCGGGTCCTGGTGGGCCTATTACGAACTGGGCTGGGGCGGCTGGTGGTTCTGGGATCCGGTAGAAAACGCCTCCCTGCTGCCCTGGCTGCTCGGCACTGCATTGCTGCACGCCCTGGTGGTGTGCGAGAAGCGCGGCGCTTACGGCCACGCCGTGCTGCTGCTCTCCATCTTTACCTTTTCGCTGAGCCTGCTCGGCACCTTCGTGGTGCGCTCCGGGGTGCTCACCTCGGTGCACGCCTTTGCGGTCGACCCCAGCCGTGGCCTCACCCTGCTGTTGCTGCTCGGCTTGCTATTGACCTGCGCCCTCACCCTGTTTGCCCTGCGCGCAGACATCCGCGCCCCCTATGCCCGCTTTGGCTTGCTGTCAAAAGAGGGGCTGCTCGGCGCCGCCATCCTGCTGCTTTGCGTGGCCTGCGCCAGCGTGCTGCTCGGCACCTTCTACCCCATGGTGTTCCAGTCGCTTCATCTGGGTTCGCTCTCGGTGGGCGCCCCCTATTTCAATACCATCTTCGTGCCGCTGGCCCTCTGCCTGATGGCGCTGATGACCCAACTGCCGCGCCTGCGCTGGCAGCAGCTTGCGACACATTCCCGACTCAACGCTCTGTTGCCGCCGCTGTTTGGCCTGCTTGGCGGCGGGCTCATTAGCCTTGCCTATCTGGAACAGGGATCGTTTTCCGGTAACTGGAACGGCATCCTCGCCAATATAGTGAGCCTCTGGCTGATGGCCAGCCTGCTGCTCCCGCTCTTGCAACTGACGTCGCTGCGCGAGCTCACCCTCAATCGGTTCGGCAGCTTGCTGACCCACCTCGGGGTGGCGGTGTGTGCCCTTGGCATCGCGCAGGTGAGTCACCACAGTCAGGAGGGGGGCACGGTGCTAAGTGCCAACCAGCCCTACCAGCTCGGTGCCTTCGAGTTTCGCTATGAAGGGCGTGAGCCGGTGATCGGCCCCAACTATACCGCCGAGCGGATCACTCTTAGCGTGCACAAGAATGGTAAAGAGGTGGCGCGGCTGACGCCGGAGCGGCGCCACTACAGCGTGCGCACCATGAACATGAATGAACCGGGCATCGCGTGGGGACTTTTTGGCGATCTCTACGTGGTGCTGGGTGAGAAGATGGGGCCAGATGCCTATGCCATGCGGCTGCACTACAAGCCGCTGGTGCGCTGGATCTGGCTCGGCGGCCTGTTGATGATGGCGGGCGGCGCCCTGCGCCTGCTCGCCCGTCGCCCCTTGCTCGCCTCCCGTTCCGTTACGGTTGGCACCTCCCATCACCAGCTCGGACAGGAGGCGTTATGAGATCCCGCCTGCGCCTCTTTGTTCCCTTGCTGCTGACCCTGAGCCTCGGCGCCCTGCTTTGGCTGGGCCTTGGCAACAACCCCTACAGCCAGGATGAGGCGACGCTCGGCCGTACCCTGCCTGCGTGGCAAAGCAACAATCTGCTGGATGGGAGTCCGATCCAGACTGCCAGCCTCAAGGGCGAGCCCTTTGTCCTTAACGTCTGGGCCAGCTGGTGCGCCAACTGCCGCGCTGAACATCCGCTGCTCAGCGAGCTCGCGGGCACAGTCCCCCTCTACGGTCTCAACTACCGGGACAAGAGGGATGCCGCCCGCGCCTGGCTTATCCAGGCGGGCAACCCCTATCGCGCCGTACTGGCCGACCCCGACGGCAAACTGGCGCTGGAGCTCGGCGTCTACGGCACGCCTGAGACCTATCTCTTTGATGCCGATGGCACCCTGCTCGCCCGCCATACCGGCGAGCTTACCAAAGGGATCTGGCAACGTCAGTTTGCCCCCCTGCTCGACCAGGCGCGAACTGACGCGCAAATGAAGGCCGCTACAACGGCACCCGCAATTGCGTCATCTATTGCAACATCAGCTCGGGAGACACAGCCATGATGCGCCGTTCTCTTGCCTGCACCCTGCTGGCCCTCGGCATGCTGCTGAGTGCAACTGCATATTCCAGCGGGGTCGATACCTATGAGTTTCGCCATCCCGAGCTGCAAAATCGGGCGCAAGAGCTGGCCCGCGCCCTGCGCTGCCCCCAGTGCCAGAACCAGAATCTGGTAGAGTCCAACTCCCCCATCGCCCGGGATCTGCGGCTAGAGATCTACCGCTGGGTGGACGAGGGGCAGTCTGATGAGCAGGTGATCGCCCGGATGACGGAGCGCTTCGGCGATTTCGTGCGCTACGATCCCCCCTTCAAGGCCAGCACAGCGCTGCTATGGGGCGGACCCCTGCTACTGTTGGGGCTGGCGCTGTTGACCCTGTTTCGCCGCCTGACACGCACAAAGGTACAAGCCATCCCTGTCGTTAGAGCAATGATTGAACCCATTCATCAACCTGCGGCCGATCCCCGCAGCGAATTGAATTGGCTGATCATGCATGGGGAGCAGACAGGCCTCTCCCCCGACCAGCCACTCTACAGGGAGCTGAGCGCCGCCCGCCTGGCCAACGCCATCCCGGCGGCTGAGCTGGCCCTGCGCGCACAACTGGCCAGCCAGCATGACAATCGCGGCCGCAATAACCGGCACGGGCGGGCCTTGTTGCTGCTTGGCATCATGGCCATCGCGGCCGTTGCCGCTTTGTATTTCAGCAGCGGCCGTTATCAGGCATGGCAGGATTATGCATCCCGTCCCGATCCGCTGGCGGGGTTGAGCCCGTGGGATCTGCAAGACAAGGAGCTGGGGAGTCTGCATCAGAAACTTCAGCGCAACCCCGCCGATCTCGACAGCTGGGCGGCGCTTGGCCAGCTCTATCTCTATCGGGGCGAATATGACAGCGCCCTGCTCGCCTACCAGCGTCTGGCTCTGCTGGAGGGGGGCGCCAGCGCGGCGACTCAAGCCGCCCAAGCCACCGTGCTCTACTATCAGGCGGGCCAGCAGCTGACTCCCGAGGCAACCCGCCTGCTGGAGAGCGCCCTCAAGCAGGACGCGGGGGAAGTGAGCGCCCTGATGCTGCTCGCCTCCGATCACTTCCTGCATGGCCGCTACAGCCAGGCCATTGCGCTGTGGCAGCAATTGCTCGATGGCGAGCGCCCTCGCATCAACCGGGCTGCACTGATCGAGGCGATCCAGACGGCAAGCATAATGGGCGGGTAACCCCTTGATTGAAGGAGGGTAATCGTGGTGATATGGCGCCGCGACCACGCAAGTGGCTCAGCACTCTCTTTCAATAGACAAGGATGTCTGGATGCAACTCACCCTGTTAAACGACTCGGGCAAATTCGATGGGCTCGATGACACCATTAGGCACGTTTTTGCCGAGACGGCGCACAAATTGAATGCCTTGTTCGATCTCTCCCAACTGGATGTCACCTTCAGCCCTTTTGCCGAGGGGGATGCTCCCGATTCGGGTATCGGTGGCTGGGCCATCAACATGTATCGAATAGAACTCCAGCTTGATCTGGAACGGCCTGATATCAAAGAGGTGATCATCACCGAATTACCTGCCGTGCTGGCCCACGAAGTCCACCATATCGTGCAAAAGAAGAATAAGGTGGAAGCAGAAACACTGGCCGAAAACCTGATTTTTGAAGGACTGGCCTGCTACTTTGAGCAGAGGTTCAATGGTGGCACACTCCCCTCGCTGTTCAAGGAGTCTCATCATCATGACTGGCAATCGCTCCTGGCAGAGATGACGCCCCATCTATCCAGCAAGCAGTTCAACTTTTTAGACTTTTTCTACTGCCGTGATAACCGGCCATTTCCCAAATATGCCGGTTACTGAGTGGGGTTCAATCTGGTGGCCAACTATCTGGCCAAAAATGGCCTGAATGAAATAGAGGTCATGGGCCTACCCGCCGAGGCGTATTTCTATTAACACGCCTTCACACTGTTCGTGGCTATCACAGAGCCCAAACCCGGAGAGAAGATCATGATCCCCATTCGCTGCAAGGCCGTCTCCGGCGTTGCCCTTACCACTGTCGATGGCGAAACAAAATTGCTGGTGATGAAACGGGTCAAGGGGGGCTTCTGGTGCCATGTGGCGGGCACGGTGGAGGCGGGTGAAACCGGCTTGCAGACCATTATTCGGGAGTTTGGCGAAGAGACGGGTATCAGGGTCACCGAGCTCTACAACGGCCAGTATCTGGAGCAGTTTTACGAGGCGAGCCTGAATACGATAGAGATGGTGCCGGTCTTTGTGGTTTATTGCCCGCCCAATCAGGCGGTGACCCTCAACGACGAGCACACCGAATATCGCTGGTGTTCCCTGGCCGAGGCCAAGGCGCTGGTGAGTTTCCCCGGCCAGAAGGCACTCTACGACCATATCTGGCACCACTTTGTCGACAACGCCCCCTCTCCCCTGATGCGGATCGATATCCGCTGACCGCGCACAACTTCCCCCTATAGATGCAACACGCCCCCGGATGGGGGCGTGTTGTATCTCAAGCCAGCCAAGCGCTTTTGTTAGACCCCACCGATGGCCTACGGCCGCTCGCCAGCGGCCAGACGACGGTTGATATCGGCGATAACCGGGGCGATGTCGGCCAGGGTATCAATCACATAGTGTGCCCCCGCCGCCCGCAGTTTGGCCTCGGCCGGTGCGCGCCGGGCGGCGATCTCAGCCTCACTCATGGCGGCAAACTCGTCCCAGGTGGCACCAAATTCGTTGCCGGAAACCGACAGCCCCACCGTCCACATGCCCGCGTTCAACCCTTCGCTGATACCCGGCACGGCGTCATCCACCTTGATGCAGCGATGCACGGCGCTTATTCCCAGCTCAATCACGTTGGCCAGCGCCATCCAGGGGCCGGGGCGACCACCGGCTTTGAGATCGTCGGTGGCGACCCAGTGATCCGGGCGGTAGCCGTGATCGGCCGCAGCAGGTACCAGCGCCTCCATCACCGGACGGGGATAACCGGAGCAGGAGCCGATTTTCATCCCCTGCACCCGCAGAGCGTCCAACACCGGCAGCACACCGGGGATGGGGGTGGCAAAGCGGGTCACGGCGGCAATCTGCAGCGGCATAAAGGTGTGATAAATGTGGTCCACCTCGGCGTGGCTCATGGGGTGGCCAAAGCGGGCCTGCCAGCGCGCATCCACCGAGGGCAGACAGCCCAGCGCGGCGATATGATCCCACTTGCCAAGGCCCATGGGCTGGCGTGCTTCGTCCAGGGTCACGGTGAAGTCATAGGCGCGGGCGAAGGCCTCGACGAAGATGGAGGTGGGGGCGAAGGAGCCGAAATCGACGACGGTACCGGCCCAGTCGAGGATCAGCGCCTCTACGTCGGTGATCGGGTCTACAGCAATCTGCAAGTCAGTCATGGTGGTGTTCCTGTTTCGGTGAAAGTGCGATCTCGCCGAGGGCGCGATCGAGAATGGTGATGGCCCGCACCAGATCGGCGCGGGTGATATTGAGCGGTGGCGAGAGCTGGATGACATTGCCCTGGGAGACCTTGAAGCTGAGCCCCAGCTCCAGACAGCGGTAGAGCAGCCGCTCGGCGGCCTGGCTATTGCGGGTACGACTCTGGTGATCGACCACCAGATCGAGCGCCCAGAGCATACCGATACCACGCACCTGCCCGATCAGCGGGTGACGCTCGGCAAGCGCCGCGAGCTCTGCCGCCATAAAGCGGCCATCCTCCTGCGCTTTTGCCAGCAATCCCTCTTCACGGATGGTAGCGATGGTCGCGAGCGCCGCCGCGCAGCCGATGGGGCTCTTCTCGTGGGTGTAGTGACCGAGCGAAATAGCTGCCGCCTGATTGAAACGGTCGCGGGTGATGAGCGCCGCAAACGGCACCACCCCGCCCCCCAACCCCTTGCCCAGACAGATGATGTCGGGTTCGATGCCGAACTCTTCAAAGCTGAACCAGTGGCCAGTGCGCCCCAGGGCATTGGGGATCTCGTCGACGATCAGCAGCACCTTGTGGCGATCGCAGATCTCCCGCACCCGCTGCCAGTAGGCTTTCGAGGGCACCTGTACATCGGTGTTGCGGATGGGCTCGGCGATAAAGGCGCCTATTCCTCCCTCCTTCTCGATGACGTACTCCAGATAATCGGCGTAGTGCAGGTCATCCCCCTCCCCGCGGTACCAGACACCGCGATAACGGGTGGGCGGCGGGATGCGCTCCACACCGGCCATCAGTGGGCCCATACCGGCGCGAAAACAGGCCTCGCCGCCGACCGAGATGGCATCGAGGGAGGCGCCGTGAAAAGCATCCCACAGGGACACCACCTTGCTGTTGCCGGTAATAAAGCGGGCAAGCTTCAGGGCAATCCCCACCACCTCGCTGCCGCCGGGGGCGAACAGCACCCGGTTAAGATCGCCGGGGGCCAGTTCGGCCAGAGTACGGGCGCAGTCGATGGCAACCTGATGGGAGTAGCGGCGGGGTGCGAACGGCAGATCGGCGAGTTGCTGCAGCACCGCGGCCACCACGTCAGGATGACCGTGGCCCAGCTGATGGACGCTGTTGCCGTGAAAATCGAGGTAACGCTTGCCCGATACGCTGGTCAGCCAGCTCCCCTGCGTGCGCTCAAGCAGATCGAGACAGGGGGTGGAGAGGGCCTGATGGAGAAAGTAGCGGCTATCCTCCGCCAATCCCGCCTGCACCGCCTCGCTCTGGTCAGCCCACCAACGCGCCCGCCCCTCGCCGAGGTTGATATCCCCTTCGCTGTCGGCACGGCCGCTGCCGTGTAGCTTATGGTCATGCAAATCGCGGCCACGCAGATCACGACCCTGAGCCAGCATGCTGGTCATCGCGCGTCCCCTTGCCAGTAGCAGGCGCTGGCCATGGCGGCGAGCAAGCTGCGCACCCGCTCCGGGGTCACGTCGCCGATATTGCCGATACGGAAGCAATCGGCCTGGGAGACCTTGCCTGGATAGATAACAAAACCCTGCGCCTTGAGCCGCTGGTAGAAGTCGGCGAAGCGGTAGTCAGGGTGGGCCGGAGAGTAGAAGGCGGTGATGATGGGAGATTGCCACTGTTCTGGCAGCAGCGGCGCAAAGCCGAACGCCGCCATCCCCGCCACCAGCGTGCGCTGATTCTCGCTGTAGCGCTGATGACGGGCGGCGATGCCCCCCTCCTCGTCCAGCTCGCGCAGGGCCTGGGCAAAGGCAAGCACGGTATGGGTGGGCGAGGTAAAGCGCCACTTGCCCCCCTGCTGCTCCATGGTCTGCCACTGGGCATGCAGGTCGAGGGAGACCGAGCGGGCGCGCCCGGCACAGGCCGCCAACGCGGCGCGGCGAGCGATGACGAAGCCAAAACCCGGCACCCCCTGAATGCACTTGTTGGCCGAGCTGATAAGAAACTCGATGCCAAGGCGTCCCATGTCGATGGGGATACCGCCAAAGCTGCTCATGGCATCGACGATCAGGCGAATGCCGCGGCGCTGGCAGAGCTCAGCTACATCATCGAGCGGATTGAGCATGCCGGTGGTGGTCTCGCAGTGCACCATGGCCAGATGAGTGATCTCGGGGTGGCGCGCCAGCATCGCCTCGATGGCGGCGGGCTCCGGGCGGGTGGTCTCGCCGCAATCGAGCTCGTGGTGGCGCAGGCCAAGGCAGCGGGCCATCTCCCCCATGCGGGCACCGTAGGCGCCGTTGTTGATGATCAGCAGACACTCATCGACGCCTATCGCCGAGCCCAGTACGCTCTCCACCACATAGCTGCCACTGCCCTGCAGCAAGACGGCGCTGTAGTCACTTTCATACTCAGGGCCGGTGGCGAGGCGCACCAGCTCGCGGCGGATGGGCTCCACCACGCCCTGGTTGTAGTCCGCATCCCAGGTGCAGCTGTCTTGCAGCATGGCGGCGCGCACCGTGGCGGTGGTCGAGAGAGGGCCCGGGGTCAGCAGCAGGTAATCGACGGCGGCGGGGGCCGCAGGAATATGGATCATGACTTCGCTCCTTTTGGTATATACCAGAATGAGCGCATTGTGGGTAACTGCCCCGCCAAGGTCAAAGGGGTGGCGCTACGTGCAACAAAAAATTCATTTTCAGCGCCGGGATCGCGATAATCTAGGAAGCCTGAATAGCAGGGGCGATTCTGGTATCTACCAACGCATGTTGATGTTGCCGTGTAACGACCGGGCAGATGACCTGCCCTGTGCCCAGCCCATTGCACAACTCATTGCACAACTTATTGCAAAACCAGGGATTTTCATGAGCAAACCGCAATATCTGCAGATCAAGGATGCCCTCGCCAACCAGATCCTGGCGGGGGGGCTGGCCCCCAACGACAAGCTTCCCTCCGAGCGGCTGCTAGGGGAACTCTATGGCACCACCCGGGTTACCATCCGCGAGGCGCTGGTGCAGCTGGAGGCGAACGGCCTTATCTATCGGGAGGATCGCCGCGGCTGGTTCGTCACCCCGCCGCGCTTTCGCTTGAACCCCAGACGCACCTCCAACTTTCACCAGATAGTGCGTGAGCAAGGAGGAGAACCGCACACCGAGCTGCTGGAGAAAAGCCGCCAGGCGGTGCCGCCCGCGTTGATGGCGCAGTTGCAGCTCAAGCCGTTCGACAGCCTCTTTTTGCTCAAACGGCTGCGCTATGCCAACGGGCGCGCCATCTGCTACTGCGAGAACCACTGCCTGCCTGAACGAGTACCCGGCCTGCTGGAGTTGGATCTCAACGGCAGCCTGACCGAGATCTATCAGGCCCATTACGATCTTCATTACGCCCGCATGCTGGTGCGCTTCTTCCCCACCGCCCTGCCGGATGAAGTGGCCAAGGCGCTGGGGGCTACCGCCGGTCTGCCCGCCCTGCGCCTCGAGCGACTCAACTTCGATCAGCATGGCCGGGTGCTCGACTTCGATCTGGAGTACTGGCGCCACGACAGTCTGGAGATCGAGGTGGATACCCAGGATTAGTCACGGATAAATCAGGAACGGCAAAACGTCACGGGGCTGTCACGGTCACGTCATAAAGATCCCCTAGCCTCTCTCTCGACCAATCTGGTTTATACCAAGACAATTTAACTGGAGAAGAGGATGAAACAGGGAACCCATCTGCTGGCCGCCGCCGTGCTGGCTGCCATGACCACCCCGGCACTGGCCGCAACCGATCTCACCGTCTATACCGCCTTCGAACCGGAGCAGCTCAGCGAGCTGAAAACCGCGTTCGAGCGCCAGCATCCGGATATCAACATCAAGTGGGTGCGTGACTCCACCGGCGTTGTCACCGCCCGATTGTTGGCAGAAAAAGCGCAGCCCAAAGCGGATGTGGTATGGGGACTGGCGGCTACCAGTCTGATGCAGCTCGATCAGCAGCAGATGCTCAATGCCTATGCACCGAAAGGGCTGGATAAGCTCGACAGCCGCTTTCGCGACAGCAAGGCCGAGCCGCACTGGATCGGTCTGGACGCCTTCTTCAGCGCCATCTGCTTCAACAAGGTAGAGGCGGAAAAACAGGGGATCCCGGCCCCCACCAGCTGGGCCGACCTCACCAAGCCCATCTACAAGGGCAAGGTGATCATGCCCAACCCCAGCTCCTCCGGCACCGGTTACCTGAGCGTTGCGGGCTGGCTGCAGACCATGGGCGAGCAGCAGGGCTGGCAATTTATGAACGGCCTGCACCAGAACATCGACCGTTACACCCACTCGGGCTCCGCCCCCTGCAAGTTGGCCGCCAGCGGCGAGACGGTGATCGGTATCTCCTTCGACTTCCCGGCTACCAGCCTCAAGGCCAAGGGTGCCCCCATCGAGGTGGTGTTCCCGAAAGAGGGTTCGGGCTGGGATATGGAAGCCGCCGCCATCATCAAGGGCACTCCCAAGCTGGAAGCCGCCAAACAGCTGCTCGACTTTGCCGCCACCGAACAGGCCAACGCCCTCTACAACAAGTCGTTCGCAGTGGTCGCCATCCCCGATGTAGCCCAACCGAGAGCGGGCTATCCGGCGGATATCAAAGGCCAGATGATCGACAACGACTTTAGCTGGGCAGCCCGCGAGCGTAACGCCATCCTGGCCCAGTGGAGCGCCAGCTTCGACGGCAAGACCGAAGCCAAACAGTAAGCGTGAAGGGCGGCGGTTTGTTCACGCCAGACACACCGCTGCCAATAAACAGCAGTCGAAGGCCAACAGCTGTTGGCCTTCGCTTTTTGGTTTTAACTTCCCGAGTTTGTATTGCCTTCAATTAGCGACGCTTCGCCCATCCACACAGAGCCCAGCCACTTGCTGACAGCCCGATGTCATCTGACTGTCATCAAGCTGTCATCCCCCGATCACCTGACCGTCACACTTCACCCGCAAACTGGTATATACCAAATCAGTAGCGAGTCGAACCATGACCCAGCCCTATCTGGACATTCAACATCTCAACAAGCAGTTCGGTGCTTTTCAGGCCCTTAAAGGGATCTCTCTGACCATTGAGCCGGGGGAGTTTATCTGCTTTCTCGGCCCCTCCGGCTGCGGCAAAACTACCCTGCTCAGAGCCATCGCCGGACTGGATCTGCCAGACAACGGCGAGATCTGGCAAGGGGGGCGCAATATCTCCCGCCTGCCGCCCCAGCAGCGCGATTTTGGCATCGTGTTTCAGTCCTATGCTCTCTTCCCCAACCTGACGGTGGCCCAGAACATCGCCTTCGGCCTTGAGAATCAGGGGCTGGCGCGGGATCTCATCAAGGAGCGGGTCGATCACTGGCTGGGGCTGGTGGATCTCACTGCCCAGTCCCACAAATACCCGAGCCAGATCTCCGGCGGCCAGCAGCAGCGGGTAGCGCTGGCCCGGGCCTTGGCCCTCTCCCCCGGCCTGCTGTTGCTGGACGAACCGCTCAGCGCGCTGGATGCGCTGGTACGCACCCATCTTCGCAGCGAGATCCGCGCCCTGCAGCAGCGCCTTGGCATCACCACCATCATGGTGACCCACGATCAGGAAGAGGCGCTGACCATGGCCGATCGCATCGTGGTGATGGAGGGCGGCCGCATCGTGCAGGTGGGCACCCCGCAGGAGATCTACCACCAGCCTGCCAGCCGTTTCGTGGCAAGCTTTGTCGGTACCATGAACTTCCTCGAGACGCTGGTGCTGAGCCCCAATCAGGTGCGCCTCAACGAACAACCGCTGACACTTGCCAACCAGGCCGCTGCCGGCAGCAAATTGCAGGTGGCGATCCGCCCCGAGGCAATCACCCTGAGTGCGCCAAGCGAGCCGTATCTTGGCCAACATGGCGTTGAAGCAACCATCGATCAGGTGGAGTTTCTCGGCGCCGCCCAGCGACTTATCTGCACCGCCGACACCTATCTGGGCCCGCAGCAAATTCTGGTGGAGCGCCCGACCCACGAGCTGCCCCGCCACGAACAGGGTGGCTGGCGCAGCGGCATGCGCTGCTCGCTGCACTGGCCTGCTGGGGCGATGCAGCTGTTTGAAGGAGAGCGCCCATGACTGCCCCCTTTGCGACCTCCTCCCTGCTGCCACCAGTGACAGCCCGCCAAGTCTCTCGCTGGCAGCGGATCTGTCGCGGCTGGAGCCGGGATCAGCTGCTGCAACTGTTCCTGCTGGTGCTCGGCATCGCCCTGCTCACCGGCGGTCTGCTGCTGCCGCTGCTCACCATGCTGCAAAAGAGCCTGCAGGATGAAAACGGCCTCTGGATAGGCCTTGCCAATTTCAGCGCCTACTTCGACTCCCCTCATCTGGGGCGCACCATCGGCAACACCCTCTGGCTCGGGGTGCTGATCACCGCGCTGGTGGTGACCATCGCCTTCGGCTACGCCTATGCCCTCACCCGTACCTGCATGCCGGGCAAGCCCCTGTTTCGCCTCATCGGCCTTATTCCGCTCCTGATGCCCTCCCTGTTGCCCGCCATCAGTCTGGTCTACTGGTTTGGCAATCAGGGGATCGCCAAGGGGCTGCTCGGCGGCGAGAGCATCTACGGCCCCATCGGCATCGTCATTGGTCTTGGCTTCTGGTGCTTCCCTCACGCCCTGATGATCCTTATCACGGCGCTCGGTCAGAGCGACGCCCGCCTCTATGAAGCCTCCCGGGTGCTCGGCAGCAGCGGCTGGCGCACCTTTGTCACCGTCACCCTGCCCACCGCCCGTTATGGCCTGCTCAGCGCCGCCATCGCCGTCTTCACCCTCACCATCTGCGACTTCGGGGTGGCCAAGGTGATTGGCGGCCAGTACAGCGTGCTGGCCACCGATATCTACCGGCAGGTGATCGGGATGCAGAACTTCTCGCTGGGCGCCGTTGCCAGCGTCACCCTGCTGCTGCCGGCACTCTTGAGCTTTGCCCTGGAGCACAGGGTGCGCAGCAAGATGCAGGAGCAGAGCAGCACCAAGGCGGTGCCCTATCAGCCCAAACCCCATCGGCTGCGGGATCTACTGGCGCTCGGCTGGTGCACGCTGTGGGCCCTGCTGTTTCTGGCGCTGGTGGGCATGGCGGTTTACGGCTCCCTGGTGCAGTTCTGGCCCTACAACCTCGGGCTGACGCTGGATCACTACGCCTTTGACAGCAACAGCGTCTATGGCTGGCAGCCCTTTACCAACACCTTGCAACTGGGCCTCTATACCGCGCTGATCGGCACCGTGCTGGTGATGGTGCTGGCCTGGGCGCAGGAGAAGGGACGCCACTTCGCGCCGCTGCGCCAGCTGCTGCATCTGCTCGCCATGCTGTCGCTGGCGGTGCCCGGCATGGTGCTGGGGCTGGGTTACATCTTCTTTTTCAACGGCAATCCGCTCTTTGGCACTCTCTATGGCACTCTGCCGCTGATGGTGCTCTCCTGCGTCATCCACTACTACACCGTGGGCCATATGACAGCGCTGACCAGCCTCAAGCAGTTGCCCAAGGAGCTGGAGCTGGTGGCCATCTCATTGCGCATTCCGCTCTGGAAGGCGTTCTGGCGGGTCACCCTGCCCGCCTCCCTGCCAGCGCTCTTGGAGATCTTTATCTATCTGTTCGTCAACGCCATGACCACCACCTCGGCGGTGATCTTCCTCTATTCGAGCGACAGCGTGCTCGCCTCCATCGCAGTGCTGAACATGGAGGATTCCGGCGATACCGCCGCGGCCGCCGCCATGGCCACCCTGATCCTGCTGGCCGCCGCCACCATCAAGCTGCTCCAGCTCTTTTTGAGCCGCGCCCTGCTGGATCGCACCCAGCGCTGGCGCCACCAATAACCTTATCGAGGAGTCATCATGTCCACTCTCCCCTTCTGGCTGACCGAGGCGCTCGCCGCCGAACAACCCGCGCCCCCCATCCCCCTGGTCGGCAACCACGAGGTCGATGTCTGCATCGTCGGTGGCGGCTTTACCGGGCTGTGGAGCGCCATCGCCCTTAAACAGGCCGAGCCACACTTGCGCATCATGGTGCTGGAGAAAGATCGCTGCGGCAGCGGTGCCTCCGGGCGCAACGGCGGCTGCCTGCTCACCTGGTCGGCCAAATACCTGACCTTAAAACGCCTCTTTGGCGAGCAGCAGGCCGCCTGGTTGGTACACAGATCCGAACAGGCGGTACACGAGATCGCCCGCTTCTGCGAAACGCACAACATAGAGGCGCAGCTGAGGGTCGAGGGCACCTGCTACACCGCCACCAGCGAGGCCCAGCGCGGCCTGATGGAGCCGGTATTGCGGGAGCTACAGCGAGCCGACCTTAACCAGTGGCTGGCGATTGCGGAGGGTGAACTGGCGAGCCAGAGCGGCTCCCACGTTCATCTGGAGGGGCTCTACAGCCCCCACGCCGGTTCGGTGCAACCGGCGCTCTTGGTGCGCGGCCTGCTGCGGGTGGCGCGGGAGCTGGGGGTCGAGGTCTATGAGCACTCCCCCATGCAACGCCTTGAGGCGGGTCAGCCTGCGCGGGTGCAGACACCGCAAGGTGAGGTGCGTGCCCGCAAGGTGGTGCTGGCCCTCAACAGCGCCATGGTGCAGCACTTTCGCGAGTTTCGCCGCAGTATCGTGCTGGTCTCCTCCGATATGGTGATAACCGACCCCGCGCCGGATGCACTGGCCGCCCAGCAGCTTGCGCATGGCCGCTCCGTGGTGGATGGCCGCACCTTTGTCCATTACTACCGCTCCACCCCGCAAGGGCGGCTGATGCTGGGCAAGGGGGGCAACACCTTCGCCTTTGCCAACCGCCATCTGGCCGAGTTTGATGCGCCGAGCCGTTATCTTGCCCCCCTCACCCGCACCCTGCGCCGCTTCTTTCCGGCACTCAAAGAGGTCCCCATCGCCGCCAGCTGGTGCGGCGCCTCCGACCGCTCGGTGGATGGCCTTCCCTTCTTCGGCCACTGGCGAGGGCAGCCCAATATCGTCTATGGCCTCGGCTACTCCGGCAACGGGGTGGCGCAGAGCTGGATGGGCGGTCAAGTACTGGCAACTTTGGTGCGCGATGAAGTGCGGGAGGAGGACAAGCCGTGGCGCGACTGCGCGCTGGTCAGCGGCCCGCGTGGCTACTTCCCGCCCGAGCCGTTTCGCTGGCTGGGGGCCATGGCGGTGCGCAACGCCATCCGGCGCAAGGAGCGGGCGGAAGATGAGAACCGCCCAGTGGCCTGGTATGACAAACAGCTGGCCAAACTTGCCGATGCAGCGGGCAAGGCGGATAAATAGCCCGGCGATAGAGGGTAACCATTTCTCATACTGTTTCGCCCCACACCCTATTTCTTGAAACTGCCGACCCGAGGGTCGGCATTTTTACAGGTGAAATCTGAGGGAGCATTATCGCCAAGCGTGAGCAGCTGATTGGCCCCAGCGGCGGCAGGATTGAGATAGCGTGATTTGTAGGTTGGCGCAGAGCGTAGCGAAGCCCAACATGCGAGCGTGATTGCGCCAGCCAGAGCAGGATAAACAAGGATGTGGCTAAGCCATAAAACTGATTGACAAGCATATTTCACGGTACAAACGTTGGGCTTCACTTCGTTCAGCACCTTTAGCTCAACATACGAGATATCTCGAAAAGCTGATTGTCCCGCGCACGCTTTTTTCCTTTACTGCCTCACAGTCGAATATCCCAAGCCTTGGATATTGCCGCATCCCCTCGTTATCCCCTCCCCCTTATTGACCTCTTTTAGCCGCTTCAGAACAGCTATATCAGCGCATTAACCGCAAGCTCAGGGAACAAGTGAGCCAGCTTATCGATATGGCCGCTTACAAGATCATCAAGGCAGCCCGCCTTGATGGCTGGGTGCTGCGCCGCAAGGTTGCAGATACGCCAGCTGCAGGCACGGAGGAGGGGGTGAAGGAGCACAGTGAAGCAGGGTTAGGCGAGCCTAGCGAGTTGCCCTCAAGCAGCGCCAGCTGCGCTCCTTGGAGCTCTGGCAATAACTGTACTTAGGGTCATATACCATAGAAATAAAGAGGGACAAAAATTATCTTATAGTCATGGCCTAGTGCAGAATGCTATGCGAATACTCCAATGGGCATTGTTGTGACATGAATCATAAAAAATAATTTAAAATAACAATATGATAGTGACATATAGATAATTATATTAAGAGGTATTGAGTGATGTTAGGGAAAGAATCAATAGTAAAGGATAGCCTTGATTCCGATGTGAGGAGTTACATCAATAAATTGCCTTATTGGTCTCAGTTTGTCGCTAGCAAGGTTTATTTAAATGGGAAATTATCTCAAGATGATTTGAATGTTGCTTACAAACACTTATTGAGCGCACTATCCATAACACCTCAAGAGACCCGCACACCAATAAATATAAAACCAGACTCAGGAATTAAAGGTGAATACAAGAGAGAACTGAAATTAAACAGTTTGAAGGACGTTGATGGGGTAAATGCCCTTTCAGAAAGTCAAGTTATAGAATTTGGGCCAAACCTAACCATAATATACGGGGAGAATGGCTCAGGTAAATCTGGTTATGTGCGTCTATTAAAACAGGTTTTGCATTCAAAGTCCGTAGAGACTATAGAACCAAATATAAACAAAGAACACTTTAAATCACCTAGTGCAAATTTTACCTTTTCTTCTAATACAGAAATCTTATCAAAGTCATACCCAGACGATAATACCACGAATGAGTTCAAGCAATTCTCTGTCTTTGATGGGAAGTGCATAATAAAGCATTTAGCTGAAAAAAACGAATTTGAGTTTCGACCAAGCGGCTTGAGTTTCTTTTCAAATTTCGCCTATGCAATATCACAACTCGAAGATAAATTAAACAGCGAAATATCTTCCAAAAACAAGCAGAATATATATGCAGAGCTATTTGATGGCGACTCTGAAATCAAAAAAGCCATATCAACCCTATCGGCCGAGACGGATATAAAAAAGTTAATAGAGTACGCTCAATTTACAGATGAGCATGCATTGGAAAAACAAGAGCTGACATTAAAATGTGACGTTTTACTCTTACGCACAAGAAATAAGGCGTTAGAAATCGCGACGCTACAAGAAATGAAAGAGCTATTAGGCAAGAGCAAAGCATCACTTGAAAATATTAATTTAAGATTTAGTCATGAAAGATTGGAGAAAATAAACAACCTTATTCTAGATTATAACAAAAAACTAGAAACATCTAAATCTGAGGGCGCAAGTGCTTTTGAAACAGATAAAATCGTAGGGGTCAACACCCCTCAATGGCGAACATTTATTAGCTCCGCTAACAGCCTTGCAGCACTACAACATCAGGAACACCTTAGTTATCCTCAACATGGAGATAATTGCATATTTTGCCAACAAGCTCTCTCTGACGATGCAATAAAACTAATTGAAAACTATTGGAACTTTCTCAAGAGCGAAGCAGAAGAACAAGAAAAAAAAGCTGCTGATGTATTAAAGAAAATAACAGATGACTTTAGCTCCATTAATTTCAATGTATTTCCTGAGTCTCATATTTTAACTGAGTGGTTGAAAAAAAATCATCAAGCAGAATTGGAAAGTATTATAAATGAGCTCAATGCACAAAAAAATCATGCAGACACTATTATATCCGCGTTGCAATCCAAGCGTTTGTTAGAGGTAAGTTCAACATTCCAAACCAATTTTCAATACGATGCCATCCTAATCAAGATTAATACAGCTATTCAAGCTTTAGAAAAAGATGAGGCACTTGTCGAACTAAATAAACTAACAAGTTTAAAAACCGCTCTATTACACAGAGAAAAATTATCTCATCATATTGATAAAATCAAATCACACGTAGATGACATGTGTTGGGTTAATAAAGCGAATATGGTAGACTTTGCTAAGGCAAAAATAACTGCTGCTGAAAAAACCTTATCAAAGAAACACTTTAACAATGAATACATTGTTCTGTTTAATGCTGAGTGTGAAAAGCTAAATGGTGATTTTGGAATAGATATAGATCACACTGGTTCCGCAGGAAAATCGTACCGTCAGCTTAAGATTAAAGGAAAAAAACCGAGCTCCATTCTAAGCGAAGGAGAACAGAAAGTAATAGCACTGGCTGATTTTATTACAGAAATGAGTCTGTCAGAAATCAATAGAGGCATCATTTTTGATGATCCAGTCACATCGCTTGATGACAGAAGGAAGCTACAAATTGCAAAGAGACTTGCTGACGAAGCTGATAGCAAGCAAGTTATTATATTTACACATGACCTGATATTTGTCTCCAACTTAATTAGTTACTGTCAAGATAATGGGAAAGAGCATGTTTGCCATTGGATAGAAAAAAGAAGCGGAATACCAGGGTATGTGTTCTTAAAAAATGCCCCCTCTTATGAGAAGGAATATAGGAATTCAGAACCTGCCTCACGGCATCTGAAACAAGCAGAAAAACCAGATTGCTCACCTGAGACAAGAGAATTTTTATTACGACAAGGATTTACTGCACTAAGAACGTGCTACGAAGTATTAGTTATAAACGAACTATTTTGCAATGTTGTCCAAAGATACAATGAAAGAGTAAGTATGGATAGTTTATCCAAAGTTGCCTTTGATAAGGCACTTGTAGAAGAAATAATGTTAAATTATGGACTTTGCTGCAGATTCATGGAGGGGCATACACATAGCGACAAATACTTACATAAAAAGCCAGATATTTCAGATCTTAAAGATGAGATCAAACGCTATGATGCAACAAAAACAAAAATAAGGGAAAAGAGAAAAGAGAAAAGAGAAAAGAGAAAAGAACTTACGATGGCTTAAATGAATCATAGACAATTATAGTTATTATTTGACGCCGGTGATAAGCCGGTGTCTTTATCTTTATGACTATTTACCTACTATTTAATTCATTCAAAAACAATTAAAACCTAGGGTGAAAATATCTTTTACCACGCTAACACGTCCCAATATTAATATCACCAAGGCGTTGTAGGGCATTAAATTGGTCACTGCGGGTGGAACATCACGAAATCCGCACTCATCCGCTCCCGCCTGCGGGCCTCGTACAGAAAAAATTTTGCAAAAGTAGAGTACCGCAAAACCATAGGCCCAGAGCCCGCCAGCTCTGGGCTTTAGGGCTAAAACTCGAACTGAAAACAATGATCCCTTTTTCACTTTTCTACAGTTCCTAATGTGATTACACAGCATTAGTGAAAATAGTAACTATATGATTTATAGGAATAAAACCTACTTTTCATGGGAATCTCACCCGAGAGGGTCGCGTGAAGAAGTGATGCGTTTGATTTAAATTTATCGATAAAAATCAATGGTTTATTGTGATTTTGCACGACTTAGAACTTTTTCATTTTTGCAAAAATTTGCATTCCGATGAAGTTGAACTGATTCCGGAAAGTCGTGGACAGGGCCAAAGCTGGGCTTTGAGCTGAGGCATTTTTTCGACTCAACGAACAAGCCAGCCGCCAAGCTCAGCGCGGCAGTTGTTGCACACAGCCCCTCCGGACATAAAAATGCCGCCCGTAGGCGGCTTATGAGACAGGCTCGATATTAGATAAGGAAGTCGTCAAGATTCTTACCAAGTGCAACTTGCTCTGCAATAGCCTTTGGCATGCGACCTTGGCCTGTCCAAGTCTTCTCCTGACCATCTTCTTGATACTTATATTTAGCAGGACGAGGAGCACGTTTAGTTTTGCTGCCAGAGCTTGCAGCAACAGGCGATGCACTATCCATCAAATCACGAGGGTCAATGCCTGCATTTTTCAGCATCTCGGAGAATTCAGCCAGTTTGCGCTGATGCTCTACCTGCTCTGCGCGCTCCTTCTCTGTAGACTCCAAACGCTCAATATAAATTTGCTCAAGCTTTTCCTTAGCTTCTTCGAGTTGCTCAAGCGGCAGATCACGCAAATTTGCACGCAGGCTACGGACGTTCAGCAAAACTTTCAAAAACTCACTCATGTAAGCTCCAATCATGGTTATAATTCAGCATCAATATAACATACTGATTCTTACCATCTATACCAAAATTTCCGTTTTACAAAAAATCAGAAACTAATTATATCGGCGTGTTTTCTTGTCCATCATGTATTCGATAAGTCTTGAATAAACCATCTTTCTCGCTCTTTTTGCTCTCAACGACTCATTTGTGCACACGTACATATAAAATGCAAACAGCATAATCACCAAAGCGTGAAACTTAAGGTTTTGTTGAGACTCTATAAGGTCATTAATTTGCAGCACACGTTCTTCATTTTGAAATGACTCACATATCATTTTGTTAAACTCTTCTGGGATATCAGTATTTTTTATACCTTTCTCACAAGATTTTTTGTATATCTTCCACTTTGTCTCACCTTCATAGGGTGCTTGAAAGGAGTATGCAACATTGCTGTTTATCCAGAACCATCCAACATCCTTGTGATTTTTCATTTGTATCAATGCGGCATTGTTAAAGCTAATTGCAAGAATGAATAATGAACAAAACGCCATAACAGGTGCCAACGAGCCAGTAACAGCAATCTCAAACCAACGAACCTTTGTTATTTTCCGTCTTCTCATATCGAGGTTGCGGCCAAGACTCGTCAGCATTTTGAAATTCAATTTAAGTTTATTAACCCATTCATAGAAATCTACAATCTGTTGATGGTTCTCTGCTCTGGTATTGAAAGTGGCATTAAATCTCTCAACATCCTCCCGCTCCTCCCATATCTTGTTAATTTCATCTGAGTTGAAATTTTTCCCTGAGTATAAAATGCTCACAACTTTATTTATTAATGAAAATGAAGAACCAGCTCGTTTATGTATGTATACGCATACACAAAGTATCAATATCAATATTGTTATAATGGAAATAAAGCTTTCGATATTTATTATTGATGACACAGTTACCACCCCAAAAGTTCCACGAGCTACCAATCACTATACTATTCATTAGATTGCAGGGGTTCAATCAGGGCTTTCTACTATATGCAAAACAATCACCAACCCCCTAATAAGAAAAAACCCCGACAATGCGGGGTTTTGAGTTTTTCTCAATGTGGTCGACGTGTGGACATCGGCGAAACAAATCCTTTTGTTTCATATGCTTACATCATTTTTTAAACGCACCCTCGGGTGCCTTTTTGCTATTTCGAATAACCATTCAACCGATCGGTTATCAGGTAAGTGACCCGGCGTCCGTCTCCCCCGCCAGCAAGCGGGTCGCGGGAAAACGCTGCGCGGGATCCTGGCTAAAGAACTGGCTCAGTTGCCGGTATACAGCGGGATAGACCTGCTGCAGCCGCAGCGGATCGGTAAAGAAGATCTCGCAGCTGACGGCAAAAAATTCGGCGGGATGTTCAGCAGCATAGGGATCGATATCGGTCACTTCGTCCCGGTCGAGCTGCTGGCAGAGCGCATCGAAGGCGCTCTGAAAGGCCTGTTGCCACAGCTGGCTGCTCATCGGCCCCGGCAACGGCGGTGCTCCATCCGCCTCACCGCCCAGCATGTCGAGCTTGTGGGCCAGCTCGTGGATCACCAGATTAAAGCCATCCCAGTCGCCATCTTGCTGCAGTTCGCTCCAGGCCAGCACCAGCGGCCCTTGCGGCCAGGATTCACCGGCGTTCTCCTCTTCAAACTCGCTCACCAGCCCGAACTCATCCTGCACCTCCTGACGCCGAGTGACGGGCTCGGGAATGATGATGATTTCGTGAAAGCCGCGATACCAGTCGATACCGAGATGAAGAATGGGCAACGCAGCCTGCAGCGCCAGCACCGCCTGTTGGCGGGGGCTGAGATCTACCCCGATCAGGGTCAGGGTCTTGCGCTTGAGCAGCTGTTGCCCTAACCCGATAAGCGTCGTCTGCTCGGTGTCGCTGAGCCCTTGCAAGATGGGCACTGCCGCCAGCGCCTGACGCCACAATGCCAACTCATCCTCACTCATGGACGTTTGCGGGCGACCACCCAGCCATTTGAACCATCCCAGCACGCCTACTCCTTCTTTTGATGCAAACAACAGGTCACAGCAGTTTGACGAACCGTTTCGGCCGCTCCAGATAATCCTGCGCCAGATAGAAACGGTGGGCCGCCTCGCGCTTGAGACTGCTGGATAGCTCCAGCTGGGCGCAACCTGCGGCCCGCGCCATCGCTTCTGCTCCTTTGAGCAAGGCTGCGCCCACTCCCGCCCCTCTTGCCCCTTCATCGACAACCAGCGCCGAGATCAGGCCCCAAGCTGGTGCAACATGCAGCGGTGCCAGCTTGTGCCACACCAGCACGCCGACCACCTTGTCTGCAAGGGCAGCGAGCAGCACAACGCTCGCGGGATCCGGCGTCAACAGGCGCGCCGTCACGTCAGCGCCTTCGGCAGGATACCCCAATTGGCTGAACAGGTGGGCGATTGCGCTCCCGTCGTCGGCCTCAGGGGGACGGATCGTCAACGTCTCAGGGTCATTTTTCATTGTTGGCCTCATGTTTGCTTTCCATTGTGTTACGCCCGTCACATTGTCTGGCGCAGATCAACAAGGAGGATCTCATCTTTACTCATAGAAAACGCTGCCTGCCATTATCCCCCCACCCTTGTCAATTCACAAATTTGCAACAAGGCAACATTTTTCGCTGGGAAGCACCGATACAACTCGATATGTTACAAGCCATGCATGGCGCGTGTTTGCGCTCTGCTTAACCCCTCAACCTCGCGCTCATTTGTTAACTGGATTGTTAACAAACAGGGCCGAAAACAGTGACAGAGAGCGAGGCCAAGATCTCGCCAAGACAGCGCCACAAACACAACAAAGGAGTTGTTGTACATGAATGAAATCGTCAATGCCATCAATGGTGTAATCTGGAGCCCTGCGCTCATCTACCTGTGTCTGGGGGTCGGTCTTTACTTCTCCCTGCGCACCCGTTTTTTGCAACTGCGTCATATCAAAGAGATGGTGCGCCTGATGTTTGATGGCAAGAGCACCGATGCCGGTGTCTCCTCCTTCCAGGCGCTGGCCATGACCCTGGCCGGTCGTGTGGGTACCGGTAACATCGCAGGTGTGGCCACCGCCATCACCTTCGGTGGCCCGGGCGCCCTGTTCTGGATGTGGATGGTCGCCTTCCTCGGCGCCAGCTCCGCCTTCGTGGAGTCCACCCTGGGTCAGGTTTACAAAGAGAAGATCAACGGTGAATACCGCGGCGGCCCGGCCTTCTATATCGAGAAAGGGCTTGGCATGAAGTGGTACGCCTGGACCTTCGCCATCGCTACCGTCTTCGCTTGCGGCGTGCTGCTGCCGGGGGTGCAGGCCAACTCCATCGGCTCCAGCCTGCAGACCGCCTTTAATATCGATCCGAACGTCACTGCCGCCGGTCTGGCGCTGCTGCTCGGCTTTATTATCTTCGGTGGCGTCAAGCGTATCGCCAACTTCGCCAGTACCGTAGTGCCCTTTATGGCGCTGGGCTACATCATCGTGGCTTGCGTCATCATCGCCCTGAATATCGGCCAGCTGCCGGGCGTGCTCCTGCTGATCTGGAAGAGCGCCTTCGGTCTGGATGCCGGTTTCGGTGCCATTCTGGGTCTGGCCATCATGTGGGGCGTGAAGCGCGGGGTCTACTCCAACGAAGCCGGTCAGGGTACCGGGCCGCACGCCTCCTCTGCGGCGGCAGTGAGTCACCCGGCCAAGCAAGGTCTGGTGCAGGCGTTCTCCGTCTATATCGACACCCTGTTCGTCTGCTCCGCCACCGGCTTTATGCTGCTGATCACCGGTCTCTATAACGTACAAGGGCCGGACGGCGCCGCCATCTACACGGGTATTGCCGGTATCGCAGCAGGCCCGGGCTATGTGCAGACCGCCATGGAGAGCATGATGCCGGGCTTTGGCAGCATTTTCGTGGCCATCGCGCTGTTCTTCTTCGCGTTCACCACCATCGTTGCCTACTACTACATCGCCGAAACCAACATCGCCTACATCAACCGCAAGATAAATCGCCCCTGGCTCACCTTCTTGCTGAAGATTGCGCTGATGGCTGCCACTGTCTACGGCACCGTCAAGACTGCAGATCTGGCGTGGGGCATGGGTGATATCGGGGTTGGCCTGATGGCATGGCTCAACATCATCGCCATTCTGCTGCTGCAAAAGACCGCCTTCACCTGTCTGAAGGATTATGAAGCGCAGCAAGCACAAGGGATTGACCCCGTATTCCACCCGGAGAAGCTCGGCATCAAGAACGCCGATTACTGGGTGGGCAAACGCTCCGAAGAGAACCTGGAGCGGGAGAAATCAGGCCATCAGTTCGAGCCGGATCAGGATCGCAAGACCTCCTGAACCAGAACGACATAAGACATCAATAATAAATGGCAGCCTCGGCTGCCATTTTTATTTATTTAATTTCAAAAAGTTACATTCAAACCAAGGAGTTAAGTGCCACACAAGGGGACACTTTGGGACGTGAAAAGAGACCAAAATTGGCAAAATGTGGACTCTTTTTTCGGCCCATTCTCGAGGAAGATCAAGCTGGTTTAAGATGGTTTTCCAACGGGTTAAAGCGGACAGCGTCATTGAGATAATCCGGTGCAAAGTGGGCGTATGTCATCGTCTGATGAAATATCAAGTGGCCGCCCTCAAACGATGGAACGCCCCCGTTTATGGATTTCGCGTGTGCGAGGCTCACCACGACGGCACCCCGCACTGGCATCTGCTGCTATTTATGCGCCCGGAAGATCGCAACCGGGTGATCGGCATCCTGCAACGCTATGCCCTGACCGATGACCACGAAGAGCTGGTACGGGATATCAAGGGCGCCCCACCCTTTACCGACTTTACTCCCCGCTTTGACTGGAAAGAGATTGCTCCGGCCAAGGGGGATGCCGCGGGCGATATCGCCAAATACATTGCCAAGAACATCGACGGCGCCTACCTGGACGATGACGAAGAGGCGGGTACCGCCGCCGATGAGGGCGCCCTGCATGCCGTCGCCTGGGCCAGTTGGTGGGGCATTCGTACTTTCCAGCAGATTGGCGGCGCCCCGGTCGGTGTATGGCGCGAGCTGCGCCGCATCAGCAATGCCAAGAAGCATGCAGATCTGGTGGGCCCACCCAAGCCCGTGCTGCAAGATCCGCGCTTTGAGGCGGCCCGCTTTGCCGCAGATAACGGCATCTTTCGCTGCTATCTGCACGCCATGGGCGGTGCACTGGCTACCCGCGCCGAACACCCTATCAAGCTGGCCCACCTTATCGAGGAGCAGGCCAACAGCTATGGCGAAGACATCAAGCGCCTGATGGGCATTACCTCCGCTCGCCTGGGCATCAAGACCCGCCTGCAAGGGTGGGAAATTGTGCCCGCCGGCACCCATGAAGCCAGGAAAGCCGCCGAGGCTGCAGCGAGGGGGGTTGGGGTTAAGACGGGCGACAGCCCGGCACCTTGGAGCTCTGACAATAACTGTACGCGGCCAGATCCTGATGCCTTCGCAGACCAGATCATGAAGGAACAATGGGGGTTATCGCCCTTTTCCATCGACCGATTACGGGCTGGCGCCAGCGTCACCGCGGACGGTTTCACCCTCTGGCTGGAGAACGGGCAGGTGCAGTCGAGTCGTTCGCTCCCCAGCGAACCAGATTGGATGCCAGAGGGCTTATGGCCAATAGAACATAACCAGCCGGATGAGTACGCGGTACCGGAAGACGATCAGGACTGGCCGATGCTGGTTGAGCTATGCAACGAGGTTTACCGAGCACAGGGCCACGCCGAGACGCATCGCTGGATCGAGATACTGCCGCAGCCCTATCAGTCAGAGATGTGGCGGGTGCTGGAGGGGCTGGACACCCCGGAGTGGATGCAGGAACAAGGCGACTACAGCGACGAGTGGGGATGAACATGAACAGCAAGCAGAGCGTCAGCAGCGAAGAATACTGCAACCTAGATAACCGGGTTGCCAGCCTCCTGCAGCATCGTTGGCCCAATTTACTGTCGCAACCAATGTTGTAAACATCGAAAGTGTTGGTGCAAAAATGGCTGTCTTCGTTATGCATGCGCCTACTTCGAAGCACCAAGTTGGAACACATGTGGCTACCGTATGATCAAGCCAATCTGAATTTTTGCCACATAAGTCTCATGCAACATAACTTTTTGTAGACAAAGGACCCATTAGGGCATAAAAATGCTTAAATATCAGTTCGTAAACTCGATTTTCAACTTGAGAAAATTAAAAGTGCTGTGATCTCGCTTTTCAACTGCACGGTTATCAACCAAATCCAATCAGGTAGTTTTATGCACTCCGATTTTATTAAAAATATTTACAGAGCAAAAGAAGAACATAGATTAAGTATTTTTGTTGGTGCTGGTGTATCCAAAACAGCAGACTCTAATGGAAAAAGATTTCCAGACTGGGCTGAATTGATTAATGAGTTTCGCGAAACACTTGGTACAGATGACGAGAACGATTACTTAAAGCTCGCACAGTTATATTATTTGAAATTTGGCGAGTTTACATATTATGAAAAGCTAAAATCGTACTTCGACATTGTCATGGAACCATCCATTGTTCATCGTTTAATTATTCAAGCAAAACCACAACACATTATAACTACCAATTGGGACAATCTCCTTGAAAAGGAGGTTTATAATAGCATTGGATTATACGACAAAGTGGTTTCCGATGAAGACCTAACAAAGTCACTACTACCAAATAAACTGATAAAAATGCATGGTGACTTTGAACATCACAACATAGTATTTAAAGAGGACGACTACTTAAATTATGAGTATAACTTCCCTCTTATTGCTAATTACATAAAGGGGGTTTTATCTACCAACTCGATACTATTCCTTGGATATTCATATAATGACAGTGATTTAAAAAGAATAGTTATGTGGCTTAAAAACAATACTAAAGCAAGGCCACCTATGTATCTTGTTACATTCTCCAAAAATCAATATCAAATGAAGTATCTTGAAAACCATGGACTTACAACCATTGTCCTTGATGACAACTTCCTTGGCCCTACAAGCAGTTATTCAGATAGACTTGCTTCATTTCTTGAACGTATAGTTAATTATCGTGATGATAGAGAGTCCAAAAAACAAACACCAACAGACTATATATTGAACAAACTGAATGGGTTAGGAGAGCTAAACCATATTCTTCAATCACACGTTTTAAAATGCTTAGGCAACTGTGGTTTCATTTATGGACCTAACTTGGTATTACTTCAATTCTACGATAAAACAGCTACACATGATTACAATGAAGATTCAAGAAAAATATACCTTGAATTTACCTCCCAATTAGCAACGCTTGACAAAAACGTTATTTCCGATAAAGAAAAATTTAAAATTTCAGAGATATTTAACATCTTATCACGTGCAGGAATATCTGGAATTTCCCTATCAGAAGGAAATGGTGGCACAAACGTTGGATATATTCAGACTTCATATTTCTCCCCCTCAAAAACTCATAGCGAAATTAATGAGATTTTTAATTTTGAGTATCCATCACCACCATCAATTCATGACCCAATAAACAACCACCTTAATAAGGCAATTTTATTTCTTCAATATGGAGACTATCGTGAATGTTTACAAGTCACAGACTCTGCTCTGCGACTGGCTGTTTGGCAAAAAAAATACCCGCAGTTATTAATATTTGCAAAAAACTATAAAAACATACAGCTTTATATGCCAAAAAGCCTAAGTGATGACAGCAAAAAAGATAGTATACCTACAACAAAAAGTGTAATAAGTTCATTATTTAAAGATGTAAGCGAATATTTTTCATCCTTTCCATACAAGATACAAAAGGAGTTGTATTTTTTTTATGAGGCATTGGATGATAACTACTGTAAAGCAGAATCGTATAAGGCTTTCATAGCTTTAGATAAAGAATTAAAAGCACAAGAAATTAGAGAGCGCGGTGGTTTTTCATTCTCTAACACTGAGTTTAAAGCTCAATGCACACACAAAAACATACTATATTTTTTCTTAGGGAATGGTATCGCCGCTAATCTTACCCCAGGATTCTGCGATTTAAACAAGTCATATGTAAAAGCATCATTCTCTCGCCAAACCAGAAGTGAAATAATTCGTTTGGAACATCATGAAATATATTCACTAATAGCATTCTTTTCAACTTCAGAACTTAGGGAACTGCTCAGCAAATACTTTAAAAAAGACAATAACATTACATTATCAATATCAAATGAACACATTGACACCCTTTTATCAAAAACCTTGTGCAATTTGTTAGATGCATCGAGAAAAAACAAAAAACCTAGTTTTCAAAGTTATTTATTCAACTTGATTTACCTATTTTCATACATAAAACTGACACCTGCTCAAATTGACTTAATACTGAAATCCATAAAAGAAATAATAAACTCAAGCTCGTACGGAATTGAAATATACGATGCATTGAATACATTTTTAGGCTTGCAACACAATTTATTTTCAGCTCAATTCAACGAAGGTGAAATAACAAGTATCATTGAGCTTATTGTACTGAAATTCTCACGCGGTTCTGCTACAGGTTATGACAGGCTTGCATTAGAGTACCACACACCAAGAAATTTATATGTGGTGGCTGAAAAACATAACTTCCTTTTTAAGGATACATCAAAAATACATCGTTTGATTGCAGAGTTAAAAATAACCTCTCTCGATAACCAATATAATCTTTCAAAAGGCTTACTTATATTGCTATACAATATCGGAGATGAAAATGTCAAAGGCATATTAACTTCATACTTCAATGAGTTAAATTTTGCAGTTTTAAATAACCCAACATTTGAAGGGGTTAAGCTGCATTTATTCCTGATAGTAAATGATATTATCCAACCGCAAGATTGTGATATCAGTGTACTTGAGCATTTCATGGAAAATGGTGGGAGAGAAATAGAACCATATCGCTTTATTGGGGAATTTGAAAGCTTAATAAATTTCCTGTCAATCAACAAGGGGTTGAAGCAATATGGTGAATTGCTCAGTAAATTAAATCCGCAACACCAATCAATGTTAAACGATGTCACCAATGACATAAACCAGCAGGGCCTAACAGAGAAAGGTAACTCCTTTTCAAAAGCTGAAGCTGAAATAACAAAGGAAGATGACACCTCCCCAAGAGAAAAGGCCGAATCGCCAAAGGAAGATGACTCCTCAGGTTCGAAGTAGCATTCGAGTAGATCATTTTTTGCTATCAACACTAGCAATTTCCGATGTACTTGAAGCAATAAAACTCATCACTTTGAAAAAGAGGAGGGCTGGGGGCGCTATTGCCCCCCCAATCCTTTCAGTACCAGCTGCCGCCCCTCTGGCGTCAGCGACCCCATCAGGCTCAGTACCAGCTGGTTCGTAGTCTTGGCCGAGGGGCTTAGGGTGTGGGCGAACGACAAGGTGGCCACCCAGCTGTGGCCACACTCGGCATCGGTGCACTGGCAGTAGAGATCCGAGACATCATCGCTCAGTCGGTTGGTCTTGGTAATGCGGCCCCGCTGGCCACACACTTTGCAATAAACCCGCATTACGCCCCCTTTTCTATCCAAATCAATAGCCTATCTTGCCACAGCAAGCACTGTTTGTTTATACAGTTGAACAGATATTCTCCCGAAAATCGACCCGCAGGGAGACGGGAGTCCCGCGCTGTTGATGGCATCCTGGATAAGTTCGCACAGCGGCAGCACCTCGTTGCGGGCATAGGTGGCATCGTACTTCTCGGGATCCCCAAGCCCTCCCCCGCCATTAGTTGGGATGATGCCGGCCAGCGCCGCCGGGAAGCGGTGAGAGGTCAGTACATCCTGGGCGGTGATCCCCTTGATAGCCGCGAACTCGTCCTTGGTGGCAATGTCCCCCACCGGGATCAACTTGATGCCATCGGGTTTGCCGTCCGGGATGTTCACGAACATGGAGCGGAAGTTCCCCACCCCCTTGCTGCTCGCAATCATCTCCTTCATCTCCTCCTCGGTGTCGTCATCCATGTTCGGGTCGGTGGCGTAGAAGATGAAGCCCATGTGGGCGCCGTTGAGGAAGTATTTGCGCCGAAACAGGGTGGCATCCTGGTTAAGCAGCGCCGACTGCAAGCCACCCAAGTAGTCGGGCATACCGTAGATCGCTCGTGCAGCTCGCAGTCAGAGCGGATTGCGGCGCGGCCCGAAGGGCAGACGCCAGCGAAACAGGCTGTTAAGGGTGGCCCGCCACTGATTGGGACGTCCCAGGATCTGCTTTTGCAAGCGAGTCTCTTCCTTCAGCATCGCCTCATCGCTGCGGGCCCAAGCCTGGCTGTAGAGCTGCTTGATCCCCGCCAGTGCATCCGGCGATTTGGTGATGAGGGTGCGGGCAAACTCCCGCGCCTCCACCAGCGGATCGGCGCAGACCCGGCTCACCATCCCGAGGGATTTGGCCTCGACGGCATCCAGTTCGCGCCCACTCATGGCCAGCTCCATAGCGGTATCCACTCCCATCAGATTGCGCATGGTGACGCTGCCACTCATGTCGGGGATGATCCCCCACTTGATCTCCATCACCGAGAAGCGGCAATCGGGGGTGCTGAAGCGAAAATCGGCCCCGAGCGCAATCTGCAAGCCACCGCCAAAACAGACTCCCTGGGTCACCGCAATCACCGGCACAGGCAGCTGGTGCCAACCATAAGCAACCCGTTGGGCCAGATTGGTCGCCTCGTCCGCTTCACGCTTGAGGATATCGAGCGCCGCCACCGGCTGTCTCAGCATGGATTTCACATCCAGCCCGGCGCAGAAGGCTCGCCCCTCGCCATGCAGGATCACCGCCCGCAATCCCTTATGCTGAGCGAGTTGCGTCAATGTCTCATCGATGGCGCTGAACATGGCGCGGTCCAGCGCATTGAGTTTGTCACCCCGCGTCAGCATCACTTCGGCAATCCCGTCGTGGATCTCGCACTTGATTCTTGGTTTTTCCATCTCCCTTGTCCTCTCCTTGATCCCTGAAACTGACTCACTGGTCATACCACCACGTTATCAGAGTGTGAACAGGCGGTACAGCTGAGACTAAAGTCGGCTGGTCGCCTCCCCCTCCCTTTGTCACACTGGGAGCTGCATGAGTGCCGCAAGCCAGCAGAGGACGCTGTCATGTCAACCCTGTTCAATTTTGCCAGACCACCGTTCGACAGACTGGATGAGGAGGCGCGCGAGCGGCTCTCCCGTCACCTCTCGCTCTGCTATTTTCGGGCCGGGGATCTGCTGCTCAAGGAGGGGGACGAGCCTCCCGGCCTCTATCTCATCATCAAGGGGGCGGTGGAAGAATCTGCCCCTCACCACCAGTTTGGTGATTACGGGGTCGATGATCTGTTCGACGTGCGCGCCCAGTTTGACGGCCGCTGCCGCCACCGCTTCACCGCGCTGGAAGATAGCCTCTGCCAGCTCATTCCTCGCCACACTTTTCTGGCGCTCTGTGAGCAGGACTCGCAGTTTGCCAGCTACTTCACCGCCAATCTGGCCGAGCGTCAGCGCCAGCAGGAGCAGCGCGAACAGCTGGGTCAGAAGAATCTGGCGGAATTTATCCTGACCCGCATCGAACCCGGCCACCTGCAGGCACCGCTTATCGTCGACAGCAAGCTGTCACTGCTGGCGGCGACCGAAGCCATGGTGAGCAAGGGGACCGATTGCCTGCTCTACCCCGCCCACGATGGCTCCCTCACGCTGGCAACCCGCAAGACCTTGCTCCACGCCCTGACCCTAAAGGGATTGCCGCTGACGGCGCCCCTCTCGGTGCTGACCCCTACCCCGCTGATTGGTCTGCCGCTGGAGAGCTATCTGTTTGATGCCCTGCTGCTGATGACCCGCCATCGCATCAAGCGACTGGTGGTGTGGCGTGGCAACGAGGTGGCGGGGATCCTGCAACTGACTCAGGTGCTGGGGCTCTTCTCGACCCACTCCCACGTGTTGACGTTGCGTATCGCCCGCGCCGACAGCCTGCCGGCACTGGAGGCGGTCGCCCGCGAGCAGCAGCAATTGACCCGCTCGCTGTTTGCCCAGGGGATCCACACCGCCTTTTTGATGAAGCTCATCGCCACCATCAACGAGCAGCTGATCGCCAAAGCCTTTGCGCTGGTGATCCCCCCCGAGGTGCAGGATAAGGTTTGCCTGCTGATGCTGGGCTCGGAGGGGCGCGGCGAGCAGATCCTCAAAACCGATCAGGATAATGCCCTGATCCTGCCAGAGGGGCTGGCATGGCACACCCAGGCAGCCGATCTGGCCGAATTCAGCGCCCTGCTGGAGCGACTCGGCTACCCGCTGTGCCCCGGGCAGGTGATGGTGAACAATCCGGCCTGGGTGAAAACGGGCAGCGAGTGGCAAAGCGCCATTGCCAGCGCCTGTACTACGGCAAAGGAGGATGAGCTGCTCTGGCTCGCCACCCTGGCCGATGCTCACCCCATCGCGGGGGATCGACAGCTCAATCTACCGGTTGCCAGAGCGCTGCGCGAGCAGTTGGCGGACAGGCGGGATCTGCTGGCGGAGATGGTGCGACCGGCGGTGGCCTTCCATGCCCCGCTCACCCTGTTTGGCAGGCTGGAGCAGCCACCGGAAGGGCTGGATCTGAAGCGGGGCGGCCTGTTCCCGCTGGTGCACGGTATCCGCATGCTGGCCCTTGAGGCAGGCATTCTGGAGACCTCGACTCTGGGACGCATCGACGCGCTGGTGGCCGCCGATCGGCTCAGTACCGACTATGGCAGCAATCTCGCAGAGGCGTTCCGGCTCTTTATCCGGCTGAGGCTGCGCAGCCAGCTCAAGGGGGGCAATAGTCGGGTGCAGACAAGCGAGCTTAGCCACAGCGAGCGGGATCTGTTGCGTCAGGCGCTGCATCAGGTGAAGAAGTTCCAGCAGTGGCTCACCTTGCACTTTCGTCTGAGACAATAGCCATGTTGAGCCGTGTTCGACGCTACTGGTATGGCCGCGCGTTCCGAACGGGCGAGTTCGCGCCACTCTTTGCCACCCCACCCGAAGATGAACGGATCGCCCTCGATTTCGAGACCACCAGTCTCGATCCCGAGCTGGCCGAGATCGTCTCCATCGGGGCGGTGCGCATTCAGGGCAACCGGCTGCTGACCGGCGAGGCCCTCGCCATCAAGGTACAGCCACCGGCCAGCCTGACCAGTCAATCTGTGGTGATCCACGGTCTGCGCCATCAGGATCTGCAACAGGGGATGGAGCTGGAAGCCGCGCTGCGCCTGCTGCTTCACTTTATCGGTCCCCGTGAACTGGTGGGCTATCACATCGCCTACGATCTGCGTATTCTCAATCTCGCCTGCCAGAAATTGTGGGGATTGACCCTGCCCCAGCGAGTGATCGAGGTGAGCCAGCTCTATCACGACCACCTCTATCGCCGCTATCCCGATGCGGCTATTGACCTCCATTTGAGTGCCATCTGCAGCCACCTTGAACTGCCATCCCTGCCCGCCCACGATGCCCTTGCCGATGCCACCACGGCCGCGCTCATCTATCTGCGCCTGACCTGCGGCTCGCCGCTCACTTATCCCAAAGTCTAATTGTCGACAAATAACATTTAATTCACATTTTGCTTACATGAGCAGATTGCCTGCTCGTCGGGGTTACCCCATCCACCGCTGACACTCATGTCATGGAGAACTGCAATGGAACAGCAAAGCTATCTGAGGATCCAGCAAGATCCCAACTTCCAGGAGCTGGTCGCCAAACGCCAGCGTTTTGCCTGGGCCCTCTCGGCTCTGATGCTGGGACTCTACCTGGCGTTTATTCTGCTCATCGCCTTTGCCCCCGGTTGGCTCGGCACCCCGCTCAGCGACAGCACCACCGTCACCCGTGGCATTCCGGTCGGGGTGGGACTGATCCTCTCCTCCTTCGTGTTGACCGGCATCTATGTGTTTCGGGCCAACGGCGAGTTTGACGAGCTGAATCAGAAGATCCTCAAGGGAGTGCAGTCATGAGCGCAAAAAGCATGAAAGGCAAGTGGCTGCTGTTGGCCTCACTGGCCTCCTCCCCCCTGCTGGCAGCGGATGCGCTGACCGGCGAGGTACAACGCCAACCCCTCAATGTATCGGCCATCGTGATGTTCGTGGTCTTTGTGGCCGCCACCCTGTTCATCACCTATTGGGCCTCCAAGCGCAACCGCTCGGCTTCCGACTACTATGCGGCCGGTGGCCGTATCACCGGCTTCCAGAACGGTCTGGCCATCGCCGGTGACTATATGTCCGCCGCCTCCTTCCTCGGGATCTCCGCGCTGGTCTACACCTCCGGCTACGATGGCCTGATTTACTCCATCGGTTTTCTGGTGGGCTGGCCCATCATTCTGTTCCTGATCGCCGAGCGGCTGCGCAACCTCGGCAAATATACCTTTGCCGATGTCGCCTCCTATCGTCTCAAGCAGACTGAAGTGCGTACCCTCTCCGCCTGTGGTTCGCTGGTGGTGGTCGCCCTCTACCTGATCGCCCAGATGGTCGGTGCCGGCAAACTGATCGAGCTGCTGTTTGGCCTGCAATACCATGTGGCCGTGGTGCTGGTCGGTATCCTGATGGTGCTCTACGTGCTGTTTGGCGGCATGCTGGCCACTACCTGGGTGCAGATCATTAAGGCAGTGATGCTGCTCTCCGGTGCCAGCTTCATGGCCATCATGGTCATGAAATCGGTCAACTTCGATATCGGTGCCCTGTTTAGCGAAGCGGTCAAGGTGCACGAGAAAGGGATCGCCATCATGAGCCCGGGTGGCCTGGTTGCTGACCCCATCTCCGCCATCTCGCTCGGTCTGGCATTGATGTTCGGTACCGCCGGTCTGCCCCATATCCTGATGCGTTTCTTCACCGTGAGCGATGCCAAAGAGGCGCGTAAATCGGTGTTCTACGCCACCGGCTTTATCGGCTACTTCTACATCCTCACCTTCATCATCGGCTTTGGCGCCATCTTGCTGGTGAGCACCAACCCGGCCTTCAAGGACGCCACCGGCGCCCTGCTGGGCGGCACCAACATGGCGGCAGTCCATCTGGCCAATGCGGTCGGTGGCAGCCTGTTCCTCGGCTTCATCTCCGCCGTGGCATTTGCCACCATTCTGGCGGTAGTTGCCGGATTGACCCTGGCCGGTGCCTCTGCGGTCTCCCATGACCTCTATGCCAGCGTGTTGAAGAAGGGCAAGGCCAACGAGACCGATGAACTGCGCGTCTCCAAGATGACGACTCTGGTGCTGGGCGTGGTTGCCATTGGTCTGGGGATCCTGTTCGAGAAGCAGAACATCGCCTTCATGGTGGGTCTGGCCTTCTCCATCGCCGCCAGCTGCAACTTCCCGGTGCTGTTCCTCTCCATGTTCTGGTCACGCCTGACCACCCGTGGCGCAGTCTACGGTGGCTGGCTGGGGCTGGTGAGCGCAGTGACCCTGATGATCCTGGGCCCGACCGTGTGGGTGAAAGTGCTGGGCCATGCCCAGGCCATCTTCCCCTACGAATACCCTGCCCTCTTCTCCATGGGGTTGGCCTTCGTCGGGATCTGGTTCTTCTCCATCACCGACAGCTCCCAGAACGCCGCCGACGAACATGCCAAGTTCTTGCCGCAGTTCGTTCGCTCCCAAACCGGGCTGGGTGCCTCTGGCGCCACTTCCCACTAACGGGCCGCCATCACGCAAAAGCCGGCTTCATGCCGGCTTTTTTTATTGCCCATCAATCGGCTGCACGCCCCGCTTGCCCCGATCAAGATCACACTTCTCGCTAAAACTTTCGGGGGATCTGTGCCATAATGCGCGCCATTTGACAGACCAATCGGGACACATACCTTGTTAAGTAGCAACAACATCACCATGCAGTTCGGCGCCAAGCCGCTGTTTGAGAACATCAACGTCAAGTTTGGCGGCGGCAACCGCTATGGCCTTATCGGCGCCAACGGCTGTGGCAAGTCCACCTTTATGAAGATCCTCGGCGGTGATCTGGAGCCCACTGGCGGTAATGTGAGCCTGGACGTCAACGAGCGCATCGGTAAGCTGCGTCAGGATCAGTTCGCCTACGAAGATATGCGCGTACTGGACGTGGTCATGATGGGTCACACCGAGCTGTGGGCGGCCATCGCCGAGCGCGATGCCATCTACGCCAACCTCGAAGCGACCGACGACGACTACATGAAGGCCGCCGAGCTGGAAGGTCTGGTCGCCGAGTATGACGGCTATACCGCCGAGTCCCGCGCAGGTGAACTGCTGTTGGGTGCCGGTATTCCCATCGAGCAGCACAACGGCCCGATGAGCGAAGTGGCCCCGGGCTGGAAACTGCGGGTGCTGCTGGCACAGGCGCTGTTCTCCAACCCTGACATCCTGCTGCTGGACGAACCGACCAACAACCTGGATATCAACACCATTCGCTGGCTGGAGCAGGTGCTCAACGAACGTGAAAGCACCATGATCATTATCTCTCACGACCGTCACTTCCTGAACTCCGTCTGTACCCACATGGCGGATCTGGACTACGGCGAGCTGCGCGTCTACCCGGGCAACTACGATGACTACATGCTGGCCGCCACTCAGGCGCGCGAGCGTCTGCTGGCCGACAACGCCAAGAAGAAGGCCCAGATCGCCGATCTGCAATCCTTCGTCTCCCGTTTCAGTGCCAACGCCTCCAAGTCCAGCCAGGCGACCTCCCGCCTCAAGCAGATCGACAAGATCAAAATTGAGGAAGTGAAGGTCTCCAGCCGTCAGAACCCCTTCATCCGCTTCGAGCAGGAGAAGAAGCTCTACCGCAACATTCTGGAGATCGAAGGCCTGTCCAAAGGTTATGGCGAGGCGCCCCTGTTCAAGGGCCTCAACATGATGCTGGAAGTGGGTGAGAAGGTCGCCATTCTGGGTACCAACGGTATCGGTAAATCGACCCTGATCAAGACGCTGGTCGGGGATCTGGCACCGGATACCGGTACCATCAAGTGGTCCGAGAACGCCCAGATCGGTTACTACGCCCAGGATCACGCCGAAGATTTCGACACCGACCTCAACGTGTTCGACTGGATGGCCCAGTGGAAACAGGATAACGAAGACGAGCAGGCTGTGCGCTCCGTATTGGGTCGTCTGCTCTTCTCCCAGGACGACATCAAGAAGCCGGTCAAGGTGCTCTCCGGTGGTGAACAGGGCCGCATGCTGTTCGGCAAGCTGATGATGCAGCGCCCCAACATCCTGATCATGGATGAGCCGACCAACCACCTTGATATGGAATCTATCGAATCCTTGAACCTGGCCCTCGAGATGTACAAGGGCACCCTGATCTTCGTCTCCCACGACCGCGAATTCGTCTCCTCTCTGGCGACCCGCATTCTGGAGTTGAGCGAAGATGGTATCCGCGACTTCGGCGGCACCTACGAGGATTACCTGCGCACCCAGGGCGTAGTGTAACCCCTGCGCAGCACAAGCTAGCAATGAGAAACCGGCACTTATGTGCCGGTTTTTTTATATCTCATGTTTATGGCGACTGATATGGCTTACGGCTGCGCAGCGATCACTGGGAGCTGGGCTTGATTATTCCCCTCGCCCACAGATAAAAAAACGGCTCCATCAAGGAGCCGTTTTCACTGAATTGAACTGACGATTACTCGACGGTCGCTTCCACGCTGGTGAAGTACTCGATCTTGGCCGCTTTACGCAACTCGTCGATCAGAGACTTGTAATCCACCTGGGCTTTGCCCTGACCCAGCTGAGCTTGCAGCATGGCGGCCATGCCGGATGCGGCGGCAGGGACGTTGACCTTGTCCAGCGCAACCACAACGCGGTCACCATTGGTCTCGGCAACCAGAGCCACGCTCGGCTTGCCGTCGATCGGATGGGGCAGCGTGAACGCCTGGGCAATCAGGTTCTGATCCAGCTCGCGATCGAAGCGGGCAACCCCTTTGTGGGTCTCCACTTTCAGACCCAGTGCAGTCAGATCGGCGGTGATGCTCTCACCGACTTTCAGCTTGTCCAGCAGGCCCTGGGCCTTGCCACGGGCCACTTCACTGGCCTTGTCATGCTTGATGGCGGCAATCACCTGCTCTTTCACCTCAGCCAGCGGCTTGACCGCTTTGGGCTTGTGACCAGTGATGTGCAGCACCAGCGCCTTGCCGTCAGCCAGCTCGATCACGTCGGAGTTGGTGTTGTCATCGCGCAGCTGTTCGGAGAACGCCACGGAGAGCACCTTGGGATCGTTCAGCGGAGCCGGAGCAGTCGCCTGGGTGAAGAAATCGGAAGATTGAACCTTCATCCCCATGGCATCAGCGGTCAGATCCAGCGAGTCCGGGTTTTCGAAGCTGTTGTCAGCCATCTTCTGCTGCTCGGCGAAGAATTTCTCCTTGGCCTTGTCAGCTTGCAGACGAGTGATAGTCTCTTCTTTCACATCGGCAAACGGCTTGGTCTGGGCTGCTTCAACCCCCAGCAGCTTGATAATGTGGAAACCGAACGGGCTCTTCACCACGCCGGAGAGATCGCCAGCCTTGTTCAGGGCGAACGCGGCTTTCTCGAAGGCCGGATCCATCACCCCTTTCTCGAACCAGTCCAGCTCGCCGCCTTTTTTGGCAGAGAAGGTATCGGAAGAGTCAGCCTTGGCCAGCGCAGCGAAATCATCACCCGCCTTGGCTTTGGCCAGCACGGCTTCTGCTTTCTGCTCGGCCGCTTTCTCATCCTTGCCAAACGGGATCAGGATATGAGCCACATGGCGACGCTCGGCACGCTGGAACAGATCCTGGTGCTGATCGTAGTAATCCTGGGCATCCTGCTCGGTGACCTTGATATCCTTGGCGAGGTTGGCGGCGTCCAGCAGCAGATAGTCGACCTTGACCTGCTCATCGTTCATGAAACGGGCGCCATTGGTCTTGTAGTACTGCTCCAGCTCGTTGTCGGAGACCTGAACATCAGCCATGTAGTTGGCGGCAGCCAGACGCACCAGACGCAGATCGCGAGTCTGGTTGTAGAGCTTGTCGAGCTGCTCCGCTTCACCCTTGAGGGAGAACTCGGTGCCCAGCAGGGCGCTCATCAACTGTTGACGCACCATGTCCTGACGCAGGGAGTCACGGAACATTTCGGGAGTCATGCCGGCACGACGGATCAGCTGCAGATAGCGGTCATTGTTGAACTTGCCGTTCTCGGCAAAGTCCGGCATGGCCACGATGGCTTGCTTGATCTGTTCGTCACTGATACGCAGACCCAGTTCACGGGCCTTGCTGTCCAGCAGCGCCTGATCGATCAGGCGATCCAGTACGCCACGGCGGAACTGTTTCATGTAATCGGGGTTCGCGGCCAACTGGCTGAATGCCTCTCCCATCTGGGATTCCATGCGGGCGCGCTCGTTACGATAGGCATTTTCCAGTGCCGCAGCACTGATCTCGGTGCCATTGACGGTGGCGGGGGCGGTACGGGCCGGGCCGTTCAGGTAACTACCTACACCAGCCAAGGCAAAGGAGAGGATGATCAGGCCCAAGATAACCTTGGCTACCTTGCCCTGCGCCCCTTCGCGTAGTTTATCCAACATCATGTTTGTACTTATGCTCCCGAACTCGATGGGCGTAAACAATAAAAAGGCGCACCGATTGCGATGCGCCTTGGTCAATCAGTATGAGAGAAGACTCTCTAACTTGTCTGGTCTGCGACCAAGGACGGTAGCCGACGGATATCAGCGACCGACTTAGTTAACAGCGTCTTTCAGGGCCTTACCGGCTTTGAAGGCAGGAACTTTACCAGCAGCGATTTCGATGGTCGCGCCAGTCTGCGGGTTACGGCCTGAACGGGCAGCACGCTCGCGTACAGCGAAAGTACCGAAACCAACCAGAGCAACCTGGTCACCCTCTTTCAGCGCTTCACCAACAGCATCAATGAAGGCATCCAACGCACGGCCAGCGGCAGCTTTGGAGATATCGGCACCGTCTGCAATCTTGTCAATCAGTTGAGATTTATTCACTCTTATATTCCCCTTTTATCAAACACCGCTGCGGCGCTGATTTCCCTGGCCACAACAAGTGGAGGTTTTATAGCAAGCCTCCTGATCAGTTGCAAGTGACAATCTGGCGCAAACCCGCGCCACACAACGCATTGCGACTCATCACGAGTACCCGATCGGTGGTCAAGGCTACTTCCGTTATCGGGCGCATGCAAGCCTTAACCACCCGCCGAATGCGCCAAATTTGCGGCGCATCAACATTTACACGACAGAAACGCGCTCAAACCCCTGTGGATTGTCCTGCAACGCCAATTCCAGCACCTCGTCAATCCAGCGAACCGGATAAATTTCAAGGTCTTGTTTGACGTTTGCCGGGATCTCCTCAAGGTCACGCTCGTTCTCTTTCGGAATAAGCACTCGCTTGATGCCGCCACGGTGGGCTGCCAGCAACTTCTCCTTGAGACCACCGATGGGCAGCACTTCGCCGCGCAAGGTGATCTCCCCTGTCATCGCCACATCAGCACGAACCGGATTACCGGTCAAGCTGGAGACCAGGGCAGTACACATGGCGATACCGGCGCTCGGACCATCTTTCGGGGTTGCACCTTCCGGTACGTGCACGTGGATATCGCGCTTCTCGTAGAAGTCGGCGTTGATGCGCAGCTTCTCGGCACGGGCACGCACGACGGTCATGGCCGCCTGGATGGACTCCTGCATCACATCACCGAGAGAACCGGTATAAGTGAGCTTGCCCTTGCCCGGCATGTTGGTGGTCTCGATGGTGAGCAGATCGCCCCCCACTTCGGTCCACGCCAGACCACACACCTGACCCACTTGATTCTGGTCGGTGGCCTTGCCGTAATCGAAACGCTGCACCCCGAGGAACTCCTTGAGGTTCTCCTGATTGACCTGAACATGCTTGATGCTCTTGTCCAGCAGGATGCGCTTGACCGCCTTGCGACAAATCTTGGAGATCTCGCGCTCCAGACTCCGCACCCCCGCCTCGCGGGTGTAGTAACGGATCACTCCGACCAGGGCAGAATCTTCGATGGTGATCTCGGACTCTTTCAGGCCGTTACGCTGGATCTGCTTGGCAACCAGATGCTGCTTGGCAATGTTGAGCTTCTCATCTTCGGTGTAACCGGAGAGACGGATCACTTCCATCCGGTCCAGCAACGGACCCGGGATGTTCATGGAGTTGGAGGTAGCCACGAACATGACGTCCGACAGGTCATAATCCACTTCCAGATAGTGATCGTTGAAGCTGTTGTTCTGTTCCGGATCCAGCACTTCCAGCAAGGCGGATGCGGGATCGCCGCGCATGTCCGAGCTCATCTTGTCGATCTCGTCGAGCAGGAACAGCGGGTTCTTCACGCCGACTTTCGCCATCTTCTGGATGAGCTTGCCGGGCATGGAACCGATATAGGTACGGCGGTGACCGCGGATCTCCGCTTCGTCACGCACCCCACCGAGAGCCATACGCACATATTTGCGGCCCGTCGCCTTGGCGATGGATTGGCCCAGCGAGGTCTTGCCCACACCGGGAGGGCCAACCAAACAGAGGATGGGGCCCTTGAGCTTATTGACGCGCGCCTGCACCGCCAGATATTCGAGGATGCGATCCTTGACCTTCTCAAGGCCATAGTGATCGGCATCCAGCACCTCTTGCGCCTTGCCAAGGTCTTTCTTGACCTTGGATCGCGCCTTCCACGGCACCTGTACCATCCAGTCCACATAGCTGCGCACCACGGTAGCCTCGGCGGACATGGGAGACATCATCTTCAGCTTGGCAAGCTCGGCCTGGGCCTTTTCACGGGCATCTTCCGGCATGCCAGCCTCTTCAATCTTGCGATTGAGGGCTTCAAACTCATCCGGGCTATCTTCCAGCTCACCCAGCTCTTTCTGGATGGCCTTCATCTGCTCGTTGAGGTAATACTCGCGCTGGCTCTTTTCCATCTGCTTCTTGACGCGAGTACGGATGCGCTTCTCGACCTGCAGCAGGTCAATTTCCGACTCCATCATCGCCATCAGGAATTCGATGCGCTCGGAAACCGAGACGATCTCCAGCACCTTCTGCTTGTCTTCCAGCTTGAGCGGCATGTGGGCCGCCATGGTGTCAGCCAGACGCGCAGCATCGTCGATCGCCGAGATCGAGGTCAGTACCTCGGGCGGGATCTTCTTGTTGAGCTTGATATAGCCTTCAAACTGGCCGATGGCGGAGCGAACCAGCACTTCCTGATCCTTCTCCTCAATGGCTTGGGAGGGGATGTACTGGGCCTCGCAGACAAAGAAATCCTTGTCGTCGATCATCCGCTCCAGGCGGGCACGCTGTCCCCCCTCTACCAGCACCTTGACGGTGCCATCCGGCAGCTTGAGCATCTGCAGAATATTGGCCACTGTCCCGACGGTGAAGATCTCCTCCACCGTTGGCTCATCGGTTGACGCATCCTTCTGGGCCACCAGCAGAACTTTCTTGTCCTGCTCCATGGCCGCTTCCAGACAGCGAATGGATTTTTCCCGCCCCACAAAGAGTGGAATGACCATGTGGGGATAAACCACCACGTCACGAAGAGGCAGGACGGGAATCTCGATGCGTTCTGAACGCTCTAGGTTCATATATGTCCTCTCGGCTTGTTATACCGTTGGCAAAGCGCTTGGCTGAGTATATGGGGGCGCTGAGATGAGATTCAATCGCCGAAACCGTAAAAAGCATGAAAGGGGCAAAAAGCCCCTTCCATTCGATTAAAAATCAGACATTTACTCTGATGCAGCAGCCTGGGTTTCGGGATTTTCGTAAATCATCAAGGGCGCGGAGTCCCCTTTGATCACGGTCTCGTCGATCACCACCTTGCTGACCCCTTCCAGAGAAGGCAGGTCATACATGGTATCCAGCAGCACGGCTTCTACGATGGAACGCAGACCACGAGCACCGGTTTTACGCTCCATCGCCTTGCGAGCAATGGCGTTGAGTGCGTCGTCACGGAACTCCAGCTCGACCCCTTCCAGGTCGAACAACGCAGCGTACTGTTTGGTCAGCGCGTTTTTCGGCTCTTTCAGGATCTGGATAAGCGCAGACTCATCCAGCTCGGTCAGGGTCGCGACCACCGGCAGACGGCCGATGAACTCGGGGATCAGACCATACTTGATCAGATCTTCCGGCTCCACCTTGGCGAAGGTCTCGCTCAGGGTGGCCTTGGCATCCTTAGATTTCACCTCGGCGCCAAAACCGATACCGGTTCCCTTCACGGAACGCTGCTCGATCACCTTGTCCAGACCGGCAAAGGCACCGCCACAGATGAAGAGGATCTTGGAGGTATCAACCTGCAAGAACTCCTGCTGCGGATGCTTGCGACCACCTTGCGGCGGCACGGAAGCGATGGTCCCTTCGATCAGCTTGAGCAGTGCCTGCTGTACCCCTTCCCCAGAGACATCGCGGGTGATGGAGGGGTTGTCCGACTTGCGGGAAATCTTGTCGATCTCGTCGATGTAGACGATGCCACGCTGGGCCTTCTCTACGTCGTAGTCACACTTTTGCAGCAGCTTCTGGATGATGTTCTCCACGTCCTCGCCCACATAACCGGCTTCGGTCAGGGTGGTCGCATCGGCCATGGTGAACGGCACATCCAGCAGACGAGCCAGAGTCTCGGCCAGCAGGGTTTTACCGCTACCGGTCGGGCCAATCAGCAGGATGTTGGATTTGCCGAGCTCCACACCACTGTTTTCGCCGCTGTTGCGCAGACGCTTGTAGTGGTTGTAGACGGCAACGGCCAACACCTTCTTGGCATACTCCTGCCCGATCACATAGTCATCGAGATGAGCGCGGATCTGATGAGGGGTTGGCAGCTCGTTACCATCGCGTTTGGGAGAGATCTCGCGGATCTCTTCGCGGATGATGTCGTTGCACAGCTCGACGCACTCATCACATATGTAGACGGAAGGGCCAGCGATCAGCTTGCGCACTTCATGCTGGCTTTTGCCGCAAAAAGAGCAGTAGAGCAGCTTATCACCCTCACCCTTGCGTTTCTCTGTCATTCAGCAACCTCGTTTTATCAATAGAGGATGGATCGGCCTGTTGAGTTTACAACAGACCGGGACACCCTGCTCAGCTACGCTGGCTCAGGACACCGTCTACCAGACCATAGGCCACGGCCTGCTCGGCGGACATGAAGTTGTCACGATCGGTGTCACGCTCGATGGTAGCCATGTCCTGACCGGTGTGGAACGCCAGGCGCTCGTTCAGGGTATTTTTGATCTTCAGGATCTCCTGGGCGTGGATCTGGATATCAGATGCCTGACCCTGGAAGCCACCCAGCGGCTGGTGGATCATCACACGGGCGTTAGGCAGGCAGAAACGCTTGCCCTTGGCACCGCCAGCCAGCAGGAAGGCCCCCATGGAGCAGGCCTGCCCCATGCAGACGGTGCTGACATCCGGCTTGATGAACTGCATGGTGTCATAGATGGACATGCCTGCAGTCACCGAACCACCCGGCGAGTTGATGTAGATATAGATGTCCTTGTCCGGATTCTCGGACTCGAGGAACAGCAACTGGGCAACCACCAGATTGGCCATGTGATCTTCAACCTGACCAGTCAGGAAGATCACCCGCTCTTTCAGCAGACGGGAGTAAATATCGTAGGAACGTTCACCCTTGGCAGTCTGTTCGACCACGATGGGGACCAGCGCATTGCTGGGAGAATCGGTCATATCGTTATAGTTCTTGTACATAAGGCATTGTCCCTAAAATAAAATGGCCCGAGTGGAGATCACACGAGCCATTATACTTAACAGTCTTGACCTTAAGTCAAATGTTCTTAGGCAGCGGCGCCAGACTTGTTGATCACTTCGTCAAAGGCAACTTCTTTCTCGGTCACTTGCGCTTTGGACAGGATCAGGTCGATGGCTTGATCTTCTACTGCCAGGTTACGAACGCCGTTCAGCATCTGTTCGTTCTTCTGGTAGTACTCGATCACTTCCTTCGGATCTTCGTAGGCAGTCGCCATGGACTCGATGATGCTGTTTACACGAGCATCGTCAGCCTTGATCTCGTTGGTACGGATCACGTCACCCAGCAGCAGGCCTACGCGTACACGACGCTCGGCTTGAGCCTGGAACAGTTCAGCCGGCAGCTCGGGAGCGTTGCCGCCCTGGAAGCCACCGAAGCGCTGCAGAGCCTGCTGACGCAGTGCGTCGATCTCTTGAGCAACAGCTGCTTTCGGCAGGTCGATTTGGTTGGCTTCAACCAGACCGTTCAGAACCTGCTCTTTCACGCTGTTTTTCAGGGCTTGAGCCAGTTCGCGCTCCATGTTCTTGCGCACTTCGGCTTTCAGCTCTTCAACAGAACCGCTTTCGATACCGAAACGCTTCACGAACTCTTCGGTCAGCTCAGGCAGGATCTGCTCTTCAACCTTGATCAGCTTGGAAGCGAACTTGGCTTCTTTGCCTTTCAGGTTTTCAGCGTGGTAGTCAGCCGGGAAGGTCACTTCGATGGTGAACTCGTCGCCAGCTTTCTTGCCCAGGATGGCGTCTTCGAAGCCCGGGATCATACGGCCAGCGCCCAGCACCAGGTTGAAGCCTTCAGCTTTGCCGCCGTCGAACTCTTCACCGTCGATGGAACCGACGAAGTCCATGGTCACACGCATGCCATTGGCAGCGGCAACATCGGCATCAGCCCAAGTAGCGTGCTGCTTGCGCAGGGTGTCGATCATGTTGGCCAGATCTTCATCCTTCACGGTAGCAACCGGCTTCTCGACCTTGATGGTCTCGAGACCTGCAACTTCGAACTCCGGATACACTTCGAAAGTGGCGGTGAATTCAAAATCCTGACCTTCTTTGATCTCTTTCGGATCCATGGTCGGGGCACCGGCCGGGCTCAGTTTGTTTTCGATGATGGCTTTGATGAAGTTGCTCTGCATCATTTCATCAGCAACGCGGGCGTGAGCCATGGCGCCGAACATCTTCTTGATGATGGCAACCGGAGCCTTGCCAGGACGGAAACCGTCGATGCGACGAGTTTTGGCCAGGCCATTCAATTCTTTACGCACAGCGGCGTCTACGGTAGCGGCCGGTACAGTGATGGTAAGACGGCGTTCCAGACCCTGGGTTGTCTCTACAGAAACTTGCATTCTTCTACCTCGTTCAACTCAGCACTGTGTGCTGACCCTTTATTGCCCCTGGGCAAAGCCCGGAGTCTTCCTGTTTATAAAGACAACGATATGTCTTTGTGATGAGAAAATATGACGCGGCATTATAGCGGCGCACTTTGGTCGAGTCGAGCCACACATCCCCCACATTGAGCGGCGTGCAAGCACAATTCGTGCAAAACTGCCCTTTATATGGGGAGAGAGGAGCCCGACTTCAACTATCCGATGGCAATAATTTTGCGTTTGTTCACCTTTTTTCATCCGAACGCCGCTTTATTGCCCATCTTTCGCCGAAAAACAGCCCACCGTTGCGGGCGGCGACTCAATTTGACCAGCCAAATGGCGATTGGGCCAATCAACCATTGCGTCCCTACCCCTCCCTCGTTATGGTGGCAACCAAATTGATGATCTGGAGTCACTCACATGGCCTTTTTCCGCTTCTTGTTCAATCTGCTCTGGTTTGTACTGGGAGGTGTCTTTATGGGCCTGGCCTGGTGGCTGGCCGGTCTTGTCTGCTTTATCTCGCTGGTCGGCATCCCCTGGGGACGTGCCTGCTTCGTGATCGGCACCTTTACCTTCTTCCCGTTTGGCAAGCAGGCCGTCAATCGCAAAACCATGACCGGCCAGAGCGATATCGGCACCGGCACTCTGGGGCTGATTGGCAACATCCTCTGGTTCGTGCTGATCGGCGTCTGGCTGGCCATCGGCCACATCGCTTCCGCGCTGGCCTGCTTCGTAACCATTATCGGTATCCCGTTCGGTATCCAGCACCTCAAGCTGGCGCTGATCAGCCTGGCTCCTATCGGCCAGATGATTGTGACCAACCAGGAGGCGGAATCGGGCCGCTATATCCGCTAAACACGGGAAATGCGCGGGCAGACGCTGCCCTGCAACGAAAAAAAGGGCAGACTAGGGTCTGCCCTTTTTTATTCTCTTTTGTTGAGGCCATCATGTTACCCAGCCACTTTTTCGCCAATCTCGCCCGCATGAAACTCATCTACCGCTGGCCCCTGATGCGCAACATCCAGCCGGAAAACATTGCCGAACACAGCCTGCAGGTCGCCATGGTGGCCCATGCCCTCGGCATCATCAAAAACCGGCTGTTTGGCGGCAGCGTGAATGCCGACCGCGCCGCCGTGATGGCCCTCTACCACGACAGCAGTGAGGTGCTGACCGGCGATCTGCCTACCCCGGTCAAATACTTCAACCCCGAAATTGCCCGCGAGTACAAGAAGATAGAACTGGCCGCCGAGCAGCGTCTGCTTGGCATGCTGCCGCCGGAACTGGTGGAGGACTTTCGCCCCCTGCTCGATTCGGCAGCCCAGGATGACGAGCTGGCCAGGCTGGTGAAAGATGCCGACACCCTCTGCGCCTATACCAAATGTCTGGAGGAGATCAACGCCGGCAACCGGGAGTTCGAACCGGCTCGCAAGCGCCTCGAGGCCATGCTGGCAGCCCGGATGAGCGATGAGATGCGCTACTTTATCGACACCTTCGTGGCCAGCTTCTCCCTGCCACTCGATGAGCTTAACGCTCACTAAGCCAGTCTACATGACCTGAAAAACAGAAGGGCACGCCGGTTTGCACCGGCGGGCCCTTCGTTCTTTATTGCGCATTAGATGCAACGCATCAGTGACCCAGCTCGCGGGACGGTACCAGACCGCTCGCCCGCCAGGCGGGATAGAGTGTCGCCACCAGGCTCATCAGGATGGCGGCGCCCGTCACGATGAGCAGATCCTGCATATGCAACTCGGTCGGCAAAAAGTCGATAAAGTAGATATCCGGATTGAGGAAGCGGTGACCGATGAGCTTTTCGACAACGCTCAGGATCTGGGTCAGCTTGCTCGAAAGCAGCCCACCCAGCAGGGCACCGAGCAGGGCACCGGCCACGCCGTTGACCATCCCCTGAATGACGAAGGTAAGCCGGATCTGGCCGGGGCTCGCCCCCATGGTCTTCAGGATGGCAATCTCGCTGCGCTTCTCGTTCACCGCCATCACCAGGGTGGAGACGATGTTGAAGCAGGCGACAGCCACCACCATCAGCATCACCACATACATGACGGTACGCACCATCTGGATGTCCTGATAGAGGTAGCCTTGGCTGTTCATCCAGCTACGGATGTAAACATGATGGGGGAACTGCTGCGCGGCGGCTACCGTGATGGATTGCGCCTTGAGCACGTCGCTCACCCGCAGGCTGAAGCCCTCCACATCGCTGCCCATACCAGTGATCGCTTGCGCATCGGCCAGATGCATAAAGCCGAGCAACCCGTCGAGCTGACCGCCGATCTCCAGCAGCCCCACCACGGTCAGGGCTTCGCGCCGGGGATTCTTGATCCCGGTCTGATCACCCCCTTGTGGCAACAACAAACCAAGAGTGTCACCCACCTTGACGCCCAGTTTGTCGGCAATGGTCTTGCCAAGGATCACCCCACGCTCACCCGGTTGCAGCTCACGCAGGCCGCGGCCCGTCATGTATTTGCCCGCATCCGACAAATTGGCTTCCAGCTCCGGCAATACCGCGCGCAGTTGCACCCCCTTGAGGGCGGAGCCGTGCTCCAGCAGGCCATTGAGGCGAATGACCGGCGCTGCCGCCTCAACGCCCGGCTGAGCCAGCAGGTAGTCGCGCAGACGGGGCCAATCCGGCAACGGCCGCTCGACGGCGTCCAGCTCACCTTGTGGCACCACGGAGAGCACCCTGTCTTTGAGCTCCCGCTCGAAACCGTTCATGGCGGAGAGGCCCAAGATCAGCGCCATCACCCCGAGGGCGATACCGATCAGGGAAGAGGCTGAGATAAAGGCGATAAACCCGTTGCGACGGCGGGAGCGGCTGTAACGCAGGCCCAGAAAGAGGGGCAGCGGTTTGAACATCAGGCAACCTCCGCCATCACGCCACTCACCAGGGTCACCCGGCGATGGAGCTTGGCCGCCAGGCTCAAGTCGTGAGTCACCACCACAAAGGCGGTGCCCAGTTCACGATTCAGTTCACACAGCAGTTCGTACACCGCGGTGGCACTGGCGTGATCCAGATTGCCGGTAGGTTCATCCGCCAGCACCAGACTCGGTTCGTTGACCAGCGCCCGGGCGATCGCCACACGTTGACGTTCGCCACCGGAGAGCTCGGAGGGACGGTGATTCAAGCGATGGGAGAGCCCTACCCTACCCAACATTTTGGTCGCCTTTTCGGTGGCAACCGCCACCGACTCACCGGCGATCAGCAGCGGCATTGCAGCATTTTCCAGCGCACTGAACTCGGAGAGCAGGTGGTGGAACTGGTAGACAAAGCCCAGCTCGCGGTTGCGAAAGCGAGCCTGGGTACGGCTGTCCCAATGGTGGATATCCTCCCCCTTGAACAGCACGGCGCCGCTGGAGGGGTTGTCGAGGGCCCCCATCAGATGCAGCAGAGTGGTCTTGCCGGAGCCGGAGCTCCCCACCACCGCCAGCATTTCGCCGGGCGCGACGCAGAGATCGATCCCCTTGAGCACCTGAGTCTCCAGCTCCCCCTCTTTATAGACATGATTGAGCGCCTGGCAGCGCAGCAGAGGTTCACGGGATACGGCTTCATTCATAACAGGGGCTCCACTTGCCTCGGTAACAACGCTGGCACCCGCAACTACGGGGGCACCAGTCACAACAGAAGATGCATTATTCACGGCATTACTCATAACGCAGCGCCTCGGCCGGTTTCACCCGCGCGGCGCGGGCCGCCGGGTAGAGGGTGGCACTGAAGCTCAGCAGCACAGCACCCAGCAAAATGGTGATGACCTGAGCCGGCTCGACAATCACCGGCAGGCCACTGCCGCCCGCCGCCATATAGAGGTTGAGCCCCACCGCATTGAGCAGAGGGTTGAGACCCAGGGAGAGCGCAAGGCCCGCCAGTCCGCCAAACAGGGCGCCAATCACCCCGCTGGAGGCGCCGAGCACCATGAAGATTTTGACGATCCCCGATTCACTCATGCCCATGGTGCGCAGGATGGCCACTTCGCCCTCCTTGTCCGTTACCACCATCACCAGCGCGGAGAGGATGTTGAAGGTAGCGACGGCGATGATCAGCACCAGCATCAGCCCCATCATCCGTTTTTCCATGGCGACCGCCTGGAACAGCTCGCCCCGCTCGCGGCGCCAATCCTGCCAGACCAATCCGTCAGGCAACGGCGTCTTGATCACCTCGTCAGCGGCAAAGGGATCATCGAGCCAGAGGCGAATGCCACCGACGGTTTCTGGCGGCAGACGCAGCAGTCGCTGGGCATCCCCAAGCGCGATCAGCGCAATCTGGTTATCTACATCGGCGCCGACCCCGAAGATGCCGGAGACGGTAAAGAGGCGCTGGGCCGGTACCCGGCCAAACGGGGTGAAGCGGGTCCCTTCGGTCAGGATCAGGCGAACCTGATCGCCAATGGAGACATTGAGGCGGCGTGCCACCCCCTGCCCCAGCACGATGCGGTAGTGACCGGCCTGCAGGGTATCGAGGCGCCCCCCCAACATCTGGCTATGGAGGATGTCATCCTTGGGCCACTTCGCAGGGTCAATCCCCTGCACGCTCACCCCGGTCAGCTGGCCGGGGCTTTGCAGCATCCCTTCGCTGTCGAGCATGGGGGCAGAGGCAACCACATGGGGTAATTTGGCCAGATCAGGCAAGCCTTGCGGGTTGGCATCAATACGGCCAGCCTGATTGGTCACCACCACATGGGGGATCACCCCGAGGATACGCCCTTTGAGCTGCCCTTCGAAACCGTTCATCACCGAAATGACCACCATCAGGGCGGCGACCCCGATGGCGATGCCAAAGGTAGAGAACAGGGAGATAAATGAGACGAAGCGATTGCTGCGCTTCGAGCCTGCATAACGCAGGCCGATGGCCAGCGAAAGGGGCTGAAAAAGTCCGGTCTTCAAGGATATGTACGTTGCCAACAAAATAAGATACCGGATAATAAAGGGAAACCGTCCATGACAACAAGGGATAGCCTCCATGCAGGAACAGTTCTTCAGCGTCACTCATGCCACGCCGGTCAATGTGATCCCCATGCCGGCCGACTTCCACCTCCCCTCTCTGGAGGAGCTGGACGCTGAGCTGCCGGAGCCCTTTCGGATCTCTTCGGCCATTACCTCCATCGATCTGGTGACCACTCGCCTGCTGCGCAACCAGAACGAGTCGATGCACGATCTGATCGAGATCGTCAATCAGCAGTCCCGCAAGATCGACATGATCATGGGCTATGTGCTCTCCCTGCAGGACCATCCGGAGCAGCGCTTCCACACTCTGCGCTTCGGGGCTGGCCAGCTCACCTACCTGCACCCCTATCATGATCACGGTGATGCACCGCATCTGCACCAGATCGTGCGCCTCAAGATCTTCCTGCGGGAAGAGGCGGCCGCCATCTACTGCTATGGCCAGGTCAAACAGCTCGACGGCGGTGAACATGGCACCCATGTGCAGCTCGACTATGTGCGGATCCGCGAAGATGACCGTGAACTGCTGGTTCGTGCCAGCCTCCACGTGCAATCGAAGCAGCTCAAGCTGCGTGCCCAAGAACGTCAGCGCTAACCAGAGCGAACGTCGCGATAGATAACGTCAACGTTAAAAGAATCGAACCATGCCAATGACACTCCCCGCCTTGCCCGCCAAAGCGGGCCAAAAGATCACGCTCGGCCAGCTGGTCGGCAGCAGCCTCTCGCTGATTGCAGCCCGTCTCACCAATGAAGCCAAGGGGCCGGTACTGCTTATCACCGCCGATACCCCGAGCGCCCTGCGCCTGGAGCAGGAGCTACAGTACTTGTTGGCAGACAAGCAGCTAGCCGATCAGTCCGCCCCCGTATTGTTGTTCCCCGATTGGGAGACCCTGCCCTACGACACCTTCTCCCCCCATCAGGACATCATCTCCCAGCGGCTCGAGACTCTCTACAAGCTGCCGCAGATGAGCAAGGGGGTGTTGATTGTCCCCATCTCCACCCTGATGTTGCGCTGCGCCCCCCGGGTCTATCTCGACAAATACAGCCTGATGGTGAAGGCCGGTCAGCGCCTCAATCTGCAACAGCTGCGCGGGCGCCTCGCCGAGGCGGGTTACGTGGCAGTGGATCAGGTGCTGGAACATGGCGAATTTGCCGCTCGCGGCTCCCTGCTCGATCTCTTTCCCATGGGCAGTAGCAGCCCCTATCGCATCGACTTCTTCGACGATGAAGTGGACTCCATCCGCCCGTTCGATCCCGAAACCCAGCGTTCCAGCGAACCGGTCAAGACGGTCAGCCTGCTGCCCGCCCGGGAATACCCTACCGACGAGGCGGCCATCGAGCTGTTTCGCGGCCAGTTCCGCGAGCAGTTCGAGCTGTCGCGGGCCGAGGGTTCCGTCTATCAGGAGGTGAGCAAGGGACGCTGGCCCGCTGGCATCGAGTATTATCTGCCGCTCTTCTTCAACCAGACCGCCAGCCTGTTTGACTACCTGCCGGAAGAGACCCTGCTGCTCACCGTGGGGGATATCTACCCCGCCGCCCAGCGTTTCTGGAACGATATCGGCCAGCGCTATGAAGACAGACGCTGGGACAACACCCGCCCACTACTGCCACCGGCCCAGCTCTATCTGCCGGTGGAGCAGCTCTTTGCCTCTCTGGGCCAATATGGCGCGGTGCGGCTGCAAGAGGCCGCCACTGCGGGCGATGCTGGTCAGCACGATCTGCCTATCTCGGCCCTGCCGGATCTGCAACTCGATCACAGCAAGGAGCAACCCCTGCTGGCGCTCAACCAGTTCCTGCAAGGCTTTGCCGGGCGCACCCTGTTTGCGGTGGAGTCGGAAGGACGGCGTGAGGTGCTCGGCGATCTGCTGGCGCGTATCTCGCTGCAACCTAAAGAGTTCCCCTCCCTCGACGCCTTTATGGCGAGCCCGGATCGCCACGGCCTGCTGGTGGCACCGCTTGAGCGTGGCTTCCTGTGGCAGGAGGTCGGTCAGGATCCATTGGCGCTGATCACCGAGACCGAACTGCTGGGCGGCAAGGTGCGCAGCAAACGGGCGCGAGAGAAGAGCAAAAACTTAAGCTCCGATGCGGTGATCAGAAACCTGGGCGAGCTGACCCAGGGTCAGCCGGTGGTCCATCTGGATCACGGGGTCGGCCGCTATCTGGGGCTCGAAACCATCGACGCCGGTGGTCTGCCCACCGAGTTTTTGACCCTCGAATATGCCGGCGGCGACAAGCTGTTCGTGCCGGTTACCAGTTTGCACCTTATCAGCCGCTACACCGGATCGGATAACCCGCCCAGCCACAAGCTCGGCGGTGAAGCCTGGAGCAAGGCGCGGCGCAAGGCGGCGGAGAAGGTGCGCGACGTGGCAGCCGAGTTGCTGGATGTCTACGCTCATCGCGCCGCTCGCGCCGGTTTTGCCTTCAAGCACGACAAAGAGGCCTATCGCCAATTTGCCGCCAGCTTCCCGTTCGAGGAGACCGACGATCAGCTCAACGCCATCAATGCGGTGCTGGGGGACATGTGTCAGGCCAAGAGCATGGACCGACTGGTGTGCGGCGACGTGGGTTTCGGCAAGACCGAAGTGGCTATGCGGGCGGCGTTTGTGGCCGTGCATGGCGGCAAACAGGTCGCCGTGCTGGTGCCCACCACCCTGCTGGCGCAACAGCACTACGACAACTTCCGCGACCGCTTCGCCAACTGGCCGGTGCGGGTCGAGGTACTGAGCCGCTTCCGCTCCGCCAAGGAGCAGAGCGCTGTGATGAAGGAATTGGCCGAAGGCAAGGTGGATATCATCATCGGCACCCACAAGCTGCTCGGATCCGAACTCACCTTCAAGGATCTGGGACTGCTCATCGTCGATGAGGAGCACAGATTCGGGGTGCGCCAGAAGGAGAAGATCAAGGCGCTGCGGGCCGATGTGGATATCCTCACTCTCACCGCCACCCCTATTCCGCGCACCCTCAATATGGCGATGTCCGGCATGCGGGATCTCTCCATCATCGCCACTCCGCCCGCCAAGCGGCTCGCCATCAAGACCTTTGTCCGCCAGCACGAACCGGCAGTGGTACGCGAGGCGGTACTGCGGGAACTCAAGCGTGGCGGTCAGGTTTACTATCTGCACAACGATGTCGAGAGCATCGAGAAGTGCGCAGCCGACCTGGCGGAGCTGGTGCCAGAGGCCCGCATCGGCATCGCCCACGGCCAGATGCGCGAGCGCGACCTTGAGCGGATCATGTCCGACTTCTACCACCAGCGCTTCAACCTGCTGGTCTGCACCACCATCATCGAGACCGGCATCGACGTGCCGAGCGCCAACACCATCATCATGGATCGGGCGGATCATCTCGGTCTGGCCCAGTTGCACCAGCTGCGGGGTCGGGTTGGCCGCTCTCACCATCAGGCCTATGCCTACCTGCTCACCCCCCATCCCAAGCTGATGACCAAGGATGCGGCCAAGCGGCTGGAGGCGATCGCGTCGCTTGAAGATCTCGGCGCCGGTTTTGCGCTGGCGACCCACGATCTGGAGATCCGTGGCGCAGGCGAACTGCTCGGCGACGATCAGAGCGGCCAGATTGAATCGGTCGGCTTCACCCTCTATATGGAGATGCTGGAGCAGGCGGTCGAGGCACTGAAAAATGGCAAGGAGCCATCGCTGGAGCAGCTGATGAGCCAGCACACCGAGGTGGAGCTGCGCCTGCCTGCGCTGCTGCCGGATGACTATATTCCGGACGTCAACATGCGCCTCTCCATGTACAAGCGGATCGCCAGCGCGGCAGACGAGCAGGAGCTGCGGGAGCTGAAAGTGGAGCTGATCGACCGCTTTGGCCTCTTGCCGGAGGCAACCAAAACCCTGCTGGAGCTGGCCGCCTTCCGCCAGCGTGCCACCGCCCTTGGCATTCGCCGGGTGGAGATGAGCGAGCGCGGTGGCTATCTCGACTTCACCCAGGAGACCAAGGTCAATCCGGCCTATCTGGTCAAGCTGCTCTCCAGCCAGCCAAGGGTCTACAAGATGGATGGGCCGACTCGGCTGCGTTTCCAGGTGCCGACCCAGGATCGCGCCATGCGCCTGAAACTGGTGGATGGTTTGCTGGCTGATCTGGCCAACAACAGCCTGTGAATCTCTGCAACGCTAGCGGCGAGCCAGACAGATAACGCCAACTAAAACGGGAGCCATACCGGCTCCCGTTTTTTATTTGCTATCTGACTACTGCGTACGTTCAGCCCTGGTTGGCTGGATCCTCATGGGCGGAGAACTCGCGCATAAAGGCCTCGGCCCGCTCCACCATCTTGGTCGAGCCAACAAAGTAAGGGGTACGCTGGTGCAGCGCGGTGGGCTGGATATCCATGATCCGGCCAAAACCGTCGGAGGCCTTGCCACCAGCCTGCTCTACCAGAAACGCCATCGGGTTGCACTCATAGAGCAGCCGCAGCTTGCCGTTCGGGGAGTTGGTGCCGGACGGATAGATGTAGATGCCGCCCTTGAGCAGGTTGCGATGGAAATCGGAAACCAGGGAGCCGATATAGCGGGAGGTGTAAGGTCTGTGGGTCGCTTCGTCGCGCTCCTGGCAATATTTGAGGTACTTCTTCACCCCGTCCGGGAACTTGATGTAGTTGCCCTCGTTGATGGAGTAGATCTTGCCCTCTTCCGGAATGCGGATGTTCTCGTGGGAGAGGCAGAAGCAGCCGATGGAAGGATCGTAGGTAAAGCCGTTAACGCCAAAGCCGGTGGTGTAGACCAGCATGGTGGAGGAGCCGTAGACCACATAACCGGCGGCGACCTGACGGTTGCCCGGTTGCAGAAAGTCCTCCAGCGTCACCGGCGAACCCTGCGGGCTCAAACGGCGGTAGATGGAGAAGATGGTCCCGACCGAGACGTTGACGTCGATATTGGAGGAGCCATCGAGCGGGTCGATCAGCACCACATACTTGGAGTTTTTGGAGAGCGGCGAGTCAAAGGCGACGAAGTCCTCTTCCTCTTCCGAAGCCATGCCGCACACCTCGCCGCGCGCTTCCAGCGCCGCCTTGAAGCGTTCGTTGGCGTAGACATCCAGCTTCTGCTGCACCTCGCCCTGTACGTTTTCAGCGCCCATGGAACCGATGATATCCGCCAGTCCCGCCTTGTTGATCTCCCGGTTCACCACCTTGGCAGCAAGGCGGATCGAGCTGAGCAACGAGGTCAGCTCGCCGGTCGCGGTAGGATAATCCGCCTGCTTTTTGACGATGAACTCACCCATGGTGATCATGTTTCGCATTTTTGTTCCTTTAGATCGCATCCGTTGGCATTGAAAACGTTTGCAGGCATCGGCAAAAAAAAATGCCGATCACCGGCGGCCTTGATTTGTAACCTAATGTAACGTCTGTTTTTTGTTTTTGCAGCGAATTAAGCGGCCTATTAAATAGGCTATTTCGCCTCATGTTATGGTAAAAGGCGCGTTTTATTCGGTTTCAATCGATAACTTTCGGCCTCTTAATTCGTGGCAATAACCTGTGGCAAGCCATGAGCTGACTGGCCTTGAGTCATTAAAGATGGAGTCTGATGGGCCTGCCGTCCCCTCAGCCATTGCCTCTTGAGATCCGATCGCCAATCCAGCACACTGATTTCGCTTTGGAAGCAAATAAAACTCAAGGATTATCAATGAACAAGACTCTCATTGCCGGCATGGTAGCCGGACTGTTTGCCCTTCCCGCCTGGGCTGCCCAGGTGCCTGCCGGTACCAAGCTGCTGCCGGATGCCCAACAAATCTACGTGACCAATATCGGCACCGAACCCACCACCATCGACCCCCAGCTGGTAGAAGAGACCGCCGGTAGTGCCATCGTCAACGATCTGTTTGAAGGGCTCTATGAGCTGGATAATACCGGCAAGATCAAGCCAGCAGGTGCCGTCAGCTACGACATTGACAAGACAGGTACCGTCTACACCTTCAAGCTGAGGCCCGAGGCCAAGTGGTCAAACGGTGAACCGGTCACCGCCGCCGATTATGTCTACGGCTGGCAACGGGCGGCCGATCCCAAGACGGCCTCCAACTACGCCTGGTTTATCGAGTTGACCGGAGTGGTCAATGCAAGCGAGGTGACCCAGGGCAAGAAGAGCCCGTCAGAGCTCGGGATCAAGGCGCTCGATGACCACACCCTGCAGGTCACCCTGAAAAATCCGGTCCCCTTCTTCCTGAAGACGCTTGCCCACTACACCACGTTCCCGGCCCCCAAGGCCACCATTGAAAAGTTCGGTAAGGATTGGGTCAAACCGGGCAATATCGTCTCCAACGGTGCCTTTGTGCTCAAGGAATGGACCCCCAACGAGCGGCTGAGTGCCGAGCGCAATACCCACTACTGGAACAACCAGCATACCGTCCTGAACAAGGTGGTCTATCTGGAGATCGTCTCGGAAACCGCCGCCTACAACCGCTATCGCACCGGTGAACTGCACTACACCACTTATCCGCTGGAGCAGTACAAACAGCTCAAGAGCAAGAGCCCGGAAGAACTGGTCAGCGTCCCCACGCTGGCCAGCTATTACTATGTCTTCAATACCCAGCGCAAACCGTTCGATGACCCGAAAGTACGCAAGGCGCTCTCGCTCGCTATCGACCGAGAGACCATCACCGACAAGATCCTGGGACAGGGACAAATTGCCGCATATAGCTTCACGCCCCCCATTGTGGACGGTTTTGAATTGAAAAAACCGGCCAGCCAGCTGCAGAGCAAAGAGGAGCGGATCAAGCAAGCCAAAGCCCTGTTGGCCGAAGCGGGATATGGCCCGGACAAGCCACTCACAGTGGACATTCTCTACAACACCAACGAGAGCCACAAAAAGATTGCGCTGGCCGTCTCCTCCATGTGGAAACACAACCTGGGGGTCACTGCCACCCTCAACAACATGGAGTGGAAGACCATGGTCTCGGCACTCAACGAGGGGGATTTCGGGGTTAGCCGCTATGGCTGGAACGGGGACTATAACGATGCCTCCACCTTCCTCGATATCATGACCTCCAGCAGCAGTGCCAACAGCGGCAAGTGGTTCAACAAGGAGTACGACGCCCTGCTGGCCAAGGCCCACGACTCGCTGGATCCCGCTGAACGCAATGCCCTGTATCAACAGGCAGAGGCACTCATTGATGCGGATGCCCCCATCGCCCCCATCTATTTCTCGGTCAAATCAAGGTTGCTCAAGCCTTTCGTGAAAGGCTATCCCCACCTTAACCCGCAGGATGTGGTCTACAGCAAGGAGCTCTATCTGGTTGCCCAGTAACCGGCTAGGAAGATGTAACCATAAAAAAGCGCCTGCATTGCTGCAGGCGCTTTTCATTGGCGGCCAAGCAGGCCATTGGGCCTACTTACACCTTCACGCAAGATTACTCTTCGGGACAGGGTGCCAACACCACCCGACGGCGACCCATCACCACCGGACGCACCAGCAGCTGTGCCAGCAAGACACCCAGCAGGGTCAGACCGCCCCCGATCAGGTGATAGCTGGTCAACCGCTCACCCAGCAGGGTGATGGCAAGGCCAGCCGTCATCACCGGCAGCAGGTTCATAAAGATGGCGGTACGGTTGGCACCGAGCAGGGCGATACCCTGCATCCAGAGCCAGGGCGAAAGCGCCGAAGTGGGGATACCGGCATAGAGGATCAGCCACAGGGCCCGGCCATCCGGCCACTGGCCATCCATCAGCAAAAAGAAGGGGGTCAGGATCACCACACTGCAGATCACCTGACCGTAGAGCAGCGACCAGTTGTCGAGCCCCAGATCCCACTTCTTGAGCAGCACGCTGTAAAGGGCATAAGTACCGGCCGAGATCAGCATATAGACAGAGCCGATATGAATGCCTTGGGTAAACAGCCGGGTCGGATCCCCCTGCCCCAGCAAGATAGACAAGCCGAGGATGGAGAGCAGCGCCCCCAGCACGGCGCCCCAGGTGGGCCGCTCGCGCAGCAGCCAGATACTGAACAGCACGGTCAGCAGCGGCGTCAGTCCCATCATCAACCCCATCTCGGTAGCCCCTAGGGTTTGCGCCGCGTAGTACCCAAAAGTCTGGTTGAGCACCATGCCCAGCGAGGCGAGCATGGCGATCTGCCAAAGGCCAGCGCGCAGACGGGCACGCGCACGCCATACCCGACGGGCCAGAAACGGGCTTAATACCAACGCAGCCACCACCCAGCGCGACCAGGCCAAGGCTGCCGGGGACAACACACCAACCGCCAGTTTGCTGACGATGCCATTGCCAGCCCAGATGGCAATGCAGGAGAAGGGAAACAGAAAGGCAAGGGGCATGAGAGGATCCAGACCGAAGAGACAACAGCGGGCCAGTATAGAGGGCGATGGGAGAGAAACAAAGGTGTGGGCCTGAACAGCCACGCGGTGAACGCCAGCCGCCAGAAACAAATATGCCCGCAAAAGTGCGGGCATATCAGTGCAGAAACAGGTTCAGAAGCGCATCACGCGGCATCCATGTGCAGTCTGGAGATCAGCTCGTTGACCTCGGTGACTGTCTGGCGATGGGGAATATCCGCCGGATTCGGCATCAGCAACAAACCGGATTGGAAATCAAACCGCCCCCGACCATGGATGTAAATCCGACCTTTAAAGAAGGTTTTGACATGCTTTGCCACCATCAGTGGCAGGTACTTCTTGAACACTCTCATCGTTTGCAACCTCTTGCAGTTGTATCCGTATGACAGCAGCTTCTGCGAATTAATTCCGTAAAATATTTATAAAAATCCGGAAAACTCGCCCATCTCTTCCCAAAAAATTCAATCTATAACTTTTTATTAACTTTTAGCCTATTGTATGCGGCCCTTCGAGCCAGAGCAAGGCTCCTTTGCCATCGTGCCACTCGATACAAGCGATCCCCGAGGTGGCGAACATGGGTGCTCCTGCTGCCGGGCAGAGGCTTTGCACCAGATAACCCACCAGCGGCAGATGGCTGACCATCAGGATCTGGTCATGTTGTTCAGCCAGAGTGGTGAGGTAGCTGGCCACGAAAGCGGGATCACCGTACGGGGTAATGTCGCCACTCTCTTCAACGGCTGCTGCGTCAGGTAATTCACTGCATATGGCTTGCCAGGTCTGGCGTGCCCGCAGATAGTTGCTGTGGATCACCCGATCCAGCGGGCCAATCAGCTGAGGCGCCAGCCAGCGGGCCATCTGGATAGACTCTTCAATACCCTGCTCGGTCAATGGACGCTGTTCATCTGTTTTCGCATTCATGCCAGCCTGGCCATGACGCATGATATAGATCTTCATTACAACCTCGCCCAACGGGCCTGTTTTGATAGCCGGGGGATCTTACCCCGCCACGGGTGTGGAAACAATTGCGCTACCTCTCAGAAAAGGGTTTGCCTGACGGGATAGCGGGGTCGATAATCATGTTTAAATTCAAATAAATCCAACGTGAGTCACACGCCAATGAGCCCATATGCCAGTCCCAATGACCATCGGCAATACCATTTTCTGGAGCTGGCCAACCGGCTCAGGGTCTTGTTGATTTGTGATCCCGACACCGACAAATCCGCCGCTTCTCTGGCGGTCAATACCGGCCATTTTGACGATCCCGCCGACCGGCAGGGAATGGCCCATTTTCTGGAGCACATGCTGTTTCTCGGCACCTGCACCTACCCCAAGCCTGGTGAGTACCAGCAATTTATGAGCCGTCATGGCGGCAGCAACAACGCCTGGACCGGTACCGAGTTCACCAACTTCTTCTTCGAGATCGACAACGGCTTCTTCGAAGCGGGGCTGGATCGCTTCTCCCAGTTCTTTATCTGCCCCACCTTTGATCCGGAGTGGGTGGACAAGGAGCGCAACGCGGTCGACTCCGAGTATCGCCTCAAACTGCAGGACGACATGCGCCGCAGCTATCAGGTACATAAAGAGACAGTCAACCCGGCGCACCCCTTCTCCAAGTTCTCGGTGGGCAACCTCGATACCCTGGCTGATCTACCGGGACGGGATCTGCGCTCCGACCTTATCCGTTTTTACGAAAGCCACTACAGCGCGGATCGCATGGCGCTGGTGATGATCTCGCCGGAATCCATCGATACCCAGTTGCAGTGGTGCTGTCGCTACTTTGCTCCCATTTTGAATCGCAATTTGGGAACCCCGACTCTCACCATGCCACTCTACCGGCTCGACGATCTCGGCGTGCGCATCCACATCAATCCGGTCAAGGAGACCCGCAAGCTGTCGCTCAGCTTCCCCTTGCCCAATGTGGACGAGTTTTACGACAAAAAGCCCCTCACCTTCCTGAGCCATCTGATTGGTTATGAGGGGGATGGCAGCCTGCTCTCTCTGCTCAAGGCGAAAGGCTGGGTCAACCAGCTCTCGGCGGGCGGTGGCATCAGCGGCGCCAACTTCAAGGATTTTGGCGTCAACTTCGGCCTCACACCTCTGGGCCTTGAGCATGTGGACGACATCCTCGCCGCCCTGTTTGGCTATCTGAAACTGATTGGCTGCGAAGGGCTGCAGAGCTGGCGCTATGACGAAAAACGGACCGTGCTCGAATCGGCGTTCCGTTTTCAGGAGCGCGGCCGCCCCCTCGATACGGTGTCGGGGTTGGTGCTCAACCTCTTTAGCTACAAACCTGAGGATCTGCTCTACGGCGACTACATGATGCGCGAATATGACGAGGGGCTGATCCGCCGCTTCCTCGCCAAGCTCACCCCGCACAATTTGCGTATCACCATCACTGCGCCGGAAGTGGCGACCGATCGGCTGGCCCGCTGGTATCAGACCCCCTACAGCGTGGCGACTATTACCGAGGCCGAGAAAATTCGCTGGCAGCAGAGCGAGCCGGATCCGGCGCTGGCGCTGCCCAAGCCCAACCCCTTTATCAGCAGTAGACTCGATCCGCGCACACCCGAGCTTGCCGCCGACATGCCCGCCTGCCTTATCGATCGCCCCGGTTTTCGCCTCTGGCACCTCCATGAGCACCTGTTCAGCGTGCCCAAGGGCAATCTCTACATCTCCATCGACAGCGAACATGCTGTCAAAAATCCGCGCAATATCGCCATGGCGCGCCTCGCCGTGGAGCTGTTGGCCGACCATCTCAACGCCCTCACCTATCCGGCGGAGCTGGCGGGGCTGGGCTATCAGATCTATGCCCATCAGGGGGGCTTTACCATCAACCTGAGCGGTTTTGCCGACAAGCAGCCGCTGTTGCTCGACATGATCCTCGGCAACCGCACCCTGGGGTATCCGGATCCTGGTCGCTTCGCCGAGATCAAGGAGCAGCTCATCCGCAACTGGGACAACCAGTCCAAGGCGCGCCCCATCTCCCAGCTCTTTAACCAGCTCACCAGCCTGTTGCAACCGAACAACCCGCCGTTCGAGCAGTTGCTGCGCCACCTGCGCACCGTCGAGCTGGAGGAGATGCCCGGCTTCGTGGCCCAGCTGTTTGGCGAGGTGCATGTCGAGGCGCTGGTGCATGGCGACTGGACTGCCGCCGAAGCGCTGGAGCTGGCCGCCCTGATGGAGCGCCACCTGAGCGATATCAATGGCACCAGCAGCAAGCCGAGCGGCGAGACCCGCCGCCCGCTCATCTCCATTCAGGACAGAGGCACCCTTATTCGCGAGCAGGGTTGCGATCACGAAGACTCGGCACTGCTGGTCTACTACCAGTCCCGCACCACCCGGGCGCGGGATCTCGCCTGCTTTACCCTGGCGAACCACATCATGTCCTCCACCTTCTTCCACGAGCTGCGCACCCGCCAGCAACTGGGTTATGTGGTGGGCGCCGGTAACCTGCCCCTCAATCGCCATCCGGGGCTGATTTTCTATATCCAGTCGCCGGTGGCGGGGCCGCAGATCCTGCTCGATGCGGTGGAGGAGTTTATCGACCTCTTCCCGCTCGCCATGCTCGAATTTACCGAGCAGCAGTGGCAGGAGAGCAAGGCGGGGCTGCAAGCCCAGCTCAGCGAGCGGGATGCCAATCTGCGCAGTCGCGGCCAGCGGTTGTGGGTCAGTATTGGCAACAAGGACCTGGGGTTCGATCAGCGGGAGCGGGTCTGCGACGAGGTGGGCAAGTTGAGCCGCGCCGACCTGGTGCGCTTTATCACCCAGCTGCGATCGCGCACCTCCGATCGGCTGATCCTCTGCAGCTATGGTCAGGGGCACGAACATGACGAGCGGATCACCGGCCAGTTTATCGACGATCCACGGGCATTTCGGCTCAATGCCGCCACCTTCGAGGCCTGATCAGGCCTCGACATCCCCCGTTTTTCCTGCCCACGGCAAATAGCAGACAATAAAAAGCCGACCCATCAGGGTCGGCTGGAAAAACCATAACAATTGCGACCAAAGCCGCCAAAAGTGAACATGAGCGTGAAAATCAGACACTGAGTTGCTGATCAGCAAGCGGGAAAGACCCGATACTCGCTTTGCAATGCCAACAGTGATTGAGAAACAGCCTCATATTAGGCACTCCCCCCATCAGTCACGTTGATCTACGTCAAAGGAGGTAGCGAAGAGCTTGCAGCTCGATGATTTGTCGGCGCAGATCACCCTTTGACTGCCCGTTAGCTGCCCGTTAACCACGGCGAACCAGCCGGTAGGCCACCTCATCGAAGTAGGAGAGCTGACCCGACAGCACCCGCGGGTGATCCACCTCGGCGGCGCGCCCCAGCACCTCGATACGAAAATCGCGCTCAAACAGGGCTCGCACCTCCATCTCACCCACCGAGAAGGGGGGCTGACTCTGCTGCTCCGGCTGATATTCAAGGGTCACCAGCAGGATCTGGCCGCCGGTCTCGACCAGCGAACTGATCAGGGCTGCATACTGGCGGCGCATCGCGGTCGGCAAGGCGATCAGCGCCGCGCGGTCATAGACCAGCCTGTAACGGCGACCCAGACTGGGGGCGGCGAAAAAATCCCCCTGAAAAATGCGCAGGCTGTCCACCTGATGGCACTGATAAGGGCCCACCTCGCTCACGGTCGCGGCGAGCTGGTTTTCACTGAAGAACTGGCTGACGGCAAGGCTCGATAGCTCGAAACCGTCGACCGGATGGCCCTGAGCGCTCAGCCAGAGCATGTCGCGGGATTTGCCACACAGGGGAACCAGCACCGGCTCGTCCGCTTGCTGGGCTGACCACCAGGATTGCAGCCAGTGGTTGAAGTCCGCCTGATGAAAGCCAATCCGGTTCTCTTCCCAACGCTGATGCCAAAACGCAGCTTCCATCGTTATTACCCTTCTGTACTAAAGATGCCTCAATATCACAACTTAACCGGCACCGCGCAACCCTCTGCCCTTCCCTTTTTGCCACGCTGCCTCTGCGTGTTATCGGGCGAATGGCGGGACGTCACCTTTCCGTGCGCCTCGCTGTCGCAATGGGCGCTATTGGCTGTGCTTATGACGGGCAGAGGTATACCAACCCATGCAAAACGTCATGGGTGTATGGCGATGAATGAATAAAATGAATGACGTTGGCAGGCCAAAACGTGCCTGCCAACGCCAGAAAGATCACGACAGCGTGGCGCGAGCGGCCGCCAGCTGACGCTCGATATAAGCAAAATCGGGACGATCGGCGGGGAGTTCCGAGAGGCAGGCCGCTTTGAGCTGATGCAACCCATCAAGCGGTGAGTCTTGCGTATCGCAATGGGCCAACAGCTCCTCCAGCAAGCAACCAAAGGCGCGCACTTCCAGTCGCTCAAGGCCCACGGCCCGCTCGCGGTTGCTGCGGCCATATAAGGAAGCGGCGCCAAAATCCCCCAGCAGGGCGTGGGCCGGGGCGCCAGGCTCACGGGCAAAGAGGATATTGTGGCCGTAGAGATCCCCGTGCATGATGCCCGCGCGGTGCAGATGGCCCGCCACCGAGGCGATGCCATGGGCCATCGCCAGCGCATCCGGCACACTCAGATGCAGATCCTCGGGATAGACATCCCGGGTGCAGGAGTCCAGGCTCGGCGGCCCCGCCATGTTGATAAAATCTGGGTCTATCAGCGCCATTACCAGCGCCGGAATGCCGGAGGGGTGATCCGCCACCTTGCCTATCACCTTGATAAGGTTGGGATGAGTGCCCGCCGCCAGCGATGCCGCCATCTCGCAGCGGGGAAGCCCGTCGCTGGTCACCGCCCCCTTGAACAGCTTGACCGCCACCTGACTGTCATCGCCTCTGTCGCTCGCCTGAGTCACTTCATCTGCAGGATTACCCACAAGGGTGGCGCGATGGATAACGCCGGATGCTCCCTGCCCCAGCAGCTCGCCCAGCGCCAGCGTCTCCCAGGCAATCGGCGTGACATGGGCATCATCGATGGCCCGCGCCTCCTCCCCTTCGCTAAAGGGGTTGCCGGAGTAGGCAAGCCATGAAAGGCGAGGCAGCGACAGCAGCCACTCGGGGAAGCGTTCGATGCGGTTGGCGGCGATACGCAGCAGCTCCAGATTGCGGCAGTTGGCAAGACTTGCGGGCAGCTCGCGCAGGCGGTTGCCCGCCAGCATCAGCTTTTGCAGAGCGTCGCACTGGCCCAGCTCGTCCGGCAGACTTTCAATCTGGTTATCGGTCAGGATCAACCAGCGCAAACCGGCGGGCAGCGCCCTGGCCGAGACGGTGGCAATCCGGTTGGCCTTAAAACCCACCATAGTAAGCGCCGGACAGCGTCCCAGCACCTCGGGCAGCTCGGTAAAGCGGTTCTCGGAGCAGAAGATAATGCGCAGTTTGCTGAACCCGGCCAGCTCGTCAGGGAGTGCGCTTAGCTGGTTGCCGGTCAAATCCAGCACCTCCAGCGTCTCTTTCAGGCTCAAAATCTCGCTGGGGAACTCCGTCAGGTTTTCACAAAGCTTCAAATGGCGGGCACAGCACAGTTCACCTGCGCGCAGCTGTTCCAGAGTATGCATAACCGTTTCTCAATCCTGATGATCTGCCTGATGGCACAGTGACCATCAACGCGCGCCGAACCTGGATCCGGCGATTTTAAAGGGGGGCATTATAAAGAATTTGGGGCGCAGTTCGCCCCTTTTGTTGCCGCGAAGGCCTGTTTCGACATGTAGCAAAACGACTTGGGGACAAAGAGAGCAAGATTCGGGTCGTCCCGGCGAGGAGCGGTTGCCATAGTGGGGGCCAAACCCAAGTCGGTTGGAACCTATTGGGGTTCCAATCCACAACCAACCCTGTGAGCCACTTAGCTGGCGCACAACACACTCAGCGAGGGAACTGCCATGTCATTACTGTCCAACAAGGTCGCCATCATCACCGGCGCCAGCTCCGGCATCGGTCGCGCCAGCGCCATCCTGTTTGCCCGCGAAGGGGCCTGCGTCGTCGTCGGCGCCCGCCGCCAGCCCGAACTGGATCTGCTGGTGGAGGAGATCCGCCATGAGGGGGGCCAGGCGGTAAGTCTGGCGGGAGATGTGAAAAGCGAGAGTTACGCCCGCGACCTTGTTGATCTCGCGCTAACCCGTTTCGGCGGGCTCGATATCGCCTTCAACAACGCAGGTACCACAGGCACGCCGGGCAGCGTAGAGGAGCTTGAACTGACGCAGTGGCAGGAAATTCTGGATACCAACCTCACCAGCGCCTTTGTGGGAGCCAAGTACCAGATCCCCGCCATGCTGGCGCGTGGCGGCGGCTCGCTTATTTTTACCTCTACCTTTGTCGGCCATACCCTGGGGCTGCCCGGCATGGCGGCCTATGCGGCGAGCAAGGCAGGCCTCATTGGCCTGACCCGGGTGCTGGCTGCCGAGTATGGGGCACAAGGGGTGCGGGTCAACGCCCTGCTGCCGGGGGGTACCGACACCCCCATGGGGCGGGCTTTTGCCAATACGCCAGAGAGCCTCGCCTTTGTGCAGAATATGCATGCCCTCAAACGGCTGGCCCAACCGGAGGAGATCGCCCGCTCGGCCCTTTATCTCGTGTCCGATGCATCCAGCTTTACCACCGGCATTGCGCTGCTGGCCGATGGTGGGGTATCAATTTGTCGCACATGACCTTGTCGCCCCCAAGACCCTGCGACCGCAAACTTATCGTGAGAGCGCCTTATGTCTGATTACGCCCGCATCGCCGATGCCATCCGTTTTATCGCAAGTCAGGTGGAGCGCCAGCCCACTCTGGACGAGATAGCGGCGCATGTTCACTTAAGTCCCTTTCACTTCCAGCGGCTGTTCAGCCGCTGGGCCGGAGTGACGCCCAAACGCTATCTGCAGGTGCTGACCCTGGAGCGGGCCAAGGCGCTGCTGCAGGAGTCGCGTCCGCTGCTTGAGGTGGCCGATACCCTGGGCCTTAGTAGCGGCTCGCGGCTCTACGATCACTTCGTGCAGCTCGAAGCGGTGACGCCGGGCGAGTACAAGCAGCGCGGGGCCGGGTTGGTTATCGATCACGGGGTGCACGACACCCCTTTCGGTCAGGCATTCGTCGCCCTGACCCAACGGGGGGTGTGCAACTTCTCGTTTCTCGATGACCAGACCCCAGAGACGCCGCTGGCCGCCCTCGCCCACAGCTGGCCTGAGGCAACGCTGCAAGAAGCGCCATCACGCACCCAAGGGGTCATCAACACCATGTTCGATGGCAGCAAGGCGCCGGATCGCCCCATCTCCTTGCACGTGAGCGGTACCAACTTTCAGATCAGCGTCTGGCGGGCGCTGCTGCAGATCCCGCCCGCCAAGGTGGTGAGCTACGCCCAGGTGGCGAGCGCCGTCGGCAACCCCAAAGCCGCCCGCGCCGTGGGGCTGGCGGTGGGCGCCAACCCCGTCGCCTTGATGATCCCCTGCCACCGGGTCATCCAGCAAAACGGCAAACTCGGCGGCTATCACTGGGGCGAGACCCGCAAACAGGCGATCCACGCCTGGGAAGCGGCGAGGTATGAGTAAAGGTGGCTTTTTTCAGCCCGCCTGATGAGGAAAACAGGCATCTTGGTAGTGAGTCAGCAGACAATCAGGCAACGCCGGACAAGCGGGCGGCGATATAAAACGGGGAGATCAGAAGAATCGGGGCGCAGATCGCCCCTTTTGTTGCTTTGGCAAGGCATGGCGCTCAGCCGCCCCCCCAGCGAATTGACGAATAGACGTAGGGTGCAATAAGCGCAGCGCACTGCACCGTTTGCTGAGTATTTCTCATTCAAGGGAGCAGAGATTAAATTAGCGGTGCAATTTCATTGCACCCAACAGCATTAGGCTATGGTAATGCTTGGCAAAATTTGAGTAAAGAAGCAGAACTTAGTCAAAATTTAGCAGTCTCACTTGAACGGCTTGTTATGTGTCCTTAATACTTGGTAGCTTTTATCAGTGGTGCACCATTTCCTTTTGTAATATCGAGAATTTCACAAGTTATACGATAAAACTTGGGTAAAATACCAGGAACATTTTTATATGCACCATGATCATTCAGCGACCTTATATCAGGAAACTCACCCCAACGGTTTTTGTTGGTTATATATTTATTGGCCTCTTTTTGACTTTTAAAGCCTTGAATATTATAAATATTCATATAACTTTTTATTTGTTCTATTTCATTGTTAGACAAACTATATTTATTTGCGATATCAGTGTAATCAAATAGCGCCAGCCGAGATTTAACAGAACTATCATGGCCGTACACTGCCAGCCAATCATCCATAAAATCTGGATCACTAGCGCATCCTCCAAATGCTTCACAAAAATCCTGATAATCACTCATCTAGCTATTCCTACAGCATATTAAAAATATGTACATAACGATTAAGCTAACGGACTATTAAAAGCGAGGCTCTTGGCGATTAGCTATTTGCGAGCAGCAATTGAGCGCATTGTTAGTGCCTACTCGGGCTTCCCTTCTATTGGTTGTGATCGCCAATCTGCGTACTCATGAGCACATGCGGGACATACATGGATGTGGCGGTTCGTCGCCTTTTTAATTAGAGGACGCTTTTTATGCTCAATTTCCCAGCATTTTAGACAGTGCGCAATCCCATGTGGATTTCCTGCTTCGTCCACTTCATAAAATGCATCGATATGTCGAATTAAAGAATCTTTACTTTGAAAAGCACTCTCCAATTCTTCAATCTTTTTGTCCTTCTGCGCGATCGTTTCATGGATTTCTGCTAATTCCATTTTTACATCAGCTAAAGCACCAACTAAATCTGCTAGTTTTAACTTGAGTTCCGCTTTTTCCAGTGAGAAGTCACTGTCTTTGAGAAAGCGTGCAATGTCGGTAGCAGTTTTAATTCCGTTTAAAGCTGTGGTGATCAATGTCATATCTGGCATGGCTGCCTCCAAAAAGAATAACGTAGATCTAAGGGTACTCCGCCTGCATCGCAGGGCATCCGCCCCTCCAATTTACTGCTTTTGAGCCACGCGAAGTCTCTGTTCTGATTCATTGGTGACTTCAAAGAGGTCATATCCAGACGGATATCCTAGCGAGCAAGACAGATAAGCAAAAGCAGATGATGATAGTTTCCTGAGCAAGATCAACAAATTAATCAATAAGTACAAATACTGGCCACATATCAGCAGTGCCGGAGCATAGATAAAGAAAAGACGCCCTAAGGCGTCTTTCTTTTATCTGGAGTCTGGAGCTAACCGGTTGAGAGCTTTCCCCCTCCCCGCCTTGCCCCGCACCCAATCAGATCGGGGTGATGGAGGTGATATGGGCATCCCCGTCCAGTGATTTGAAGATCTGCACCACGGCTTCGCCATGGATCGGTTTGGCAAGCGGCACAGTACTCTTGCACTTGAAGCGGTAGTTGGTGCCAGCCACCACCTGGGTGGAGACTTCAAAGGGGGTGTATTGTACCCCGACAAATCCTTTCAGCGCCTGATCAAATACCGCCTGATCCTCGGCGGTCAGCTTGTGATATGCGGTCCATCCACCCACCAACACTGCTTGTTCTGACATATCAAACTCTCCGTGCTCTATGATCCCGACTCGTTTGGCCGTTCGGGCTGCGCCCCGTTGATTCAAGTGGTTTCCGGTCTCCACCGGGGTGCCATCACTGCCGGTTGGCGCGATGACGATGAGCAAATTTGCGCAGCTATCTGCACCTGGATCAGCCCTCCCCCTTGCCACAAGCCGCTGTTGACAGCGGGCTCAATTGGCATGAGAGAGCCTAGTGCGGGATGGCAAAAATGCCCCTGTCACATATGACAGGGGCAAGGTGGCGAAAAAGCTGCTCGAAAAAAGAAGATATGTGGCGCAAACGATTGAAAAAAGAAAAGACGCCTCAAGGGCGTCTTTTTGCATTTTTATGCTCGAAGGGCAGAAGGGCGCGAGCCGCTTATTCCCATTCGATGGTTGCGGGCGGCTTGCCGGAGACGTCGTACACCACGCGGGAGATACCGTTGATCTCGTTGATGATGCGATTCGATACGTGACCGAGGAAGTCGTACGGCAGGTGAGCCCAGTGGGCGGTCATAAAGTCGATGGTCTCGACGGCGCGAAGCGCAATGACCCAGTCATATTTGCGACCATCGCCCATCACACCAACGGAGCGCACCGGCAGGAACACGGCGAACGCTTGGCTGACCTGGTTGTAGAGGTCGGCTTTGCGCAGCTCTTCGATAAAGACCGCATCGGCGCGGCGCAGAATATCGCAGTACTCTTTCTTCACTTCGCCAAGGACGCGCACGCCCAGACCCGGACCCGGGAACGGGTGACGGTAGAGCATGTCATAGGGCAGACCCAGTTCGAGGCCAACGCGGCGCACTTCGTCTTTGAACAGCTCGCGCAGCGGCTCGACCAGACCCATCTTCATCTCTTCCGGCAGGCCGCCGACGTTGTGGTGAGACTTGATGACGTGGGCTTTGCCGGTCTTGCTGGCAGCGGATTCGATAACGTCCGGGTAGATGGTGCCTTGTGCCAGCCACTTGGCGTTTTTCAGCTTTTTCGCTTCATCATCAAACACTTCGACGAAGACGCGGCCGATGATCTTGCGCTTGGCTTCCGGCTCGTCCACACCGGCCAGGGCAGAGAGGAAGCGCTCTTCCGCTTCAACCTTGATGATGTTCAGACCAAAGTGATCGCCAAACATCTCCATCACCTGCTCGCCTTCGTTCAGACGCAGCAGACCATTGTCAACGAAGACGCAGGTCAGGCGATCGCCGATGGCGCGGTGCACCAGCATGGCGACCACGGAGGAGTCGACACCGCCGGAGAGGCCGAGAATCACTTCATCGTCACCCACCTGCTCGCGGATGCGGGCAACGGCGTCGTCAATGATGGTGGCCGGGGTCCAGAGGCATTCGCAGCCACAGATGTCTTTGACGAAGTGCTCCAGCATGCGGGCACCCTGACGGGTGTGGGTCACTTCCGGGTGGAACTGCACGCCGTAGAAGCGCTTGGCTTCGTTGGCCATGGCCGCGTGCGGGCAGGTCGGGGTCTGGGCGATGGTGGTGAAGTCGGCCGGAATGGTGGTGACCTTGTCACCGTGGCTCATCCAGACATCCAGCAGGGCATTGCCGTTGTCGGCGATGGCATCTTCGATGTTGCGCAGCAGCGCACTACTCTTGCCAGCTTCGCCCAGCACTTCCACCTTGGCGTAACCGAATTCACGCTCGGTAGAGGATTGCACCTTGCCACCCAGCTGCTCGGCCATGGTCTGCATGCCGTAGCAGATGCCGAACACAGGGACACCGGCGTTGAACACATACTCGGGGGCGCGCGGGCTGCCCGCTTCGGTGACAGACTCGGGGCCGCCGGAGAGGATGATGCCGCTGGGATTGAATTCGCGGATCTGCTCTTCGGTTACGTCCCAGGCCCACAGTTCGCAGTAGACGCCGATTTCGCGCACACGGCGGGCGATCAGCTGGGTGTACTGGGAACCGAAGTCGAGGATAAGGATACGGTGCTGGTGAATGTCTTTAGTCATTTTATTCCTGCATCAGGCTGATGTTGTCACAAAGGGCACGGGATAAAAAAAGGGTGGAAAAACGGGGCGCAGGGCCCCGTTTTATCAGCCCATCCGATAGTTGGGGGCTTCTTTGGTAATGGTCACATCGTGGACGTGGGACTCTTTCATCCCGGCGCCGGAGATGCGCACGAACTCTGCCTTGGTGCGCATGTCGTCGATGGTGGCGCTGCCGGTCAGGCCCATGGAGGAGCGCAGGCCGCCCATCTGCTGATGGATGATCTCTTTGAGGCGGCCCTTGTACGGCACGCGACCTTCGATGCCTTCCGGCACCAGCTTGTCGGCGGCGTTGTCGGTCTGGAAGTAGCGGTCGCTGGAGCCTTTGGACATGGCGCCCAGGGAACCCATACCACGGTAGGATTTGAAGGAGCGACCCTGATAGAGCTCGATCTCGCCCGGCGCTTCTTCAGTACCGGCGAACATGGAACCGACCATGACGCAGCTGGCGCCCGCGGCAATGGCCTTGGCGATGTCGCCGGAGAAGCGGATACCGCCATCGGCAATCACCGGAATACCGGTGCCTTCCAGCGCATCAACGGCGTCGGAGATGGCAGTGATCTGGGGCACGCCCACGCCTGTCACGATACGGGTAGTACAGATGGAGCCCGGGCCGATACCGACCTTGACGGCGTTGACACCGGCAGCTGCCAGCGCCTTGGCGCCCGCGGCGGTCGCCACGTTGCCACCGATAATCTGCAGATCCGGATAGGCGTCACGAGTAGCCTTGATGCGATCCAGCACGCCCTGGGAGTGGCCGTGGGAGGAGTCGATCAGCAGCACGTCAACACCGGCTTCCACCAGCGCGGCGACGCGCTCTTCGTTGCCAGCACCGGCACCGACCGCAGCACCGACCCGCAGACGCCCCTTGTCATCTTTACAGGCATGGGGCTTGCGCTCGGCTTTCTGGAAATCTTTAACGGTGATCATGCCCTTGAGTTTGAAGTCGGCGTTCACCACCAGCACTTTTTCGATACGGTGCTTTTGCATCAGGGCAACCACCTCTTCGCGAGGGGCCCCTTCACGCACGGTGACCAGACGATCTTTCTGGGTCATGATCTGTTCAACGGTCTGGGAGAGGTCAATCACGAAGCGCACGTCACGGCCGGTGATGATACCGACCAGCTGATTGCCGTCAGTCACCACGGGGTAACCGGCGAAGCCATTCTTGTGGCTCAGCTCCTTGATTTGGGCGATGGTCATGTCAGGGCGCACGGTAACGGGGTCAGTGACCACGCCGCTCTCGTACTTCTTGACCTTGCGCACTTCGGCAGCCTGCTGCTCGATGGACATGTTCTTGTGGATAAAGCCGATACCGCCTTCCTGGGCCAGTGCGATAGCCAGACGGGCTTCGGTCACTGTGTCCATGGCAGCGGAGATCATCGGGATGTTCAAGCTGATGGCGGAGGTCAGCTTGGTACGCAGATCGGCAGTATTGGGAAGAACTTCGGAGTGGGCGGGAACCAACAGTACATCGTCGAAGGTTAACGCTTCTTTGGCAATCCTGAGCATGGCAATATCTCACCGTTGAGGAAGTGGGGGTGTAAAATATTGCCGACGAAGTTTACTCACGCATTGGTCACTGGTAAAGAAGTTTTTTGAATTTTTTATGGCATAGCCCTCTTTTAGGCGGCCAAAACGCCAAAAAACCAAGATTATCAGTACGAAAAGCGCCATTTCAGGGCAAAAGAGTTGGCTAGCCGGTGATTTATGCAAAACCGGTAGGTGCCGACGCAGCGCAACCCCCATGCAAAGGGATGATCGACAGGGGCTCAGGGGGCAAGCGGCCTCTGACCACCCTCCCCTTGTATTGTGTCCTTGTATTGTCTCTTGCCCTCGCGGCGACCACTCGCACCGGTATCATTCTCTTCTCAATGTCCTTTGCTCGGTCTGGATAATAAATTTCGCCCGCTGCCAATATATATTTTCTGGCACAACAAGGGTTGCCTATCTTTATTATTTTCGCCCCACCATCCGCAGAAATGTATTATCTTTATCCAGCAGATGATGTTTCAACGCCCCGACAATGTGCACCAACAAAAATGCCAGCATGACATATGGCAAATAAATATGGATTGTGTGGGAAATATCCCGAACGGATTCACTGAATGGAATCACGTTGGCAGGATCATGAATATCTGGATTCATCGGGATAATAGACCAGCCAAATATCGCGACACCTCGGCCAGCCGCTGCGGAATAACAGAGACCGGACACCGGAATAAGCAGCGTTGAAATCAGCAAACCCCAGTGGATCGCCCTGGCTGCCAATGCCTCGTAAACAGGATATTGACGCACAGGCTCAGGCCACCCTCTAACAAGGCGGAGAATGGCGCGGGGCAGGATCAAGATCAGTGCAATCACCCCCAGAGATTTATGCAGGGCATAGAGACCCCATATTTCAAATTTCACCATCAGATAACCGACAAGGGTCAGGCCAATCATCAGCAAGGCAACCGACCAGTGCAGCAAACGGGTCGTCAAAGTTAAGTGGGTTGAGGGATTCATAAGCTACTCCAAACAGGGGGCGAGTAAACGTTGGTCAAGATGGTGGCGCCGTGAACATCAGCAACACCTGAGAGATCAACGGCATCTAGGCAAGCCGCGACTTGGCCAGATGCAGGCAAGCACGAGGGCTTTTATCGGGAGCCATACTGCCTGCCCGAATAAACGGCAGCGTTTCCAATCTTGCTTTTCTGCTGCTGGCGCCTCCTGCTTAGCGCCCTCCCCCTGTTTCGGGTTAAGATAGCGGCCATCGTTTTATCCCGGCCCCGCCGGAGCAGACCACAGGTACGCCTTTGAACCGATTTACCCCATCCAGTGCGGCGAGCGGCCGCGAGCAGCAGGTCTTTACTGTCACCCGCCTCAACAGCGCCGTGCGCATGATCCTGGAGCAGGATCTGGGGCTGGTGTGGCTGACCGGCGAGCTCTCCAATCTGGCGATGCCAAGCTCCGGCCACTGGTACTTCTCCCTCAAGGACATGTCGGCGCAGGTGCGCTGCGCCATGTTCAAGGGCAACAACCGGCGGGTGGCCTTCCGCCCGCAGGATGGCATGCAGGTACTGGTGCAGGCGCGGGTCTCCCTCTATGAGCCGCGCGGCGACTACCAGCTGATCATCGAGTCGATGCAGCCGGCGGGCGATGGCGTGCTGGCGCTGCGCTTTGAAGAGCTCAAGCGCCGCCTCGGCGCCGAGGGGTTGTTTGACGAGAGTCGCAAGCGGCCGCTGCCCCGCGAACCGCGGGCGGTGGGCCTTATCACCTCCGCCACCGGCGCGGCTTTGCACGATATGCTCACCGTGCTCAAGCGGCGTGCGCCGGATCTACCAGTCTTTATCTACCCGACTCAGGTACAAGGCAGCGCTGCCATCAGCCAGATCGTCGCGGCGATCGCCAAAGCGAACCAGCGCGCCGAGGTGGATGTGCTGATCGTCGGGCGTGGCGGCGGGTCGCTTGAAGATCTCTGGTGCTTTAACGAAGAGGCGGTGGCGCGCGCCATTGCCCACTCCGCCATACCTGTGGTGAGCGCGGTGGGCCACGAGGTGGATGTCACCATCAGCGACTTTGCCGCCGACTTGCGCGCCCCTACCCCATCGGCTGCTGCCGAGCTGGTGGCGCCAGATCAGAGCGCCCGTGCCCAGCGTCTGGTTCACCTCAAACAGCGACTGCTGCAGGCGATGAGCCGCCAGCAGACCGCCGCCCGCCACGATTTCATCCTGCTGCAAAAGCGGCTCGACCATCAGGATCCGAAGCGGCGGCTGGAGCAGCAGTCCCAGCGCCTCGACGAGCTCTCCACCCGTTTGCAACAGCTATTGCGCCAGCGGCTGCATCAGGGTGAGCGGCGCCTCACCAACCTTGAGCTGCGCCTGCAGGGCAAGAGTCCGGAGCGCCTCTTGGCAGCTGGCAAGCGCCGCCATCAGCTGGCCGAGGAGCGGCTCTATGCCCTGATTGCCAAGCGGCAAGATCTTGCTAGTCACCGCCTCGCCATGCTCACCGCCCGCCTCGACGGGGTGAGCCCGCTCGCCACTCTGGGGCGCGGCTACTCCATCACCCGCACTGCGCGTGGTGAAGTCATCAGCCGCGCCGATCAGGTCAACAATGGCGATCAGCTCATCACCACCCTGGCGCAAGGAAGCCTGCAGGTGCGGGTCGAGGAAGTTATCAAAGACTCTGCGCAGTAGGTCGGCTGCATCAAACCACCAGCCAATCTGCTATTCAGCCTGGCAATCAGCCAAAAACAAAGGCCACCACCGTAAACACGGTGGTGGCCTTTTTTATCTCGGGTGCTGGCAACCGCTCACCCCTTGGTACGGCGCGCCACCAGAGTGAACTTGTAGTCATCGCTCTTGAAGAAGTTGCGACTGAACTCGAACACGGTGCCATCTTGCAGGAAGCCACGGGAGACCTTCTCGATAATGGGCTTGGCAGGATCGATACCGAGCGCCTCCACCACCTGCGCCGAGGGGAGCACCGGAATGATCTCCTGCTCGCTGCGGTCGATCACCAGCTGCTTCACCTCTTCGATGTAGTGGTACTTGGAGCCCTGCATCACCGCGTAGCTGAGATCGGGGAAGAGGGCGAGCGGCATCCAGGTCTCCTCCAGCGTCACCGCAATCTGGCGAATAAAGCGCACCCGCTTGACGTAGTAGACCAGCGCCCCTTCCAGCAGATTGAGCCGCTCGGCCAGTTCGCTGCTCGCCTTGATCACCTCGAAGGCGAGAATGTCGCTGTGGGTCTCGGCCGCCGGATCGGTCACCTTCTCATAGAGGCTGGTGAGCTGATAGATGTCGTAGTTCACCTTCTCCTGCCGCACATAGCTGCCGCTGCCCTGAATGCTCTCGATGACGTTGAGTTCGGTCAGCTGCTTGAGAGCCTGACGCACCGTCACCCGGCTCACCCCAAACTGCTCGCGCAGCTCGGCTTCGGTGGGCAGGGCATCGCCGGGGGCCAGCTCCCCTTGCGCAATCCACTGCTGGATGGTGTCGGCTATCTGGCGATACATGGGTTTTTTCGACACGAAAGGCCACCTCGTCGGCTCTGCACCATGATAAATGGAAGAGGCGCCATTCTACCCCATTTGCCCGGCAGACAAAACGGCTCGGCCTCATTTGACCTAACAAATCACCTTGAACAAACAATACAAAAATAATACAAATAACGAATTGTATGATATCACTCACAAAAATCAGTCGGCCGGTTTGTTAGCATCGCTGTCACTTTCACCATGACGGCTTGCTGGCAAGCCAACCTGACAGAGGATCATCATGAATCTGACCAGTCTTACCGGCCCCCATCTCATCACGTTGCAAACCCGGTTTGCCGATCGGGATGCGGCCATTCATGCCCTGGCTGATCGGCTCGATCAGGCCGGCAAGCTGCACGACAAGGCTGCCTTTCTGGCTGCTGTCATGGCCCGCGAGGCACAGGGCCCCACCGCCCTTGGCGAAGGGCTGGCGGTGCCCCACGGCAAGTGCGATGCGGTGCGTGAAGCGGCCTTTGCCGTCGCCACCCTGAGCGAGGAGCTGGGCTGGGAGGGGATCGACGGCCCCGAGCCGGTCAACCTGATCTTCATGCTGGCGATCCCGACCGATCAGGCGGGCTCCACCCATATGCAGCTGCTCACCACCCTCACCACCGCCCTGGTGGATGACGATACCCGCGAGGCGGTGCTGGCAGCCCAAAGTGCCGAGCAACTGATGGCGCTGCTTGATGGTGAGGGGGATAGTGGCAAGCTACCAGAAAAAGAAGATAAATCAGATACAAATAAACCCACAGTGGTCTGTGTCACCGCCTGCCCGGCGGGGATCGCCCACACCTATATGGCCGCCGAGTATCTGGAAAAGGCGGGGCGCAAGCTGGGTATTCGGGTACTGGTCGAGAAGCAGGGTGCCAACGGCATCGAGGATCGCTTGCCGCAAGAGGCGCTCGATGCTGCGGTAGCCTGCATCTTCGCCGCCGAGGTGGCCATCAAGGAGCAGGAGCGTTTTTCCGGTATCCCCCGGATCGAGACGCCGGTGGCCGAGCCCATTCGCCATGCCGAGCGGATCCTCAATGATGCGCTGGAAGCGGCCAAGGCCGGTCGCACCGCCCCGACGCCCAACCCCAGCCAGAGCGATGCGCCGACCGGCAAAAAGGTGGGCCTCAAGACCGAGCTCAAGCAGGCGCTGCTGAGCGGCATCTCCTTTGCCGTGCCGCTGATCGTGGCGGGCGGTACCGTGCTCGCCGTCTCTGTGCTGCTGGCCCAGATCTTCGGCCTGCAACATCTGTTTGATACCGAGAACTCCTGGCTCTGGATGTATCGCAAGCTGGGCGGTGGCATGCTGGGCACCCTGATGGTGCCGGTGCTGGCGGCCTATACCGCCTACTCGCTGGCAGACAAACCGGCGCTGGGCCCGGGCTTTGCGGCGGGGCTGGCCGCCAACATGATTGGCTCCGGTTTTCTCGGCGGTGTGGTCGGTGGTCTTATCGCCGGTTACCTGATGCGCTGGGTCAAGCAGCATGTGCGTCTGAGCCCCAACTTCAACGGCTTTCTCACCTTTTACCTCTATCCGGTGATCGGCACCCTGGTGGCGGGCAGCCTGATGCTGTTTGTCATCGGCCAGCCGGTAGCCTGGCTCAACAACAGCCTCACCGAGTGGCTCAATGGCCTCTCCGGCACCAATGCGCTGGTCCTGGGCGCCCTGCTCGGTTTTATGTGCTCGTTTGACCTGGGTGGCCCGGTCAACAAGGCGGCCTACGCTTTCTGCCTCGGCGCCATGGCCAACGGGGTCTACGGCCCCTACGCCATCTTCGGCGCGGTCAAGATGGTCTCGGCCTTTACCGTGACCTTCTCCACCCTGCTGGCGCCACGCCTGTTCCAGACCTTCGAGATCGAGACCGGCAAGTCGACCTGGCTGCTGGGGCTGGCAGGGATCACCGAGGGCGCCATTCCAATGGCCATCGAAGATCCAATCCGGGTGATCGGCTCCTTCCTCGCAGGCTCGGTGGTCACCGGCGCCATGGTGGGAGCCATGGGGATTGGTCTCTCCACCCCGGGGGCTGGCATCTTCTCCCTCTTCCTGCTCCACGATGGCGGCCACGGCGCCCTGATGGCTGCCGCCGTCTGGCTTGGTGCGGCGCTGGTGGGCACCCTTATCTCCACTGTGGTGCTGATCGGCTGGCGCCGTCACGCCATGCAACGCGGCACCTATCAGGTGGTTGCCGCAGAGTAAGGCTCATCTTCACCACCACTTTTTCAACAGACTATTTTTCCGCACGGCAGGCAAGGGCCGCCGTGCGTCAGCAAAGGATCATTGTCATGACAGTTTCACGAGTTCACATCACGCCGCACATGCACTGGGATCGGGAGTGGTACTTCACCACCGAGGAGTCCCGCATCCTGCTGGTCAACAACATGGCGGAGATCCTGGCGCGGCTTGAATCCGACCCTGACTACAAGTTCTATGTGCTCGACGGCCAGACCGCGGTGCTGGAGGATTACTTCGCCATCCAGCCCGAGAACAAGGCCCGGGTGAAGGCGCTGGTGGAAGCGGGCAAGCTCATCATCGGCCCCTGGTACACCCAGACCGACACCATGCAGGTGAGCGGCGAGTCCATCCTGCGCAACCTGCTCTACGGGATGCGCGATAGCCTCAGCCTTGGCGAGCCGATGAAGATCGGTTACCTGCCCGATTCGTTCGGCATGTCTTCCCAACTGCCCCACATCTTCAACGGCTTCGGGATCGATCGTGCCATGTTCTGGCGCGGCTGCTCAGAGCGTCACGGTACCGACAAGACCGAGTTCCTCTGGCAGAGCAACGATGGCAGCGAGGTGACCGCCCAGGTACTGCCGCTCGGCTACGCCATCGGCAAGTATCTGCCGGAAGATGAAGCGGGCCTGCGCAAGCGGCTCGAATCCTACTTCGAGGTGCTGGAGAAAGCCTCGGTCACTCAGGATATCCTGCTACCCAACGGCCATGACCAGATGCCGCTGCAACAGAACATCTTCGCCATCATCGACAAGCTGCGGGAGATCTACCCCCAGCGGGAATTCCACATGAGCCGCTTCGAGCAGGTCTTCGAGCGCATCGAGGCGTGCCGCGATCAGCTGGCCACCCTCAAGGGGGAGTTCAACGACGGCAAATACATGCGGGTACACCGCACCATCTCCTCCACCCGGATGGACATCAAGCTGGCCCACGCCGCCATCGAGAACAAGATCGTCAACATCCTCGAGCCGCTGGCGAGCATCGCCTGGGCGCTCGGCTTTGAGTACCACCACGGGCTTTTGGAGAAGATGTGGAAGGAGATCATGAAGAACCACGCCCACGACAGCATCGGCTGCTGCTGCAGCGACAAGGTGCATCAGGAGGTGATGACCCGCTTCATTCTGGCCGACGACATGGCCGAGAACCTGATCCGCTTCTACATGCGCAAGATTGTCGACAACATGCCGGTGGCACTGTGCGAAGACGGCATGCAGGTGGCCGACAAACTCTGCCTGTTCAACCTGATGCCCTTCCCCCGTCAGGAGGTGATCAATACCAGCATCCGCATTCGCGCCCAATCCTTTGCACTGCGCGATGAAGCGGGCCAACCGGTCCCCTACTTCATCCGCGCCAGACGCGAGATTGACCCGGGTCTGGTGGACAGACAGATCGTGCACTACGGCAACTACGACCCCTTTATGGAGTACGACATCCAGCTCTGCCATCCGCTGCCCTCCATGGGTTACTGCACCCTGCATATCGAGGGCAACCAGCCGGGAGTGGAGCAGCTGGTGACGGCCAGCGGCGAGCTGCTGGAGAACGATTTTTACCGCATCGCCCTCAATAACAACGGCACCTTGCAGATCCTGGACAAGCTGCGCGGCACCACGTTCGATCAGGTGCTCACGCTCGAAGAGGGCTCCGATGATGGCGACGAGTATGACTACTCGCCATCGCGCGAGGAGTGGCTGCGCTACTCCACCGAGTTTGCGGTGACCCGCGAAGTCACCCATCAGGCATGGCAGAGCATCGCCACTCTCAAACTGCGTATGGCCTTGCCTGCCAACCTCGCAGAGCGGGCCAACCGCCAGTGCAGCGGCCACCTCGATGTCACCTGCCGCATCACGTTGGCGCATCAGAGTCCGCGCATCGATATCGAGCTGGAGCTCGACAATCAGGCCGATGATCACCGGGTGCGGGTGCTGATCCCCACCCCCTTCCCGAGCGACACCGTGGTCTCCGACAACCAGTTTGGCTGCATCACCCGCCCCACCCGCGACAGCGCCATGGCGAACTGGGAGGCAGAGGGGTGGAAAGAGGCCCCCATTCCGGTCTGGCAGCTGATGAACTTTGTCGCCCTGCAAGATGGCAAGCAGGGGCTGGCGGTACTGAGCGATGGTCTGCGCGAATTTGAGGTGATCGGCGAGCAGTGCGACACCCTGGCACTCACCCTGCTGCGCGGGGTCGGCGTACTCGGTAAAGAGGAGCTGCTGCTGCGCCCGGGTCGCCCCTCCGGCATCAAGCTGCCCACCCCGGACTCCCAGGTGCGTGGCAAGCTCAGCTGCCGTTTCAGCCTGCTGGCGTTTGCCGGTGATCACATCAGCGCCAACGTGATGCAGGCGGCGCGCAGCTACCTCACCCCGGTGCGCTGCTACAACAAGATCCCGTTCGATGCCATGAAGCTCAACAAGGCGAGCTTCACCACTCCGCTCCACTTCAGTCTGCTCACCATGGATCCCTCCGGTCCGGTGCTGAGTGCCCTGAAAAAAGCCGAGGATGAAGAGGCGCTAGTGATCCGGGTCTACAACCCGAGCGAGCAGGCTGTGCTGAAGGGTGGCAAAGTGACCAGCCAGCACACCTTGAGCGACTGGCAAGCGGTGCGGATGGACGAGCAGCCCCTGCCCCTTGAACTGGCCGCTGGCGAGTTTGGCGAGCTGGCGCCGTGCCACTCCCGCAGCGTGCGCTTTCGGGTGGCTCGCGGCTAACCGCCTGTAACACCCACAGGTAGCAACAGGCGGGGAAGAGTCATCCCCTCCCCGCCTGTTTATCCCTTCAAGCTGGCCTGCCCCGCTTGATAAAGACATAAAAAAATCCCCGCCGATTGGCGGGGATTTTTTATTGGGTTCTGCTTCATCCCGCGAGCGGGAGAGCACGCTTAGCTGGCCTTGCGCAGGATCTGCTCAAGGTAGTCGGCGAAGCGGTGACCGTGATGCTCCAGCAGTTTCGGGAACATGGAGATGGAGGTCATGCCCGGGAAGGTGTTGATTTCATTCAGCAGGATCTCCCCCTCCTCGGTCAGGAAGAAGTCGATGCGGGAGAGATGGGTCAGTTTCAGCTGACGGAACGCCTTGAGGGCATACTCGTGGATCGCATCGGCCTGCGCCTGGGTCAGCCCCTCGGCACGCAGTGCAGTCTCGGTATGGCTGGCGCTGCTGTACTTCTCTTCATAGGTGTAGAACTTGTCCTGCGGCACGCAGATCTCGCCCGGATAGGTGGCCACCAGCTCGTCACCGTACTGGTAAACCGCCACTTCCAGCTCGCGCGGCTTGACCGCTTTCTCGATCAGAACCTGCTCGGAGTAACCGAAGGCGTCGGCAATGCCCTTTACCAGATCCGCTTCGTTGCTGGCGGAGTAGCAGCCAACGGAAGAGCCCTGGGAAGCGGCCTTGATAAAGACCTTGCCCCACTTGGCCAGCGCGGCTTTGGCCTCGGCGAGCGCCGCCTCATTTTGCTCGGTCAGGAACAGGTACGGGGTGTTGGGAATACCGATGGCGGAGAGCCACAGCTTGGTGCTGATCTTGTTGAAGCAGATCTTGCTCGCCTCGGCATCGCAACCGAGATAAGGCAATCCGGCCAGCTCGAGGAAGGATTGCAGATCGCCGGTCTCACCCGGGTAGCCGTGGATGCAGGGCACCACGTAATCCACCGGACGGGCCACGCTGTCGAACGAAAGCAGCTTGTCGAGCCCCAGCTTGCACTCGCGGCCATCGGCACTGAGCCAGCGATCGGCGAACATCTCGACGCGGGTCACTTCGACACCGGGCAGAAGGCCCAGTTGTTGCTCGAGGAAATTGGCGCTGCGCAGAGAAACCTCGTGCTCGGAGCCACCGCCGCCGCACAGCAGCAAGACATGCATGTTCTTCATTAGATGTGATCCCTTGGGAAAAGCGGCCTCGTCATGACCATTTGATAAGCCAACCACCATAAAAACCGGACGAAGCCAGATACGAACATAAGTGCGCGCAAGTGTAGCAAGGGAGATCAACCCTTGTCAGCTGATGGGAGACCCATGACCCCACTTCTTGCAGTGAAAAGTCTTCCCTGTGTCAAAATCGGGACACATTGCCCCTCAGCGCGGGGGATCGACCCTTCCCATGCCGTTGCCATTGACCCGAAACCAGCCGGCAATGCTGTAGCGCTCACGATTGGCAGGCAGCACCTCGTGGGGAAACTCCTCGGAGAGAAACATGACCAGCCGCCCCCCCTTGGGGCTGACATCCATCAGAAACTGCTCCTTGTCGTCATACATGCGCAGCACTCCACCCGCTTCGGGCAGCCAGTCGTTGTTGAGGTAAAACACGGTGGTAAGACGGCGGTTGGAGCGACCGGCAAAGGCATCCCGATGGGTGGCGTAAAAATCCCCGCTGCGATAGCGGGCGAAGTGGGCCTCGTAGTCGAACAATCCCAGCATCAGCATCCGGTTGGCGGCAAGACGCAGGGACTCCATCCGGGCGAGGTAGTCGGCCACCGGCGCACCGAGGGAGGGCTCCAGCCAGTGGATCTGGTCACGGCGAATGTCGGGATTGCCCTGATGCAGGGCGTCACGGCCGATCCCGGCCGGTTGCCATTCGCCTGGCAAACAGGCTTTGAGGGCATCCACCTCGGCGGCGGTCAAAAAATCATCCACTATCACCCATCCCCGAGTGTAAATGGCATCCATGGCAGCTTGATAGTCCAAGATTGGCTCACAATGAGTGGAGAGAGGGCGCTTTGTAGCGACTTACCGGCAAAGTCACAAACCGGTTTGCTTCTCTTGAGAAGTCCCAACATCAATACGCGAGTTGCTGCCCGCCTCCCCGCGTTTTTGTCGCCAGTTGTGATCCCGCTCTGCCAAGGAGCGTATTGGCTGTCGAAACTGTGATGACCCTTGCAATCGGGACGAGGAGGCGCCGCGGCCTCCTTGCGGTACCAAGAGCCAGCCGATACCGTATCCGCATCGCCATGTTGCTGTTCATCCGGCGCTTGTCTCTGTCACCGACCGAACCACTCACGGCACAACCCGCGCATCACCCACGAAAGGACCTTCTTATGCCTCTGCCCGATCTCACTTTGCAACGACTGGATGGTACCCCCTACCCGCTGACTCAACTGGCGGGCAAGGTGGTGCTGGTGGTCAATGTGGCCAGTCGCTGCGGCTTTACTCCCCAATATGAAGGGCTGGAAACGCTCTATCAGGAGCTCGGCCCCAAGGGGCTGGTGATTTTGGGCTTCCCCTGCAACCAGTTCGGTCAGCAGGAGCCGGGGGATGCGGACGAGATCGCCCGCTTCTGCTCCCTCGACTATCCGGTCACCTTCCCCATCATGGCCAAGTGCGATGTCAACGGTGAGCATGCCCACCCCTTCTACCAGTGGCTCAAGCAACAGAAACCGGGCTTTCTTGGGCTGGAAAACGTCAAATGGAACTTCACCAAGTTCCTGATAGACCGCGATGGCAACGTGGTGGAGCGTTTCGCCCCCCAGGCCAAACCGGAGAGTCTGGCCGAGCTGATCCGCGAGATACTCTGACTCTCCTGAGCCATTTTACGCCACTGCGCTGAACGATTGTATGGCGGCCGGTGCGACAGCTACTGCGCAGCGGCCGCTCTTTTGCTATATTACGGCCCCGTTATCTTTTCCATATCGTGGCTGGCCCCAACATGCTGGCTGCCCGTTGAGCCAAAGGCTCATCTCAGGAGTTTCTCTCGAACATGTCATTCAACGAACTGGGTCTGTCTCCGCATATTCTGCGGGCCGTCAAGGAGCTGGGTTACGAACAGCCAACCCCCATCCAGCAGCAAGCGATTCCGGCCATTCTGGCCGGTCAGGATGTGCTCGGCGGCGCTCAGACAGGCACAGGCAAAACGGCCGGTTTCACCCTGCCGATGTTGCAGCGTCTGCTGGCCAACCACGGTCGTGGCCGTCGTCAGGTGCGCGCACTGGTACTGACCCCGACCCGTGAACTGGCGGCACAGGTGGGCGAGAGCATCATCAAGTATGCCCACCACCTGCCGTTCAAGACTCTGATCGCCTATGGCGGTGTCAGCATCAAGCCCAATCTGGACGCCATCAAGCTGGGGGTGGACATTCTGGTCGCCACCCCGGGCCGTCTGCTGGATCTGCTGACCCAGGGCGCCCTGACCCTGAGCCAGCTGGAAGTGCTGGTGCTGGATGAAGCGGATCGCATGCTCGACATGGGTTTTATCGTCGACATCCGCCGCATCATGAAGGCGCTGCCTGCAGAGCGGCAAACCCTGCTCTTCTCTGCCACCTTCTCAAACGACATCAAGGCGCTGGCCGATGATCTGCTCAATGATCCCACCCTGATCGAGGTGGACCCCAGCAATACTGCCGCCGAGCAGGTGACCCAGCGCATCATTCAGGTAGATCGGGAACGCCGCCGCGAGCTGCTCTCCCACATGATTGGCCGTGGCAACTGGCAGCGGGTACTGGTGTTTGTTCGCACCAAGCAGATCGCCGACCGCCTCGCCCAGCAGATGCAAAAAGATGGTCTCAATACCGTGGCGATCCATGGTGACAAGAGCCAGGGAGCCCGCAACCGGGCGCTGGCCGATTTTCGCAGTGGCGAGGTGCGGGTGCTGGTGGCGACCGATATCGCCGCCCGCGGTCTGGACATCGATCAACTGCCCTACGTGATCAACTTTGAACTGCCGCAGATGGCGGAGGATTACATCCACCGTATCGGCCGTACCGGCCGCGCCGGTCGTGGCGGCGAGGCCATCTCGCTGGTCAGCCAGGACGAGCTGGGTCAGCTCAAGGCGATCGAAGCCCTGATCGGCCAATCCCTGTCCGTGGAGATCCTGGAAGGGTATGAGCCAAGCGGCAAGCCGAGTCGCCAGACTCTGCCGGGCAGCAAGCCGGTACAGAACCCGCCTCGGTCTCGCGGTCATGCCAACGCCAAGAGCAGCAATGCCAAGGGCAAGCCAGCCGCGGGCAAGGGCAAAGCCAAGGGTGACGCCAGCAAAAATCCCGCCCAGTCTCCTCAAAACAAGTCCCGCAAGCGGGAAGTGGTGGGCGAGGATATCGGCTTTGCGCCGATGCGCCGTCTGCCCAAAGCAATGCGCGACAGCTATCAGGAGAGCAGCGACGAGTAAGCTCGCGCGACGCTAACTGCCAAGCCAAAAGAGGGAGCCTGCAAGGCTCCCTCTTTCGTTATGGATCGCTCGGAGCCATGCAAGTGCTCCGTGCAAATGCTCCGCTCGGGCTCAAACCAGCGAATGGCGTACCGCGGCAGTACCATGGCTGGGCGGCGCTGAACCATCGAGCGGATTGAGCTGCAAGAACTCGAACAAGCCAGCCTGCATATTGACGTTCCAGAAGCGGCCGGCGAGGGTGAGTTGCAACCGTGCGTTCTCGATCTCGGCCAGCCCGTGCTGCTGCCAGGCGGCAAAAAGCGGCATCAGATGGGTCAGCAAAGGCGCTGGCAGACGATCCAGCGCCAGCACGCCACTGTCGAGGGCGCCACGCAGCAGACCGTCCATCCTTGCATTGGGATTGCGTCCCATCACCATCCCGGGCGCCCGCTTGCCACTGGCCAACGCGTCATGCCAGGGGGCCAGATCCCGTCCATACATCAAGCCGTGGCCAAGAATGCTGCCCCCAGCACCGGCGCCAAAGGGGAGGATCTCCGCACCGCGCTTGGCCATCTGGTTATAACGACTCTGCTCGGCCGGGCTGCGCCGCCAGTGACTGCAAGAGAGACGCTCCCAGCCGTGAGCTTCCAGTTGCGCCCCGCCATAGGCATACATGGCCGCCCGCTGCTGGCCATCGGCGAGCCAATCCAGAGTGCCCTTCTCCTGCGCCCGCTCCAGATTGGTGCCCTGCATGGCGATGAGCTGGTAGAGATCGACCCCGTGTACACCACTCGCTATCACATCGCGGATATCCTGCTGCCACACGGCATCATCCTGACCGGGCAGACCAAAGATGAGATCCGCCACGATCACAGCCGCATCATCCCGGGTCAGATCACCCAGACGGGTCAGCAGCGTCTCCCTGTCATCGAAACGGGCCGCCTGCTGACGCACCCGGGTATCAAAGCTCTGCACCCCGAAGGAGAAGCGGTTAAAGCCCCCCGCCAGCGCCACCTGCCATTTCTCATCATCAAAGCCGTTGAGCCGCCCCTCCAGCGTCACCTCGGCATCGGCCGACAACGGAAAACGGCGGATCACGGCGGCCAGCATGGCCAGCTCGTCGGCGCTCATGTCGGTCGGCGTACCGCCCCCTACATAGACGGCTGAAAACGGCATGCTCTGCGCCAGCGGGGTGTCAGCCGCCTGCGCAAGAGAGGTACAGAGGGCGTTGACATAGCGGTTGATCCGCGCCGGATTGGCGCCATTTTCAAAGAAATTGCAGAAGCTGCAGCGCTTTCGGCAAAACGGAATATGGATGTAGAGGGCACGCTCCTCAGCTTCACTCTCTCGCTGCCACCAGCTCTGCCAGCCAGCCTCATCCAACGGGAAGGGGCGCATCCCTCCCCGACTGGCGTGAGCCGAGGTCTTGGCGCTAAAAGCAAACTTGAGGGGATCCGGCGTGGCAATACCGGTCATGGAAGGGGTCAGATTCATGATGGTCACTATTATCAGCAAATAATGACAATGATAACGATTATCGTTACTGGCATTTTGTTCTGGATCAACCCGAGGAGCAGCCCCCCTCCCGAAAGGCATTTTGGCAACCTGTATTACCGATCTGCTTAACAGATTATTTACTCAAGAGTGGTTATCGTGTGCCGATAGAGAACCATCTCCCGCCGTTTCTTCGTCTACGATCAAGATGATACGGGATCACATAACAACACCAAGCGCATGGAACTTGCCCAAAATGCATAACCTCTCCTTGAACTGGAAAATATTCCTCCCTCTTGCGCTGGTCATCAGCACCACCTTTGGCCTCTGCTTCGAACTCTCCGCTTGGCTGCAACGGGATCTCGCCATCCGGCTGGCAGAGGAGAAAGTTGAGAGCATGGCCAACACCTATATGGATCAGGTGAACGTGCTGATGATGACAGGTGGCATGGCCAACCGGCAGATAGTGCAGACCAAACTCAAGAGTGAAGCGGGCATCGTTGAGGCCCGTCTGGTGCGCGCGCCGGCCGTCAGCAACCTGTTTGGCCCGGGTCACCCGGATCAGAAAGCGCAGGACCCCCTCGATGAGCGTGCCATCAATCAGGGCGAAGCCATCCTGGAGCAGCAGGGCAACCGGCTCACCCTGATCAAACCGTTCAAAGCCTACAAGGAGTATCGCGGCACCCAGTGCCTCACCTGTCACCAGGTCAATGAAGGAACAGTGATGGGGGCAGTGCGGATCAGTTATGACCTCAGCCACACCTTCGGCGAGATCCGCCACAACAACCTGATCCTGAGCGGCAGCCTGGCCGCCGTCTTCAGCATTGGCTTCGGCTTGCTCTGGTGGGTATTGCAACGCTACGTGAAACACCCACTGCGCCAGCTGCAGCTCACCATGATCCGGATGGCCAAAGAGCGCGACCTCGCCCTCCCCTTGGTCAATCACAGCCGGGATGAACTGGGCCAGATGACCCGCGCCGTCAATGACATGGTGCAGGGATTCCGCCACAGCCTGCAGGAGGTGGAAGGGGCGACCCACCAGCTCTATCAGGAGTCGAACCAGATCCGTCAGGTCGCGACCCAGACCGAAAACTCGGCCCGCCAGCAAGAGGGGATGACCACTCAGGTTGCCGCCGCCGTCAGCGAGCTGGCCGCCAGCTCTCATGAAGTGCGCGAACATGCCCGCCACAGCGCCGAGCTCTCCGCCCTCACCAATCAGGATGCCGCCGACACCAGCCGCCTCGCCCAGCACTCCATCACCGATATGGGCGAGATGTCGGCAGAGATTGATCGGGTGGATCAGGTGATCCAGCAGCTCGACAGCCGTTGCCTGGCGGTTGACGGTGTGCTCGAGGTGATCAAGGGGATTGCCGATCAGACCAACCTGCTGGCCCTTAACGCTGCAATTGAAGCGGCCCGGGCAGGTGAGCAAGGCCGTGGCTTTGCGGTGGTGGCCGATGAAGTACGGGCCCTATCCAACCGCAGCCGCGCCGCCAGCGAAGAGATCTCCCAGATGATCGCCGCCCTGCAAAATGAAGCCCAGAGCGCAGTTACGGTGATCGGGGATGCAAAAAGCAAAGCCGATGAGAGCATCAGCAAGACCGAAGCGACCCTGGCAGCCATGCAGAACATCATCGAGCGCATCGCCCGCATCAACGACCTCAACGCCCAGATGGCCCAGTCGGCCGAAGAACAGGACAGGGTCTGCCATGAGGTAGACAGTTCGGTGAGCGATATTCGCAACACCTCCAACGACACCCTGGGTCAGGCGCACGCCGCCAACCTCGCCAGCATTCAGCTGGTAGAGCAGTGCCAGAAACTGGAGGCGCTGCTGAAAACCTACCGCTGGTAATCCACTTCACATATGAAAAAGCGCGACCCGAGGGTCGCGCTTTTGCTTTATGGATTCGATTTGGCCGAACGGCATCGTTGATGTTCCAGCGGCGCGTTGACCATTAACAGCGCCACCGGGATGGTTTTAGCGGGCGTTACGGGTTGCGACGGCATCAGCCAGGTTGCGCAGCAGCACTTCGGTATCAGCCCAACCGATGCAGGCATCGGTGATGCTCTGGCCGACGGTGAGTTCACACCCTTCCACCAGATCCTGACGACCTTCCACCAGATGGCTCTCCACCATCACACCAAACACCGCCTTGCTGCCGGCACGCAGTTGGCCGGCCACATCCTCGGCCACCACCATCTGGTTCTTGAACTGCTTGCTGCTGTTGGCATGACTAAAGTCGATCATCACCTTCTGCGGCAGACCGGCCTTCTCCAGCCCCTTCACAACTTCGCTGACATGGGCGGCGCTGTAGTTCGGCTCACGACCACCGCGCAGAATGATGTGACAGTCCGGGTTGCCGCGGGTCGCCACGATGGCGGAGTGACCGTATTTGGTGACCGACAGGAAGTGGTGCGGCGCACTGGCAGCGCCAATGGCATCGATGGCAACCTTGATGGTGCCGTCAGTGCCATTCTTGAAGCCCACCGGACAGGAGAGACCGGAGGCCAGCTCGCGGTGTACCTGGGATTCGGTGGTACGAGCACCGATCGCGCCCCAGCTCATCAGATCCGCCACATATTGCGGGGTGATCATGTCGAGGAACTCGGAGGCAGTCGGCAGCCCCATGTCGTTGAGATCCAGCAACAGCTTGCGACCAATGCGCAGACCATCGTTGATCTTGCAGCTATTGTCGAGGTACGGATCGTTGATCAGCCCCTTCCAGCCCACTGTGGTACGCGGTTTTTCGAAGTAGACCCGCATCACGATCTCCAGCTGATCTTTCAGCTCGTCGCGCAGCGCCTTGAGGCGCTTGCCGTACTCCAGCGCGGCAACCGGATCATGGATGGAGCAAGGACCAATCACCACCAGCAGACGATCATCTTCGCCGGCCAGGATATTGTGAATGGCCTGACGGGATTCAAAAACGGTGGACGAGGCAACCTCGGTAGCCGGAAACTTCTCAAGCACCGCAACCGGGGGTAATAACTCTTTGATTTCACTGATACGAACGTCGTCGGTTTGATGCTGCATGACAAGGCTTCCTGCTAGATGACTGCGATTAGGAAATCTCAACATAGCCCGCGACAGGGCATGTGTAAATAGGAAATTACAGCAATCACAAAACTATTTTATATATCAATCTTGCAAGTTATTGAAATGATGCTAAGCGAAATGGAAGTGCGGATAAGCAAGGCAAAAAGGCCCGCTCAGCGCGGGCCCGAAGCGTCGGTGATGACGGGTTTGTCAGTGATCAGCCACGCTGGCTGATACTGGCCAGCTTGTCGAAGTAATCCGGGAAGGTCTTCGAGGTGCACTTGGGATCATTGATGGTGACCGGGGTATCCGACAACGCCACCAGCGAGAAGCACATGGCGATACGGTGATCGTTGTAGGTATCGATATCGGCATGCTTAAGCTGGGTCGGTGGGGTCACGGTGATAAAGTCATGCCCCTCCTCCACTTCGACGCCCAGCTTGCGCAGCTCGGTCGCCATGGCGTGCAGACGATCGGTCTCCTTCACCCGCCAGTTGTAGATATTGCGAATGGAGGTCGGCCCCTCGGCAAACAGCGCGGCAACCGCGATGGTCATGGCCGCATCGGGAATATGGTTCATGTCCATATCCACTCCGTGCAGCGGTGCCTGCTCCGCCTCGATAAAATCATCGCCCCAGGTGATGCGCGCGCCCATCTTCTCCAGCACGTCGGCGAAGTGGATATCACCCTGAATGCTGTGCTTGCCGATACCGGTGACTCGCACCTTGCCCTTGATGGCACCGGCCGCGAGGAAGTAGGAGGCGCTGGAGGCATCTCCTTCCACCAGAAAATCACCCGGGCTGATGTAGGTCTGGTTGCCCTTGATGTAGAACAGCTTGTAGTTGTCGTGCTCGATGACCACCCCGAACTGCTTCATGATGTGCAGAGTGATGTCGATGTAAGGCTTGGAGACCAGCTCCCCCTTGATGTGGATCCGGGTATCACCGGCAGCCATCGGCGCCGCCATCAAAAACGCGGTCAGGAACTGGCTGGAGACGGAGCCATCGACGTGCACATCGCCGCCCCACAGCCCCTTGGCATCCACCACCAGCGGCGGATAACCATCGTGTTTGAGGTACTGGATATGGGCACCCGCTTCACGCAGGGCATCCACCAGATGGCCGATGGGACGCTCTTCCATGCGCGGCTCGCCGCCCAGGGTATATTCACCTGAGCCGAGGCATAGCGCGGCGCAGAGCGGTCGCATGGCAGTACCGGCGTTGCCGAGGAACAGATTGACCGGCTCTTTCACCGCAAAGCTGCGACCCAGACCCTGCACGGTACACTCGGTCTTGTCGGCGGAGAGCTTGTACTTGACCCCGAGTTGGGTCAGCGCAGCCAGCATATGACGAATGTCATCGCTGTCGAGCAGGTTGGTCAGACGGGTGGTGCCACGAGCCAGCGCCGCCAACAGCAGCGCACGGTTAGAGACACTCTTGGAGCCGGGCAGATTGACCTCACCGGCCACACGAGAAATGGGTTCCAAACGCAACGAATTCATAGACTTCCTGTGCTATCTCAAAAATAAACGCCTGTCCGGACGTTAACAGCCTGCGTCCCGCTCGGCAAGGGCACTTTCAGGGGAAATCGCACGGCAAACGCCAGCGCGCTGGTTCTGTTGAAAAAAAGACGCCGGGGTATCTCCGGCGTCTTGAATCAATGCAATAGCTGGAAGCGGCTCACGGGTTGTCACGAGAGTCCGCCAGCAAGCACGTGGGTACTATCTTCTCAGCCGTGGCGCTTGGCAAAGCCATCCATAAAGCTGACCAGCGCCTTCACCCCCTCCAGCGGCATGGCGTTGTAGATGCTGGCGCGCATGCCACCGACAATGCGGTGTCCTTTGAGGGCCAGCAGGCCAGCCGCTTCCGATTCGGCCAGGAACTGCTTGTCCAGCTCGGCATTTTTCAGCTGGAACGGGATGTTCATCCGCGAACGGCAGCTGACATCCACCTGATTGCCATAGAAGCTCGACTGATCGAGATAGTCATACAGGAAGTCGGCCTTCTCCTTGTTGCGTGCTTCCATCGCCTCGAGGCCACCCTGTTCTTTCAGCCACTCGAACACCAAGCCAGCCAGATACCAGGCGTAGGTGGGCGGGGTGTTGAACATGGAGTCGTTCTTGGCAGTGAGCTTGTAGTCGAAAATCGAGGGGACATCGGCTCTGGCCTGATCCAGCAAGTCATCGCGCACGATGGCGATGGCAAGCCCGGACGGCCCGATATTTTTCTGGGCACCGGCATAGATGATGCCAAAGCGGCTCACATCGAGAGGACGGGAGAGAATGGTGGAGGAGAGATCCGCCACCAGCGGCACCTCGCCAGTGGCCGGGATGTCGAACATCTCGATGCCGTCAATGGTTTCGTTCGGGCAGTAGTGAACATAGGCCGCATCGGCGCGAAACGCCGGGGTCGGCAGCAGGTGGGAGAGCCCCTGCTCGTTCTTGGCAACCCCCTGGAAGGTCTGGATATCGCCATACTTTTTGGCTTCATCCACAGCGCTCTGGGACCAGACACCGGTCAGCAGGAAATCCGCCTTCTTGTTGGCGCCGCCCAGCAGGTTCATGGGCACGGCGGAGAACTGACCGCGGCCGCCACCGTGCATGAAGAGCACCTTGTAGTTGTCCGGCACCGCCAGCAGCTCGCGCAGATCCGCTTCGGCCTTCTCGGCAACCGCCATGTAGGGCTTGCCGCGATGGGAAAGCTCCATGACCGAGGCTCCCAGCCCCTGAAAATTACAAAATTCGCGCTGGGCGCGCTCCATGACTTCAACCGGCAGCATGGCGGGGCCGGCGCAGAAGTTGTAAATCTGTTTGCTCATGACGCTTTCCGTGAGTGGATGAGAGTAATCGATGACTTGTCAGGTTTTACACAAGAGCCGCCACAGGATCAAAGGCTTTTTGGGAGCAGGCTCAACCTTTTACCATCACTCTGCATCCCCCTTGCAGTAGAAAAAGCCCTGAACGGGTCAGGGCTTGCAGGGAACATGCACAGAAATGGCGGGCAGAGCGCATAAACGACCACAGCTCAGCCATTTCTGACAAATTTACAGTTTGGCGGTGAGCTCAGGCAGCAGGGTGAATAGATCCCCCACCAGCCCGTAGTCCGCCACCTGAAAGATGGGGGCGTCGCTGTCCTTGTTGATGGCCACGATCACTTTCGACTCCTTCATCCCCGCCAGATGCTGGATGGCGCCCGAAATACCGACCGCGATATAGAGCTCGGGCGCCACCACCTTGCCGGTCTGCCCCACCTGCAGATCGTTGGCGACATATCCCGCATCAACGGCGGCCCGCGATGCCCCCACCGCGCCGCCCAGCTTGTCGGCCAGCGCCTCAATCATAGCAAATTGCGCCTTGGAGCCCAGCGCCCGACCACCGGAGACCACCACCCGGGCGGCTGTCAATTCGGGCCTGCTGGAGCGCACCGCGCGGCGCTCGACCAGCCGGGTACGGCCAGCGAATTCGGGCACGGCCAAGTGCTCGATAAGAGCCTGTCCGCCCGTCGCCGCCTTGGCAAACGCGGTGGCCCGCACCGTCATCACCTTGACGGGTGCCGAGCTTGCCACTCTGGCAATGGCATTGCCCGCATAGATGGGGCGCAGGAAGATGTCGCTGCTCTCGATAGCCGTCACCTCGGAGAGCATCTCCACCCCGAGCCGAGCCGCGACCTGTGGCAGCAACGCCTTGCCCATGGTACTCGCCGCCATCAGACAGTGGCTGTAACCTTTGCACCAGCTGGCCAGCAGCTTGTCCACCCCATCCAGCAGCCCGTCGGCCAGCAGGGGATGTTCGGCAAGCAACACCTTGTCGACGCCGCTGAGGGCTGCCGCCTGTTCACCCGCCTCGGTCAGCCCCTGCCCGAGCAACAGCAGGTCGACCTGACCGCCGATGGCTCCGGCGGCGGTGACCAGTTGTGCCACGTTGTCGGCCAGATGACCCTGATGATGTTCGGCAATGATCAGCACGCTCATGGCAGCACCTTCGCTTCGTGTTTGAGTTTGTCCACCAGCTCGTCCACCGAGCCCACCTTGACCCCGGCGCTGCGGGCTGGCGGTGCCATCACCCCGAGCAAACGGGTCTGATTGGCCACCTCAACGGCGAGTGTCGAGAACGGAGCGCTATCAAGCGGCTTGCGCTTGGCCTTCATGATGTTGGGCAGCGAGGCAAAACGCGGTTCATTCAAACGCAGATCGGCGCTCACCACCGCAGGCAAAGGCATGCCCAGGGTCTCGAGGCCACCGTCGATTTCGCGGGTCACCAGCAGTTCCCCCGCTTCCACCTTGAGGGCTGACGCGCAGGTCGCCAGCGGCCAATCATTGAGAGCAGCCAGCATCTGGGCCACCTGATTGTTGTCTGAATCGATGGATTGCTTGCCGAGCAGCACCAGATCCGGCAGCTCCTGCTCACACACCTTGTGCAAGGCGCGGGCGACAGTCAGCGGGGTGAGCGTCTCATCGGTGACATAATGCAGCGCCCGATCCGCCCCCAGCGCCAGCCCATGGCGCAGTTGCTCGGCGGCAGCGTCCGGGCCAAAGGTCACCACCACCAGTTCGCTGGCAACCCCGGCTTCCCGCAGCCTGACTCCCTCCTCCACCGCAATTTCACAAAAGGGGTTGATCCCCATCTTTACATTGGCGAGCTCCACGTCGGAGCCGTCTCCCTTCACCCGGATCTTGACGTTGTAGTCGACTACCCGTTTGATCGCGACCAGCAGCTTCATGGGGTCATGCCTCGTCTCTTTGGATTGAATTCATTAGTGTGCCTCTGCGTTTGTTGCAGTACGCTCTTCCCTGATTTTTTGCTTTTTCTTGCTCAGTTTTGCTTACAACTGCTTTACGTTTACGTAAACTACCAGCATTACCCTAGGCCAACCAGAGCGCAGAGGCAAGATGGAACGGGAAGCAATGGAATTTGATGTCGTCATCGTCGGCGGCGGTCCGGCGGGGCTCAGTGCAGCCATCGCCCTGAAACAGCAGGATGCCACTCTCTCTGTCTGTCTGCTGGAGAAAGGGGCGGAAATTGGCGCCCATCTGCTCTCCGGCGCCCTGTTTGATCCCGTCGCCTTGCAAGAGCTGCTGCCGGATTGCTGGCAGCAAGCGCCGCTCGGCGTGCCGGTCAACGACGATCAGCTGCATCTGCTGCAAAGCGAGCAACGCTCCCTGCAACTCCCCGCTTGGGCGGTGCCGCCACGGATGCACAATCAGGGTTGCCATGTGGTCAGTCTGGGCAATCTCTGCCGCTGGCTTGGCCAACAGGCGGAAAAACTGGGAGTCGAAATATACCCGGGATTTACCGCCAGCGAACTTATCATGGAAGCGGGCCGGGTCAAGGGGGTGATCACCGGCGATCTGGGGCTGGATCGGGCGGGCAATCCGAAAGCAGATCATGTGCCCGGCATGGCGCTGCTCGGCCGCTACACCCTCTTTGCCGAAGGGGCCCGCGGCCATCTCGGCAAGCAGCTGATCGCCACATTCAATCTGGCAAGCCCTGCCCAGCCCCAGCACTATGCCATCGGCTTCAAGGAGCTGTGGCTACTGCCAGCAGGTCAAGGCAAAGCAGGACAGGTGCTGCACGGCAGTGGCTGGCCCCTCGGCAAGCAGGGGAGCGGCAATAGCCACGGCGGTTTCTACCTCTATCACATGGAGGGGGATCAGGTGGCAGTCGGGCTGATTGTCGATCTCAACTACCAGAATCCCTGGCTCAGCCCGTTCGACGAATTCCAGCGCCTCAAGCATCACCCGCTTATCGCCGGCGTGTTGCAAGATGGGGAGCGCATCAGCTATGGCGCCCGCGCCATCACCAAGGGGGGCTGGCACGCCCTGCCCCGCATGCACTTCCCGGGCGGCCTGCTGATCGGTTGTGATGCGGGCACCCTCGACTTTTCCCGCATCAAGGGGATCCACACCGCCATGAAGTCCGGCATGCTGGCGGCAAAAACCGTCGCGATGGCCCTGCGAGGTGGCGATGAAGGGGGCCGGGATCTGGCCCAATATGGTGACGAGCTGCACCAGAGCTGGCTGGCCCGCGAACTCAAGGCGGCGCGCAACTTCGGCGCGGCTCTTCATCGCTATGGTCCCTGGTTGGGCGGTGCCTTCAACTGGCTGGAGCAACGGCTGTTTGGCGCAAACTCGCCCTTCAAACTGCTCGATAAGGCTCACGATTACCGTCAGCTGCGCGTGGCCAGCCGCTGCGAGCCCATCCATTACCCCAAACCCGATGGCAGACTGAGCTTTGACAAGCTCTCGTCTGTGTATCTGGCCAACACCAGTCACGACGAGGATCAGCCTTGCCACCTCAAGCTGCAGGACGAGCGCATTCCGGTCGAGGTCAATCTGCCCACCTGGGCTGAACCCGCCCAACGCTACTGCCCGGCCGGGGTGTTTGAAGTGCTTGAAATGGAAGGCGCGGCCAAACTGCAGATCAACGCCGCCAACTGCATCCACTGCAAAACCTGCGATATCAAGGACCCCAGTCAAAACATTATCTGGACGCCGCCACAGGGGGGATCCGGGCCCAATTATCCGAATATGTGATGAAGCGGGGCAGCGGCAACAAGCAGCCCCAGCTGCCCCTCCCCCAGCCAAAGGCGGGTTCTACCCCGCATAGCCGCTCAGGTGATCCGACCTCGCTGTTTTTTTGAACAAACAAGCTGAATCCCTGATGAATAGCCCCTGACAAGCGCGGCGCGCCCCTGTATAGTTCGCCGCATTCAGGTTTTCCATCGGCCCGATCTGCTTATCCACGGGATCGCCTTCTGCAGCGATCTAAGGCCGCATGACCTGTGCAACCATCCCTGATTACCCATGACTTTTTAAGGGGGGACAGATGATCACCGCCTACATTCTCAACAACAAGGTGCTGGACATAGTCACGCTCGGGCCTGACGACATAGTACCTGACAACACGGTCTGGCTGGATGCCTACAAGCCGGACACGGCAGAGCGAGAATGGTTGACGGGCCTGTTCCTGGAAGAGGTCCCCGACAAGGAAGAGCTCGACGACATCGAAGCATCCGCCCGTTTTTACTGGGATACCGATGGTCTGCACATTCACTCCCTGTTTCCCCAGCGGATCGGTCGTGACACCAAGGGTGTCCACGTCTCCTTTACCCTGCGCAACAACCTGCTGATCAGCATTCGCGAAGATGACATCGGGCTGGTGCGCCTGCTGCGCCACTATATGCGCCAGGATCGGCTGGAGGTGGAGGATGCCCTCGACATCCTGCTGGAGGTGCAGAACCTCAAGGTGGAGTACCTCTCCGACCTTATCGAAGATGGTTACAAGACCTTGGAAAACACCGCCGATCAGATCTTCGAGCCGGATCAGATCAACCCCATGCTGAAAGAGTTGATGGCACAGGAAGAGGCCAACGGCCAGATCCGTCTCTCTCTGCACGATACCCGCCGCGCCCTGCGTTTCCTCAAACGCAGCCTGCGCCAGCGCATGAGCCTTGAGCAGAACAAGTGGATCGACGAGATGCTGCACGACGTGGAGTCTCTCTTGCCCCACACCCAGTTCCTGTTCGACAAGATCAACTTCCAGCTGGAGGCCTCCATGGGGGTGACCAATCTGGAGCAGAACAAGGTGATCAAGATCTTCTCGGTAGCCGCCGTGATCTTCCTGCCGCCGACTCTGATCGCCAGTATCTACGGCATGAACTTTGGCCGCATGCCGGAGCTCGCCTGGGAGTATGGTTATCCCATGTCACTGGTGCTGATGGTGATGTCATCGCTCGGCACCGGCCTCTTCTTCAAGCGCAAAGGCTGGCTGTAACGCCGCCGACGCGCACCGCGATATCTGAAGAAACGGATTGGGGGGCATGGCCCCCCGATTAATTTGCGCCACGCCCAACGCCTTGCAAAGGACGCTTCGTCGCCCCATATCCCTTCCATCACTCAATTCAAGTGGATAACGGGCAACCATGACCCTCTACCCCGAACACCGATATGACGATCACGGCCAGTTGCGCCCGCCCCTCTGGTTCTGGCCCATCGCCCTGTTGCTGACCCGCTCGGTCTGGCTCTTTTTGATGGCAGGGGTCACCCGTGAGAGCGGCAGCGAGATCCTGACCCTCTTTTATCCGGATAAGATCACCCTCTACATCAGCCTGCTGACCGACGTGCCCGCTATGCTGGCGTTGCTCGCCTGTGGGGGCACCTATCAGCAGACCCTGAGTATTCGTGCCAGACTCCGGCGCCACAGCCCGCTGCTGCTGCTCTGCTCTGCCGTCAGCGGTCTGCTGATGCAGTTGCACAGCCTCAATCTGCAGAAGTGGTCATTCAGCTGGCCCACCGCACTGGTGCTGGTCGCCAGCCTCTGGGCGCTCTGGTACCTGCTGCGCAGTCGCCAGCTACGGGAATATGCCGCAGATCAGCCCCACTGACGGGGCTGACACCTATTGACGAGTGACCCGGATCTGCAGGGTCTGGCGCTCGCTCTGGCTGCCTCGCCCGCCCTGTAGCTGGGTGCCGAGGCTACTCCCCTGATCCGCTGAGCTGGTCGAGAGCTCCCCCACCGTCAGCCACTGGCCCGGGGCCCCGCTCACCTCGGTGGCACTCTGCCCACGATTGATGGTGCCCTGATCCAGCCTCGCCTGTTCGCTGCTCAGCGCAATCTGCACCCGATCGCCAATCAAGGTGGCCGTGGCATAGAGGCCGTTCACCAGCGGCATCATCCCCACCACGGCGCCCCCGTTCCACTGATAGAAGGTGACCGGCTGATAGGAGCCCATCTGCAGCAGCACGGGACGGCCCGACAGCCCGCGCACCTGCCAGCTGTCGTTCTGGCTGCGCTGGTACTGCCGGGCGTTGCCATCGACCAGCCACTGCCGTTTGGCCTCGTCGCGACTGATTGAGCCCCCCAGTTGCTGACCGCTGGCGGCACCATCGACCCGCCACTCGATAAGCAGGCTTTGCGGTGGCTGGTTGATCTGCGCCAGCGTGGCTTCGGCCTCCTGCAGCTGGGCTGGCGTCCCGCTCAGCACCAGCTGATTCCCCATGGCGCTGACCCCAAGCTGGGGATAGATCTCCTTGAGGGTCTGCACCGCCGCCTGCGCCTCGAAGACCGGGATCACTTTCACCTCGGCCCACAGCGATGGGCTCCAGAGTCCCATCATGCAGCCAAGCCACAGCAGCGCCCTGCGGCCAACCTTGCCCATCCGAACCATTACGCTCTCCTCGTTCTCTGTGCTCTTCTCGCACTCTGTTCTCTTCTCTCTGCTTAAGGCGTAGACCTACGCCTGCAGCCAACAGCTCAGCCCTATTCCGCTCACCCGTCGATGATGAACCCTGCGGTTGCCAAAAAACAATCGGGAATGCAGCAACTCCGTGATTTCCCACGGTATGAGGCTCTCATTCCACGCCCGTTATCGCGTAAGATAGCGCCATCATAGTTGCCCAAGCGGAATCCATCATGTTGAAACAGCTGTTGTTACTCCCCCTCGCCCTGCTGCTGGGGGCCTGCTCCCTGACCCAGTACAACGTCAGCGAGGCCGAAATCAACCAGTACCTAAAAGATCAGGTCTCTTTTGAAAAACAGCTGGGGATCCCCGGTATCATGTCGAGCAAGATCCGTCTGGATGAGATGCAGAGCCGTATCGGCCGCAAACAAGCAGATCGCATCGAGCTGGACGCCGCTGGCGACCTGCAGGTGAGCAGTCCACTTGGCAGCCAGCAGATGAAGATCCGCTTTGCCCTGAGCGCACGCCCGGACTATGTGGCCGATCAGGGCGCCATCTATCTGCGCGATCTTGAGCTGGTCTCGGTCAAGACTGAGCCGGCCGATATCGGGGCTGCCCTCACCCCGCTGCTGCCCACCTTCAATCAGTCCCTTTCCCTGTTCCTGTCGCAGACGCCGGTCTATCGCCTCGACAGCAGCCGCAAGAACGAAGCCAGGATCAAGGAGAAGGTCGAAGCCCTCAAGGTAGAGCCGGGCCGTCTGGTCATCCCGTTCAAGCTGCTCTGATCCCCGCCGCACTGGCACTTTCAGCGCGCTCAACAGATAACCGTCCTATTCGACAGCGCACATCCGGTTTAACGTGCAGCCGAATGGGGCGGTTTTTTACTTCTCAAGTCCCCTTCAACACAGCATAATGCAGACCATTCTCATTTAGATTCGTTATGAGAAGCGTCAATAATAAAACCAATGGTGAGAAGGGACATGAGAAAAACCGTACTGGTTCAGGCGATTGCCTGCGCACTGATCAGCGGCGCCGCACACGCTGCCGTCAAGGTCGAAGACAAGACATTCAATACCGCCGCCAACATGCTGGCCTATACCGAATTCGAGCTCTCCGGTGAGCCGCTGGCCGAAGCGCTGGGGCTGGATCTGGACGTGCTGGATGCCAACCGTGCCGATGAGCCGACCCCGTTCGACTTCGCCGCCGGCATCGAATCCTACGAATACTCCGAAGAGGCGATGTACGCCCTCAACTACCAATCCGGCATGGGTCCTCATCTGGTAAACGGGCCGCAAAACCTGGCCCGTGGCGGCACCATGGCCTCTCTGGGGCAACGGGTGCTGGCCATGGCCGATGCCGTTGGCTTCCCGGCTGATGAAGTGCCGCAGGGCATGTATCCCCTCTCCCTGCCCTACGCCTCCGCCAATCCGGAGTTTGCCCAGGCCGTCAACGCCACCCCGGTCAATGGCGATCAGATCACCATCAAGACCGCCAAAGGGACCGAGAAAACCGTCAAGACCCAGGTGCCAGCCTACTTCCGCGACTACAGCACCCTGCGCTGGAGCGGCAGCGACAACCTGCTGGTGCCCGCAGCGGTGGGCGGCATCCTGCTCAAAGAGGTGATGTGGTCGCAAGACTTCCTCGGCGGCATGCACGTGGCCGAGACCGATGAAGAGGTAGAAGCCGCCTCCGCCACCATGGATCAGGATGGCAAGCACAAGCTCGGCGTCTCTGCCGCCGATGGCTTCAACGGCATGATGCTGACCGAGCAGTCCATCGACAAGCTGGCCATCATGCAGAACCAGCTTGGCTTCGATGGCAAGCAACTGGGCGCCAAGATCACCCCGCAGTACGAACCGGCCAAGGGCGTGATTTACTTCCCCCATCAGGTGAAAGTGACCGAAACCAACAACAACGATGCCGGTGCCATCGGCAAGCTGGAGGTGGTGGATGGCTCCGCCCAGCTGCGCGATGCCTGGATGATGCTGTGGCCACTCTCCGAGTTCTATGCCTTCAGCGATCAGCGCAGCGCCAACACCAACCAGAACCCGGCCTTCCACGCCGTGTTTGACGGCGCGCCGTTTGCCGCAGCACCGGCTGCCAACAAGGCCAATGACCTGGGCAAAGCGGTCGCGGGCAGCGATGCCTTCTCGCTGGCGATCAATCTCTCCAACCTCACCTTCAAGAACCTGGCAGCCCTGCACTTTGATACCAAGGCTGGTACCCTGGTCGACAGCTGGCAGGCAGGCAAACAGGGCAAGCACGTCACCACCTTTGACGCCGCTTACGCACTGGTCGCCCTGCAGATCTTCCAGCGCGCTCAGGATGCGCTGCCGGTCGGTTACGCCGCCGGTGACAATGGCGAGCTGAACCTCAAGACCAAGCAGGGTCAAGAGGCGCTCGACTTGATCCGCAAACAGGCCGATTTCATCTTGGCCAACCTCAAGGGCAAAAATGGTCTGGTGCATGATGGCATCACGCTAGGTGGCAAGCTCGATGCCAGCCACTCCATTGATGCGCAGTTCGCCGCCATCCGTGGTCTGACTGCCGCCTTCCTAGCGACCTCGGATGCCAAGTACCGCACTGCCGCCCGCGAGCTGTTCATCGCTGCCGACAAGGCCTACTTCAATGCCAAGGCGGGCACCTGGCTGGCTGGCAAGCAGGGTGAATACACTCCCTGGACCCAGGCTGCCATCTCCGGCGCCCTGCGCTCAGCCATGCTGAACCTGCGCAACGAAGGGGCCGAGAAGGCGCCCGAGCTGGAGCTGGCCAAGCTGACCGGTCAGTACGTCAGCTGGTTCCGTGGCACCGTCAACGGTGGCATGCAGATGGCCGAGTGGATCGGTGACTCCGGCGAGAACATCATCGAAGGTGCCGGCAGCGACACCGATGAAGATGGCGTACCGCAAGTGACCGCCGCCGGAGGCAAGCACGGCACCGCCATGGTGATGGCCGCCAAAGCGGTGGTTAGCGAATAATCTTCGTCATTCACCAGCATGAAAAAGGGAGCCAAATTGGCTCCCTTTGCATTACAGCGTCTGACACAGTTTCAAGGGCTTTCCTCAAACCAGCTTGTCCAGCATCTCCTTGGTCACCAGCACAATCCCCTGTTCGGAGCGGTAGAAGCGGCGGCTATCCTCATCGGCATTCTCGCCCACCACCAGCCCATCGGGCAGCACACATCCCTTGTCCACCACCACCCGGCGCAGACGGCAACCGGCGCCAATCTCGACCCCGGGGAAGATGATGGCCTGATCCAGGGTGCAGAAGGAGTGCACCCGCACATTGGTAAAGAGCACCGAGTTGAGCACAAACGACCCGCTGACGATGGTCCCGCCCGAGAACATGGAGTTGATGGTCATGCCATGCTGACCATTGCGATCCTGCACGAACTTGGCCGGTGGCGTCAGGGTCTGGCTGGTCCAGATGGGCCAGTTCTGATCGTAGATGTCGAGCTCGGGCAGCACGGAGGCGAGATCCATGTTCGCTTCCCAGAAAGAGTCCAGCGTACCCACGTCACGCCAGTAGGGCTTTTGCCCCTCGCGCGCCCCGACACAGGACATGTTGAAGGGGTGAGCAAATGCCATCCCCTCCTCCACGATGCGGGGGATCACGTCCATCCCGAAGTCGTGTTTGGAGTCCTGATTGTGAATATCCTCCTCCAGCAATTGATAGAGGTACTCCGCCTCGAAGATATAGATCCCCATGGAGGCCAGCGAGCGATCTTCACAACCCGGCATGGCGGGCGGATTGGCCGGTTTTTCGACGAAGGCGCGGATCTTGCGCTGCTCGTCGATATCCATGATCCCGAAGGCGGATGCCTCGGCCCGCGGCACCTCGATACAGGCGACCGTAACCTTGGCACCGAGGCGCACATGGTCGAGCAACATGGCGGCGTAATCCATCTTGTAGATGTGATCCCCCGCCAGCACCACCAGGTATTTGGGGCCGTAGTCACGGATGATATCGACGTTCTGATAGATGGCATCGGCGGTGCCGCGATACCAGTGCACCTCGTCCACCCGTTGCTGGGCAGGGAGCAGGTCGATGAATTCGTTCATCTGGTAACGCAGGAAGGACCAGCCCGATTGCAGGTGACGCAGCAGGCTGTGAGATTTGTATTGGGTGACTACACCAACGCGGCGGATCCCCGAGTTGATACAGTTGGAGAGCACAAAATCAATGATCCGGAATTTGCCACCGAAATGGACGGCAGGCTTGGCGCGGTTGTCAGTCAACTGCTTCAGGCGACTACCACGTCCACCCGCCAGCACCAGTGCCATACTCTGGTTCAATAATTGTCGTGCTTTGGCACTATTTTCGGGCTCTAACAACATGATTTACCTCTGCCTTGTTTGATCTATTTTCAACTCATCTTCGCCTGTTTCGGCACCTGTGAAAGTGGTTTCACTCACATTTAACCGATCTCAATTGACCCTTTTCACCGAGTTGCGAGGAATAGCATGCTTTGCTCCGCCAGCTTGGTTAAAATTCCCCCACAAAGCAGCCACTTCAAGGATGACAAGATGGTTCACAAGCTCGGACGTACCCTCTTTCTGATCGCCACCATAGTGACCATACCCCTGCTGCTCCTGCAAGCAGTTTGGCTGGCCCTTCAGAGCACACCGCTCACTTTGGTCATTATTCTGGCCACCACACTGCTTGGCATGATCCTGCTGTTGATGCTGGCCATCCGCACCATGGATGGCATGCTCCAGCATCAGGAGCTCACCTGGGTCAAGGCGATCAGAGGGCGGGATCCCTCACAACTCGATGAGCCCGCCTCCCAGGAGGTGCTGCAACAGCTGCTGGAGCAGTTCGAAAGCGCCGAGCAGAGCGCTCATCGCCAGCTGACCGAGCTCAGCAATCTGGCCACCACCGACGAGCTGACCCAGCTACTCAACCGCCACGCGTTTCGCCGCGACATGACCGAGTTACTGCAGCGGGATCAGGACACCCAGACCGCGACCCTGGTGCTGATCCGTGCCACCGAGCTTGGCAAGATCAACGCCCAGCGCGGCTTCCAGTCTGGTGATGCCTACATCAAGGACATGGCGGCTCTTATCAAGCGGGTGGTAAGCCGCTTCCCGGGCAATCAGGTCTACCGCATTTCGGGGGCTGATTTCGCCGTGCTGGTGCAACCGGTGGCCAATATTCCTCCCCATCTGCTGGGGCAGGATTTGAAGGTGGCCTTCGATCACTATCAGGATCAGCACGAGCTGGAGAGCACCGGTTACTCTGGGCTGACCAAGCTCAGCAGCGGCCAGAAGATCGAAGCCGTGCTGGCCAGAGCGGATCTGGCGCTGGCTCGCGCCCAGACCGAAACCATCAACGGCTGGGCCATCCAGCAGGATGACAGCGCCTCCGATCTGCAGGGCCAACACCACTGGCGCGACGTGCTGACCGACGTGCTGGCGCAGGAGCGCCTCAGCTTTACCTATCAGCCAATCCAGCCCCTGCACCGCAGCATGCTGGCCTACAACGAGATCTACACCCGCTTCAGCGGCAATGACGGCACCGCCCTGCCCACCGACACCCTGTTTGCCATGGCACAGCGGCTGGATATGGTGATGCGGCTGGAGCAGTTGGTCATTACCCACATCATGCGCCAGTACCGGGCCTTTGGTGCCAACCAGAGTCGCTGGGGGATCAACCTCTCTCCCAACCTGCTGCAAAATAGCGCCTTCCTGATCTGGCTTGACCGCCAGCTGCTCAAAGATCCCAATACCAGCGCCAATCTGGTGTTCGAACTGGATGAAGAGCATCTGGAACGCAACCTGACCGGCGCCAAGCGGGTGTTTGAACTGCTGCGCCGCAACGGCAGTCGCTCGGCGATCGCCAATTTCGGCAAGGGGATCGGCTCCTTTACCCTGTTTCGCGAGCTCAAGCCCGACTACATCAAGCTCGATCCTGCCCTGATCACCGGATTGGAGCAGGATCAGACCAACCAGCAGTTCGTGCGGATGATCGTCGATGTATCACATCGGATGGGGTGCCAGGTGATTGCAGAGGGGGTAGAACAGCTTGGCCAGAAACAGCTGCTGCAGGGGATGTACGTGGATGGTTTGCAGGGCTATCTGATCGCCCGGCCGCAACCGCTGCGACCGGATATCAGCCAGCTGGGGCTCTTTACTGAGGATGCTTCAGCTTCAAAAGGGTCAGAATGATGTCATTGAGCTGGCGATAGCGCTCCAGCTCTTTCTGATCGTAACGGGTCGCCAGCGTGGTAGGATTGTGGCGGTTTTTGAGGTAACGGTTGATCTGCAACCGGTTGAACCCCGCCACCTGATAGACCTGGCCAAGCAGGGTATTGAGTTCATCGTGCTCCAGACCTGCTCTGGCCAGATAGTCCCCATCGGCGGGACTCTCGGTCTGGTGACTCCACTTGCCAATGCGACCGCTCTCTTGCAGATAGCTGAGCCACTGCTCGATATAGAGCGGTTTACACCCCGCCAACAGGTTGAAAAAGCCCACCGCATCGCAACGACAACCGCTCAGGAGCACGACCGCCAGCTGATCATCATCGCACTGGAAGGTCACTGGCCCGGCTTGCGCCCAATCCAGCGCCTGTACCCGAATGCTGGCCTTCTCACCCGCAGCTCCCGTTACGTCGAATACAAACATGGCGCTCCTCCCTTGGCAAAAGGTTGATGATGGACCATCCCCCTGACAGGTGCAAAGGCAAATCGGCTATTAACTCATCAATCTGGATATTCGACCATAAAAAAGACCGGTATCCTCACGAATACCGGCCTTTATCTTGATGGCCTGTACGTTCAGGCCATCAATGGAGGCGCTTTCAGGCGTCCAGTTCAACCAGTGCCTTGGCCAGCTCGATGGGCTCGAGCTCCTGACCTTCCAGATCGGAGTTCCAGTTCGGGCCGACCAGCACATCATCTTCATCCAGATCGTTGATCCAGATATCGAGAAACTCTTCCAGATCGATCACTTCCGGCTCGTAATCGGCCCACTCGTCGACGCAGTGCAGACGGGCGTCCTCTTCGGCAGACCAGAGCGGCATCACGTCGGCATCTTCAAATTCGGCGGAGCGGCAGACGACCCAGTCTTCCCCATAGCGCAGACCCCACACCTGACCCGACTCGCGGACTTGTTCGATAAACAGTTGGAAATTGGCGTCAAGGTTGTCGTTAAGCATGCTCATGGGATTCTCTCTTTCTTTCGGGTGCTGCGGCATTGTCGGGCGACAATACGATGGCCAAATGGTGTCGCAAAAGTGACATGGACTCAAGCATATTGGGGTTATTCCGGGAAAAAAGCCGGGATAACCCATATTTGCCTGCAAAAACGCCTCCCGATGGAGGCGTCTTGCAGATTCAGGAGATCAACGCTCCCAGTAAACCTCTTCCAGGCTGTCCTCTTTCTCCGGCAAACCGCGGGAGAGACGGGGGCTGCTCTGGGCCAACACCTCGTAGCTGACGCGGTTGGCGTATTTGCACACCTGGGCCAGTGAGGAGTAAGTCAGGAACTCGGAGATGTGCTTGGCGGAGTTGGGCACATTCATCCGGTGATAAGAGTTGGCCACCATGTCGTGCAGCACAGCGGAAAGTGCGCCATCCCCTGCCCCGTTGGTGTTCTTGATCTTCTCCGGGCCACCCATGTACGGGGAGATGTGGGAGTAGATGCGGGCCGGTTTACGGCACTTGGCGCGGGCCATCGGGCGGCTGAACTCATACATGTTGAACTCGGGGATAACGCCCGGCAACAGGGTATGAGTGGTCTCGCGCTTGTAGTCCTCGTCGGTATAACTCGCCATGTAGAGGCCGATGGGGCCAGCAGTACAGAGCACCATATCGGCCCAATCCAGCGCCTTGTCGGCCGCACCGAGCGGATCTGCGATGCCGGTCAGGGCTTCACCTTCGTCTTCGTTCATCGCCAGCACAGTGACGTTTTCGGCAATGAAGTCTCGCCACCACTGGGGGTTTTCGTCGATGACGAAACGGGTGCCCAGGGTCAGCACCACGGGAATACCGGCCTCGCGGGCATAACGCACCGCGGTCATGGCCGCCTCTTTCATCGGATCACCATCGTCACCACGTACCAGATAGGCGGTGATCACCAGGGCAGACGCCCCTTTGATCACATCCTCCGGAATGTGCTGCACATCCAGCTGGTTCATCTTGCCGGCGTTGATACCGAAGCTGCGCTCGCCGCACTCGGTAATGAAAGTGAAGCAACGGCCGATGGGGCCATCCACCGGCTGCAGATAGTCCAGATTGACGCGGGAAGATGTGTTGCACAGATAACGGTAGGCGTAGCAGCCGATACGAATATCCTGACTCATCACACCCAGCAGGATGGAGTGGGAGTCGGCCAGTACCGAGTAGTTGTGTACCGTGTTGCCAATGGTGCCACCGGCAAACTCGCTCACTACCATGTTGTTGGCCTTGAGCTCGTCATAAATCCGTTCGGCCACGTCGTCATTGATGACGACGGAGTGCCCCTTGCTCAGACCATAACGGGTCAGAAAGTCTTCATCCACATGGGCTTCAATATCAACCAGGGTCTGATCAATCCCGACGACGTAGGCTTTGCCCAGCTCGGTTAACAGGGGATTTTGCGGAACCAGGGGATCGCGTCTGTCGACAGGGAAGTAGTGTTTGGACTTGCGCTGACCGGGAAATTTCATGGCAATGTTCTGTGCTCTGGGGGAAAGAGGGGCGGGATTTTAACACAATCCGCAGCCCCGAAAAGTCGCCCTGTTTAAATAATGGAGTCAGTATAGACAAGGCTTGCAAGGAAAAACGTTTGCCTTTTCACCATAAAAAAACCACCCTGCCCGGGGTGATTCCATAGCATAAAAAAGCGTCGGTTTTCAGGCGGCCGCCATCCCCTGCAACAGGGCCAGCAGCGAGAAGAGGCCGAGGGCTAGCCAGAACAGCAAGGTGCCCAGAAAACGGGGCACATTGGGGGCTTTGGGGATCTGGATGCCAATGGCATGCAGGATGCGGCCGACCAACAGCATGGCGCCACCGGCATGCAGCCAAAGCGCACCGGCACCGGATAGCTCGCACAGCGCCATCAGCAGCAGGGTCAGCGGCACATACTCGGCAAAATTACCGTGGGCCCGGATCGCCGCCAGCAGCTCGGGGGCCTCCCCCTGCCCTATCATCACCCCGAACTGGGCGCGGCGTTTGACCACCCAGAAGGAGAGCCCCAGAAACAGCAGCCCAAGCAGGCCTGCGTAGATCAGCGTGATATGTACCATGACTCGACTCCTTGTTTGACTGACTGCCGGTCACTCATGCCAATTCGCGGCAGATGAGCGAGACCATCATCCTGATGTGGGCCTGATCGCTGTTGAGGGCCGGAATATATTCAAACCGCTCGCCACCGGCCTCCATGAAGCTCTCCCGATTCTGTACCTGAATTTCCTCGAGGGTTTCGAGGCAGTCGGCGGCAAAGGCAGGACAAATCACATCGAGCCGCTTGATGCCCGCAGCTGGCATACCGGCGATGGTCACGTCTGTGTAGGGCTTGAGCCACTCCTCCTTGCCAAAGCGGGACTGGAAACTGGCCGTCCACTGCCCGGCCTCCAGCCCGAGCGCCTCGGCCAGCAAGCTGGCGGTATGGCGACACTGGTGACCATAGGGGTCCCCTTCGTTCTCGTAGCGCTCGGGAATGCCGTGGAACGACATCAGCAGGTGATCACCCTGACCGTGCTGCTCCCAGTGACGGCGCACGCTCATGGCCAGCGCCTGAATGTATTCGGGGTGGGCGTGATAATCACGAATGAGCCGTACCACCGGCAGATTGCGTTCTCTCTTCATCGCCTTGCCCCAGGCATCGAAGACCGAGGCGGTGGTACTGACCGAATATTGCGGATAGAGCGGCAACAGGATCACCCGGTTGACCCCTTTGGCCTTGAGCGCCTGCCAGCCATCATTCACTGACGGGGAACCATAGGTCATCGCCAGCTCCACCGGCACATCGACGCCCTCCCGCTTGAGCTCCTGCTCCAGCGCAGCACGCTGCTGCTTGCTTATCACCATCAGCGGCGAGCCCTGCTCGGTCCACACCTGCTGATAGAGCTTGGCCACTTTGGGCGAGCGCGTCGGCAAGATGATGAAGTGGAGCAGCGGACACCAGAGGTAACGGGGCAGGTCCACCACACGGGGATCGTGCAGGAACTGGCTGAGGAACGCTTTGACGGCAGCGGTGGTCGGTGCGGCTGGGGTACCCAGATTGACCAGCAATATTCCGGTTTTCGTGGTCACGTTGGCTTCCTGTCTATCTGTCATTATGCAAAAAGGGCCCGACAGGGCCCTTCTCTTTATTTATCTGATGGCACGGGAAACTGTGCCGGCAGCAAAGATCAGCCCAGAATGGTGGCAAGCTGCTTGCTGACCAGATCAACCGGCTGGGTGCCGTCGATCTTGACGTAACGGGTGTGGCCCGCTTCCGCCTCTTTGCCGTAGAAACCGATCAGCGGCGCAGTCTGCTGATGATATACATCCAGACGCTTGCGTACTGTGGTCTCTTCGTCGTCGGCGCGGATCACCAGATCTTCACCGGTCACGTCATCCTTGCCTTCCACTTTCGGCGGGTTGAACACCACATGGTAGGTACGGCCGGAGCCGGAGTGAACGCGACGGCCGCTCATGCGCTTGACGATCTCTTCGTCCGGCACATCGAACTCCAGCACGAAATCAACCACGACACCGGCGTCCTTCATGGCTTGCGCCTGGGGAATGGTGCGCGGGAAACCGTCCAACAGGAAGCCTTTGGCGCAGTCCGGCTGAGCGATGCGCTCTTTCACCAGACCGATGATGATGTCGTCAGAGACCAGCTGACCTGCGTCCATCACAGCTTTGGCTTTCAGACCGAGCTCGGTGCCCGCTTTGATCGCCGCACGCAGCATGTCGCCGGTAGAGATCTGGGGAATACCGTGTTTTTCCATGATGAACTGAGCCTGGGTACCTTTGCCGGCGCCCGGAGCCCCCAACAGAACAATGCGCATACACGCTCCTATTGATTGGTTATTCAAATCTTGCGAAGGCAAAAAAGTACACGGTTTCGCCCGTTTCTACAAGGGTGAGCCACTTGAATGAGCACTTTATCACCACAATAACCGGCTGATCGAACAGGATTTCATCGCAAGGGGAAGACGCAAAAATAGCCAGGGATTCAGCATAGAGCGCCAAAAGCAGGAAGGAGGTACGACAGAAAAAAAGATCCCGGCTCAGGGCCGGGAATTGCGCTCAAAAGTAACTACTTGTCGCTCGTAGTAGGAACAGGGCAATAGTAGTTTGCCCCCTGTGCGTCAACAACTGTCAGATGTGACAGGCAGGCCGCTATGAAACCGGAACTGCGGATCCGGCGAGCAGATTAGCTCGGCTTCCAGCTTGCCAAAGAAGGCCACCCGCTCGCTGATATCCTCCCCTGCGTACTGTTCGGCCAGGCTCAGGTAATCCTGATAGTGGCGTGCTTCGGAGCGCAGCAAAGAGACATAGAAGCGGCTCAACTCCTCGTCCAGATGGGGGGCCAGCTTGGCAAAGCGCTCGCAGGAGCGGGCCTCGATATAGGCGCCGATGATCATCTTGTCGACTATGGTGGCCGGCTCATGGGTGCGCACATGCTGCATCAACTGGCGGGCATAGCGGGAGGCCGTCACCGGTCCGTATTCGATGCCGCGGGCCTGCATGATCTCCAGCACCTGCTCGAAGTGGTGCAGCTCCTCCTGAATGAGTCGCACCATGGGAAACAGCAGTGGATTGCGCTCCAGCTCGGCAAAGACGGTGCGATCAGACTCCCCCATGCTGCGTTTGCCCAGGATCTCGGCCTTCTCCGGAATGGCATCCAGCTCACGATAAAACTCCAGCTTGGGCAGCAGATGGCGCTTGCCCTTGGGCAGGCAGTAGCGGCGCACCAGACTGTGGGCAGTGAGTGCAGCCTTGGTCTCGCAGTTGGCGTGATCGATGAGCAGGGTCGGTAAACGGGCCGGATCCCGCGCCATCTCTACCCACTCATCCGGGGTCTCGCACTGCAAAAACTGGCGCACTGGGGCTAACAGATCATCCATCTGAACTCTCGTCTCTTAAAAGCGTATCGGTCATATATGTTGCAGCCTATGCTAGCGGATCCCACTGGCCATGCCCATATCCGGCAAGATAAACGGATGTTTTTCAAACAGATACCCCCTACCCCTTCTGCCCGTGCAAGGTAGAAACGACAATGGGGGCCACTGGCCCCCATCTCGCTATCCCATCCGGCAAAACCGCAAACGTTTAACTGCCTTCGTTAAAAATTTCCAGATTGCTGGTGCCTTCCTGCCATTCACGCACCGCTTTGGTGTCATCGTTGCGCAGGGCATTGAGGTGATCCAGATAGGACTGGTCCACGTCGGAGGTGACGTAGTGGCCATTGAACACCGAGGTCTCGAAGTGACGCAGATCCGGGTTGATCTCCCGCACGGCGGCTTCCAGATCTTCCAGATCCTGGAAAATCAGACCGTCAGCGCCAATCAGCTTGCACACCTCTTCTACTTCACGGCCGTGGGCGATCAGCTCGTTGGCTGTGGGCATATCGATGCCATAGACGTTGGGGAAGCGAATTTCCGGCGCCGCCGAGGCGAAGTAGACCTTGGCTGCCCCCGCTTCACGGGCCATCTGGATGATCTGCTCGGACGTGGTACCACGCACGATGGAATCGTCCACCAGCAACACCTTCTTGCCCTTGAATTCGGAGCTGATGGCGTTGAGCTTGCGACGCACCGACTTCTTGCGCTGGGTCTGACCCGGCATGATGAAGGTACGGCCGATGTAGCGGTTCTTCACGAAGCCCTGACGGTATGGCAGATCCAGGGTGTGAGCGATCTCCAGCGCCACGTCACAGGAGGTCTCGGGGATGGGGATAACCACATCGACGTCGAGATCTTCCCACTCGCGGGCAATCTTCTGACCCAGCTTGCGACCCATGTTGAGGCGGGCGGCGTAGACCGAGACCTTGTCGATGCACGAATCGGGACGGGCGAAATAGACATATTCGAAGATACAGGAGCTCATCTGCGGGTTCTCCGCACACTGCTCGGAGAAGAGCTGGCCCTGCTCGGTGATGTAGATGGCTTCACCCGGCGCAATATCCCGCACCGTCTCGAAACCGATGGCGTCGAGCGCCACGCTCTCGGAGGCGAGCATGTACTCCACCTGGCCAAGCTCGTCCTGACGACGACCGAGGATCAGCGGGCGAATGCCGTTGGGATCACGAAAACCGATGAGACCATGACCAATCACCAGCGAGACCACCGCATAAGCACCGCGGATCTGCTGATGGGTTCTGCGCACCGCAGCGAAAATATCTTCGGGGCGCAGGGCCATCTTGTCACAGCGATCCAGCTCGTGGGCCAGCACGTTCAGCAACACTTCCGAGTCGGAGGTGGTGTTGATGTGACGGCGGGCGACCTTGAACTGCTGCTCCTTGAGCTCCTTGGCGTTGGTGAGGTTGCCGTTATGGGCCAGCACCATGCCGTAGGGCGAGTTCACATAAAAAGGTTGGGCTTCAGCGGCACTTGAGCTACCTGCGGTGGGATATCTGACATGACCTATGCCGATGTTCCCTTGCAGACGCTGCATGTGGCGCACTTCAAACACGTCCTTCACCAGGCCATTGGCCTTGCGTTGCCGGAAGTTTCCACTATCTATGGTCACGATCCCGGCGGCATCCTGTCCCCTGTGCTGCAACACCGTCAAGGCGTCGTAGAGGGCCTGATTGACGGGGGTGGTGCCAACTATACCGACAATACCACACATGTCTTTGCTACCTCGAAGTCACTATACCTGTTTAAGAAAACTGGATGAGTTCAACATGAACCCGAAAAACCACTGGATCACCGGCTTGAACTCCGGCACCAGCTTGGACGCCACCCACCAGTCGCTCTGGGAGAGGCTGGTGAAGGTATCCATGAAAAAAAGCAGGGCACTGACGATCAGCACCCCGCGAATTGCACCGAAACAGACCCCCAGCACCCGGTCGGTACCGGAGAGACCCGTCTTGTCCACCAACAGGCCCACCACATAGTTGACCACGCTGCCGAGGATCAGGGTCGCCACAAACAGCGCCGCGATGGCCAGACCGTTGCGAACCAGCGCGTCGGAGAAGGAGGTGAAATAGACGGCGAGATCGGGATAGAAATGGCTGGCAATAAAGAAGGCGACGAACCAGGTGACAAGAGACATGGCCTCCTTGACGAAGCCGCGCACCAGGCTGATGAGAGCAGAGAAACCGACGATGCCGATGATGGCGTAATCAATCCAGACCATAGAAAAAGATGTCCTGCGAAATTGCGGCGCAGTCTAACAAAAACGATTGCGCATTGCTTGATAAAAATGTGTTAACTGTTCAAAGCGACGCCGAGAAGCCGCATTTTTTCAGCACTAAAACGGTTGATCGGCGCCAGAATGCACAACGCCATGGCAATGCCATGGCGTTGTGGTCAGCGGCGTGAGCTTACCCGATGTGGGTCAGGCCACCCATGTAGGATTGCAGCGCAGCCGGGATGGCGATGCGGCCATCTTCCTGCTGGTAGTTCTCCATCACGGCAACCAGGGTACGACCCACCGCCAGACCGGAACCGTTCAGGGTGTGCAGCAGTTGCGGCTTGCCGTCGATGCGCACGCGAGCTTGCATGCGGCGCGCCTGGAAGTCGGTGCAGTTGGAGACAGAGGAGATCTCGCGGTAAGTGTTCTGGGCCGGCAGCCACACTTCCAGATCGTAGGTCTTGGAAGCGCAGAAGCCCATGTCACCGGTAGAGAGCGCCATCACGCGATATGGCAGCTCCAGCAGTTGCAGCACCTTCTCGGCGTGACCCACCATCTCCTCCAGCGCATCCCAGGATTTCTCCGGGTGAACCAGCTGAACCATTTCAACCTTGTCGAACTGGTGCATACGGATGAGGCCACGGGTATCACGACCGTAGGAACCGGCTTCAGAGCGGAAGCAGGGGCTGTGGGCGGTCATCTTGATCGGCAGCTCTTGGGCGTCAAAGATCTCGTCACGGGCCATATTGGTGAGCGGCACTTCGGAGGTCGGGATCAGAGAGAACTTGCGCAGCTTGCCCTCTTCTTCCCCTTCACCTTCGATACCGGTATTGAACAGGTCCTGAGCAAATTTCGGCAACTGGCCGGTGCCATAGAGGCTGTCCGGGTTCACCAGATAGGGCACGTAGCACTCGGTGTAACCGTGCTGCTGGGTGTGCAGATCCAGCATGAACTGAGCCAGGGCACGGTGCAGACGCGCAATCTGCCCCTTCATCACCACGAAACGGGTACCGGAGAGTTTGACGCCGTTTTTGAAGTCAACGCCCTTGGCCGCTTCGCCCAGATCGATGTGATCGCGTACCGGGAAGCTGAACTCGCGCGGGGTACCCCAACGGCGCACTTCCACGTTGTCGTTCTCGTCACGGCCCACCGGAGTGGTCTCGCTCGGCAGGTTGGGGATGGCGTCGGCAATGGCTTTCAGCTGAGCCAGCAGGGCATCCAGCTCGACCTTGCTGGTTTCCAGCTCGTCGTTGATCTTGGTCACTTCGGCCTTGAGCGGGGCAACATCTTCACCACGACGGGCAGCTTCACCGATGGATTTGGAGCGGGCGTTGCGCTCGGCCTGCAGCTCCTGGGTACGGGACTGCAGATCCTTGCGTTTCTCTTCCAGAGCGTTGACAGCCGCTACGTCCAGAACGTAGCCACGTGTCGCCAGACGAGCGGCAGCCTCTTCGATATCGCTGCGCAGATATTTGGGATCCAGCATGGTTTACCTACTTTTTTAAAATGGGATCTGGGCCTGAGTCGTCATGACGGGCTGGGAAACAGATCCGGAAGTTAACATCGGTTGGCGCACCCCAATCGTCTTCAGAATCGGGCCTTAACAATCAGGCCTTCGAGATCAAGAAGATGGCGCAAGGCCAAGACAAGCGGGGTCAGACGGGCAGTGTAGCAGACCGCCCCCCCGCCCGAACAGGGACTATTTGTGTCGTTTTTACCGACTTTGGCACGCAAACCGTCCTGCATATTCAAACGCCTGACCAATTTTCAGCCATGCGAGGTAACAAAGGGGCTATTTGCCCCGTTGCTGCGGACTTTGCCTGTCCAGTTCATGGAGGTAATCGAGCTTCTGGCCAATCTGCTTTTCAAGGCCGCGATCGGTGGGCTGGTAGTACTGCTTGCCCGCCAGCTCGGGCGGGAAATACTGCTCGCCCGCAGCATAGGCGCCCGGCTCATCATGGGCATAGCGATACTCGGCGCCATAGCCCAGATCGCTCATCAGCTTGGTCGGCGCATTGCGCAGGTGCACCGGCACCTCGAAGTCAGGGAGGTTTTTGGCATCATGAAGCGCCGCCTTCCAGGCGGTGTAGACCGCATTGCTTTTCGGGGCACAGGCGAGATAGACGATCGCCTGGGCGATGGCCCGCTCCCCTTCCGCCGGACCGATCCGATGGAAGCAATCCCAGGCCGACAGGGCGACCTGCATGGCTCGGGGATCGGCATTGCCCACATCTTCCGAGGCAATCGCCAGCAAGCGGCGGGCTATATAGAGGGGATCGCAACCGGCGCTCACCATGCGGGCGTACCAATAGAGCGCCGCATCCGGCGCCGAGCCGCGAATGGATTTGTGCACCGCAGAGATGAGGTCGTAGAAGTGATCGCCTCCCTTGTCGAAGCGGGCCACGTGCTCCCCCACCACGGCAGCGAGCAGGGCACTGTCGATCACCCGCACTCCAGTGCTGTCGGTTTCGGCCATATCGGCCAACAGTTCCAGATAGTTGAGGGATTTACGCCCGTCCCCATCCACCGCCTTGGCCAGCGCCTCTTTGACACCGGGGGCGAAGGTAAGTGCCGGATCATTGAGACCACGGGGATCGGTCATCGCCTGATCGAGCATGGCGAGAATATCGCTCTCCTCCAGTCGCTTGAGCAGATAGACCCGGGCTCGTGAGAGCAGTGCGTTGTTGAGTTCGAACGAGGGGTTTTCGGTAGTGGCGCCGATAAAGGTGATGGTGCCATCTTCGATGTGAGGCAGGAACACATCCTGCTGGCTCTTGTTGAAGCGGTGCACCTCATCCACAAACAGGATGGTGCGCACTCCTCGCCAGCTGTTCTCTTTGGCCTTGTCGATAGCGGCGCGGATCTCCTTGATGCCGGAGGTGACCGCAGAGAGTCGCTCCACTTCCGCCTGACAGTAGTGAGCCATCAGCTCCGCCAGCGTGGTCTTGCCGGTACCGGGCGGCCCCCACAGGATCATCGAGTGGCAGTGACCCGCCAGAATGGCTTTGCGCAGGGGCTTGTCAGCCCCCAGGATATGTTGCTGACCGATATACTGGTCGAGGTTTTGCGGCCGCATCCGGGCCGCCAGCGGACGAAAGTCCGACGAGAAATCCAGCGACAAGTTACTCATCTGTATTGACCACCCAGCGTCACGCCACTCACCTTTGACTGGCGCAGTGGCGAGCAATCCAACGACCGTTTGCTCATTAGCGCTGATCGTCCAGCTCGACCCCCTTCGGGATCTTGAAAACAAATTCGTTGCCCTTGAGCACCGGCTTGCGGTTGAAGCTGCTCAGGGTGAATTCACTCCACTGCCCTTGCGCCTCTTTCACATCGAAACGACTGATGTTGTCTTGTCTGTCGAAGGTGACACGGAAGGAGGCGATCAGCTCATCCTTGTTACGGCTGGTGACGGTATAGACATCGCCCTGCTGGGTCACGTCATAGTTCTTCCAGAACTTGTCGTCATTGCCGGCAATCAGAATAAAGGGGGTGTTGAGCACCGCATCTTTCAGCTTGAGGGCGGTGACCTGCTCGACGAAGGGATCATAGACCCAGACATCCTGACCATCTGCCACGATCAGGCTCTCGTCCGGCGAAGTGGTGTGCCAGTTGAAACGGTTTGGCCGCTGCACCAGCAGGTCGCCGCTGGCCTTTTGCAGCTCCTTGCCCTTGCTGTCATAGACGGTCTGGGCAAATTTGGCGGAGAAGAGGCTCACCCCCGCCAGCTTCTGTTTGAGATCGCTGGCCGCATCGGCCCACACCTGGCTGCTGGCCATCAGCAGCACGGTACCCATCAACAGTTGTTTTTTCATCACGCTCTTCATAAAGACGCTCTCGATAAAAGGCCACGCCCGCGGAGGGCATGGCCAGGGATAGTATGAAACGGTGAGGCTTAGTCCCGCACCGGCGGCGGTGCCAGCACGTCGCGCTGACCATTGCCACCCGGTGAGCTGACGATGCCCTGATTCTCCATCTGCTCGATGAGACGGGCTGCCCGGTTGTAACCAATCTTGAACTTGCGCTGGACGCTGGAGGTCGAGCCACGGCGGGACTCCACCACAAAAGCGACCGCTTCATCGAACAGGGGATCCAGCTCTTCATCGCCACCACCGCCATATTCGCCGCTGCCACCTTCGCCACCCGACTCACCGGAGAGGATCTCCTCGATGTAGTTCGGCTCGCCGCGCAGTTTCCAGTCTGCCACCACCTTGTGCACTTCGTGATCATCGACGAACGCACCGTGTACCCGGGTCGGGTTGGAGGTACCGGCTGGCATGTAGAGCATGTCGCCCATACCGAGCAGAGATTCGGCGCCGCCCTGATCGATGATGGTGCGCGAGTCGATCTTGCTCGACACCTGGAACGAAATACGGGTCGGGATGTTGGCCTTGATAAGACCGGTAATGACATCCACCGACGGACGCTGGGTCGCCAGAATAAGGTGAATACCGGCGGCCCGCGCCTTCTGGGCGATACGGGCGATCAGCTCTTCCACCTTCTTGCCGACGATCATCATCATGTCGGCAAATTCGTCCACCACCACCACGATGTGGGGCAGTTTCTCCAGCTCCGGCGGCATCTGATCCATGGAGTCACCCGGGCGCCACAACGGATCCAGCAGGGGTTCCCCCTCCTCGATGGCGGCCAGCACCTTGTCGTTGTAGCCCTTGAGGTTGCGCACCCCGACTGCCGACATCAGCTTGTAACGGCGTTCCATCTCGCCCACACACCAGCGCAGGGCGTTGGCGGCGTCCTTCATGTCGGTCACCACCTCGGTCAGCAGGTGCGGGATCCCTTCGTAGACCGAGAGTTCCAGCATCTTGGGGTCGATCATGATGAAGCGCAGGTCATCGGGGGAGGACTTGTAGAGCATCGAGATGATCATGGTGTTCACCCCTACCGACTTACCGGAACCTGTGGTACCGGCCACCAGCAGGTGCGGCATCTTGGCCAGGTTCACCACCACCGGCTCCCCTGCGATGTCCTGACCCAGGCCCATGGTGAGCGGGTTGCGGCTATCGCGGAAGGCATCGCAGTCGAGGGTTTCGCGCAGGTAAACGGTCTGACGCACCCGGTTGGGCAGCTCGATACCGACATAGGTCTTGCCCGGGATCACCTCAACCACCCGCACGCTGCTGGCAGACAAGGAGCGGGCCAGATCGCGCGAGAGGTTGGTGATCTTGCTCGCCTTCATGCCCGGCGCCAGATCCAGCTCGAAACGGGTAATAACCGGGCCCGGATAGACGCCGACCACCTTGGCCTGCACGTTGTAGTCGGCAAGCTTGGCCTCCACCAGACGGCCCATGCGATCCAGCTCATCCTTGCTCATCATCTGAGTCTTGGCTGGCGGTCTGTCCAGCAGTTCGATACTCGGCAACGGCGGCAGCATAGATTGCGGACGACGCTTGGGCTTGGTCGGTGCGACTGCAACAGGTGCGGCGATCTCGTCGTCCCCTTCGGCCCACGGCAGATCCAGATCGTCCTCATCATCGTCATCGGCCACAGCCAGTACCGGCTGACGGCGCCCATTGGCAGCCGCCACCGCACGTTTCGGCTTGGCAGCCGGAGCCGGCTCGTCCTCTTCATCATCAAACTGGGGATCGAACTCGAAGGTATCGTCGTCGAGTTCCGGCAGCCACTCTTCGGCAGCAGCCTTCTGATTCTTGGCCTTGGGCTTGCGAGTCCAGCTGGTGTGCGGCTCATCTTCCTCGTCATCAAACGCGATGGCCCCTACCCCGCCTTCCAGCAAGGGATCCGGCCCCTCGTTGCGGGGTTGACGCCAGCCACCGGTCAGCCAGCGGCCGAGGGTGGTCGGGAAGTGGTAAACAGCACTGACAGAACCGGTACAGGCCGCGCCGATCTGCTCGACGATGGTGAGCCAGGACCAGCCGGTAAACAGGGTGATCCCGGTTGCCACGAAGCAGAGCAGCATCAGGTTGGCCCCGACGCCGCCAAACAGCGGTACCACTGCAGAAGCGATCACATCCCCCACCAGACCACCAGCGGAGAAGTTCTGCATATCGTTGAAGTTCATGCTGGCAATGGCCGACATGCCGAGCACGGTCAGGATAAAGCCGATGATCCGCACCCCCAGGGTGAGGTAATCCACATCAAGCAGCCGGCTCGGACGCCAGAAGAGACTCCAGCCCAGCAGTACCACCAGCGGCGGCACCAGATAGGAGAAGGCACCAAAGGTAAACATGGTGATGTCGGCGAGCCAGGCACCGGCACTACCGGCGAGGTTCTTCACCTCCCCTTGCCAGGAGGTCTGGGACCAGCCGGGATCAGCGGGATGATAGGACAACAGGGCAAGCAGAAGATAAGCAGCCATCAGGGTGATGGCGATCAAGACGGCTTCGAAGATCCGTTGTGTACCTGATAAAGGAGTAAACAGCTTTTTATCGGCCAAACTCCGGCTCCTTTCTGAAAACATGTAATGCAGGAAATAAGGGGGCCTAGTATCCCCGAAAAGCCCATCGATTGTCAGCCAGAGCCTGATGGGACGGGGCCATATTTGCAATTATCTTTACAAGAAGAAACGAGCGGACCGGCCGCTCGTTTCTGACTGTCATGGTGTCTCATATGGAAAAGATACCACGGCATAACCTGCTTTATCGGGTGCTGATCACCAGACGACTGCTCTGCTTGACCTCTTCCATCACCACATAGGTGCGGGTGTCATTGACACCGGGCAGACGCAACAGGGTTTCCCCCAACAGACGGCGGTAAGCCGACATGTCGCTGACTCGGGTCTTGAGCAGATAGTCGAAGTCACCGGAAACCAGATGACACTCCTGGATCTCTTCGAGTACCTGAACAGCCTTGTTGAACTGTTCAAACACATCAGGCGCCCCGCGATTGAGGGTTATCTCTACAAACACCAGCAGAGATGCGTCCAGATAATGAGGGTTCAGAATAGCGGCATATCCTTCGATATAACCTTGTCGCTCGAGGCGACGAACCCGTTCCAGACACGGTGTAGGACTCAGGCCAACTCGCTTGGACAACTCAACATTCGAAATCCTGCCATCCTTTTGCAGTTCATTAAGAATGTTGCGGTCAATCCTGTCCAAATCCTTTAGCCGACTCTTAGCTTCCATCATTTTATTCCATCCTTTGGCTATTTTTTGGTAAGAATCACCAGTCATTTTATAATTATGGTCACAAATCCTGTCAATACCTGAATATACTAGGCGCAAATGTTGGTTAACATTTTGGCAACATGAAACACCAATCTATAGACGAGGGATAGCATGATTATCGGTGTACCTAAAGAGATAAAAAACCATGAATACCGCGTAGGCATGGTTCCGGCCAGTGTACGTGAACTGACAGCACGAAACCATACTGTTTTCGTCCAAAGCGGTGCCGGAAACGGCATTGGCTTCAGCGATGCAGATTATATCGCTGTTGGAGCCGAAATTTTGGCCTCTGCAGCAGAGGTTTTCGCCAAAGCCGAGATGATCGTCAAGGTCAAGGAACCTCAGCCTGTCGAATGTGCCATGCTGCGCCCGGGTCAAACCCTGTTCACCTATCTGCATCTGGCGCCAGACTTGCCCCAGACCGAAGCCCTGCTGAAAAGCGGCGCCATCTGTATCGCCTATGAAACCGTCACCGACGGCCGTGGCGGCCTGCCCCTGCTGGCCCCCATGTCAGAAGTGGCCGGACGCATGTCTATTCAGGCGGGTGCCCAGGCGCTGGAAAAATCGCGCGGTGGGAGCGGTGTGCTGCTCGGCGGCGTACCCGGTGTCGAACCGGCCAAGGTGGTGATCATCGGCGGCGGCGTGGTCGGCTCCAATGCGGCTCGTATGGCCATTGGCCTGCGCGCAGATGTGACCATCCTCGACAACAACGTCGATACCTTGCGTCGTCTTGATAACGAGTTCCAGGGAGCGGCCAAGGTGGTCTACTCCAACAGCGAGACGCTGGAGCGCCATCTGCTGGCGGCCGATCTGGTCATCGGCGGCGTGCTGGTACCGGGTGCCACTGCGCCAAAACTTGTCCGCCGTGACCACATTGCGCGCATGAAGCCGGGTTCTGCCATCGTCGATGTGGCCATCGATCAGGGCGGCTGTGTGGAAACCTCCCACGCCACCACCCACCAGGATCCGACCTATATTGTCGATGAGGTGGTTCACTACTGTGTCGCCAACATGCCGGGGGCAGTGGCCCGCACCTCGACCGTGGCGCTCAACAATGCCACCCTCCCCTTTATTATCAAGCTGGCCCAGCAAGGGTATCGTCAGGCACTGCTGAACGATCCCAACCTGCTGCACGGGCTCAACGTGATGGAGGGCAAGCTCACCTGCAAGGAAGTGGCCGTGGCGCATGGCCTTGCCTACACGGATCCCCTGACCCTGCTGAACTGATCTGCGCTGGCCTGCGCCAGTTGGAGATGAGTGAAAATCCGCCCGCGATGGGCGGTTTTTTTATTCCTTTATTTTGCATGTCACCCCTTGTGAACACGATTAGTGCAATCGACTCACCAGCCTTTGACCCCGGATCACGAATTACCTACAATCGCGCAAACTCATCACATCCCGGAAATGACATCATGAGCCAAGTCACTCACAGCAAATTGCTGATCTTAGGGTCAGGCCCGGCCGGTTACACCGCGGCCGTCTATGCCGCCCGCGCCAACCTCAATCCCCTGCTCATCACCGGCATGCAGCAAGGGGGTCAGCTGACCACCACCACCGAAGTGGAGAACTGGCCAGGTGATCCGGAAGGCCTGACCGGCCCTGCCCTGATGGAGCGCATGAAAGCCCATGCAGAGAAGTTCGATACCCGCATCCTGTTTGATCACATCAACAGTGTCGAACTGACTCAGCGCCCGTTCCGTCTCAAGGGCGACAACGGCGAATACACCTGCGATGCCCTGATCATCGCGACCGGCGCCTCCGCCAAGTATCTGGGTCTGCCCTCCGAAGAGGCCTTCAAGGGTCGCGGCGTCTCCGCCTGTGCCACCTGTGACGGTTTCTTCTACCGCAATCAGGAAGTGGCGGTGATCGGCGGCGGCAACACCGCAGTTGAAGAAGCCTTGTATCTGGCCAACATAGCCAAGAAGGTGCACCTGATCCACCGCCGCGACGAATTCCGTGCCGAGAAGATCCTGATCAAGCGTCTGCACGACAAGGTTGCGAGCGGCAACATCGTGCTGCACACCCACCAGACCCTGGACGAAGTGCTGGGCGATCAGATGGGGGTCACCGGTGTGCGCCTGCGCAACACTCAGGACAACAGCACCAGCGAGCTGCCGCTGATGGGCGTCTTCATCGCCATCGGCCACCAGCCCAATACCCAGATCTTCGATGGCCAGCTGGAGATGCAAAACGGCTATCTGAAGGTACGTGGCGGCCTCGACGGTTTTGCCACCCAGACCAGCATTGAAGGTGTCTTCGCTGCCGGCGACGTGGCCGACCACAACTACCGTCAGGCGATCACCTCTGCCGGTACCGGCTGCATGGCAGCCCTCGATGCCGAACGCTACCTCGACGCGCAATAAACAAGCGTAGTTGTGATATAAGGCATACCAGTCGGTATGCCTTTTTTATTTAAAGGAGTCTAATGAAACAGAAGATATTGATTGTCGAAGATAGCCTGACCATCCGCCGTATGCTGACTCAGGCCATTGCCCAGCAAACTGGCCTCGAGATTGACGCCTTCGATACCCTCGAAGGTGCCCGTCACTGTCGGGGAGAGGAGTATGTGGTCGCGCTGGTGGACTTGACCTTGCCGGATGCGCCCCGTGGCGAAGCGGTCAACGAGCTGCTGGCTCGAGGTTTGCCGGTGGTGATCCTCACTGCCGACATCAGCGAGGATAAACGTGCCGCCTGGCTGGAAACCGGCGTGCTGGACTATGTGATGAAGGATTCGCGCCACTCGCTGCAATATGCCGTCAGTCTGGTGCACCGCCTCTATCTCAACCAGTCCATCGAAGTGCTGGTGGTCGATGACTCACGCACCTCCCGTCACCGCACCATGGCCCAGTTGCGCAAGCAGTTGTTGCAGGTGCATGAGGCCAGCCATGCCCGTGAAGCGATGGCGATGCTGGAGCAACACCCGGACATCCGGCTGGCACTGGTCGACTACTATATGCCGGATATCGATGGCATCAGTCTGGTGCGGATGCTGAGAGAGCGTTACAGCAAGCAGCAGCTCGCGATTATCGGGATCTCGGTCTCGGACAAGCGCGGTCTCTCTGCTCGCTACCTCAAGCAGGGCGCCAACGACTTTCTCAACCAGCCGTTCGAGCCGGAAGAGCTGCAGTGTCGGGTCAGCCACAATCTGGAAGCGCTCGAGCAGTTCAACAGCATTCAGGAGTCAGCCAATCGTGACTACCTGACCGGTCTCTACAATCGGCGCTACTGGTTCAACGAAGGGCAAAAATGGTTTGAAGAACATCAGCGCCAGCAGACGCCTCTGGCACTCTGTGTGCTCGATGTGGATCACTTCAAGCAGGTCAACGATCACTGGGGCCATGCCATCGGCGATCAACTGCTCTGCCATCTGACCCGGCTACTGACCCAGTTCTTCCCCGATGCCATGATCGCCCGGTTTGGCGGAGAGGAGTTTGCCATGATGGTGCCTCACTGTACCGTCCCCGTGTTGATCAAGCGTCTTGAAGGGCTGCGTCAGCAGCTGCGCCAGCAACCTTTGTCACCGGAAACCCCGCTCTTTGTTCGCGCCAGTTACGGCGTGATCAGCGTCGGGCGGATATCCATGGACGAGGCGCTGAGCGTAGCGGATCGGCTGCTCTATCAGGCAAAGAACACCGGTCGCGACAAGATAGTCTCTCAAGAGACAGCTATCTGAATCCTCAGGGCATCAGTCCCGTGTATTACCGCCCGACAGACTTTCCAGCAGGAGAGTCTGCGGGTTCCTTTCCTGCCACAGTCTCCCCATCACAATGACTATCGAAAGTCAGTAAGTCTTGTCGACCCGCACCCCATCATCGAAGTAGAGAATGCGCACCTTGTCCCCATTGGCAAAGACCATGGCGGGATCATAATCCTGGATCACGTTGATAAGGGCATTTTGCTCGTTGCGGATCAGCAGCTCCACCAGCTTGTTTTCCACCACGGTTCCCCCGGACTGGTATTGCTGCGCAGCCGCAGCACCTGCGAGCGCGCCGACGGCGGTGGCGATTTCACGGCCATGACCGCCGCCAAACTGGTTCCCCAGCAGGCCGCCCAACACAGCCCCTCCCAGCGTCTTCCAGCCAGAGTGCTCGGACTCCAGGATCTGGCGCTGGGTAATATTGCGCACCGTTTCGACCTGACCAAACACCACCTGATTGACTGGCCGCGCAGTATTGCGCTGGTAGACCTCCGCCCCGGCGGGCGCCGTGACAAAGCAGAGCAAGCTGGATACTATCAGGATAATGGCCTTCATCTATGAACCTCGTTGCCTTATGTCTCGCTATCTTACCCAACTGGATGATGAGCTTTGCTGGTTTCCCGACCCCAGCCATGCGCTGGAAGAGCCCAACGGCTTGCTGGCGATCGGCGGGGATCTCTCCCCTGCCAGATTGCTGGCAGCTTATCACAAGGGGATCTTCCCGTGGAATGAACCCCACCAGCCAACCCTGTGGTGGTCACCGGATCCCCGCGGGGTGATCCGTCCCGACCAACTCCATGTGGGGCGGACACTGCAGAAGATTATCCGCCGTACCCCATTCGATATTTCCGTCAATCGCGCCTTTAATGAAGTCATTACCGCCTGCGCCGCCCCTCGTCGCACTGCCGATGGCACCTGGATCAGCCAGCCCATGATCGAGGCCTACCAGCAGTTGCACCGGCTGGGTCATGCCCACTCTATCGAGATCTGGCAGGAGGGAGAGCTGCAAGCGGGACTGTATGGCCTATCTATCGGCCGACTGTTTTGCGGTGAATCCATGTTCAGCCGGATTGATAACGGCGCCAAACTTGCCATGGTGGCACTCTGTCGCCACTTCGCCCGCCATCGCGGCGCCCTCATCGATTGCCAGATGCAAAACCCGTTTCTGGCGACCCTGGGTATCGAGGAGTGGCCAAGGGCCCGTTTTCTGGCCGAACTGGCACGCCTTGGCCATCAACCACTATTGGCTTCCTGCTGGCAAGAGGGGGAAATCAGCCTATGACTGAAGAAGTGATCCTAAAAGTAGGGCTGACTCCCAAGCATCCCTGCAGTTATCTGGACCATGAACAGGAGCAGCTGCTGGTGCTGATGGATCACAATCTGCTCAACGCCAACGGCTACGAGAGATTGTTGACTGCCGGTTTTCGCCGCAGTGGCAACGACATCTATCGCCCCCACTGCCCGGCGTGCCATGCCTGCCAGTCCCTTCGTATTCACAGCGAACGCTTTCGTCCCAGCCGCGGCCAGAAGCGGATCCGCCAGCTCAACAGGGATATCGAGATCGTCCTGAGCTATGATGACAAACCCGAGTATTACCTGCTCTACGAACGCTATATCCGCGAACGCCATCACGATGGCAGCATGTATCCCCCCAACCGCAGCCAGTATCGCGGGTTTCTCCATTGTGACTGGATGCCGCCACTCTATTTGGAAATGCGCAAGGAGGGCCGTCTTATCGGCGTGGCCACCACAGACCTGCTACCCCACTCCTTGAGCGCTATGTACACCTTCTTCGATCCGGATTATGCCGATCGCTCCCTGGGCACCTTTGCCATCCTCTGCCAGCTCGATCTGGCCAAGCGAACAGGGCGAAGCTGGCTCTATCTTGGCTATCTGGTAGAGGCGTGTCGCAAGATGAATTACAAACGCAATTACCTCCCTCATGAGCTGTTAATTCAGGGGGAATGGAAAAATATCGACACCAAGCCCGAGTAAACTTTACACATAGCCTTAAATCCGGCATGATCCAGCGGTTTTTTGTTGTGGCTTATCAAGAGGATTCAATGGCTAAAGAAGACAGTATTGAGATGCAGGGCACTATTCTCGAAACCCTGCCCAATACCATGTTCCGTGTGGAACTGGAGAATGGTCACGTGGTTATCGCTCATATTTCAGGCAAGATGCGCAAAAACTACATTCGTATCCTGACTGGAGACAAAGTAACGGTAGCACTGACTCCCTACGATCTCTCCAAGGGACGTATTGTTTTCCGCTCTCGCTAAGCCAGGAATTCAGCAAAAAACCCCAACCTTTCGGTTGGGGTTTTTTGTCGTTTTCTGATCACTGACGCTTAGTGGGAAACAGCTTCAACATTGACCTGAAAATCAAAGCTGAGGCTGTCATTTACCAACTCAACCTTCACAATTCCCCCGTCAACCAGTGAACCAAACAGGATCTCGTTGGCCAGGGGTTTCTTGAGGTGCTCCTGGATTACCCGACCCATCGGTCTGGCCCCCATGGCTCTGTCATATCCCTTCTCTGCCAACCAGTGGCGGGCACGCTCGGACACCTCGAGAGAAACTCCCTTCGCATCCAGTTGAACCTGCAATTCGACAATGAACTTGTCGACCACCTGATGGATCACCGTCATATCGAGATGGTTGAACCAGATGGTGTGATCAAGCCGGTTACGAAACTCCGGACTGAAGGTCTTGTTGATCACCGCCATGGCATCGTGGCTCAAATCCTGTTGCTGGAAGCCAATCGATTTACGCTGGGTCTCCTGCACACCGGCGTTGGTAGTCATGACCAAAATCACGTTACGGAAATCCGCCTTGCGCCCGTTGTTATCGGTCAAGGTGCCGTTGTCCATCACCTGCAACAGCAGATTGAATACGTCCGGGTGAGCTTTCTCAATTTCGTCAAGCAACACAACGGAATGAGGATGCTTAATCACCGCATCGGTCAGCAACCCCCCCTGTTCAAAACCGACATAACCGGGAGGCGCGCCAATCAGGCGAGATACGGTATGGCGTTCCATGTACTCGGACATATCAAAGCGCAACATCTCGACACCCAGCGCCTTGCCCAACTGCTGGGTAACCTCTGTTTTACCGACACCGGTAGGACCGGCAAACAGGAAGCAACCAACCGGGCGACGCTCGTTGCCAAGTCCGGAGCGTGACAGGCGAATCGCATCGGTCAGCACCTCGATGGCTTTATCCTGCCCAAAGACCACCATCTTCAGATTGCGCTCCAGGTTCTTCAGTACTTCTTTATCTGAAGAGGAGACTGATTTTTCCGGAATGCGGGCGATCTTGGCCACAATGGACTCAATTTCCTGCACATTGATCACTTTCTTGCGCTTGCTCGCAGGCAGCAACCGTTGACCGGCGCCCGCCTCGTCGATCACATCGATCGCCTTGTCGGGTAGGTGACGATCATTGATGTACTTGGCAGAGAGCTCGGCAGCTGCACGGATCGCCTTGGCGGTATAGCGTACGCCGTGGTGGGCTTCGTAGCGACTCTTGAGCCCCATCAGGATGCGCGTGGTGTCATCGATAGTCGGCTCGACAATATCGATCTTCTGGAAGCGACGGGCCAGCGCACGGTCTTTCTCGAAGATTTGGGCGTACTCCTGATAAGTGGTGGATCCCACACAGCGGAGCAAACCATTGGAAAGCAGCGGCTTGATCAGGTTGGCCGCATCCAGCTGACCACCGGATGCCGCACCGGCACCAATGATGGTATGGATCTCGTCGATAAAGAGGATGGCCCCTTCCTGACGCTCAATCTGCTTGAGCAGTACCTTGAGGCGCTTCTCGAAATCACCACGGTATTTGGTGCCCGCCAGCAGAGAACCCATATCCAGCGAATAGATGGTACTGCCCGCAATCACCTCGGGGACATCCCCCTTGACGATGCGATAGGCCAGACCTTCGGCAATGGCGGTTTTGCCCACGCCCGCTTCACCCACCAGCAGCGGATTGTTCTTGCGACGGCGGCAGAGCACCTGAATGGTACGATTGAGCTCCTGATCACGGCCAATCAGCGGATCGATGCGCCCTTCCAGCACCAGCTGGTTCAGGTTGGTGGCAAAGCTTTCGATCTGGGCGGCCGAAACATCATCATCAGACTCGGGATTGTTATTGCTGCCGAGATCCGGCTTGCTGTCCTTGCGCACCCCGTGGGATAGGAAATTGACGACGTCGAGACGGCTGATCTCGGCTTTTTTCAGGAAATAGGCAGCTTGTGACTCCTGCTCACTGAAGATAGCGACTAGCACGTTGGCGCCGCTGACTTCGGTATTGCCGGAGGATTGCACATGGAAGACGGCACGCTGCAACACGCGCTGGAAGCCCAGTGTCGGCTGGGTTTCACGATCTTCATCATCGCGCGGTATGAGCGGAGTAGTTTGGGTGATGAATGCGCGGATCTCCTTGCGCATTTGCTCAACATCGGCACCACAAGAGCTCAGCGCCTCATGGGCTGAACTGTTATCCAGAAGGGCTAACAACAGGTGCTCGACGGTCATGAATTCGTGGCGCTCGTCACGAGCCAGTTTGAAAGCCTCGTTTAGCGTCTTTTCTAGATCTTTATTCAACATAGGCACCTCCCCTAGTACAGCTACAATGTGGTGTCACACTCGCCATCAAGTCATCAGATTCAAGCCTTTTCCATAGTACAGAGCAGTGGATGTTCGTTGTTACGTGCATAGGTGTTGACTTGGACTACCTTGGTTTCGGCGATCTCTGCGGTAAACATGCCGCAGACACCCTTACCACTATAATGCACACTCAGCATGACCTGAGTCGCCTTGTCCAAATCCATACCAAAGAACTTTTGCAGCACCTCCACCACAAACTCCATGGGCGTGTAGTCATCGTTGTTCAACACAACCTTATACATGGGTGGCGGCTGCAGCTTTGTTTTCTCTGCTTCTGCAATCTCTTCATTAGCAAAGAGTTCTTTCTGCTTGCTCATAATCGCGCTTTGGTACCTCTAGATTACTACCGTCTAACACAAGGTTGTCAATAGACTTGTTAACCAGATCACATCAGCTGTTAACAACTTCTTGACTCGCTCAAAAGTTAGACTAGATTGGTTACTTGCTAATCTGTGCCCGTCTGCTATGGGCCCATGTCCCTAGTTATAAAGGGCTGGCGCAGGTTACTCAACGACTTCTGGGTAATCAATAAAAGGATGTAGAAGTATGGCAACCGGCACAGTTAAGTGGTTTAACAACGCAAAAGGATTTGGGTTTATCTGTCCGGAAGGGGGCGGTGAGGATATCTTCGCTCACTACTCCACGATTCAAATGGAGGGCTACAAGACCCTGAAAGCGGGTCAGGCTGTCAATTTTGAACTGCAACAGGGGCCGAAAGGAAATCACGCCTCTGTGATTGTGCCAAACGAAGCACAAAATATGTAAATAACACCCGTTGGATAAATAAAAAACCGGTTCCTCTCTGAGCAACCGGTTTTTTATTGTCAGATTTCTGGCGAGTCCTGCCTCCTCAAGGGATCACTGTGTTATCACCAACCATGATCAGTCGTGATATTCACTGCAGGCGATCAGGGTATTTTCCATCAGGCTGGCGACCGTCATCGGGCCCACGCCACCGGGTACCGGGGTAATGAAGGAGGCATGGCTGCGCGCCGTCTCAAACTCCACATCCCCGACCAGCGAGCCATCAGCCAGGCGGTTGATGCCCACATCGATCACCAGCGCCCCCGGTTTGATCCACTCCCCAGGGATGAAGTTGGGCTTGCCGACTGCGACAACCAGCAGATCGGCACGGCGTACCTGATCTTCCAGATCCCGGGTAAAGCGGTGACAGGTCGTGGTTGTGCAGCCCGCCAGCAGCAATTCGAGAGTCATGGGACGCCCCACTATGTTGGACGCTCCCACCACAACCGCATGCAGACCATGTGTCTTCACGCCGGTGGTCTCGATCAGCGTCATGATCCCTTTCGGAGTGCAGGGGCGCAGCGCCGGAATACGTTGTGCCAGACGGCCGACGTTATACGGGTGGAATCCATCTACATCCTTGTCAGGCTGGATCCGCTCCAGCACCTGAGTGGTATCAAAGTGATCCGGCAACGGCAGCTGAACCAGAATGCCATCTACGTGGCTATCCGCATTCAACTGGTCGATCAGCGCCAGCAGCTCTTCCTGACTGGCAGTTGCACTCAGATCATAGGAGCGGGAGAGAAAACCCACCTCCTCGCACGCCCGACGTTTGCTGCCGACATAGACCTGAGAGGCGGGATCCGCCCCCACCAGAATGACTGCCAGCCCTGGAGCCCGTTTCCCTGCCGCCAACCGCTGTTGGACTTGCGCCGCGACCTGGCTGCGAATCGTTTGCGCAACCTGTTTTCCATCTATGATTTTGGCAGACATCGTTCTCCACTCACCATGTGTTCAACTGCCGCGCATTGTCGCATTTTTTTAGCCGGGATGTTAGCGGCAGACGCACGCCATACCTGTAGCGGGTAATAAGTAGGCACTTGAATTTACTGGGGGAAAAAGTCGTTGACGCTGCCCCTTACGCTTGGCTATGATGCCCGCCCGTTGCCCAGTACGACTCATGTCGATATGCTGGTCAGGGATTTTCGGTGATTAGCGCAGTCCGGTAGCGCATCTGGTTTGGGACCAGAGGGTCAAAGGTTCGAATCCTTTATCACCGACCATGTTCATCGACTCGTCCTTAAGACGTGTTGATACAAAGCGCCCTTAGCTCAGTTGGATAGAGCAACGGCCTTCTAAGCCGTGGGTCGCAGGTTCGAATCCTGCAGGGCGCGCCATTGATGTTCCCCAATCCTTCTGGATTGGCGAGCGTTGATGAAAATTTCAGTGGTGGCTGTAGCTCAGTTGGTAGAGTCCCGGATTGTGATTCCGGTTGTCGTGGGTTCGAGCCCCATCAGCCACCCCATTATTCTGTCGATAATCGCCGCCAGGGGATGTACATCGACTTGGTGCAGTGACCTTCTGGTCTACACCACAAAAAAACCGGCCTTGGCCGGTTTTTTTGTTTTTACGCCCGACAGCGCCTTGCCTTGTCTACAAGGCCATCATCCTCTAGATCGATAAACGCGGCTCTGCCCATTTGTCACGATGTGCGCCTCCCCATCGATACACACAGCCACACTCCCCCACGCACCAGCCTGCCCGGTTCTTTTTCTGTATTTCCCAAGCGCCATTGATATGCTGATCGCTCTTCTCTACGGCTTTCCGTTGGAGCTTTTCTATGCAACGCATTCTTTTTGTCGAAGATGATCCCGAGATTGGCCAGCTCATCAGCAGTTGGCTCGGTCGCCACGATATGGACGTGATCCTCGAGCCCAGAGGAGATCTGGCACTGGCCCGGGTCGAGGCCGAACAGCCCGATCTGGTGCTGCTCGATATCATGTTGCCGGGGCAGGATGGCATGTCCCTCTGTCGGGATCTGCGGCCGCGCTTCGACGGCCCCATCGTAATGCTCACCTCGCTGGATAGCGACATGAACCAGATCCTGAGTCTGGAGCTGGGCGCCAACGACTACATCCTTAAAACCACCCCGCCCCCCGTGCTACTGGCCAGACTGAGGGTGCAGTTTCGCCAGCACCAGCAAGCATCAACCCAACCGGCAGCCACCAGCAGCGTTCCCCAGCAACTGCAATTTGGTCTGCTGCGGGTGGATGGCCCGGGGCGAGATGTGCGCCTCGATGGCGAGAGCATTGCTCTCTCGACCGCCGACTTTGATCTGCTGTGGGAGCTCGCCTGCCACGCGGGCCAAATCTTGAGTCGGGAAGCCCTCTTTCGCAGCTTGCGCGGCCGGGAGTACGACGGTCAGGATCGCAGCATGGATGTGGCCATCTCCCGCCTGCGCCGCAAACTGGGTGATAACCCCGACAACCCGACCCGGATCAAGACGGTGCGCCAGAAAGGCTACCTCTTCGTCCCCCACGCCTGGGAATAACCCTCTTTCGGGAGCACCGCCATGCGCCGTCTCTTTATCCAGTTCTATCTGTTGCTGATCGGCTGCTTCACCCTGGCCATCCTGCTGGTGGGCGTGGTCTATCAGGTGACCGCCGAACGGGCGGGTGATCGCTATCTCGAACGCATGATGCAGGGCTCTCTTGGCCTGTTGACCGGCGAGTTGGCAAGAACCCCGCCAGAGCGCTGGCCCGATCGACTGGCCGAGCAGAGCAGTCAGTTTACCCTCCCCCTCAAGATCGGCGAGCTGGTGCGCCAGCCGCTGGCCAGCGAGGATCAGGCCTTTCTGGCCGCCGGCAACATTGTCATCGTCGAGGAGGATGACACCTTCCTGCAGCGCATCCCCGATACCGATCGGGTGCTGATTGTCGGCCCGGTTCCCTACCTCTCCTACCTGCACGAGCTGCACTGGGTCGATGTGGGGCTCTTGCTGGTGATCGGCCTCTCTCTCGGCCTGCCCATTCTGCTCTGGTTGCGTCCCCACTGGCGCGGCTTGCAGCAGTTGGAGCAAACCGCACGTCGCGTAGGCGATGGGGATCTCTCCTGCCGAACCAATCTGCCACCGGGCAGCAGTCTGGCCCGGGTGGGACGCACCTTCGATCAAATGGCGACCCAATTGCAGGCCATGATTGCCAGCCGCAAGCAGCTGACCGATGCCATCGCCCACGAGTTGCGCACCCCGCTGGTCCGGTTGCGCTATCGGCTTGCCATGCTCGATCCTGCCCCTGCCGAGCAGGAGCAGCAGGCGCTGGAGCGAGATCTGGGAGCGCTGGACGCCCTGATCGAAGAGATGCTCACTTACGCCAAGCTGGATAGACCCGAACTGCCGTTGCAGCGGGACGAGCTGGAGCTCAGTCACTGGGCACAAGCGCATCTCGGCGACTGGCAAGCGCTGGCACCCGAGAAGAGGCTCACCCTCGATCTGCCGCCACGCCACATGCCCTGGTGCGGCGATCAGCGTCTGCTGACCCGCGCGGTGGAGAACCTCATCGGCAATGCCCTGCGCTACGCCGAGAGCGAGGTTACCCTCTCCATCTCGCGGCTGCAGGAGAACTATCTGCTGGAGGTGAGTGACGATGGGCCGGGGATCGATCCGGCGCTGGCGCCCCAGATTTTCGAACCATTCGTGCGCCTTGATCAGAGCCGGGATCGTCGCACCGGCGGCACCGGACTGGGGCTGGCCATCGTGCGCAGCATTGCCCGTCATCACGGGGGGGATGTGGCGCTGCTGGCCAGTGACCACGGCGCCCGCTTCTGCCTGACCCTGCCTGTACATTTGGATACAAACCGTCACCAACCGCTCACTGAAGGGCCGCCGCAACCGTCATAGGATGACTGTCATGGAGAACGCTCCATAACATCAACCCGAATAAGGAAATTGAACATGAAAAAGATCATTCCCCTGACCCTGGCTGCCGTCTTCGCCCTCACCTCCGGTTTCACCATGGCGGCCACCCCGACCAAGACAGCCACACCGCAGGCGACCCAGACCAAGGTGGTGAAAAAACACCATAAAGCCACCCACGCCAAGACCCCTGCCGTCAAAGTCGCGCCGAAAACCAAGTGATCCAACTGGTCACTTGATAGCACCAAGGGAGGCTGACGCCTCCCTTTCCATCTCTTCCCGAAATTTTCCTGACGAGCGCCTCCCTCGTCCAAACCGGATCCACGACCCGGCTCCCTTTGCGGGAAACGGTCAATGACCACAGGAACATGGCATGTGGCGTCATCTGCTTAAATGGCTCGGCCCCTTGTGCAGCTTGCTGCTGCTCGGCACCGCACTGACCGTGCTGTATCACCTGACTCAGGCATGGCACTGGCACGATATTCGTGTGGCCATCTGGTCCCAACCCCTGCCGCGACTGGCGGGCGCCCTGTTGCTGACCCTGCTCAGTTATGGTTGTCTCTGTAGCTATGACATGCTGGCGCTCCATGCGCTGGGCAAGCGCCTTCCCTGGCAACAGGTCAGCATCACCTCCTTTATCGCCTACACCTTCTCCAACACCCTGGGATTTGCCCTGCTGACCGGTACCTCGGTACGCTATCGCCTCTACTCCGCACTGGGGCTCGCCACCGGAGAAGTGGCCCGCGTGGTGCTGTTCTGCTCCATCACCTTTTTCCTCGGCCTGCTGGCGTGGGGAGGTGGCGCCCTACTGACCTGCGATGTATCACAGTTGCTGCCTGACTGGCCGCAATGGGCAGATACCCTGCTCAGGCTGGCGGGCGTCATGGCTCTGCTGTTGGTGGCCTGCTACCTCTGCTGGCCCACACACCGTCTCTCCTGGCGCGAACACAGCCTGATCCTGCCCGGCTTCAAGGTTCGTCTGTTGCAGCTGTTGGTCGCGCTGGCCGACTGGATGGCCGCCGCCGCCGTGCTGTTTGTGCTGTTGCCTGCAGATAGCGTCCCCTACCCTGTGCTGCTCAGTGCCTTCGTGCTGGCCAGCTTCCTCGGGGTACTGGCCCACGTGCCGGGCGGGATTGGGGTGTTCGAAGCGAGCATGAGCCTGTTGCTGGCTAACTATCTGCCAACCGACAAGCTGCTCGCCTCGCTGCTGCTCTATCGCTGCATCTATTACCTGCTTCCCTTTCTCTGTGCCCTGCTGCTCTTTGCGAGTCAGGAGATGCTGCAACAAAAAGCGCGCTGGCAGCGGCTACAGGGGCTGATGAGCGCAGTGCGCGAATTTCTTCCCGCCCTTATCAGCATGGGCACCTTCGCCGCCGGCAGCCTGCTGCTCTGCTCGGGGATGATCCCGACCATGCGCAGCCACATTGAAGTGTGGCTGCAGGTGTTGCCGCTCCATCTGCTGGAGCTCTCCCACGTGCTCGGCAGCGTGAGCGGTATCCTCCTGATCCTGCTGGCTCGCAGCCTCTATCGCCGTCACGACGCCGCGTTTCGCATCACCCAGCTGCTGCTGGCTCTGGGGATCGCCTTCTCGCTGCTCAAGGGCGGTGACTGGGAGTCAGCCCTGCTGCTCGGCAGCTTTCTGCTCATCATGACCCCCTGCCGCTCCCTCTTCTATCGCAAGGGGTCGCTGCTCTATCCCCAGTACACCCCGGGCTGGCTCATTTCGGTCGGCGCCGTGTTGCTGGGAGCGCTGTGGCTGCTGCTCTTCTCCTACCGTCAGGTGGTGTATGACCACGCCCTCTGGTTCCACTTCTCGCCCCACGGTGGGGCTGCCCGCGGCCTGCGCGCCATGGGGAGCGTGGTGGCCGTGCTGGCCGTGGCCGGGGTTGCCCAGCTGCTTGCGCCGCTGCGCGTAGTCGGTGAAAAGCCGGACAAGGAGACGCTGGCGCGCGCTCACGAGCTGGTGGTGCGCGAAGGGGGGATCCACGGCTATCTGGCCCAGTTGCAGGACAAGTCACTGCTGTTCCACCCCGCCGGCGACGCCTTCCTGATGTATGGCATCGAGGGCAACAGCTGGATTGTGATGGGGGATCCCGTCGGTCGCCCCGAGCAGATCGAAGAGCTGCTCTGGCAATTTCGCGAGCGGTGCGACGAGCACGACGCCAATCCGGTCTTTTATCAGGTGTCGGCCCGCTATCTGCCGCTCTATCTGGAGCTGGGGCTGATCCCCTTCAAGCTTGGTGAAGAGGCGATGGTCGATCTGGCTACCTTCGATTTGGCTGGCAGCCGGCTGCGCAACCTGCGCCAGAGCCACGCCAAGGGCAAACGGGAAGGGTTGACCTTCGAGGTGGTCGAGGCAAGTGCCGTGGCCCCCCTGCTGCCCAGATTGCAGACCGTCTCCGATACCTGGCTGCAGAGCAAGATGGGCAAGGAGAAGGGCTTCTCGGTCGGCCGCTTCGAGCCTTACTACCTGACCTTGAGCCCGGCTGCGCTGGTGTGGCACGAGGGGCAGATCGTCGGCTTTGCCAACCTCTGGGTGAGCGACAACAAGGAGATGCTCTCCATCGATCTGATGCGCTACAGCCTGGATACCGGCACCGCCCCCATCATGGATTTTCTCTTTGTCGAACTGCTGCTGTGGGGCAAGGCGCAAGGGTACGCCAGCTTCAATCTGGGGATGGCCCCCATGTCCGGCTTCAACGATCACCCGCTCAACAGCTACTGGGCCCGCCTTGGCAATACCCTGTTTGTGCGTGGCAGCCGTTTTTACAACTTTCAGGGGCTCAGACGCTACAAGGAGAAATTTTCGCCCCGCTGGGAACCCCGCTACCTGCTCTGCAGCAGCAAGCTGGTACTGCCCAGAACCCTGACTCACCTGATCACCCTGATTAGCCGCGGCCCGCTGGGGCTGATCAAGAAATAGGAGCATGGCCAATGAGAGCCCTGATATTGCTGTTACTCAGTCTCGTACTGCCCGTTTCGTCTTTTTCGGCGCACGCCGCCCCGGTCAAGGATGACCTGAGCCTGATTGAGCTGCCGGTCAAGCAGCCATCCGACGCCCCCATGGTGATCTTTCTCAGCGGGGATGGTGGCTGGGCGGCCCTCGACAAGGGGTTGAGCGCCCAGTTTCAGCTGCACGGCATGCCGGTCGTGGGCTGGAGCTCCCTGACCTACTACTGGAAGAAGAAAACCCCGGAGCAGGTGACCGCCGATCTGGAGCGGATCCTCGATGATTACCAGACTCGCTGGCAGCGCCCCCGCTGGCTGCTGGTCGGCTTCTCGTTTGGTGCCGAGATTGTCCCCTTCGTCATCAACCGGTTGCCGGAGCACTATCGTCAGGGGCTGGTCGGGGCCGTGATGCTCTCCCCCTCCACCAGCTCGGATTTCGAGATCCACGTCAGCGACATGCTGACCCACAAGGCACGCAGCTACCCGACCGAACCTCAGGTGAAGACCATTCGCGATCTACCGATGCTCTGCCTGCAAGGAGCCGATGATGATGACGGCGACCGCCTCTGCCCCCGTCTCAACCAACCCAACGTCACCAGCATCACCCTGCCGGGAGGACATCATTTTGACGATAACTACCCCCAGCTCTATCAGGCAATCACCAAGCATCTGAACCTGCCCCCGGATCCACTGACTGTGGAGTATTAACCCGTATCACCACGGAATGCCTTTTAAGTACCGAGCAGGGCAAATCAGCGAGCAATGAAAAGGGCCTCTCTTGCGAGAGGCCCTTGTACTGAATCGGGTGGAAACTTTAAAAGGATCGACCAATGGCTTGGCCGTAGCGTCAAAGTCACCGAGGCTTTTCACTGCGATTGTCCAAGCGGTTCAGCCAGATGCTGGGCTATCAACAATGAGGATTTGCAGTCCTATGCTAACAACCGCTCGGGATTGCGCCATAAAACAAAAGCCCTGATGTTTCCATCAGGGCTTTGCAATGTGGCGGTGAGGGAGGGATTCGAACCCTCGATACGTTGCCGTATACACACTTTCCAGGCGTGCTCCTTCAGCCACTCGGACACCTCACCAAATTTTTGCTCACTGCTTTATGTGCTTGAGCTGCACATTCACTGGCGGACCATGCCGCGGCGACGGGGCGTAATGTAAGGGATACGATGGCTTTTGGTCAATGCAATTTTTTACTTTTTGCGTTCGTTTGCTCAATATCCGAACCAAGTGACCAAAAATATGCCGTTTCGTATCCCTTTCAATCAATTTACTGCCGCTTCGTGCAAATGTTCACCTTTGAGCGCCTCTTCCAGCGAGCCGTAAAATTCCAGCTTGCCGGGCTGCGGCCGTACCTTGGCGCGTGCCAGGGTCTTGAGCGGTTGGAACTGCAACTCGGCCACCCGCAACTCGACACCGGCTTTAGCCATCTGCTTGCCAAAGTGGAGGAAGGCAGACAGGCCGCCCGCATCGAGGATGGAAACCGCCTCCATCTGCAACACCAGCACCTTGTGCCCTTTCACTTGTGATTCCAGCTCGGCAAAGACCCGTTCGGCCGCTGCGAAGAAGAGCGGGCCGTTGATCTTGTAGAGCAGGCCATTGTTCGGCACCTCATGGGCATAGCGCTTGTGCTCGGCCAAATCGTGCAGTTTGGTCATCTTGGCGATTTCGCGCATAAAGAGCAGGGATGCCAGGATCACCCCGAAAGTAATGGCGATGACCATGTCGAAAATGACGGTGAGCGACAGGCAGACCAGCAGCACCAGCACATCGGATTTGGGGGCGCGACGGATCAGCTCCACCACCTTGTGCGCTTCACTCATGTTCCAGGCCACGATGAGCAGCAAGGCAGCCATGGCCGAGAGCGGCAACCAGGAGAGCCAGGGGGCCAGCACCAGAATGGCGGCCAGCACCACCAGCGCATGGACGATCCCCGAGATGGGGGACGTAGCGCCGGCACGCACGTTGGCGGCAGAGCGGGCGATGGCAGCGGTAGCGGTAATGCCGCCAAAGAAGGGGGCGAAGATGTTGCCAAGCCCCTGCCCCACCAGCTCGGCGTTGGAGCTGTGTTTGCGACCGGTCATGCCATCGAGCACCACGGCGCAGAGCAGCGATTCGATCGCCCCCAGCATCGCCATGGAGAAGGCGGCAGGCAGCAGCCGCTCAACAGCCGCCAGGTTCCATTCAACTGGCAAGCCATCCGGTCCGGGCAAGGCCCAGGGCATCACCAGGGTCGGCGCGATGGGCGGGATCCCCATCCCCTGGGTGCCATCAGCCAGGGTATAGCTGAACTTGCTGCCGATGGTGGCCACATCCACCCCAAAGTAATGGAGGCCAAAACCCAGACCTACTCCGACCAGCACCGCAGGCAGGTGGCCGGGCACAGGCAGACGCAGGCGTGGCCAGAGCAGCAGCACGGCCAGTGTTGCGACCCCCACCAGGGTATCGCCCCACTGCAAGCTTGGCAGGGCGGCGGCCAGCGCTTCGACCTTGCCCAGATAGGTTTCCGGCATCTCGGGCACGCTTAGGCCAAAGAAGTCCTTGATCTGCAAGGTGGCGATCACGATGGCGATACCACCGGTAAAGCCCAGCGTCACTGACGGGGGAATGTACTCGATAAGGCGGCCAAGACGGGCCATCCCCATCGCCACCAGAAAGAGGCCTGAGATAAGCGTCGCCATCAACAGACCGCCAACCCCGAACTGCTGGGCGACCGGGTAGAGGATCACTACAAAGGCAGCGGTCGGGCCGGAGATGGAGTAACGGGAACCACCGGTCACGGCGATCACGATACCGGCAATGATGGCGGTATAGAGACCGTGTTGCGGCGGTACACCGCTGGCGATGGCCAGTGCCATGGCGAGCGGGATGGCGATGATGCCCACCGTCACACCGGCGATAAGATCACGGCCGAAGCGGGCCATGCTGTAGGGTTCATCAATACAGGACTGGCGTAAGGCTATGGCGAGCTTCACGCTATTTAAAGAGGCTTGCTTGTGCATGTATATCGTAATACCAGAAGAGGGAGATAAAGGCCGGAGAGATCCGGCGCCCGATCATCATCAAGGGCCGGCAGGGCTGTCGACGCGGCGATGGTATCCTGCGTAACCTTACTCCAGACCGGCCATTTTTTCGATGGGCAGGATCAATGAAACGCGCGCTCACCCATTATTTGGCCTATTTGCCGCCAAATCGCCGATCTTTGCTCCTGCTCTCCCCCTTTTTGCCACAAAGATTACCATTTGAGCCTCATCTGGTTGCCAGCACGTTCGCGACATCATGCTGTCATCATCAGGTTGATGCGAACCGAACCAATGCCCCCTGCGCCGGTTGGGGGGAACGACGGCAAGGGACTGATTGTGCTGAAAATAAACCGCAAAGCGCAACTTTTGGGCAAACAGTCCGAAAATCCGGTTTTCGGGAAATTCGCGGGTTGACACCCGCCGCCCTGGTCATTAATATTCGCCCCGTCTTAACGAGACAGGCAATTCCTCCTTAGTTCAGTCGGTAGAACGGCGGACTGTTAATCCGTATGTCACTGGTTCAAGTCCAGTAGGAGGAGCCACTTTTCCCTCGTAGTTCAGTCGGTAGAACGGCGGACTGTTAATCCGTATGTCACAGGTTCAAGTCCTGTCGAGGGAGCCAAATACTGTTCCGAGAAGGAACGAGAAAGACCAGAAACCCGCATTCCGAAAGGCTTGCGGGTTTTTTGTTGTCCGAAATAGTTCGGCGAAGTTCGCCAAGAACCGGGGTCATTGGTACCATGAATGGTACCAGCGAACACCAACGCCAATTTTCATTGGCGCTTCTCGTTGTATTAGTGTCATGGTTGATGCTGGTACCACGAGCACAACTCGTGGTACCAAAACAAGGCAAACATAGTCAACGCTGGTACCAAGTCAGTCATCATCAAGGAGGATAATGAGATGGCTAAAGATCTGCTGAGCGACAGCAAAATCAAGGCGGCAAAGCCCAAAGAAAAGGACTACACCCTGTCAGATGGTGAAGGGCTACAATTGCGAGTCTCTGTGCAAGGTTCCAAACTTTGGGTGTTCAAGTACTATCGGCCCGCAGATAAAACTCGGACCAATATGAGCTTCGGCTCTTATCCCGAAGTTCCCCTCGCCAAGGCTCGAGAACTAAGGCAAGGCGCCCGCAGCCTTCTAGCTCAAGGCATCGATCCGAAAGCTCACCGAGATGAACAAGCTCAGGCTGCGGCTGACCAACAGGCAGCAAACTCAGCAACCTTCGAGCGTATGGCGGCTAAGTGGCTCGAACTCAAAAGTCATTCTGTTACCCCTCGCTATGCGTCTCATGCCTGGCGAACTCTGCAACTTAATATCCTTCCCCACATTGGTTCACTACCCATCGATCAGATCCGGGCACCACAAGTTATTGAGTTGCTTCGTCCGCTCGAAGCGCAGGGCAAGTACGAAACAGTGCACCGTCTGTGCCAACGAGTTAATGAAATTCTCGACTACTGCGTAAACCACGGTCTGCTTAATGCGAACCCATGTACTGCCATACACAAAGTATTCAAGAAGCCCGCTGGGCAACACATGCCAACCATCAAGCCATCCGAACTACCTCAGCTCATGGCTGATATAGCTAATGGCAGCTTGAGTAATACGACGCGTGGTCAGATCGAATGGAGTCTTCATACGCTGGTACGCCCGAGTGAATCGGCCGGTACTCGCTGGGATGAGATCGATTTTGACGGCAAGGTATGGAACATTCCGGCCGACAGGATGAAGATGTCTCGTCCGCACCGAGTCCCGCTAACGGATCAAGCTATAGCTCTTCTTGAGTTCATGAAGCCCATTAGTGGACATCGTCCATTTGTATTCCCCGGGGATCGAGACCCTCTTGGCCACATCAACCCACAAACTGCAAATGCGGCACTTAAGCGGCTTGGGTATGGGGGACGTCTAGTTGCACATGGCCTACGCTCTCTTGGGAGTACCATTCTGAACGAGCACGGCTTCAACCCCGATGCCATCGAAGCCGCCTTGTCGCATGCTGACGAGAACGAGGTTCGCCGCGCTTATAACCGCTCAGATTACTTTGACCAAAGGGTGACGATGATGAAGTGGTGGAGTGAGCATATAGAGCAGGCAAGTCATGGCCATGTGCCCCTCTCCTCTGTCAAAAAGACCGTGAGTCTTGTACACCGCTAACCCCGTTCTTCCCCCTACCTTCCAATGCCAGTCATCAACTTGACTGGCATTTTTTATTCCCCCCTTTATGACTGAGCATCTTGCTGGATGCCTTCTTGTTGGCGTCGTCAATGCATTCCAAAAACAAATAAAATATCACCACTTAATGAAAATAATTCATATAAAAGTGGTGTTCTAGTAGGACGATAGCATTTGCGGGTCGGTGGTTTACTGAGCGCACTGTACGGCCCCGGACCATGCCGTACCTTGACGAACCGCTACGCAAGGAGCTCAGTATGAAAACTAAAAGCACTCGTTCGACTCATATCAAAGAGGCCGAGCACCTCCACGCAGCCCCACATGCCAAGCCGCTCTCATCCACTGAACCCTCCTTTCGCTTCTTGGATATCAAAGAAGTGCTGGCTTTAATCCCTGTCAGCAAGACAACGTGGTATGACGGTATTCGGAAGGGAATCTACCCGAAAAAGTGCAGCCTCGGTGGTCGCCGCGTCGCTTGGCGCAGCTGTGATATCGAGGACTTGATGCAGAAGTTGGTCGGGGGGATGTAACCATGACCACCGCCCTCTCCTTGGAGGACTCAATGATTGCCATGGGCGTGAAGCCATCACGCGCATTGAGCCCTACACCTGGTCAGGTCCTCCGCTTTCATATTCAAGGGGACCGCCCAGGTACACGCAATGGTTGGTTGATCACCGACGAGTTGGGTAATCACGCCGCTTTTGGCTCGTGGAAGACGGGAATAAAGTGTGTATGGCGGCCAATCGGACCCGCAATACCAAGCTATATACGTGCCCAACTCACTCAGCAGGCAAAAGCTGCTGAGGCAAATCGGCTTGCCGAGGCCCAAGCAAAGGCGCTCAAGGAAGCCAAAGAGATCTGGGGGGCAGCCGAGCCCCCATACCAACACGCTTACCTTGCACGCAAACAAATCTCAGGGGTCGGTGCTCGTCAGTTTGGTAACCGGTTGATAGTACCGGTCTTCAATGCACGCTCCCAGTTGTTGAGCTTGCAAGACATTGATGAAAGCGGGAATAAGCGCTTCCATCGGGGTTTGTCACTCAAGGGCGGGTTCTTACTCCTTGGCCCTTCACCCAAGTCCGACGCCCCCGTATTGCTTTGCGAAGGCTATGCAACCGGGGCCACGCTGTTTGAGAACCTCGGCATACCGGTCGCCATTGCATTTTCTGCCGGTAACCTGCTCGAGGTCGGCCGTATCATTCGCACGCTCTATAGCAGCAGCAAGCTGTGGGTGTGTGCAGACAACGATCATGCCACTGCTGGCAACCCCGGACTAACCAAAGCGCGTACAGCAGCATATCAACTGCACGGCCGCTTGATTGTGCCACCGACCATCCCCGGTATAACCGACTTCAATGACCTCTTCTGCCTTAACGGCAAAGCCGCACTGTTCGCGAGTGTTGAGGCCGCTCCTCCAGCCCATTAAATCCGGTGTCACGGCGTCACTGTGTCACAAACACCAACGAGACCGGATCGTTCAACCAACTTTATACAAAGGAATATCTCATGAATACAAGGCGTTACGAGCTGAAGGTTGAGCCCTTCCAGTTAGGTCCCATTGAGTTTCAAGATGGACTCTACTGTGTCACCACTGACAAAGGTCAAGACGATGTGTGGAGCAGGATCGGTGCTCCACTCTGGGTAATCGCCAGCGGGAGCGACACTGCGGGTCTAGGCTGGGGCATACAGGTCAACTGGTATAGCCCGGATGGCCGGCCGCAGGAGGCGTTTATTCGAGATGTTCACCTGCTGTCTGACGGACGCGAAGCGTTGATGAAGCTGATGGACGGAGGCTATCGCTTCAACTTGGGTATGAAGAGACAGCTGATTGACTATCTCAACTCGAAGCCCACTGACAACACGCGTATTCGGCATGACCGGCTAGGCTGGATCCCGGATACCCACATCTTCATGTTTGGAGATGGGGCTGTGGGATATGCCAATGCGGTCAAGTATATCTATACCGGTCATACCCCAATACAATCCGACGTGGCAGGCACCTTGGACGAATGGCGTGATGAAGTTGCGGCGCTGTGCCTTAGCAACAGCCGCTTGCTATTAAGTACCTCGCTTGCTTTCGCTGGCCCCTTGCTGCGCTTGACCAATCAGAGCAGCTTTGGCGTCCATCTGGTGGGGCCATCCTCAATCGGCAAGAGCACCGCCATGCTGGTTGCAGCCAGCGTGCTCGGCAAGCCTGCCAACAAGATCCAGACTTGGAATGCTACCAAGGTGGGATTGGAAACCACCGCGGACTTGTGCAACGACAGCACCCTCTTTCTGGACGAGATCGGGCAGGCAGACCCTCATGTTCTGGGCGACACCATCTACATGCTGGCCAACGGTGAAGGACGAGCTCGTGCCAATGCCGATCTGTCGCGCCGTGCCAAACTACAATGGCGAACAACCTTCCTCAGCAACGGGGAAGTTGACTTGGAGCACAGCCTCGCCTCGGTCGGTAAGCGTCACAAAGCTGGCCATGATGTCCGCATGATCAATATTGAGGCCGATACCGACCGCCATGGCATCTTCGAAGAGTTGCATGGCCATCCGAGTGGAGCCTCCCTCTCCAAGACCCTCGCAGAACGTACTACCCGGTATCATGGCGTTGCCTTCCGCTCTTTTGTTGAAGAGCTGACCTTGGACATCGATGGTGCTCAGGCATTCGTTGACGAGCATCGCGCTGACATGATGCGACGGCTTGGAGCCAAAGAGTGTGATGGCCAAGTGCAAAGGGTGGCCGATGCATTCGGATTGATATCGGCTGCAGGTGAGTTGGCCAACCGCTTCGGGATCACAGGTTGGCCTGCGGGTAGTGTAGCAGCCGTTGTCGAGCAACTATTCCGCAAGTGGCTCGCAAAGCGTGGTACAAGCGGATCCCTTGAAGAAGCAAACATTATCGAGCAGTTGGTCGAGCTACTCGAACGCCGCAGAGGGCAGTTCCTTGCCGATGGGCCGAATGTCACGAAGCTGGGAGAGACTTACGGCTACACGACCTCTCTCGAACTGCACCTCTATGTGGATGGGTTTAAACAAACCTTCATCGGTTTTAACGCCAACTATGTCCATAAGGTGTTGCGTAAACACGGCATCCTCACACATGGCACCGGCCGCGACCTGCCCCGACACAAGAAATCCAGGGTGTATCAATTGTCGTTGGACAAGATAGCGGACGCCCACGACAGGCTGTTGTCGGAACAAGGAGGAGAGTAAACAACAGGGGCCGCAGAACGCGGCCCCTTTTCTTGTTTGTGGTTAGTGTAGAGGTGATTGTGGTTCGTCAGCCCCCTCCTCTTCAAGCCAATGCTGCCGCTTGTGTGTCAGTTGAGCGACCAGCTCTTCCTGCGACCATACCCTCTCTCGCAGGTCGGTCTCGACTCGCCCTCGCAGTTGCTCAAAGAAATATTCATCCGCGATGGCCATCAGATAGGCCAGCTCCAACACCTCATCACCGTTGAGCGAGACACGACGAGCCTTTCGCTTGGCACTCACGCTCACCTTCTCTTCCCGCTGGCTGTGACTAACATGGAGCCCAAGGAGAGACGGGTTCAGACCGGAGATGATGCGCTCGCTCAATCCCCACTTGATGCTATCCATCAACGGCTTGCCCAGAATGCCCCCTGTTGCCACCGTCAGTGACGCGACAAACAGGCTGAAGTCCAACAACTCCTCCTTGGTCAGCTGACCGTTATCCAGCATCCGCTGGATCGACCGACCCGACTTGCCAAAGAGTCGCTCTATGAGATCGAGATTCACTTTCATGATGATGTCCTTTGGTTTTGGCACTATTGCCGCCCCAAGATTTAAGTCCCCCTTTAGGGGGACAAATGGCCATCAAATGCAATTGATATTTATTCCCATCAAGTTGAGTGTAACTTCATAAGTTCATGAGAGATATTGGGCCACAGGTCGATTGATGCGGCCCTGCTCGACGGGATCTCGAATGCACTGCCCCTCCTCTAGGTCATGCCAAAGATGGGGTTCGTTTCCTATTATAGGAAACGAACATTCTAGCAATTTCAATTGGTTACCATACCTAGCAGCGGTCATAACAGCACACTCACCCGCAAAGGATGAGTCGAGGGTGAGTGTGGATATCGGTTGCACAAGGGAGAAAAACCGGTACCGACGGGGTGGTGGGGATGGGTCAAATCAAGATGGGGGGGCGGGAGGTGTCCCCGCCGCCGCGCATGTGGAATGTGTCACCAGGGCCCGTCTACATTCGCAGCACTTTTCCAAAACGTCCTACTACAGCCAAGTAGCTGCTTCATTGTGTCTTGGTTACCTCGCCACCGGCAGGTCCTCCCAGCGGGTGGTGTAGCAGGGGCTCAGGTGCTCTTGTCGCATCATCCACTCAAGCGACCCCGTGCCTTGGCTGGCAAAGCCTACTCGCCCCAATCCCTTGGCTTTGATCTGGTCCATCACGGCCATCAGCGCGTCCGATTGAGCGGAGGACGGGGCAAACAGGTCAGCCTGTTGCTGCCCCTTGGGGGTGAACTCACTCAGCATGACCCCACCCTTCTGATAGCGGTAACCGTCGCGCCAAATCTGCGGTAGCAGCACGTTCACTTGCTGCAGCAGCAACCGGGTATCATCGCTAGGGCAGACCAGCCGGATGCCCGCCTGCTCACTGTAGTAAGGGGCTCGTTCATCAAAGGGGCTGGTTCGCACGAACAGGTGCACCCGCTGGCAACACATCCCCTCGGCCCGCAGCTTCTCGGCTGCGCGAGCCATAAAGCCTGACAACGCTTGGGCCATTTCTCCACGGTCAGTCACTCGCTCACCAAAGGAACGGCTCGAGAGGATCTGCAGCTTCGCCGCCGGTTCAACGGTCAGCTCTGCGCAAGGCAGGCCACGCAGCTCCTGTACGATCCGCTCGACCACCACGCCGTATTGGGCGCGTAACCCTTTGGCATCGATAGCCACCAGGTCAGCCACGGTGTTGATGCCTTGTGCCACCAACTTGGCCCCCAAGCGCCGTCCTATGCCCCACACCTCGTCCACCGGGGTGATAGCCATCAGCCGGGCACGGCGCAGCTCGTCACGCAAGTCCACGACGCCACCCGTGGCAGGCCACTTCTTGGCTGCATAGTTGGCCAGCTTGGCGAGGGTCTTGGTGGGGCCTATCCCAACCCCTACCGTGAGGCCGGTCCACTGCCACACTCGCTGCCGGATCTGTTGTCCATAGGCTCTCAGGTCCCCGGCAAACGACTCCGACAGTGACAGGAAAGCTTCATCGATGGAGTAGACCTCCAGCTCGGGGGCCATGGTCTCCAACGTGCTCATCACCCTGCCAGACATGTCTCCATAGAGCGCGTAGTTGGAGCTGAATGCCACACCGCCATGCGCCTCGAACTGCTTGCGGATCTTGAAGTAGGGCCCGGCCATCTTGATACCCATCGCCTTGGCTTCGGGGCTGCGCGACACCACGCATCCATCGTTGTTGGAGAGCACCACGATCGGGCAGCCACGCAGCTCAGGGCGAAACAACCGCTCACAGCTGGCGTAGAAGTTGTTTACATCAACGAGCGCTATAGCCATCACGCAGCCTCAGATTGCCAATCACATGGGTGACCACTCCGAACAACTCCAGGGAGAGGCTCATACAAGGGTCGATAGGCGAGAACGCCGGATTGGCTGGCAACAGCCGCAACCTCGGCTTGAGCTGCAAGGTCTTTACCGTGAAGCCGCCATCGAGTAGTGCAATCACCACATCACCATGGCGCGGGGTGAGGCTCTTATCGACCACCAGCAAGTCACCGGGAAAGATGCCGACCCCGGTCATGCTCTCCCCCTCGGCACGCAGATAGAAGGTTGCTGCAGGGTGGGCCACGCAGTGGGTGTTGAGGTCCAACTTCCCTTCCAGATAGTCGCTGGCTGGGCTGGGAAAGCCGCAAGAGGCGCGGTGCAAAAACAGCGGGATGGTCACCTCGGCGGGTGATGGGTCTGGGGTTAACAACTTCATGGCAACAACACCTGTATTTATATACAGCCATTATAGCGCACCACCTTTGAACCAGCGCAAGTCCCGCATGCCAGTGATGGCATACCATGGCGCCAACAAATAACAAAGAGGCCAGTATGAGTCACAATCTGTGTGCCCTACCGAAAGAACAGCAAGAACGGGTCGAGGTCGAGAAGGCCGCCGCATATGCGGTATGGAAGGAGCGCAACGGTCACTTGGTCAGCGCAGAAAGCGAAGCGAACCAACATCAAGGTGAACTGGGTCGCTACTTCCTTGAAAAGGTCGCCTACTTCAAGTCTCGCTGACCTTATCAACATGTTCATCGGTGGCTATGCAGGTCACCGCATTCCAAACAACTTAACGAGGTACGTATTGTAACGGCATTGGGGTTTACAAGTCTCAAGTCGTAGTTGTCATTGAAGGCTGCCAGCTGAAACTCTCGATACCTGATGTCAATGAACTCCACGATGACGGGTGTGATGTCATAGACATCGTTTTAAATTCCTTCTAGATGACTCACATTGTGCACACATGCCCCTATTACTCGCTATATGTGTACCTTTAAGTATTCCCTAATGTAACGAAAAACCGAACCTATACTAATAACAAAGCCAATAAAAAATACAATTCTCCAATAATAAAACAGCTTCTCTTTGGAGGACTAATCAGATGAGTCACCACTCTCTTATTAAAGTAAATAATACCGCAACAATAACTAAATAATCAGGCATCAACACGGTAGGAAATTAAAATAACACCAAAACACATGATTAATTAAAATTTCATGTGCTCATTGAAAATTCATGGTCACCATCTTGTATAGTTAAGGGGGCCCATCCCCTCAAACGCACTTCTTCATACAACCTGCTAAAATAGATAACAAGGCCAAGTCATTCATAAAAATCAGCTTTATTGAGAATCATTCAACACCATTCATGAATCATTTCAAGAGGAGAACAGCAAAATGGAGGCTCATATCTGGAACAATAAAGACAATTTGGTTCTCTTGATTGTAGAAGACTACGCGCTTCACCGCACCATACTGGTCAGTATGCTTAGCAACATGGGTTTCCAACATATTTTAGAGGCAGAGGATGGGTTTGATGCGCTGGAGGTTTGTGAACAAAACTGCGTCGACATTCTGTTCTGTGATCTAAGGCTCCCAGGAATGGATGGCATGGCACTACTACGAAGACTTTCCTCTAAAGAATTTAAAGGAGGAATCATTCTTTCTAGTGTGCTAGAGAACGATGTGGTCGATGCAGTATTGCGAATGGGAGCAGAATTTGGTCTGCAAATATTAGGTAAAATTGATAAACCGACCAACCCTTCTCAGCTAGAAGCATTAATCGGCCGTTGGTCACCAGTATTAACCGTTTTATCCGATAAGAAACAAGAGCCACGAATTACCAATATTGACCTGGAATATGCGATTCAGCATGGACAGATACACCCATGGTATCAACCCAAGGTTGACTTTTTCACTAGTGAATGGTGTGGCATTGAAGTGCTTGCTCGGTGGCTTCATCCAACATATGGGATGATACCACCGGATCTATTTATACCACTGGCAGAAAAACATGATCTAATGCACCCACTTACCGAGATGATTATTCGTGATGCCCTTTCACAATACCATCAGTGTGCCAAAGGCAAACCATCATTAAATATGGCTCTAAACTTATCGGCTAGTTCAATTACTGATAAAAGCTTGAGTAATTTTCTGCTACTACATTGTGGATTGAACCAGATCCCCCCTCAGAAAATCACTCTGGAAATTACGGAAAGTGCGTTTACTGAAGATATCGGTCAAGCACTTGAAGTATTAACACGGCTAAGAATGCATGGGTTCGGTATTTCTATTGACGATTTTGGCACAGGATACTCATCACTACAGCAGCTGGCTTTGCTCCCTTTCACCGAGTTAAAACTTGATCGTACTTTTGTCGATCACTGCCATAACATGCCATCACATCTAGCTATCATAGAAACAAGTATCAAGTTGGCCAATAACCTTGGACTAAAAACAGTGGCCGAGGGCGTAGAGAATATAGATACGTGGCAAATTCTAAAAAAACTGGGCTGCGATATATGTCAAGGTTATATTGCAGGAAAAGCGATGCCATATCATGAATTGAGTGGTTGGCATCTAAATTGGAAAGCCAAGTCAGTAACGTTAAATTCTGGATTCGAGTAAACTTAAAATAAAAAGACCCCTTGCATTTTTAATCCAGGGGTCTGAAAAATACCTCAATTATAGTATGAAGATTTAAATCACCCTTCATTTCTTCTCTTATTCAATTACGCCTTTACTCTCCTGCCAATATAAAATCCCCTGTTTTACTTGGCCATAAATATCATTAACCTGATCCAGCGATCTCGGCATAGACCCACTCAAATTGGGTGCTTGTTCCCACTCGGTGCAACATTCAACAAGTTGATCAGCACCGATGATCCTTGCACCACCTTTGATTCTGTGCAAATAATCGAGAAAACGCCGGCTATCATTATCGTTACTAGCCAATGTCAACATAGCGATATCATCATCCGTAGCCTTCAAGAACTCTTGTAGCAAAGGCAACATAAACTGGGTATTTCCGGCTGCTAATCCCCCAAGCACCTGGTCAATCCGTTCAGCTATTGCTGCACTAGTCGTCACTTGTGCATCATTACCCGATGGTCGTGGATCATGCTTGGCAAGACAATCTCGAATCTGATCCAGACTGACAGGCTTGAATAAACAATCATCCATGCCTACTTCGATCGCATGCTGGATCTGCTCTTGTCTCGCATCGGCGGTCAACCCAATAATAACTGTCCGTTCTCGTTGCTCGTCACGCTCTTGCTGACGATAGCGCTCAGTAAAATCAAGGCCATTTATATCCGGCATATTAAAATCGGTAATAATGAAATCGAAGCGTTGATCCACTAACTGCTGTAAGGCATCCCGACCGGACTCAGCCATCGTAACCTCGTGCCCTAAAAAGGTCAGTTGTTGATTCACCAACAATCGATTAGTTGGATGATCATCGATAATCAGAATTCGACTGCTGCGGGTGGCAATAGCTGATATGTCACTCAACGTCGGGAGTGATGGCCGCACCATAGCAGAACTGCCAACTATTGGTAACCGCAGTGATATCAGGACCCTTGTACCTTGACCCGGTTCGCTCATCAGTTCGAGACGCCCCCCCATCATTTCGCACAGGGTACGACAAATCATCAAACCGAGCCCGGTACCAGAACGATACTCATCTTGGGACTGTTCTACCTGACTGAAAGGTTGAAACAAACGAGTTTGATCATCCTGGCTTATCCCTATCCCGGTATCCGTAACGTTTATCGTCACTACACACTCGTCATCCTCGCTTAATAGTGTAAGAGCAAGATCAACGCCCCCTCTATGGGTGAACTTAATCGCATTGCTGATCAAGTTTGATATGATCTGTTTGTAACGCATCGAGTCGATCAAAACCGTCTGTTCATCATCGATGGAACATGTGAGGTAAAGCCCCTTTTCTCGTGCATTCGCTGAGAAAACATTAATTACTGAGCGGCTAAGTTCAGCAATATTATGAGGAGCAGGAGATAGCTCAAGCTTGCCTGATTCAATTTTTGATACATCAAGGATATCCCCAATCAATCCCAGCAATTCTTTCGAAGACTTGAGTGCAATTTCGATTGAATCATTCGCCTGTGCACTAATACCACCTTTACGAAGGGTCAATTCAAGCAAACCGATTATTGCATTCATTGGTGTGCGAATTTCATGACTCATGGTCGCAAGAAATGTTGTCTTGGCCCTATTAGCATATTCTGCACGTTGTGAGGCTTCTGCCAACTCCTCCATCAAGCGATGACGTTCACTGATATCTAGCCAACCACCAATAATACCACTGACTTCATCGGATAGATCATGATAGATATGCAACCAATAATAAACATGAAAGGCTCGACCATCCGCAAGTTTCAATAAGTGATCATTATTATAACTAACCCCATTTTCATGAAGCTTACGGTAAATCTCTCGAAGATCTTCTTGTGATTGTTCCGATATCGGCAGGTTGGCAATATTTGTGCCTAACATCCGCTCTTTTTCAACCCCAACAAAGCTACAGTAGCTTTTATTACATAGTATGAAGTTGTTATCTTTATCTCGAGCGAATACAGGATGCGGAATACTGTCAACCAGATCGTCCATGAATTTAAGCTGTTGCTTTAGCGCGAATTGAGCACGCTTTCTTTCATTGTTTTGGCGGCGCAAGATCAATGCCCATGACACCACTATCAATAGCGTGACGGTTGCTGCAACAATCTCCAGCCAGAATTGATGAAACACATCATTCAAGGTCAATATATCTTGCTTGGCGCTGACTCGCCAACGACTGGATAATACTTCCAGTTCATCTGGTGGAATTGATGCAATAACTTTATCCAATATTTCAATCAGCGCACGATTATCTGGCCGTGTTGTGAAGGCCGCTGCCACCGGCTGTGAGTCATAAAGTTCCCCTCCCACAGCAAGTGAATCGGTATGATTACTGTTAATGAAATATTGAGCAGGCCGCAATGGCACAATCGCAGCGTTACATAGCAGATTGGCAACGCAAGCCAATGCATTGTCGTACTTGTCAAAATAGGTGACTTTCAGATTATCGGATTGGTACTCTTCAACCAATTTTTCCGCTACGGTACTCTTTACCAACGCTAACGGACCATCATTTAGCACACTCTCAACATCTGAATACTTATCGTAATTTTCCTTTCTGATCACATAAACCAACGGATCCAACACAATCGCTCTGCTGAAAACCAAAGGCTGGCTATATTTTCTATTGGGGCTGCTAATGGTCACATCAGCATCACCGGATTGCACAGCATCCAACTGATCCCGCAAGTTAGTCATGACCGCCAACTTGACATTAATCCCGAGCCGTAGCCGAATTGTTTGTATCAGGTCAGCCAAGATGCCTCGAAAATAGCCATCCTGATCGACGAATCCCATCGGCGGGATCCGGTCATTGACTGCCAAGGTGATCTCTTTCTTTTGCGCCAGAAATGCCTTTTGGGCAGCGGTCAGATTGAGCGACTCACCAACCAGCGACACCCCACCTCCAGCCCAGCGTTGATAAATAGCGTTGATAGATGTAGCCGGAATGATGTCGATGGCTTTGTTGATTAATTGCTGGAGGAGTTTGTTTTCGGGAGAGAGGGCAAATGAGAAACCGTAAGAGTTGAATGGTATCGTTTTTCCGAATTCAACATTCTCCAGATAGAATTTGTTGACTAAAAAGTTCCCAGATAACAAGTCGATCAAAACCGCATCATTTCTTTTGTAGGCCACACTGGCCAAGGCACTGTAACGCCCTGAATAATGAATGACTTTTTTATCATTGAACAAGGTGTTGAAAAATTCGTCTGGTAGGTAATCTTGTGGCACCGCAACAGATTCAACGTCATCTACCTGTATGCCCTGGCGAATAAAGAGCACAGGGGTGTCGCTAATATAGGGCTTGGTGAGTAAAAAACCCTGAAAAGATTCATAGGTGTTTGCGGAACCAATAAAATCTACTTCTCCACGCCTGATTGCCTGCAATGCAGCAGAGCGTGTCTCATAGCGCTTGGCGATGACAGGGATGCCAAAGGTGGCAGAGAGCAACCCCACGATGTCTGCCGTAACCCCTTCATAGTCACCGGACATCAGAGATATATCGAGAGGTGGATTGTCGGGGGCAGGCACGGCCAACACCAACTGCTTTTTATTGTGCAGCCATGTCTGTTCGGCGGTATTAAAGGGCGTCACGGCTCGACTGACAGGGACTGGCTCACGGGAAAATATTGGAATTATGGTCTGATCCGTTTTTTCTGAAGCGACAACAGTGGAGCAAGTGATAAAAAAAAATAGCGTCAAGATTTTTTTCATGGCTCAGACCAGATTATGGCGTTTGGCAAAGTTAAGTAGATCGACAATATTGTTGAGCTGTAACTTGGTCATCAGCCTTGTTTTATAGGTACTAATTGTTTTTTCACTTAATACCAAATCGTTGGCAATTTTCTTGTTATTATCGCCTCTTGCCAAAGCCATCAGCACACTCATCTCACGCATTGAAAGCGTCTTCAATACCTCTGCACTGTCGATATCTGACTTGCCGGCAGCATCAAAGCGAAGGGCTTGGTCAAATAACACATAGCCAGCCAGCACCTGCTCCACCACAGAAGAGAGCTTGGTGAGATCATCAAGCTTGGAGACAAAGGCGGAGACCCCCAGTTGAACACAGCGGGTTTTGACGTGGTCGCTGTCATGGGCACTTAACACGATAATTCTTGGTGACATGGCCAGCTCGTGGCAGCGCTTGATTACATCAAAGCCATCGATACGGGGAATATTGATATCGAGCACCAGGATATCGGGCGCTTGCTGGCGGATCTGCGCCAGAGCATCGATACCATTATCAAATTCACCCGAGATCTGGTGGCCCTTACTTTTTAACAGGATGCCTACGGCCATTCTGATAGCCGGATGGTCATCCACAATCATGATCGTTGCCATGCGATTCCTTTATCAAGCCAATAGTAAAGCCAGTAAGTTATTGATTGTAACCTAGAACATTATCGATAAGGGGGCAAGTCAGCAGTCGGATGGTACCTGCCGACCTGTGGTACAACACTTAGCGCAACAACATTCTGGTCAAGAGATTGTGCCCCTTGAACCGGTGCACCATCACAGCAGTGATATGCAGCAGCACCACGGCCATCATGGCAAAGGCCAGAACACTGTGGCACTGCAACAAGAGCTGGTAGATGGTGTTAGTGGCCGCTTGTTTGGGATCACCCAACTCAACGAGGTTGGGCAGGGTCAGCCACTCTTGCCAGAACAGGCGCAGTTCGTATCCTTTGGCGTTGGCGGTGGCCCACCCCAGCAGGGTCAGAAGGATCACCCCGTACTGCAAGAACAGATGCACCGCCTTTTCAAGAGCGTGCTTGAGCGGATGATCCGCATTGATTGAACGGGGTCTCTCAGCGCGGTGACTTAGGGAATTGCAGATTCGCACCACAGTCGCCAGCAGTAAAAAGAAACCGACCGTCTCATGGCCGATAAATGTGGCAAACACTGTATCTTTGGTAAAGGGGAGATGGAAGGTTTTAACACTCCAATAAAAAAGAGAAAAAAATATAACCATTGTCATCAAGATAGCTATAAGCCAATGAAAAACAATCATTGTGCCGTGATATTTTTTCACCAACATAAACTCCACCAATTACATTATTACTAACCATAAAAATGAATATACTGCAATGATATTTAAATCAGTCAATTCCTACTATCTAAATGAAACTCAGTAATAACCCCCTATAAATGACAGCAAATTAATTACAGAATTAAAAACAGCACGATTATCTTTAATAGTAGACCGTTCCTAAGTTATTGGTCTTTGACATTACCATACCTCTATTTCTTCAAGCTCTAGCTATACCTACCTTTTACGAGTTTAGCATAACGAAATAATTCGTAAGCACCGTTGAATAACCAGGGCAGCGTTGTTTATTGTTTCAATTAATCTTCCTGTTTGTTTAGTGCTTGGTGTTGGCAGCCCATCAGTAGATGGGCAACCTATTTATGACAAGACGATTTACGAGACCTTCATCTCCTGACCGTCACTGTGCGGTGACGTGAACACGGAAGGTGTAACCCTGATCCGCACCGGTCGTTGTGTAGCGATCAAAGGAGCCGATATCGCTCCAGTTCACGCCATCATTGGTACGTTGCCACTGGTAAGTCAGCCGTGAACCGCCAGTCAGTTGCTCATCACCCCGGCCGGTTTGTCCGTCAACCTCTCCTTCCAGGCGCACATGGGCATAGAGGATAGTACCCACCGGAGCATAAGCCGGTACATCGTTACCACTCTGGTCAGTCACCCGCACACCATCGCTTGCGATCTGCCCAGCAGCAAAGTTCACATCAGCCTGTTGGCTGGAGCCCAGCAGGGATGCGGTTACAGTAACGCTGGCAATCCCGGTATGTCTCACCTCGATGCGGGCAATACCGTTCACATCAGTGATGCTGGTTGTTCCCGAGAGGCTGCCGGCAGTGGTGGTCCACTCGACGGTCACACCGGCTTTCGCATTGCCCGCAGCATCGACTACTGCCACTTGCAACTCGTTACTGTCAATACCATTCGCTACAGCGTTATTACGTACCACAGTCAGGCTGTTATCACTCAACTTCATACCACCATTAAGCGGGTCGTTCGGGTCGAGCGGATTGCTGCCGTTGTCTACTTCGGTCTTGTCATCAATGCCGTCACCATCGGTATCCTTGTTCTCCGGATCGGTACCGAGCTGGCTTTCCTGACCGTTGGTCAGGCCGTCACCATCAAGATCCCCGTCCGGATCAGCCACCGGGTCGTTCGGGTCGAGCGGATTGCTGCCGTTGTCTACTTCGGTCTTGTCATCAATGCCGTCACCATCGGTAT
>NZ_JBFODP010000020.1:0-62959 GCF_040908375.1 Aeromonas sp. R2-3 | reverse complement strand
GGGCACTGTTGCAAATAGTCGGTGGTGATAAACTTATCATCCCCTTTTGCTGATGGAGCTGCACATGAACCCATTCAAAGGCCGGCATTTTCAGCGTGACATCATTCTGTGGGCCGTACGCTGGTACTGCAAATACGGCATCAGTTACCGTGAGCTGCAGGAGATGCTGGCTGAACGCGGAGTGAATGTCGATCACTCCACGATTTACCGCTGGGTTCAGCGTTATGCGCCTGAAATGGAAAAACGGCTGCGCTGGTACTGGCGTAACCCTTCCGATCTTTGCCCGTGGCACATGGATGAAACCTACGTGAAGGTCAATGGCCGCTGGGCGTATCTGTACCGGGCCGTCGACAGCCGGGGCCGCACTGTCGATTTTTATCTCTCCTCCCGTCGTAACAGCAAAGCTGCATACCGGTTTCTGGGTAAAATCCTCAACAACGTGAAGAAGTGGCAGATCCCGCGATTCATCAACACGGATAAAGCGCCCGCCTATGGTCGCGCGCTTGCTCTGCTCAAACGCGAAGGCCGGTGCCCGTCTGACGTTGAACACCGACAGATTAAGTACCGGAACAACGTGATTGAATGCGATCATGGCAAACTGAAACGGATAATCGGCGCCACGCTGGGATTTAAATCCATGAAGACGGCTTACGCCACCATCAAAGGTATTGAGGTGATGCGTGCACTACGCAAAGGCCAGGCCTCAGCATTTTATTATGGTGATCCCCTGGGCGAAATGCGCCTGGTAAGCAGAGTTTTTGAAATGTAAGGCCTTTGAATAAGACAAAAGGCTGCCTCATCGCTAACTTTGCAACAGTGCCGGATTGAATATAACCGACGTGACTGTTACATTTAGGTGGCTAAACCCGTCAAGCCCTCAGGAGTGAATCATGACCGTAGTCACGACCGCCGATACCTCCCAACTGTACGCACTTGCAGCCCGACATGGGCTCAAGCTCCATGGCCCGCTGACTGTCAATGAGCTTGGGCTCGACTATAGGATCGTGATCGCCACCGTCGACGATGGACGTCGGTGGGTGCTGCGCATCCCGCGCCGAGCCGAGGTAAGCGCGAAGGTCGAACCAGAGGCGCGGGTGCTGGCAATGCTCAAGAATCGCCTGCCGTTCGCGGTGCCGGACTGGCGCGTGGCCAACGCCGAGCTCGTTGCCTATCCCATGCTCGAAGACTCGACTGCGATGGTCATCCAGCCTGGTTCGTCCACGCCCGACTGGGTCGTGCCGCAGGACTCGGAGGTCTTCGCGGAGAGCTTCGCGACCGCGCTCGCCGCCCTGCATGCCGTCCCCATTTCCGCCGCCGTGGATGCGGGGATGCTCATCCGTACACCGACGCAGGCCCGTCAGAAGGTGGCCGACGACGTTGACCGCGTCCGACGCGAGTTCGTGGTGAACGACAAGCGCCTCCACCGGTGGCAGCGCTGGCTCGACGACGATTCGTCGTGGCCAGATTTCTCCGTGGTGGTGCATGGCGATCTCTACGTGGGCCATGTGCTCATCGACAACACGGAGCGCGTCAGCGGGATGATCGACTGGAGCGAGGCCCGCGTTGATGACCCTGCCATCGACATGGCCGCGCACCTTATGGTCTTTGGTGAAGAGGGGCTCGCGAAGCTCCTCCTCACGTATGAAGCGGCCGGTGGCCGGGTGTGGCCGCGGCTCGCCCACCACATCGCGGAGCGCCTTGCGTTCGGGGCGGTCACCTACGCACTCTTCGCCCTCGACTCGGGTAACGAAGAGTACCTCGCTGCGGCGAAGGCGCAGCTCGCCGCAGCGGAATGAGCGAACGTCGATATAGCCCGCTCGCGACGCTGTTCGCGGCGACCTTTCTCTTCCGGATCGGCAACGCGGTGGCGGCCCTCGCGCTTCCATGGTTCGTCCTGTCTCATACAAAGAGCGCGGCCTGGGCGGGCGCCACGGCCGCTAGCAGCGTCATCGCGACCATCATCGGCGCGTGGGTTGGTGGTGGCCTCGTCGATCGGTTCGGGCGCGCGCCCGTCGCATTGATCTCGGGTGTGGTGGGCGGCGTGGCCATGGCGAGCATCCCACTGCTCGATGCCGTTGGCGCCCTCTCGAACACTGGGCTGATCGCTTGCGTGGTGCTCGGTGCCGCGTTCGACGCACCCGGTATGGCCGCGCAGGACAGTGAGCTGCCCAAACTCGGCCACGTCGCCGGGCTCTCCGTTGAGCGCGTCTCGTCACTGAAAGCGGTGATCGGGAACGTCGCGATTCTAGGTGGCCCGGCCCTTGGGGGGGCCGCAATCGGCCTGCTTGGCGCTGCGCCAACGCTCGGGCTGACGGCGTTCTGCTCCGTCCTTGCAGGTCTGCTCGGCGCGTGGGTGCTTCCCGCGCGTGCCGCTCGGACGATGACCACGACGGCGACTCTCTCCATGCGCGCCGGCGTCGCTTTTCTCTGGAGCGAACCCCTGCTGCGCCCTCTCTTTGGTATAGTGATGATCTTCGTGGGCATCGTTGGCGCCAACGGCAGCGTCATCATGCCTGCGCTGTTTGTAGATGCAGGACGCCAAGTAGCAGAGCTCGGGCTGTTCTCCTCAATGATGGGGGCTGGTGGTCTCCTTGGCATTGCCATTCATGCGTCGGTCGGCGCCCGGATATCAGCGCAGAACTGGCTGGCGGTGGCATTTTGTGGCTCTGCGGTGGGCTCGCTTCTGCTTTCACAGTTGCCAGGCGTGCCGGTGCTGATGTTGTTGGGCGCGCTCGTGGGACTGCTGACCGGCTCAGTCTCTCCCATTCTCAACGCTGCCATCTACAACCGCACGCCGCCAGAACTTCTCGGCCGGGTACTCGGCACGGTCTCGGCGGTGATGCTGTCAGCCTCGCCCATGGTTATGCTTGCGGCCGGCGCGTTTGTCGACCTTGCTGGTCCGCTCCCTGGCCTCGTTGTATCGGCCGTGTTTGCGGGGCTCGTGGCTCTACTCTCGCTCCGTCTTCAATTTGCTACAATGGCGGCGGCAGCCACAGCCTCCGCCCCAACCCATACAGAAGGTGAACACTGATGCCCCGCCCCAAGCTCAAGTCCGATGACGAGGTACTCGAGGCCGCCACCGTAGTGCTGAAGCGTTGCGGTCCCATAGAGTTCACGCTCAGCGGAGTAGCAAAGGAGGTGGGGCTCTCCCGCGCAGCGTTAATCCAGCGCTTCACCAACCGCGATACGCTGCTGGTGAGGATGATGGAGCGCGGCGTCGAGCAGGTGCGGCATTACCTGAATGCGATACCGATAGGCGCAGGGCCGCAAGGGCTCTGGGAATTTTTGCAGGTGCTCGTTCGGAGCATGAACACTCGCAACGACTTCTCGGTGAACTATCTCATCTCCTGGTACGAGCTCCAGGTGCCGGAGCTACGCACGCTTGCGATCCAGCGGAACCGCGCGGTGGTGGAGGGGATCCGCAAGCGACTGCCCCCAGGTGCTCCTGCGGCAGCTGAGTTGCTCCTGCACTCGGTCATCGCTGGCGCGACGATGCAGTGGGCCGTCGATCCGGATGGTGAGCTAGCTGATCATGTGCTGGCTCAGATCGCTGCCATCCTGTGTTTAATGTTTCCCGAACACGACGATTTCCAACTCCTCCAGGCACATGCGTAAACGGAGGTGTGCAGAGTCCCTGCGGCAGGCGACGAACACGACCGTCGTCGATTAGTACCGGTACGGTCGGTGGTATCGAAGTCTTGATCACCACTCAGGTCTACGGCTTACAAATGGTGACCATCCCGATACTTGCGTCAGAGCACCGGGCCGATTCTTTGACAGTGAATCACTCCCGTAAGGTTGTGCCGGTGTGGGTGTCCCGGGTCGAGACGATACTCCGCCAATGCGCCCAGCAAACAACCTGGCCATCGCAGGTGGTGGGGAGCGGTGTGGCGGATGAGTTGGACAAGTTGGTGTAGCAGCACGAGCACGGCGAGATAACATCGCAGGAGTTCGACATGCTCAAGAGACAGCTGATTGCGAATCGCGATGCAGATTCATAACCCGATTGCGGGTTGGCTTCACTCCACCATCACCGAGCAGACTAGCACGGCGGGCTCTGTTGCAAAGATTGGCGGCAGTCAGAGGTAGGCTGTCGCTCTGCGCCGATCAGGCGGCTGCTGCGAAATGGTGGTTGAGCATGCCCATGGCCTCCGTCAGCGCCGAGGGCCCAATGCCAAAAGCTCTCTCCACAAGGCGCACCTCGCCCCTGATGCCGGGCTGCAGGCACCAGGGGCGAGCCTGTCCTTTGCGCAGGGCTCGCATGACTTCGAATCCCTTGATCGTGGCATAGGCCGTGGGGATCGATTTGAAACCGCACACCGGCTTGATCAGTATCTTGAGCTTTCCGTGATCGGCCTCGATCACGTTATTGAGATACTTCACCTGCCGGTGGGCCGTCTCCCGGTCCAGCTTTCCTTCGCGCTTCAATTCGGTGATCGCTGCACCATAGCTCGGCGCTTTGTCGGTATTGAGCGTGGCAGGCTTTTCCCAGTGCTTCAGGCCTCGCAGGGCCTTGCCCAGGAACCGCTTCGCTGCCTTGGCGCTGCGGGTCGGCGACAGGTAGAAATCGATCGTGTCGCCCCGCTTGTCGACTGCCCGGTACAGGTAGGTCCACTTGCCCCGCACCTTGACGTAGGTTTCATCCAGGCGCCAGCTCGGATCAAAGCCACGCCGCCAGAACCAGCGCAGCCGCTTCTCCATCTCCGGGGCGTAGCACTGGACCCAGCGATAGATCGTCGTATGGTCGACCGAAATGCCGCGTTCCGCCAGCATTTCCTCAAGGTCGCGATAGCTGATCGGATAGCGACAATACCAGCGCACCGCCCACAGGATCACATCACCCTGGAAATGGCGCCACTTGAAATCCGTCATCGTTCCGTCCGTCCAATCTCCGCCAAGCATGCTCAAGCTTCACGATTTTTGCAACAGAGCCCACACGAGTATTGAGCATAGTCGAGATTGGTGCAGATCACTTCTGATATTGAACTGTCAGGAGCTGGCTGCACAACAGCCATTACGCCCAATCAACTGGTGCAGTCGTCTTCTGAAAATGACAATCCAGTTAGGGTATAGCTCAACCTGACATAGAAGCAAAAACTCAACCACCTTCTACCAACTCTCCGAACAGCTCCTTGACCTTTGTTTTCGCATCAGCAAGTGCAGTTCTGCCTTGTTCAGTGATGTCATAAACACGCCGTTCACGTCGCCCGGTGCGTTCGTGGCGTGAGGTCAGATAGCCTTTTTTTTCCAGGCCGTGCAGCATCGGGTACACGGTGCCAGCGCTCATCTCGTAGCCGTGTCGGCGTAGCTCTTCGATGATCCCCAGCCCAAAGACAGGTTCCTCGGCTGCATGGTGAAGGATGTGCAGGCGGATCAAACCGCCGTAGAGGTCTTTGTCAGTCATTTTTTGTGCCTCACAGAGCGACGCTCAACAGCCACCCAGCTGCACCGCTACCGAGGACAACCAGCCACGGCGGGAGCTTCCAGAACATAAGTGCGACAAGGGCAACTAATGCCAAGCCGAAGTCTTGCGGCTGAAAGATGGCGCTAGTCCATACAGGCTGATACAGCGCGGCCAGCAGCAAGCCGACTACAGCGGCATTGATCCCGGCCAGCGCAGCTTGGATGCCTGTATTGCGGCGCAAACGCTCCCAAAATGGCATTGATCCGACGACCAGCAAGAACGAGGGCGCGAAGATAGCCAGCAGACACACAATGCCGCCGATCCAGCCCGACGGGGCGGTGTTCATCGAGGCACCAAGAAACGCGGCGAACGTGAACAAAGGGCCGGGCACCGCTTGAGCTGCCCCGTACCCCGCGAGAAAGGATTCATTGTTGACCCAGCCGGAGGGCACCACTTCGGCTTGCAGTAATGGCAGCACAACGTGACCACCGCCGAACACCAGTGATCCGACACGATAGAAGGAATCCACCATTGCCATGGTTTGACTTGGCATCAGTTCGGCCAACACCGGCAGGCCAATCAGCAAGACAAAGAACAGCGAGAGCCAAAGCACGCCGGCCCGGTGACTGACCGTGATAGGTAGGGGGTCATGCTCAACAACTTTCGCTGGCTTGAACAATAACCGGCCTGCGATGCCTGCGATAGCAATCACGCCAACCTGTCCCCACGCGGACGGCACAAGTAAAACGACGCAGGTAGCAATTGCCATGATGGTGACTCGCAGCCCATCCGTGCATAGGTTACGCGCCATGCCCCATACTGCTTGAGCGACCACGGCCACAGCCACCACTTTTAAGCCATGCAACGCGCCCTGCGAGACGTAATCGCCATAGCTGGAGATGCCGAGCGCAAAAAGGATCAAGGCTATGGCAGACGGCAGCGTGAAGCCAGCCCAAGCAGCCAGCGCCCCGCTGTATCCAGCCCGAGACAGTCCTACCGCTATGCCGACCTGGCTGCTTGCAGGCCCTGGCAAGAACTGACAAAGCGCGACCAAGTCAGCATAGCTCCGTTCGGAGAGCCAGCGCCGCCGTGTGACAAATTCGGCGCGGAAGTAGCCCAAGTGCGCAATGGGGCCGCCAAAAGATGTCAATCCAAGCCGCAGAAAAATAAGAAAGACCGACCATGGTCTGCTGTCATCGGTAGGGTTATTCGTCATACTTTCGCCTTCATGATCTGCAACGAGTTGATCAATAATAAGCGAAATTCGATAACGAAATTCGATATAAATCTAGAAAAAAATACCTCTATGTGTACTACGCAGTTTTAGCTGTGGCTTTCACAGGAGCACGCTTACTTACGGCTTAGCGTGCTTTATTTTCCGTTTTCTGAGGCGATCCCTAGGAGCTCGGATCTCAGGACGAAGGTCTCCGCGAATGTCCGGTCGATCCGCGCGACGTCCCAGGCGGGCGTTCCCTTGGCGGACATCCACGCCGCAGCGTCGTGCATCAGCCGCACAACCTCGTCGATATCACCCGAGCAGGCGACCCGAACGTTCGGAGGCTCCTCGCTGTCCATTCGCTCCCCTGGCGCGGTATGAACCGCCGCCTCATAGTGCAGTTTGATCCTGACGAGCCCAGCATGTCTGCGCCCACCTTCGCGGAACCTGACCAGGGTCCGCTAGCGGGCGGCCGGAAGGTGAATGCTAGGCATGATCTAACCCTCGGTCTCTGGCGTCGCGACTGCGAAATTTCGCGAGGGTTTCCGAGAAGGTGATTGCGCTTCGCAGATCTCCAGGCGCGTGGGTGCGGACGTAGTCAGCGCCATTGCCGATCGCGTGAAGTTCCGCCGCAAGGCTCGCTGGACCCAGATCCTTTACAGGAAGGCCAACGGTGGCGCCCAAGAAGGATTTCCGCGACACCGAGACCAATAGCGGAAGCCCCAACGCCGACTTCAGCTTTTGAAGGTTCGACAGCACGTGCAGCGATGTTTCCGGTGCGGGGCTCAAGAAAAATCCCATCCCCGGATCGAGGATGAGCCGGTCGGCAGCGACCCCGCTCCGTCGCAAGGCGGAAACCCGCGCCTCGAAGAACCGCACAATCTCGTCGAGCGCGTCTTCGGGTCGAAGGTGACCGGTGCGGGTGGCGATGCCATCCCGCTGCGCTGAGTGCATAACCACCAGCCTGCAGTCCGCCTCAGCAATATCGGGATAGAGCGCAGGGTCAGGAAATCCTTGGATATCGTTCAGGTAGCCCACGCCGCGCTTGAGCGCATAGCGCTGGGTTTCCGGTTGGAAGCTGTCGATTGAAACACGGTGCATCTGATCGGACAGGGCGTCTAAGAGCGGCGCAATACGTCTGATCTCATCGGCCGGCGATACAGGCCTCGCGTCCGGATGGCTGGCGGCCGGTCCGACATCCACGACGTCTGATCCGACTCGCAGCATTTCGATCGCCGCGGTGACAGCGCCGGCGGGGTCTAGCCGCCGGCTCTCATCGAAGAAGGAGTCCTCGGTGAGATTCAGAATGCCGAACACCGTCACCATGGCGTCGGCCTCCGCAGCGACTTCCACGATGGGGATCGGGCGAGCAAAAAGGCAGCAATTATGAGCCCCATACCTACAAAGCCCCACGCATCAAGCTTTTGCCCATGAAGCAACCAGGCAATGGCTGTAATTATGACGACGCCGAGTCCCGACCAGACTGCATAAGCAACACCGACAGGGATGGATTTCAGAACCAGAGAAAGAAAATAAAATGCGATGCCATAACCGATTATGACAACGGCGGAAGGGGCAAGCTTAGTAAAGCCCTCGCTAGATTTTAATGCGGATGTTGCGATTACTTCGCCAACTATTGCGATAACAAGAAAAAGCCAGCCTTTCATGATATATCTCCCAATTTGTGTAGGGCTTATTATGCACGCTTAAAAATAATAAAAGCAGACTTGACCTGATAGTTTGGCTGTGAGCAATTATGTGCTTAGTGCATCTAACGCCGCTAAGCAGCGGCACATTTTGCGTTTTGAGCGCAGCGAAGCAAAATGTGTCCGATGGCTTGGATGGTTAACCCCTTTGCCAGATTTGATAGCGATAATTTATATTTGAATGAAATTCCTGCTCGAACACCACATTGAACTCTTTGGGGATTTCCGGAAAGAAAACATTGCCCTCTGGCTCGGAATCTATTGTCGAGATATGTAGCGTGTCGGCATGGGCGATCAGACTCTTGTAGATCTCTCCACCACCAGAAACAACAACATGGTTCGTAAGAGTCTTTAGCTCCCTCATTGCTGCTTCTATAGATGGAAACACAACCACATCATCGTTAGTAGCTACCGATCCTGAGCGGCTGACAACTGCATACTTTCTATTTGGGAGAGCCCCCATTGCCTCAAATGTTTTACGGCCGACTAAGAGCCATTGATTGTAAGTTATTGCTTTAAAAAGCAGCTGCTCACCTTTAGCGTTCCACGGGATATCCGAGCCGCAGCCAATAACCCCATTTCTTGCTTTTGCAGCCATTAGTGATATTTTCACGATACTCCTTTGGGTTAACGCCGCCATAAACGGCGACAGGGTGGCGCGCCTATTGCGCATAAAATGGCGAAGCCATGCGCAACAGGCGCGGAATCTCTGGCGTCCGGTTTGATGGCTTTGTTATGCAAAGGACTAGTCTTCAATGACGTGTAAACCACGGCGCTTTAAGTCCTCCAACGAATCCAACATTCCCCTTATTAATTCAACAGGATGCCCCTCCCAGTCTTCAACAACGCCAACAATTCTCAAGGGTTCGCAGGTTCTATAGGACTGTGTTGGATTACCGGGAAATCTTTTGTTCGTAAGATTCGGATCGTCTTCGAACGGTCCTGTTGGCTCAACTATGTATATGTAGCCGCGACCCTCGAGGCCAGACAGTGACATAGCAAGTTCAGCTCCCCAAACTGCTGGCTCCATCAAGGCTGAAAAGTAGATGTGCTTAAGAATACGACCGTCCTCGAAATGAGAGATGAACCCTGTGGTTAGCAAGTCACCAATCGCCAAATTGGCTTTGGTTCCATGATAGAACGGTCCTTGCACCTGCTTGTAATTATCATGAGAGATGGGAATCCAATCTTTTACCATTTTAAGACCCTTAATTGTTGGGATTTGGCTGCATAACTTTGTTTTAGGGCGACTGCCCTGCTGCGTAACATCGTTGCTGCTCCATAACATCAAACATCGACCCACGGCGTAACGCGCTTGCTGCTTGGATGCCCGAGGCATAGACTGTACAAAAAAACAGTCATAACAAGCCATGAAAACCGCCACTGCGCCGTTACCACCGCTGCGTTCGGTCAAGGTTCTGGACCAGTTGCGTGAGCGCATACGCTACTTGCATTACAGCTTACGAACCGAACAGGCTTATGTCCACTGGGTTCGTGCCTTCATCCGTTTCCACGGTGTGCGTCACCCGGCAACCTTGGGCAGCAGCGAAGTCGAGGCATTTCTGTCCTGGCTGGCGAACGAGCGCAAGGTTTCGGTCTCCACGCATCGTCAGGCATTGGCGGCCTTGCTGTTCTTCTACGGCAAGGTGCTGTGCACGGATCTGCCCTGGCTTCAGGAGATCGGAAGACCTCGGCCGTCGCGGCGCTTGCCGGTGGTGCTGACCCCGGATGAAGTGGTTCGCATCCTCGGTTTTCTGGAAGGCGAGCATCGTTTGTTCGCCCAGCTTCTGTATGGAACGGGCATGCGGATCAGTGAGGGTTTGCAACTGCGGGTCAAGGATCTGGATTTCGATCACGGCACGATCATCGTGCGGGAGGGCAAGGGCTCCAAGGATCGGGCCTTGATGTTACCCGAGAGCTTGGCACCCAGCCTGCGCGAGCAGCTGTCGCGTGCACGGGCATGGTGGCTGAAGGACCAGGCCGAGGGCCGCAGCGGCGTTGCGCTTCCCGACGCCCTTGAGCGGAAGTATCCGCGCGCCGGGCATTCCTGGCCGTGGTTCTGGGTTTTTGCGCAGCACACGCATTCGACCGATCCACGGAGCGGTGTCGTGCGTCGCCATCACATGTATGACCAGACCTTTCAGCGCGCCTTCAAACGTGCCGTAGAACAAGCAGGCATCACGAAGCCCGCCACACCGCACACCCTCCGCCACTCGTTCGCGACGGCCTTGCTCCGCAGCGGTTACGACATTCGAACCGTGCAGGATCTGCTCGGCCATTCCGACGTCTCTACGACGATGATTTACACGCATGTGCTGAAAGTTGGCGGTGCCGGAGTGCGCTCACCGCTTGATGCGCTGCCGCCCCTCACTAGTGAGAGGTAGGGCAGCGCAAGTCAATCCTGGCGGATTCACTACCCCTGCGCGAAGGCCATCGGTGCCGCATCGAACGGCCGGTTGCGGAAAGTCCTCCCTGCGTCCGCTGATGGCCGGCAGCAGCCCGTCGTTGCCTGATGGATCCAACCCCTCCGCTGCTATAGTGCAGTCGGCTTCTGACGTTCAGTGCAGCCGTCTTCTGAAAACGACACAATATAAGTGGTTTCAATATGATTTTCGAGAGGGTATTAAGTGGTTTTAATGGGGTATACCTTTTTAGAACCACCACATGACGATCGAAACACAACCTTTCGATAGCCTTTTGATCTGACAGCACAAACTTTAAGTGTGATCCGTCATCACAAAGTCGCTTTTGAGTTGTATTTGAGTATTTAAGCGACGTTGCTCACCATTCCTGATCTGCTGAATGGGATGCCAAAGGAGGAAATCTACAGAAGCTGGGCTTTGAGGTGAGTCATCTTTTCGACTCACCGAACAAGCCAGCAGCCAAGCGTAGCGCGGCAGTTCTTTACCCCATGGCTTGGTAATCTCCCCGTCTGCTGTTCTCTTACCCGCTATAGGGGATAAATGTTAGATACCGCCTACAGCGTGTAAGTTACATTTACCTCCTATAACAGGTAAATATTGATATACCTGCCATAGCGTGTAAATTGGAAGAAGGCACGCTACCAGGTTGTCGAATCATGAAAGTAACCAGCGCCAAGCAGCTGAGCGCCTGTATCAAGGATGCCAGGCTTTCTCAAAAGCTCTCTCAAGGCAAAGTGGCCGAGAAAGTAGGGATTAGGCAAGACACAGTCTCCAGCTTCGAGCTCAACCCTGAGTCCACCAAGCTGGAGACCCTGTTCAAGATCCTCGCGGCACTCGAGTTGTCAGTGGATATCAAACCCCGCAATGAGTCATCCGAGAGTCCGGCATCGGGCTGGAAGGAGGAGTGGTAATGGCCAATCTGGCTGTCTATATGAACGGCTATCGGGTAGGCACATTCACCAAAACTACCAGCGGCACCCATCATTTTCAGTACCATGAGTCATGGCTAGCACAACCGGGCAGCCGTCCGATCTCACTCTCCATGCCATTGCGCCATCAGACCTACCGGGGCGATGAAGCCTATAACTTCTTCGACAACCTGCTGCCAGATAATACGGAGGTGAGAAACAGGGTTGTAGCACGCTATCAAGCGGCATCAACCCAGCCCTTCGATCTGCTCAGTTGCATTGGCCAGGATAGCGTAGGGGCATTACAGCTGGTTACCGAAGGGCACGATGTTCCAGATGTCAGGCGAATCGACTACAAGGCACTTTCCGATGACGAGCTCGAGCAGATCCTGACCAGCTACAAATCAGGAATCCCTTTGGGGATGGTCAGGGAGCAAGAGGAGTTCCGGATCTCTATCGCCGGGGCGCAAGAAAAGACTGCACTGCTCTATCTCGATGGCCGTTGGTACTTGCCACTCAATGCAACGCCGACAACCCACATAATCAAACTCCCTATCGGCAAGATTGAAAGCCACTCCTACTCGATAGACCTCTCCCAGAGCGTAGAAAACGAATATCTCTGCACTCTGATTGCCAAGGAGTTTGGTCTACCCGTACCTCACTGCTTCATGATGCAGGTTGGCCAGGTCAAAGCACTGGCTGTGGAACGCTTCGACAGACGTTACGCTGCCGATCGCAGTTGGATCATGCGCCTTCCCCAAGAAGATTTCTGTCAGGTATTGAATGTTCCGTCAGCACGGAAATACGAGAACCATGGAGGACCGGGGATCACTGACATCATGAAAACCTTGCTGGGCTCTGCGACACCAGAACAGGATCGCTACCTATTCATGAAATCTCAGGTCCTGTTCTGGCTGCTGGCGGCCACCGATGGCCATGCAAAAAACTTCTCGGTCTTTATTGAGCCGGAAGGGCGTTTTCGCCTGACCCCTTTTTACGACATCCTATCTGTCTATCCAGTATTTGGCGGCCGAGGCCTCAACCGAAGGGACGCCAAGCTCGCTATGGGCCTAGCAAGCAGCAAGGGAAAGAAGTACGCCATTGAGCAGATATTCCCGCGTCATTTCTTCCAAACGGCGAAAGCTGTGGGATTTGAGCGTTCTGCTATGGAAGAGATCCTGACAGAACTGGCCAACTCCGTTGATGATGTTATTGAGCGCGTTACACAGCAATTGCCAGCAGGCTTCCCCGATACCATCAGCAGCACCATTCTAGAGGGCCTAAAAGCCCGCTCAGCCAGGCTGATAAAGGGCTGGGATTAAAATGGCGGTATGTGGGATGACTGCACGGTTAGCCAAACTACCTATGGGAAACTTGCACGGTTCGAAGAGTAAAGCGGCTTTCCAGGTTCCGGACGGTGCTATAGTCGGTTCAAAATATGTTCAAAACTCACTTAAAAGGCGGCTTTGACTGCGTGTGGTGGCATCGCGTTGATTCATATGGGAAGGCTGCACGATCGAGAATGGACTATGTGGGAACGCTGCACGATGGCAGAAACCCGTGAGCGGCCTCTCAATATGCTGTTTTAGTTACTTTTACCCCAAGTGGCCCCCGAAAAGTCACTAACATATTGAAGATAATAAATTATTTACATTCTGCATCGGCAAGTAACGCCGCACGACAGACAATAAAAAGCCCGGGTTCATCCCGGGCTTTTTATTGTCTATTTTTTGTCCGCAACCCTAGAGGCGGCGCAGACACCACATGAAGTAAGCGCCCCCTAACAAGGTGGAGACCAGCCCGACCGGCACCTCCTGCGGGAAGAGGATCTGCTGGCCGACCCAGTCCGCCGATACCATCAGCAGGGCGCCGGAAGCGGCGGCCCCAAGCAGGTGCCAGCGTGCCCGCACCAACCCCATCAGCTTGGCCATATGTGGCGCCAGAAGACCGACGAACGAGAGCGGCCCCACCACCAGAGTGGCGCTGGCGGTGAGCACGGCCACCAGCAGCAGGATGGCAAGCTGGGCACGGTTGAGGCTAATGCCCAGCGCGGTCGCTACAGCACTTCCCATCGGCAGCAGATCGAGCCAGCGGCTCACCAGCAGGCAGGCGGCCAGCATCAACAGCGCCAGCCCCACCAGCCCATAGGCCACCGGCAGGGTGACGTAGTAGGTGGAGCCGGACATCCAGGAGAGCAGTTGCTGCACTCGCATGTCGCCGTTGGCCAGCGCAATAGCCTGCAGCGGCTCAAACAACGCTGTGATGGCGATACCTGAGAGCAGGATCCGCTCCGGCTGGAAGCCGTGCTTGCGATTGACCAGCACCAGCAGCAAGAGACAAGCGAAGGCACCGAGCAGGCCACCGACCAGCATCAGCGGCAGGGGCAATGCGGGCAGCAACAACGCCGTCGCTATCACCCCCATAAAGGTGCCGCCGCTCACCCCCAGCAGCTCCGGGCTCGCCATCGGGTTGTTGCTGACCCGTTGCAACAGGGTGCCCGCCAGCGCCAGCAGCACGCCAGCCGCCCCCGCCGCCAGAGTACGCGGCAGCCGCCACTCCAGTTGGGCTTGCCAGCGGAGCCAGCTCGGACAGCTCCAGCCCGCCATACCCTGCCCAACCAGCAGGGAGGCGACCACGGCCAGCAGCAGCCCGACCAGCAACAGGCCGACAAGGCGAGCCGGAGCCGGATGGCGAGCCACCAGCAGGGCGGCGTTAGCCTTCGGCGTACCCGACTTGATACCCAGGCGCGGGATCAGCCAGAGCAGCAGCGGCGCCCCCAGCAGGGCGGTCATGGCGCCGGTGGGGATCAAGACTGGCCAGAAGCGGCTAAGGCTCTGCAGCAGCAAATCGGTGGCCGCCAGCAGCAGGGCGCCGAGGATCGGTGCCCACAATAGCCGCTGGCCAAGCTGGCGGATCCCGAGCAGCCGCACCATGGCCGGTGCAGCCAACCCGATAAAGCCGATCAGCCCAACCACGCTCACCACGCAAGCGGTGACAAATACCGCCAAGCCAAGCCCCGCCAGTCGCAAGTGTTGGAGGGAGACCCCCAGACTACGGGCGCTGGCATCATCCAACTCCAGCACTGCCAGTGGGCGTACCAGCACAACAGCCAGCGCAGCGGCTACCAGCAGGCGGGGTAACAGGTAACTCACCCCGCTCCAGCTGTTCTGCACTAGCGAGCCACTGCCCCACACCAGCAAGCCTTTCAGCTCCTCCTGAAAGAACAGCAAGAGCCCCATGCTGATGGCCGCCAGATAGAGGTTGATCACCAGCCCGGCAAAGACGATGACCACCGGATTGAGCTGGCGACGCCAGGCCAGGGCAAACACCAGTGCCATCGCGAGGCTGCCACCGGCCATGGCGATCCACTCCCGCCCCAGCAGCAACCAGGAGGGGGCAAACAGGGTCACCATCATCAACGCCAGCTGGGCGCCGGAGGCTACCCCCAAGGTGGTCGGTGATGCGAGCGGGTTGCGCAGCACCTGCTGCATCAGGGTGCCCGCCAGCCCGAGCGCCGCCCCGGCCAACAGGGTGACAACCAGGCGGGGTAGCCAGCTGAAATGCACCACCGCTTGGCTGACGTCATCCAGATTGGGGGCGAACAGGCTCTGCCACCAGAGCGCACCGGGCAGCTGGCAAGCCAGCTCCCAATACGCGAGCAAGAAGGTCAACCCCAGCAGGATCGAGACCGGCCGCAGCAGCGGCGATGTGAGCAGTCGCTTCATCGGCTAGCCTCCATACGCTCGGCATCTTGCAACAATGCATCACTGAGCAGACCGGCGAAACGGCGGGCGGCAAGTACGCCGCCAAAACTCCAGACCGCAGGCAGATGCAGCACGGGGGCTTGGCGTACCAGCGGCAGATGCTGCCACAGCCCAGGCTCCTGCAGCCGTTCGCTCACCCCTACCGGGATGGGATCGACCACCACCAGCCGCGCGGTTGGCAAGGTCATAAACTGCTCGATGCTGACCACCGAGAAACCCCAGTCATTGGTCTGCTCCTGCCAGCCATTACGCAGCCCAAGCCGCGTCGTCACCGCATCAAACAGGCTGTGGCGACCAAACACCCGCACATGGCGCTCATCGATAAACTGCACCACCAGCAGGGGCGGCAGATCCGCAGGCAATCCGGCCTGCATACTGGCAAGATCCCGATCCAGCCCGGCCAGCAGCCGCTCGCCCTCGGCGGTTTTGTCCACCATACGGGCGAGGGTCAGGGTCACCTCGTGCAGCCGCTGCCACAGATCGGTTTGCCCATCATAGAGGGCGATGGTGCTCACCGGTGCAATGCGGGAAAGAGTTGGCGCCAGCGGGGCTGCCAGCGGCGAGATGAGGATGCGATCGGGTTTGAGCTCCGCCAGCAGCTCACGGTTGGGCTGGGTGCGCAGGCCGATATCCACCACTCCGGCAGGTAGCAGTGGCTCGCCGACCCATGCCTGATAGGGGCCTGCATCCCCAACGGCCAGCGGCGTCACCCCGAGTGCCAGCAGGGTCTCGGCGATGGTCCAGTCGACGGTGGCGATACGGGGTAGCGGCGCAGAAGCGATCGAGGATGTGTCGGCCTGCGCCACAAGTGGTAACAACAGGCTGATAAGGCAGGGAGCCATCTTCTTCAATAAACGGTTCAAGAGAGTCCCCCGGTCAGACGATGGCGATGGGATGAGCATGAGCCGGGTGGCGAATCACCTCCATCGGAATGCCATAGATGGCGTGCAGGGTCTCGCTGGTCATGAGCCCCTCAGGTTCGCCGTGGGTAAGCAGGCGGCCGGAATGGAGCGCCACCAGCCGATCGCAGAAACGGGAGGCCATATTGATGTCGTGAATGACGATGATGACCCCGAGGTTGAGCTGGCGACTGAGCTGTCTGACCAGGGTCAGCACCTCCACCTGATGGGCCACATCCAGCGCGGCCAGCGGCTCGTCCAGCAGGATGAAGCGGCTCTCTTGGGCCAGCAGCATCGCCAGCCAGACCCGCCCCCGCTCACCGCCGGAGAGGGTATCCACCAGCCGATCGGCAAAGCGTTCGGTATGGGTAAGGGCGATGGCACGCTCGACCTGACGGTGATCCTCAGCCCCCATCCGGCCCAGCAGGCCGCGCCAGGGGTAGCGGCCCATCTCCACCAGCTCCCGCCCGAGCAGATTCTCGGCGCTCGGCAAATGCTGGGGCAGATAGGCCACCTGACGGGCAAACTCCCGATTGCCCCAGTCGGGCAGCGGCTTGCCATCGAACAGGATCTCGCCGTCGCTGAGAGGTTGCTGGCGAGCCAGCAGCTTGAGCAGGGTCGATTTGCCCGAACCATTGTGGCCGATGAGGCCATAGACCTGTCCCTGCTCGAAACGCAGGTCGGTGGGGTGCAGCAGCGTGCGGTCATTGACCGTGAAGCTGGCTGATTTCATCTCGAACATAAGCAATTCCTGTGCTGGCTTACCGCCAGTCTCATCGGTGCCGGCATCAAGCCGGCACCTCGCAATCCAGGTGGGCGATAGCATCGCGGCTCACTTCGGCGCGCCGCGCCCCAGTCAGCTCAGTGAGCTGGCCCTGACGCATCTCCAGCAGACGATCGGCTAGCGGGAAGTAGTGATCGTCGTGGCTGATGGCAATCACCGTCTTGCCCATCTCCTTGAGGCGCGGCAACAGCACCTGATAGAAGATGCGGCGGAACTGGGGATCCTGATCCGCAGCCCACTCATCAAACAGCATCACCTCGCGCTGCTCGGCCAGCGCCAGCAGCAGGGCGACCCGCTTGCGCTGCCCTTGAGAGAGATCGATATCGGCGATAAAGCCATCCTCGATGGTGAGCTTGCTGCCCATCTGCAACCGCTCCAGCCACTCGGCCACCAGCTCATCCTTGGGTTCCGGCCCCAGCAGGTGCTGGAACAGGTGATAGTCGGTAAAGATGGCGGAGAAGAGAGCCAGATAGCCGTTGCGATCGGTGATCGGCTCACCATCCAGCAGGATCCGGCCCGATACCGGCTGGTAAAGGCCGGTCAGCAGCATGGCCAGGGTCGACTTGCCGGAGCCATTGCCGCCGATGATGAAGATCTGCTCCCCCTTTTCGATGACCAGATCGATGGGGCCAACGGCAAAACCGCCCTCCCCCTGATAGTGAAAGCTCACCAGCTCCAACTCGATACGCTGCCAAGGGCGGATGGCGGGCGGCAGCGGGAAGTCCGCATCCGGCTCGGCCAGATTGAGGGCGGCGATCTTGTCGAACGCCACCTGAGCGGCAAGCAGGGTCGGCAGGGCGCCAATCCCCTGCAACAGCGGGGTGCGCAGGAACAGCAGGGTCAGGGCGAAGGTGGCGGCCACATTGGTGTTGGCCCAGCCAAGGCCGTTGGCCAGAAAGAAGACCAGACCGATGGCCCCCAGCATCATGATATTCGACCAGTTCACCGCGCTCAGGTGATAGGTGTCGGCGCGGATGATCTGCTGGCGGTAGTCACGGGCATTCTGCTCATAGAGCTGGTGGTAAACGAAGTGAGCCCGCTCGCGGTTGAGCGCCAGCTCCTTGCTGCCCGCGATGATGGCCTGATAGTTCTGATAGAGCCGATCTTCGGCCTGACGCATGTGGGAGAGATGGCGATAAACACGGTTCACCAGCAACCAGCCCACCACCATGGTGACGGTGACCCAGAGCGCAGTCACCCCGAGCAATGCAGGAGAGAGCCAGCCAAGGTAAAGGGCAGAACCCAGCGTGAGCACCAGCCCCTGCACCAGCTCAGGCAGGCGCACGAAGGCGATGGTGATCTGGCCGATATCGCTGGAGAGGGAGGCCAGCAGTGGCCCCTGACCAATCTGGCGGATGCGGGCGACATCGGTATCCAACAGTTGCTTGAGCAGACGGCCACGCAACCGGTAGACAAAATGGTGACCGAGAGTGGTCAGGGCCAACTGAGATCCAAGTGTGACCACCAGCAGCAACACAACCAGGCCGACCAGCTGACCGAGGATCGGCAGCGGATCACCTATAGATTCGATAAGAGACTGATTGATAAAGGCAATGACGCCAATCCCGCTGACGGCACTGAGCAGACTGAGCAGGGTAATGACGATAAAGGGCCAACGATATTGGCGATAAACCAGAGACAAGAGTTCCATAACGGACCGGTATTCCAGAGAGATCAGAACAACTGCGGGTGAAAAGAAGGGCGGGAATCCGGTTCCCGCCCGACTTCGATTACCAGCGGTAGTTGATGCTGCCCACTACGCTGCGCGGCTCGCCGTAGTAGCAGTAGTAGTCACAACTGGCCACGTAGGTTTCACCCAGCAGGTTGTTGACGTTGAGCTGGGCACGCCAGTTCTTGGCAAAGTCATACCCGATCATCGCATCCCAGACGGTATGGGCCGGCACCTCGGCAGAGCCGTAGATGGGGGTGTAGTCCGCATTCACGGCGCCAATACCCACGCTGGAACCGATATAACGTACACCGGTACCCAGCTCCAGACCCGAAGCCACCCCTTGCTGCACCTTGTAGTTACCCCAGAAGGAGGCCTGGTGGCGCGGGATCAGGCTGGCACGGCGATCGCCACTGCCGGTGTCGTTGGTTTTGGCATCTGTGTAGGTATAAGCAGCGGTCAGACGCAGCGCATCTGTCACCTGCACGCTCCCTTCCAGCTCAACCCCCTGAGAGGTCACTTCACCCGCCTGGGTCTGCTGGCCGGAACCGGTAGAGACCAGCGAGTTGGTCTGGGCCAGATCGAACAGCGCCAGATTGATGTAACCGTCGAGGAAGGCAGGCGCATACTTCACGCCGGTCTCGTAGAGCTTGCCCTTGAGCGGCTTGTAGGAACTCTTGGTGTTGGGATCGATCCCCGGCAGCACCTCGAACGACTCGGCATAGGCAAAGTAGGGAGAGAGGCCGTTGTCAGCCAGATACATCAGACTGCCCGAGAGGGATAGCTCGTGATCGTACTGGCGCTCGTCCTTGCTGGTATTGGTGTTGTGGGTTTCCACATAGTCGAAACGGCCACCGACAGTCAGCAACCAGCGATCGTCCCAGCGGATCTGGTGCTGGGCATAGAGGCCGCTCTGGCCCTTGGTGCTCTTCTGGTGAGTAGCAGTCGACTCATCAAAACCGGGGAAGCCGCTGTAATCCGGGTTCATGGTATTGATGGAGCCCATACCGTAGTTGTCGGCCTCGACCCCTTCATTGACGTGACGCTGCAGATCCACCCCCAGCAGCAAGGTCTGCTCGGTGCTGTCGGTGTTCCAGTAGCCCACCATCTGGTTGTCCATTGTGGCACTCTTGGTATTGCCATCGCGGTAAACCAGGCCACGACTGGCGGTTGTGCCTTCATAGGTCGGGAAGATATAGGTCTGGCGCAGCAGCAGATCGTTATAGTTGAAACGGACGTTCTGCTTGAACTCCCAGGTCTGGTTGAGCTGGTGGGCCAGCTCGTAACCGGTGGAGATCTGGGTATTGCGGTTGCGATCGTAATCCGGCTGGCTCAGGTTGGTGGAGGGATCAATCTGGCCACCTGACGTATTCAGGGTGCCATAGACCGGGAAGAAGCCGTTGGTCGGGACCCCTTCGTCGTGCAGGAAACTGGCCAGCAGGGTCAGGCTGGTACGATCCGAAAGATCGAAGGTGACGCTCGGCGCCAGATAAACCCGATCGTTGTAAGTACCGGTAAGCACACCATCACGCTCTTTATAGAGAGCAACCATGCGGTAGCGGCTGTTGTCGGAGAGCGCGTCAGAAACATCCACCCCGACCTGACGATGATCCCGGCTGCCAAGCTGCAGATCCACCTGCCCTTGCGGCGTGGCGGTCGGCCGCTTGCTGATGGCATTGATCACCCCGCCCGGGGGCGCCTCACCGTAAAGGATCGAGGCTGGCCCCTTCAGCACTTCCACACTCTCCAGACCAAACGGTTCCGGCGTCCAGACGTAATAACCGGTGCCAAACAAGCGGTTGCCATCCAGATAAGAGGCGGCATCGAAGCCACGCACCTTGAACCAGTCGGTGTTGTTGTCTGAGCCATAGAGGCCGGTCAATACGCCGGAACGGTAGCGAATCGCTTCATCAAGCTGCAACACGGCGTGCTGATCCAGCTCCTCGCGATTAACCACGGAGACGGCGCGAGGGGTCTCGGCCATAGGCACTTCCACCTTCATGGCCGTACCGGTCACCACCATGGTTTCGCTGGCTTTGGGCAGCTCAGCGGTGGTTTGTTCGGCCATCAGCGGCAGAGAGACGAGCAAACCGGAGAGCGAAAGCACGCCGAAGGCGCCCTTCTTGCCGGGTCCTGTAGTGTATTTTTGCGCAATCATATTAAAGTCTCGTTTATCAATGAGTTATGTTGTTTTAATTGTTATTTGTGGTCGTTTGTCACGACATCACCCTGTTCCATGGGCGAATAAAGCAGCGCAATCCTACTACAGGAGCCGTGATCGAATCGATTCAATAATTGCTAATCATTTGCATCTACATTGTTATCTAGCTGCATCGTTGGCAGGATTCCGCGGGAAATGGGAGCCATCAGGAGAGCTATGAGCGGAGAAGAAAATGGAGAGGAATATAAAGAAGCAGAAAAAAGATCGGCAGGATGGATCCGGTGGCATTATCTGACTGGATCCATTATCCCCAAGCTTTATCCATATTTATCCACACCCTTTGGCGGTAGAATCCGGCTTTCCGTTTCTTTGTCTGAAATCAGGATCCATTCCATGGCCAAACTCAATCTCGTCGTCGGCTCCATGCTGGGCGCCGCCGAATATGTCGCAGACCACGTCGCCAACCTGCTGGAACAGGCTGGCCACCAGACCCGGATCCACAACCCGGCCAAGCTGGCAGAGGTGCTGGATGATGCGGGATCCATCCTGCTGGTGGTCACTTCCACCCATGGTGCCGGGGATGTGCCCGACAACCTGCAACCCTTCGCCAAGGATCTTGCCGAGCAGCATCCGGATCTTAATTCATTGAAATATGGCGTGATCGCCCTTGGTGACAGCAGTTATGACACCTTTTGCCAGGGTGGTAAGACGCTGGATCGGCTGCTGGCCGAGTGCGGTGCCTGCCGGATCGGCGAGCGGCTCGACATTGATGTGACCCAACACGAGATCCCCGAAGATGCCGCAGAAGTGTGGATCCGCGACTGGATGACGATGATCGCCTGATCAGCGTACGGGAGATCCTGAAAAAAAGCTTGATCTCCCCACTTATCCCCAGATCGACTATCCACCATGTTATTAACAGATTGATCCGGGGGAGTTGTTCTACAAGGTTACCCACAACGCCCAGGGGTAATGTGTATAACTACGGTGTAAAGCTCTGCAAAACCTATAGTTATCCATGTATTAGATCCAGACCGACAGACCTCTGTGTATAAAAGTCCTGGTTATCCCCTCGTTCACCGGGCCAGGATCCAAGCTTTTCCACAAGCTAGGATCGTCCTTAAATTAATGATCTTTATGATCAAAAAGTGCTTATCAACAGAAAGGGCGGATCCTAATAAGAGATCCAGTAAAAGATCGATCTAAAGATCCTTAAGATCTAATTAGTGGATCCTCTCTTCATACTGAACGTTAAGTAGACGTTCCCCTCAGGACGCGAAACAGATAGAATGTTCCGCCCTTTAGCCCAGGCAAATAAAGATCTTCAGGCGTGCAGATCAAGGTGATCCCAATGCAATACCATGAACAATTTGATGTGATCGTCGTCGGTGGCGGTCATGCCGGAACCGAAGCAGCAACAGCGGCAGCCCGTATGGGCATGAACACCCTGTTGCTGACCCACAATATCGATACGCTGGGACACATGTCCTGTAATCCGGCGATCGGCGGGATCGGCAAGGGACACCTGGTCAGGGAAGTTGACGCACTCGGCGGGATCATGGCGCGTGCCATCGATCTTGGCGGGATCCAGTTCCGCACCCTCAACTCCTCCAAGGGCCCGGCAGTACGAGCCACCCGTGCCCAGGCGGATCGCCTGCTCTACAAGGCCGTTGTTCGCCAGATGCTGGAGAACTACCCGAACCTGAAGATCTTCCAGCAGGCCTGTGACGATCTCATCATGGACGGGGATCGTGTTGCCGGTGTGGTCACCCAGAGCGGGATCCGCATCAGCGGCAAGACTGTGGTGCTGACGGTCGGTACCTTCCTGAATGGTTTGATCCACATCGGGATGGAAAACTACAAGGGCGGCCGTGCCGGGGATCCTCCCTCGATTGCCCTGGCCCAACGCCTGCGTGAACTGCCGCTGCGCATCGATCGTCTCAAGACCGGCACGCCGCCGCGCATCGATGCCCGCAGCGTCGATTTCTCCGTAATGCAGGAACAGCACGGCGACGATCCGCGCCCCGTCTTCTCGTTTATCGGCGATGCCAGCCAGCATCCCCGTCAGGTGCCCTGCTACGTCACCCACACCAACGAGCGTACCCACGAAGTGATCCGCAATAACCTGGATCGCAGCCCCATGTACGCCGGGGTGATCGAGGGAATCGGCCCGCGCTACTGCCCGTCGATCGAAGACAAGATCACCCGTTTTGCCGACAAGACGGCGCACCAGATCTTCGTCGAACCGGAAGGCCTGACCACCCACGAGCTTTACCCGAACGGGATCTCCACCAGCCTGCCGTTTGACGTGCAGGTGCAGATCGTCCGTTCCGTGCGCGGCTTCGAGAACGCCCACATCACCCGCCCCGGCTATGCCATCGAATATGATTTCTTCGATCCGCGGGATCTCAAGGCCAACATGGAGAGCAAGTGCATTCCAAATCTGTTCTTCGCCGGCCAGATCAACGGTACGACCGGCTACGAAGAGGCTGCGGCACAAGGCCTGATGGCCGGCCTGAACGCGGCCCTGCGTGCCCAGGACAAGGAGCCCTGGAATCCTCGTCGGGATCAGGCCTACATGGGCGTGATGATGGACGATCTCTCCACCCTGGGGACCCGCGAGCCTTACCGCATGTTCACCAGCCGCGCCGAATACCGCCTGCTGCTGCGTGAAGACAACGCCGATATCCGCCTGACCGCCATCGGTCGCGAGCTGGGTCTGGTGGATGACGAGCGCTGGAGCAAATTCAACGCCAAGATGGAACAGGTCGAGCTGGAGCGTCAGCGCATGCGCTCGACCTGGATCCACCCGCAACATCCGTCACTGGAAGCGGTCAACGCCCTGGTCAACACCCCGCTGACCCGCGAACAGAGTCTGGAAGAGCTGCTGCGTCGCCCAGAGGTGACCTATGATGCGCTGATGGCCATCGAAGGGGTCGGCCCTTCCGTGACTGATCCTGCCGCGGCCGAACAGGTTGAGATCCAGATCAAGTACGCCGGTTACATCGAGCGTCAGCACGATGAAGTGGAAAAGCAGCTGCGCAACGAGAACACCCTGCTGCCGCTGGATCTGGACTATCGCGAGGTGAACGGCCTCTCCAACGAGGTGAAAGCCAAGTTGAACGATGCCAAGCCGCAGACCATTGGTCAGGCTTCCCGCATCTCCGGTATCACCCCGGCGGCCATCTCCATCCTGCTGGTTCACCTGAAAAAACACGGCCTGCTGCGTAAAACCGCCTGAGGATTCTTACCGTTGGAAAATATGCTGGAAAGATTGAACGGCCTGCTTGAGCAGGCCGAAATTGTTATCACCGATACCCAAAAGAGCCAACTGGTGCAGTTGGTCGAGTTGCTGCACAAGTGGAACAAGGCTTACAATCTCACCTCGGTGCGAGATCCGGACGCCATGCTGGTCAAGCATATCCTCGATAGCCTGGTGGTAAGCCCCCACTTGCACGGTGAGCGCTTCATCGACGTGGGGACAGGTCCCGGCCTGCCGGGATTGCCGCTGGCGATCATCAATCCGGACAAGCAGTTCGTCCTGCTCGACAGTCTGGGCAAGCGGATCAACTTCATCCGTCAGGTGATCCAGGAGCTGGGTCTGACCAATGTGACGCCGGTCAAATCCCGGGTTGAAGAGTATCAACCCGAGGTGGGATTTGATGGTGTACTGAGTCGGGCATTTGCCTCGCTGGAGGACATGCTGAGCTGGTGTCACCACCTGCCGTCAGAACAGGGCTGCTTCCTGGCACTCAAGGGACAATATCCCGAGCAGGAGCTGGCCCAGTTGCCTGCCAATATCCGTCTGGTAGCCTGTCATGAGTTGCGGGTGCCGGAGCTGGAAGGCGAACGTCATCTGCTGGAATTCAAACATATCCAGCCCGAATAGGGTCGCAGTTTCATTTAGGGGATCGTGTGGGAAAAGTCATCGCCATAGCCAACCAGAAGGGTGGAGTGGGTAAAACCACCACCTGTGTGAATCTGGCCGCCTCCATGGCTGCCACCCGGCGCAAGGTGCTGGTGATCGATCTGGATCCGCAGGGCAATGCCACCATGGGCAGCGGTGTCGACAAGTATGACGTCGAGCGCACCGCCTATGAGTTGCTGATCGAGGATGCCCCCATCAGCGAAGTGATTATCCCCGAAACCACCGGGGGCTATCACCTGATTGCCGCCAACGCCGACGTGACCGCGGCCGAAATCCGTCTGATGGAATTTTTCGCCCGCGAAATCCGCCTGCGCAATGCGCTGGCTTCGGTGCGGGACAAATACGACTACGTCTTCATCGACTGCCCGCCCTCTCTCAACATGCTGACCGTGAACGCCATGGCCGCCGCCGACTCTGTGCTGGTGCCCATGCAGTGCGAATATTACGCGCTGGAGGGGCTCACCGCCCTGGTCGACACCATCAGCAAACTGGCCGCTGTGGTCAATCCGGAGCTCAAGATCGAAGGGGTGCTGCGCACCATGTTCGATCACCGCAACCGGTTGGCCAATGATGTGTCCGATCAGCTAAAACAGCACTTTGGCGACAAAGTCTACCGCACCATCATTCCCCGCAACGTTAGACTGGCGGAGGCCCCGAGTTTCGGTGCCCCGGCCATGCACTATGACAAATCATCGGTGGGCGCCAAGGCCTACCTGGCACTGGCTGGCGAGATCCTGCGCCGCCAGGAGCAGGAACGTCAGGCGACCATCGCAGACCGAGAGAGCATATGACTCCGAAAAAACGTGGACTGGGCAAGGGGCTGGATGCCCTGCTCAGTACCAGCACGGCTGCCCGCCAGAAACAGGTGATGAGCGATCAACGTACTGAAGAGGCCATGGCCCCCACCAATCAGGGCGAGCTGCGCAAGCTGCCGGTGGAGTGGTTGCAGTCCGGCAAGTACCAGCCCCGCAAGGATATGTCTCAGGATGCACTGGAAGAGCTTGCCAACTCCATCCGCGCCCAAGGGGTGATCCAGCCCATCGTGGTACGCCCTCTCGGCGAACAATCCTTCGAAATCATCGCCGGTGAACGGCGTTGGCGTGCGTCCCAGCTGGCGCGTCTCGAGGTGGTGCCCTGCATCGTCAAGGATGTACCCGACGAGTCTGCCGTCGCCATCGCGCTGATTGAGAATATTCAGCGGGAAGACCTTAATGCCATCGAAGAGGCGGTCGCTTTACAAAGACTGCTGACCGAATTCGAACTCACCCACCAGCAGGTGGCCGAGGCGGTGGGAAAGTCCCGCACCACGGTGACCAACCTGCTGCGTCTCAACCAGCTCAACGACGACGTGAAGCGTTTCGTCGAGCATGGCGACCTCGACATGGGCCATGCCCGTGCCCTGCTGGCTCTGAGCGGCCAGGCCCAGTCCGAACTGGCCAAGCTGGTTGCCCAGAAAGGGCTGACCGTACGCGATACCGAGAAGCTGGTGCAAAAAGCGCTCGAACCGGCAAAAGCCAGGGTCGAACCGGCCCGCGATCCCCAGTTCGGTTACCTGGAGCGCCAACTGGCAGAAAAAATTGGCAATCAGGTGCAACTTCAGCCTGGCAAGCGGGATAGCGGGAAGTTAGTAATAAGTTACGAGAATTTGTCCGATTTGGACCGTATATTGGGCTATTTTGGCGTGTCGGAATCGTGATTTTTACGCTTTTTGTAGTAATAAAACATCCATTCCTTTTGATATGACCATAACCCTGATTTGCCGCGGAAAGCCGCAAAAATTAAGGATTTTTGTCATATTGCAATAGCTGCCCTCAAGGGTATAATTTGACCGGCTTTAAGAGCTGTTAACATGGGGTCTTCGGATCCCGATTTTTTACAGTTCTGTAATGTTCAGGGGTAGGTTGGTGAAGCAGAAAATAGCCTTGGAAGGTTTGACACTGGCCTTGGTTATGCTCGTTTGTCAGCTCATCCTGATCCTGGCGATGAGTGCCGTCTGGTTTTACCTGACTGGTGCCAGCGCCGGTTATTCCGCCCTCTACGGAGGGGGGATGTACTGGGTTCCTCAAGCCTTGTTTACTGTCTGGGTGCTGCGCCGCAAGGTGACAACCGAGAGTGTGGGCCTGGTTTTGCGGGACTTTTATGGTGGGGCAGGGATTAAGCTCATTTCTACAACAGGTCTATTCGCCCTGATGTTTGGTGCGGGAGTCGAGGTCGTTACCGTCTCGTTTTTCGCCACTTATATCCTCGCCCTCGTTGTACAGTGGATGGTTTCATTCACGCTTAACAACCACTATTAGGAAAACTCATGTCTGCAACCGGAGAAGTCCTGACTCCTCAGGGATATATCTCCCACCACCTGACCCACCTTCAAGTCGGGTCCGGGTTCTGGACGGTCAATATCGACTCAATGGTATTTTCCGTCGTGCTAGGCGCCCTGTTTATCCTGCTGTTCCGCAAAGTAGCCGTTAACGCTACCAGCGGGGTGCCGGGTAAGCTGCAGTGCTTTGTGGAGATGCTGGTCGAGTTTGTGAATGGTAACGTCAAAGACATCTTTCACGGTCGCAACAAGGTCATCGCACCTTTGGGGCTGACGGTGTTTGTGTGGATCTTCCTGATGAACTTCATGGATCTGATCCCCGTTGACTTTATCCCTCACGCTGCACAATTGATGGGTATTCCCTATCTGCGTGTGGTTCCCTCTGCTGACGTTAACATCACCATGTCCATGGCTTTGGGCGTGTTCTTCTTGATCCTGTATTACAGCATCAAGGTCAAGGGTATCGGCGGGTTTGTGAAGGAGCTGACGCTTCAGCCTTTCAACCACCCGGCGGCCATCCCGGTTAACCTCATCCTGGAAACTGTTACGCTGATTTCCAAACCTGTTTCTCTGGGTCTTCGACTGTTCGGCAACATGTATGCTGGCGAACTGATCTTTATCCTGATTGCTGGTTTGTTACCCTGGTGGTCACAGTGGATCCTGTCCGTGCCTTGGGCAATTTTCCACATCCTGATCATCACTTTGCAGGCATTCATTTTCATGGTTCTGACCATCGTCTATCTGTCGATGGCGCAGGAAGACCATGGTTGATGCAACTCAAATAATCCTTTTTATACAATCAATTACATCTAAATAACTGGAGATCCTCATGGAAAACTTGAACATGGACCTGCTGTACATCGCTGCTGCAATGATGATGGGTCTGGCTGCTATCGGCGCTTCCATCGGTATCGGTATCCTGGGTGGCAAGTTCCTGGAAGGTGCTGCTCGTCAACCGGATCTGATCCCTGTTCTGCGTACCCAGTTCTTCATCGTAATGGGTCTGGTGGATGCGATCCCGATGATCGCCGTTGGTCTGGGTCTGTACGTGATGTTTGCGGTTGCTGGCTAAGTCGTTACGACTCTCCAGGCATAACCCATTAACTAACTTAAGAGGACATCGGCTGTGAATATCAATGCCACCCTCCTCGGCCAAGCAATTGCTTTTTTCTTCTTCGTAGTGTTTTGCATGAAGTACGTATGGCCGCCGCTGATTGCTGCCATCGAAGCCCGTCAGAAAGCTATTGCTGACGGTCTCTCTTCTGCCGAACGTGCCAAGAAAGATCTGGATTTGGCCAAGGCCAACGCCACCGATCAGCTGAAAGAAGCCAAGCTGCAGGCTGCTGAAATCATTGAACAGGCTAACAAACGTAAAGCCCAGATCATTGATGAAGCTGCCGCTGGTGCCCAGTCTGAGCGGGAAAAAATCCTGGCTCAGGGCCGTGCCGAGATCGAAGCTGAACGTCATCGTGCCAAAGAAGAACTGCGTAAGCAGGTTGCTGCTCTTGCCATTGCTGGTGCAGAGAAGATCCTGGCGCGTCAAATCGACCAGGCTGCCAACAGCGACATCGTCGACAAACTGGTAGCAGAACTGTAACGGGAACGGGGCTATGTCTGAACTGACTACAATCGCTCGCCCCTACGCCAAGGCTGCTTTCGAGTTTGCCGTTGAGCACAAGGCGGTTGACCAGTGGCTGGGTATGCTCGGTTTCGCTGCGCAAGTAGTGGAAAACGAGACCATGCACAACCTGGTAAACGGCTCTGTGGCCGCCGAAGAGCTGGCAACGCTGTTTGTCGGTGTCTGCGGTGAGCAACTCGACGTGCATGGCCAGAACCTGATCCGGGTGATGGCCGAGAATGGTCGCTTGGGTGTGCTGCCGGCGGTCGTTGCTGAATTTGTAGCGTTCAAAGCTGAACTGGATAAAGAGGTTCAGGCTGACGTGATTTCGGCGATCGAACTGACCGACCAGCAGAAAGCCAATATTCAGGCTTCTCTGGAACAACGTCTCGCGCGCAAAGTGAAGCTGAATTGCAGCATCGATGCGTCCTTGATGGCCGGGGTGCTCATCAAGGCCGGTGATCTGGTAATCGACGGCACAGTCCGCGGTAAGCTGGATCGCATGGCTGACGCGCTGCAATCTTGATTGGGGTATTAGAGCATGCAACTGAATTCCACTGAAATCGCCGAGCTGATCAAGCAGCGCATTGCGCAGTTTGATGTAAAGAGCGAAGCGCGTAACGAAGGTACTATCGTCTCTGTGAGCGACGGTATCATTCGTATTCACGGCCTGGCTGATGCCATGCAGGGTGAGATGATCGAGCTGCCGGGCAACCGCTACGCTCTGGCATTGAACCTGGAGCGTGACTCCGTCGGTGCGGTGATTATGGGTTCCTATGACGGTCTGTCAGAAGGAATGAAAGTAAAAGGTACTGGCCGCATTCTGGAAGTGCCGGTAGGTCGTGGTCTGTTGGGCCGGGTGTTGAACACCCTGGGTCAGCCGATCGACGGTAAAGGTCCGATCGACAACGACGGCTTCTCGCCGATCGAAGTGATCGCACCGGGCGTTATCGAGCGTAAGTCTGTTGACCAGCCGGTCCAGACCGGTCTGAAAGCCATCGATGCCATGATCCCTATCGGTCGTGGCCAGCGTGAGCTGATCATCGGTGACCGTCAGGTTGGTAAGACCGCCATCGCGATCGACACCATCATCAACCAGAAAGATTCCGGCATTAAGTGTGTTTACGTTGCGATTGGCCAGAAGGCCTCCACCATCGCCAACGTGGTGCGCAAGCTGGAAGAGCACGGCGCCCTGGCCAACACCATCGTGGTGGTTGCCTCTGCCTCCGAAGCGGCTGCTCTGCAGTACCTGGCTCCGTATGCCGGTTGCTCCATGGGTGAGTACTTCCGTGACCGCGGTGAAGACGCGCTGATCATCTATGATGACCTGTCCAAGCAGGCCGTAGCTTATCGCCAGATCTCCCTGCTGCTGCGCCGTCCGCCAGGACGTGAAGCTTACCCGGGTGACGTTTTCTATCTGCACTCCCGTCTGCTGGAGCGTGCTGCTCGCGTTAACGCCGAGTACGTAGAGAAGTTCACCAAGGGTGAAGTGAAAGGCAAGACCGGCTCTCTGACCGCGCTGCCGATCATCGAAACCCAGGCGGGTGACGTATCTGCGTTCGTTCCGACCAACGTGATCTCCATCACTGATGGTCAGATCTTCCTGACTTCACAGCTGTTCAACTCCGGTATTCGTCCGGCGGTTGACCCGGGTATCTCCGTATCCCGTGTTGGTGGTGCTGCTCAGACCAAGATCGTCAAGAAGCTGTCCGGTGGTATCCGTACCGCGCTGGCCCAGTATCGCGAACTGGCGGCATTCGCCCAGTTCTCTTCCGATCTGGACGAGGCGACTCGCAAGCAGCTGGATCACGGTGTGAAAGTGACCGAGCTGATGAAGCAGAAGCAGTACTCTCCGCTGAGCGTGGCTCACCAGTCTCTGGTGCTGTTCGCCGCCGAGAAAGGCTATCTCTCCGATGTCGAGCTGAACAAAATCGTCGACTTCGAAGCCGCTCTGCTCTCTTACGCCAATACCCAGCATGCCGAGCTGATGGCTGAAATCAATGCCAAAGCCGACTACAACGACGCGATCGTTGGCAAGCTGACTGCGTTGCTGGATAGCTTCAAAGCAACCCAGACCTGGTAAGCGTGTGTGGCAGCGTGAGCTGCCACTTGATGGAGAGTAAGAGATGGCCGGCGCAAAAGAGATACGTAACAAGATCGGGAGTGTGAAAAACACTCAGAAGATCACCGGCGCTATGGAAATGGTGGCAGCAAGCAAAATGCGCCGTGCGCAGGAACGCATGTCTGCCAGCCGTCCGTACGCTGAAACCATGCGCAAGGTGATCGGCCATATCGCTCAGGGGAACTTGGAATACAAGCACCCCTACCTCATCGAACGTGAGGTCAAGCGAGTGGGTTACATCGTCGTCTCCACCGACCGTGGCCTGTGTGGTGGTCTGAACATCAACCTGTTCAAGGCTGCCCTCAATGATATGAAGCAATGGAGCGCGAAAGGTGCCAAGGTTGACCTGGCACTGATCGGTAACAAGGCCTCCAACTTCTTTGAACGGCACGGCGCCAAGGTTAAAGCTCATGTCGCAGGACTGGGCGATAGTCCGAGCGTCAATGACCTGATTGGTTCAGTCAAGGTCATGCTGAAGGCTTACGACAACGGTGAGATTGACAAGCTGTATCTGGTGTACAACAAGTTCGTCAACACCATGGTGCAGCAACCACGGGTCGATCAACTGCTGCCTTTGCCCGTAACTGAAGACAGCAAGCTCGCCAAGAAACACCACTGGGATTACCTCTATGAGCCGGATCCCAAGAAGCTGCTGGATACCCTGCTGGTTCGCTATGTCGAATCTCAGGTTTACCAGGGTGTAGTGGAAAACTTGGCAAGTGAACAGGCAGCCCGAATGGTTGCCATGCAAGCCGCGACTGACAACGCCGGTAACCTGATTAACGATCTGCAACTGGTATACAACAAGGCCCGTCAGGCCAGTATTACCCAGGAGCTGACAGAGATCGTATCCGGTGCTGCTGCGGTGTAAGGCAAGGGTTATCAAAGGTTTAGAGGATTTGACATGAGTAACGGTTTCATCGTCCAAATCATCGGCGCTGTGGTGGACATCGAGTTCCCGCAGAATGCCGTGCCCCAGGTGTACGATGCACTGAAGGTCGTTAGCGAAGGTCAAGGCCAGGGTCTGGTGCTGGAAGTTCAGCAACAGATCGGTGGCGGCGTCGTTCGTTGCATCACCATGGGCTCCTCCGACGGTCTGCGTCGTGGGTTGGAAGTAGTGAATAGCGGTAAATCCATCCAGGTTCCGGTCGGTACTGCGACTCTGGGTCGGATCATGAACGTACTGGGCGAGCCAATCGACGAAAAAGGTCCGATCGGTGAAGAAGAGTGCTGGTCTATCCACCGCGCAGCCCCCAGCTACGAAGATCAGTCCAACAGTAACGATCTGCTGGAGACCGGCATCAAGGTGATCGACCTGGTATGCCCGTTCGCCAAGGGTGGTAAGGTTGGTCTGTTCGGTGGTGCCGGTGTAGGCAAAACCGTAAACATGATGGAGCTGATCCGTAACATCGCGATCGAGCACAGTGGTTACTCTGTGTTTGCCGGTGTAGGTGAGCGTACCCGTGAGGGTAACGACTTCTACCACGAGATGATGGAGTCCAACGTACTGGACAAAGTATCTCTGGTTTACGGTCAGATGAACGAGCCGCCCGGAAACCGTCTGCGCGTTGCGCTGACCGGCCTGACCATGGCCGAGAAGTTCCGTGACGAAGGTCGTGACGTGCTGTTCTTCGTAGATAACATCTACCGTTACACCCTGGCCGGTACTGAAGTATCCGCACTGCTGGGCCGTATGCCTTCCGCAGTAGGTTACCAGCCGACCCTGGCCGAGGAGATGGGTGTTCTGCAAGAACGTATCACCTCCACCAAGACTGGTTCCATCACCTCCGTACAGGCCGTTTACGTTCCTGCGGATGACTTGACTGACCCGTCTCCGGCGACCACCTTCGCCCACCTGGATGCGACCGTCGTACTGTCCCGTCAAATCGCGGCACTGGGTATCTACCCGGCCGTTGACCCGCTGGACTCTACCTCTCGTCAGCTGGATCCGCTGGTGGTTGGCAAAGAGCACTACGAGACCGCTCGTGGCGTTCAAACCGTACTGCAGCGCTACAAAGAGCTGAAGGACATCATCGCCATCCTGGGTATGGATGAACTGTCAGAAGAAGACAAACTGACCGTAGCCCGTGCCCGTAAGATCGAGCGTTTCCTGTCCCAGCCGTTCTTCGTAGCAGAAGTGTTTACCGGTTCTCCGGGCAAATACGTGCCGCTGAAAGAGACCATCCGTGGTTTCCAGGGCATCCTGAAAGGCGAGTATGACGATCTGCCCGAGCAGGCGTTCTACATGGTTGGCGGTATCGACGAAGTCGTCGAGAAATCCAAGAAACTGTAAGCCTCGACAGGAGGGCCCATGGCAGAGATGATCTCCTTTCACCTGGATGTGGTGAGCGCCGAAGGAAAACTGTTTTCCGGTCGCGTGCAATCCGCTCAGGTATCAGGCTCCGAAGGTGAGTTGGGTCTCCGCCACGGTCATGCTCCGTTGCTGACTGCCATCAAGCCGGGCCTGGTCCGCTTGGTGAAGCAGAACGGAACTGAAGAGGTGCTGTACATCTCCGGCGGTATGCTGGAAGTACAACCTGAATCCGTGACCGTGCTGGCGGACACCGCGATTCGTGCTGACGACTTGGATGAGGCGAAAGCCCAGGAAGCCAAGCGCGCAGCCGAAGAGCGGATCCACAGCTCCCATGGTGATATCGACTACGCCCAGGCCGCCACCGAGCTGGCCAAGGCGATGGCTCAACTGCGAGTCATCGATATCGTCAAAAAGAATTACCGCTAATAACGGTGATGTAAAAAGCGACCTTCGGGTCGCTTTTTTTTTACCCGTTGGATAGACTCCGCCGAGTATTTCCTCATGTTCCAAAGGTCAATTTATGTCCCTCAACGTCGTGATCCTGGCTGCAGGTAAAGGTACCCGCATGCGCTCTTCCCTGCCCAAGGTACTCCACCCGGTAGCCAACAAACCTATGGTTTCCCATGTGATCGATACTGCCCGTCAGGTCGGTGCCGAGCAGCTGCATCTGGTCTATGGCCACGGTGCCGAACTGCTGAAAGAGCGGATCGTGGCGGCCGATGTGAACTGGGTGCTGCAGGCGCAACAGCTGGGGACAGGTCACGCCGTCGCCCAGGCCATCCCGTTCTGGAAGGATGAAGACGACGTGCTGGTGCTGTACGGCGATACCCCGCTGATCCAGCCAGAGACTCTGCAACGACTGCTGGCTGCCAAGGCAAGCGATGGCATGGCACTGCTGACCGTGGTGCTGGACAACCCGACCGGCTATGGCCGCATCGTCCGTGAAAATGGTCAGGTGGTCGGTATCGTCGAGCAGAAGGATGCCAATGCCGAGCAGCTGGCGATCCGTGAGGTAAACACCGGCGTGCTGGTGGCCAATGGGGGCCAGTTGCGTCAATGGTTGTCTCGTCTCGACAACAAAAACGCCCAGGGCGAGTTCTATCTGACCGATGTGATCGCAATGGCTCACGGCGATAATTGCCCGATTGCCGCTGTGCATCCAGAGCGTGCCGCTGAAGTTGAAGGGGCCAACAATCGGGTGCAATTGGCCCAACTTGAGCGCAGCTATCAGCAGATGCAGGCCGAGAAACTGATGATTGCTGGTGCAACCATGATCGACCCCGCACGCTTTGATTTGCGTGGGGTTTTGGAAATTGGTGAAGAGGTTGTTATTGATGCAAACGTCATCATTGAGGGCAAGGTGACTCTCGGCAATCACGTTCGTATCGGAGCCGGTTGCGTACTGAAAGATTGTGTCATTGGCGATCACACCGAGGTGAAACCCTACTCGGTCATCGAGGGGGCACAGGTGGCAGATCAGTGCTCAGTGGGTCCGTTTACCCGCTTGCGTCCGGGGGCGGTTCTGGAGCAGGATGCGCACGTTGGCAACTTCGTTGAGATGAAGAAGGCCCGTCTTGGGGTTGGTTCCAAGTGCGGTCATCTGACCTATCTGGGTGATGCCGAGATCGGTGCCGGGGTAAATATCGGAGCCGGTACCATCACCTGCAACTACGACGGGGTCAACAAATTCCAGACCATCATCGAGGACGATGTGTTCGTCGGTTCTGATACCCAACTGGTAGCGCCTGTTCGCATCGGCAAGGGGGCCACCCTGGGTGCCGGCTCTACTATTACCAAGGATGTGGGTGAACATGAACTCGTGATAACCCGGGTACCCCAGCGTCACATCAAGAACTGGGCTCGTCCGGTCAAGAAAACTGATAAGTGATATCAGTATGAAGGCGACCCATGAACAAACGAATCATCAAGCTCGCAGACGCGAGCCACAGTCTGTTTTCCCGCTTTGTCGATCTGGTGGGAATTTCAGTCTCAATGGTGCTGCTTTCGCGGCACTTTGGTTTGTTTCATGGGTTGGACGAGATGTCACTGGCCACGCTGGGCATGGTGGTCTTCTTTCTGGTTTCCCAGAATACCGGGCTCTATTGCAGCCGGGTTCGTAAACATCTGGCGCAGTCTCTGCTGCGCCTCATCTTCTCCTGGTTGGTAACAGCTACCCTGCTCTACCTGCTGGTCTATCTGGTTCCCATCTTTAAACCCTACCACCCTTTCCCGCTTGAGCTGGCTGTGCTCTGGCTTGCCATGGCCTGTCTTATTTCTACCGGCTATCGGGTGCTGTACCAACTGGTGACCCTCTGGTTCAGCGGTGCTTCCTGTTGTCGTCGTGTGGCCATCATTGGCGTGACTCCGGCTGGACTGGCGCTGGAGAAATCCCTCTGGGAGAGTCCGCGTCACGATATCCAGATGCTCGGATTTTTCGATGCCCGCAGCGAAGAGCGCTTCGGTTACCCGACTCGCAGTCCTCTGTTGGGTGATGTCGACGAGCTGCTCGAGCTGGCCCGCAAAGGGCTGGTCGACGAAGTCTATCTGGCGCTGCCCCTGACTGCCCGGGAGCGCATCAATCACTACCTCTACGAACTCTCCGATACCACGGTCGATACCTATCTGGTACCCGATTTTTACGAGTACGGCCTGACCGTATCCCACATCGATCGGGTGGGCGATATCTATACCTTCAGCTTTTTCGATTCCCCGTTTGAAGGGGGCGCCGCCCTGCTCAAACGGATTGAAGATCTGGTGCTGGGTTCACTCATCCTGCTGCTCATCTCTCCGGTCATGGCGCTGGTGGCGCTCGGGGTGCGTCTCTCTTCACCCGGACCTGTGCTCTTCAAGCAGGATCGCTACGGTCTGGGGGGGAAACGGATCCAGGTCTGGAAATTCCGTTCCATGCGCGTCATGGAGAATGATGCCGTGGTGACTCAGGCAACCAGAGGCGATCCCAGAGTGACGCCATTCGGTGCGTTTTTGCGTCGTACCTCGCTGGATGAGCTGCCGCAGTTTTTCAATGTGATTCAGGGTTCCATGTCGATCGTGGGGCCGCGTCCCCATGCCGTGGCGCACAACGAGCAGTACCGCTCACTGGTGGAGCGTTACATGCTGCGCCACAAGGTGAAACCGGGGATTACCGGGCTGGCCCAGATAAATGGATTTCGTGGTGAAACCGACACCCTCGACAAGATGGAGATGCGGGTCAAGTTCGATCTCAAGTACATCCAGTACTGGTCGCTCGGACTTGATTTCAAAGTCATTTTCCTGACTGTATTCAAAGGGTTTGTCGGTGCATCCGCTTACTAGCCTCGTTTGCGCCGGACTGCTGCTCTTCCCCTCTCTTTCCGTCCGCGCCGAGGTCACCCCCGTATCCCATCAGGGGCCGCTTGGTCTGGAGATCCAGACCGAGGTGGAGAGCCGTTACGGCCACGACAGCAACCTGCTGTGGCAGCGTGACAGTGGTCAGGTGATTGGCTCCGATTTCGTCGGGATCACCCCGGAATTTCGCATGGTGGGCGAACGCGGCCTGGATCGCTATCAGTTCAGCTATCTGGGTGATTATCGTCGCTATGGTAACAGCCATGCGGATGACTATGCCGATCACCAGTTCCAGTTTGACGGCAGCTGGCGCTTCTCCCTGCGCAATGCCTTCAAATTGATGTACCAGTATCGGCTGGGCCATGAGGCGCGTGGCGAGGGGCTGACCGAAGGCTTTATGTTGCAGGGGCATGAGAAGGCTGGCGGTGATGCCACTTTCGGCTGGTTCAACATTGCCGAGCCGCTGCGCTTCAAACGCAGCGAAGTGGGTGGCCGCTACAGTTACGGTGCACCCGATGCCAGAGGCAAGCTGGAGCTGGCGCTCTCCCACAAGGATCTGGGCTATCTCGACAAGCACCTCTACCTGCATGACTTTGAACGCTATATGGCCGAGCAGGAGTGGCAGGAGAACACCGCCATTGTCGAGCTGTTCGATCAGGTGAGTCATGTCAGCCGTTTTCGTTACACCCTGCAGACCAATCTGCGACGCTATCCGGCCAATCCGCGCAAGGATTCCGACGAATTTTTCCTTATCACCGGGGTGATGAGCCAGCTGACCGGCAAGACCCGGATCGATGCCAATATCGGCGGGATCTACAAGCGTTTCGTCAACGATCCGCAGGCAGAGAGTTTCAAAGGGCTGAACTGGGATCTGCGTCTGGAGTGGCAACCGCTCGATTACAGCAAGCTCGCGCTGCTCTCCAGCCGGACCATTCGTGATCCGGGTGGTGACGGCGGCTATGTCAGCAGCCAGCTATATGGCGCCGAGTGGCAGCACCACTGGTCACCCGGAGTGGCGACCACGCTCTCTTATCACGATATCCGGGATGATTATCACCAGTCGGTGGTCTGTGGTAACGACAACCGCCACCGTCAGGACGATATCCATCGCTGGGGCATGGGCATCAGCTACGACATTCGTCCCTCCGTCAATCTGGGGCTCCACTACCAGCAGGCCGACTCAGGTTCCAGCTTTGCCGGGCAGCCCATCGACATCGGCGGCAATTGCTATGGCCGTGCCCTCGGTTACGACAAACAACAGCTTTCTCTTTCACTCAAGGTAGCCATTTAACATGAACAAAAGCGTGATGGTGATTCTGCTTGGCTGGTTGTTCAGCCTGTCGGTCTGGGCTGGCCAGAGCCCGCAAGGCAACGATTCCGCCTACCGGCTGGCGCCGGGGGACGAGGTCGAAATCCGGGTGTATGGCGAGCCGGATCTGTCGATGAAGTTCAAGGTCGATACCAGTGGCCACGTGAATTATCCCTATCTGGGTCAGGTGCTGCTGATGGGCCATACCACCACGGAAGTGGCCGAGTTGCTGACCAGAGGGCTCAAGCACGGCGTGCTGCTCGACCCCATGGTGACGGTCAACGTGACCACTTTCCGCCAGGTGTTTGTTGCTGGCGAGGTGGCTCACCCGGGCGGCTACGAATACCAGCCCGGCCTGACGGTGGAGAAGGCCGTCGCGCTGGCGGGTGGTTTCACCGATCGCGCCGCCAGACGGGATATCAGCCTGCGCCTCAATGGCAGCGATCAGTTGCTGGAAGAGGTGAGCCTGCAACGGCAGCTAAATCCCGGCGACATCATCACCATCGAACAAAGTTTCTTCTGATCCAGGACGCTCTTCATGACTTCATTGTTGGTTGAAAATGGCCGTGCGCTAGAGAGTCGCCTCGATTTCAGCGGCCCCTGGCGGGTGCTCAAGGCAAACTGGTGGAAGGTGGTGCTGTTTGCCGCGGTGGTGACCCTTGTGGCAGCCCCCTTTATCCTCAGCATGCCACCCTACTACCAGTCCAGTGCGACCCTGCTGCTGAAGGCTGATGCCAACAGCGCTTCACCTATCGAGCCCGTCTATCGGGTCGATACCAGCCGCCGCGAGTACTACAACACCCAGTTCGAGCTGCTCAAGTCACGCCGGGTGGCCGAGAAGGTGGTCACTCATCTGGGCTTGGCCGAGTTGCCGGAATTCAACGGGCAGCCCAATCCGGACAGCTGGTTGAGCCGCATCAAGGGATTCTGGAGTGCCGGACATCAGGAGGATGCCTCCTCACGCAACCAGCACGCAATGGAGTATCTGGCTAAACATCTTTCTATTTCGCCGGTGCGCGATACCCAGCTGGTCAGCATCGGGTTCGAATCCCGCTCTCCCGAGCTGGCCGCCAGCGTCGCCAATGAGGTGGCCCAGACCTACATCGATCTCAATGTGGAGGAGCGGGTCGATGCCAACACCACGGCATCGCACTGGAACCAGAGCCGGTTGGTCGAGATAAAGGCCAGTCTGGAGAAGCAGGAGAAGCAGCTCGGCGATTTTCTTGCCCGCAATGATCTGCTGACGTTTCGCGGCGTAGATGGTCTGCAAACCGAAGAGCTCGGCATCATCACCAACAAGTACGCGGATGCACGCGAGCGGCGGCTGGCGGCGCAGGCCGAATTCCAGTCCATTCAGGAGTACGGCCGCAATCCGGCGGCGCTGGCCTCCCTGCCCGAGGTCTCCAACCATCCCCAGATGCAGGATCTGCGCATCGCCCTCATCAAGGCCCAACAGGAGCTCTCCGAGCTGGCCAAGCGTTATGGCCCCAAGCATGACCGTATTCTGCAGGCCGAAGCGCGCATCAAGGCGCTCAATACCCAGTCAAACCAGCTGATGCGGGAGATTGCCGACGGTATCGAGGATCGCTACCAGAGCAGCCAGCGCAAGGAGCAGGAGTACCTTGCCCAGCTTGACGAGAAGAAGCGGGAGTTCTCCTCGCTGGCAGTCAAGAAGGATGAGTACAACAATCTGAAGAACAATATCGACAAGACTCGTCAGCTCTATAACGAGCTGTTCCGCCGTCAGGAAGAGACCCGCCTGAACGCTCAGTTGCACGAGTCGAATGCCATCCTCTACGATGCGGCATCGGTGCCCTTGTTGCCAGCCAAGCCAAACAAGATGCTGTTTCTGCTGATGGTGGTGATCATGGCGGGCATGGTTGCCGTGCTGGCCGTCATCACTGCCGGAGCACTGCGCAATACCCTGGATCGTCTGAGCCAGCTGGTCTCCCAGCTCGGTGGGCGGGTGCTTGGTGAAATCCCGCGGCTGGCAGCCTTGCAGGATCAGAGTGCCCTGCTGCGGGTGGGAGCGGTCAATCCCAGAGTGGGAGCCAGTGCAGATGATCTCTACGCCATTATGCGGCTGGAGTCGGGTCAGCTGCAGCGCATCATGATCACCTCGACCCGTGCTGGTGAGGGCAAGTCGACACTGGCGGCACTTTGCGCCGCCAGCTTTGCCCGCCATGAGCGGGTGCTGCTGGTGGATGGGGATCTGCGCCGGGGCGCCCTCGGTCGCCAGTTGCTGGGGCAGGACGCCAGACCGGGGTTGGCCGAGCTGCTCTCAGGCGAAGCTGACTTGGCTGCCTGTCTGGTGCCAAAAGAGGGATTGACCCTGCTGCCTGCTGGTCAGCCGGTATCTTCCCCGCTGGCACTGCTTGGTTCCCCGCGCTGGAGCGAACTGCTGGCAACCCTTGCCGGGCAGTTTGACCGTATCATAGTGGACACCCCTGCGCTGGAGGTCGGCAAGGATGCCCTGCTGCTGGGGCAGCCGCTGGATGGTGCCATTCATGTGATCCAGTCCGGCCAGCTGCCGGCCAGTCGGGTGCTGAGCGTGCTGGCACAGCTGCGGGATGCCAGAGTGGCGGTGTTGGGGACAGTGCTGACCCAGGTCGCCGAACGGGATCTGGAAGGGGCTGAGAACCTGAGATTTTGTGGTGCTCCCACCCGGGGCGCGCTATGAAACTGCTGCGCAGCATCACCACCATAGGTGGTGCTTCCGTGCTATCCCAGCTGATCGGGGCGCTCTCGGTCTGGTCACTGTCGCACAAGTTCGACATGGCTGCGGTCGGGCTCTATGCCCTCAGCTACAGTCTGGTGCTGATCGGTGCCCAACTTGCCACCTTTGCCTCGCAACTGCTGTTGCCCAAGCTGGAGGAGGCCGATCTGCCCGGCAACCTGATCTTTTCCCTGTTGCAGGTCTGGCTGCTCCCCATCCCCTATGTGCTGGTGGTGGTCTGCTTTTTCTCGCTGCCGCTCTGGCCGCTCTACCTGCTGACCGTGACCCACGGGCTGATCCTCATCGCCGAGAATCTGGCTCTGCGGGCCGGCCACTACCAGCGGCTCGGTCTGCAGCGTATCTCGGCCTCTGCCGTGGTGCTGCTCTGCCTGCTGCTTGCCCCTGACATGGTGCACTTTTATCAGTTATGGGCCTGTCTGTTGCTGCTGGTGATCGGGGGCTGGTTGTGGTCTGCCTTTGCCTGGCACAGTGCCATGCTGAGGGAGGCTGCCCCGCGCCACCTGCTGCACTTCTTCTCCCGCCATAAAGCGCATCTGGCTGGTGTCGGCAGTGCCGAGGTGCTGGCGATGGTGACGGCCAATCTGCCGACCGTGCTGATCAACTTCTGGTTTTCCCCTCTGGTGGCGGGCTACTTTGCCGTGGTCAACCGCTTCTGTCTGGCGCCCGTGGTGATTGTCGGCAACGCCATCCGCCACTCCATCTTCTCGCGATGGTCGGAGGATTTTCGCCTGCGCCGTTTCAACGGGGAGGAGTTTCGCAAGGTGAAGCGGCTGCTGCTGGCGATGGGCAGTGCGGCCACCCTCGGGATCCTCATCTGCTATCCGCTGGTGATGAAGTGGTTCTTCAATGCGGAGTGGATCGCCTCCATCAATACCTCCCGCTACATGTTGCCCTATGTCTTTACTGCGGTAGCCATCTGCCCGTTGACCGTGATCGAGCTGGTGTTCGGCTCGCCCCGCTACTTTTTGCGGATCCAGCTTGAGCAGCTGCTGGTCGTAGTGATTGCCTTCGTACTGTTGCCCTGGTTGCAGCAGGAGTACGCTCTCTGCGTGCTGGCCTTCTCTCTGCTGACTGCGGTGCGCTACGGCTTCGTCTTTTTGCGGGTCAACCGCCGGGCTGCCGAGTTGCAGGGGCGGATGGAGCTGGCTTCGTGAACAGTGCCCTCATCATGCAGGCCAATCTGCTGCTGTCGCTGGTGATCTGCGGCCTGGCCCAGTACGTCACCGGCATTACAGCCTTCCTCTGGCTGCCCTTCCTGCTGGCGATTGCCACCTTGATGTTGCTGCCGCTGCAGACGCGTTACAGCCCGTTGCGGCTCGACTATCAGGAGAAGGTGCTGCTGCTGCTCTACTGTGGCTTGCTGGTGCTGGCGCTGCTGGGCACCCTGCTTCAGCAGGGGGGCATGGTGACTATCATCGGTTTCAAGAACGAGCTGGCGCTCTCTCTGCTGCTCCCCTGCCTGTTGCTCGGCTTTTGCCGCGAGTCACAGATTTACCGCATCATGAAGCTGGTGGAGTGGGTCTTCTACCTGCAGATCCCGGTGGTGCTGTTTCAGGTGCTGGTGGTGGTGCCGAAGCGGGTGGCAATGCGCGGCGAGTTTGAGAAGTGGGACTCGGTGGTCGGTACCTTCGGGGGGGATCCCATGGGTGGCGGCAATACCGGTGCACTCGGCTTCTTCTGCCTGCTGGTGATGCTGATCAAGCTCTCCGAGTTTCGCCACGGCCTCATTTCGCGTCGTTCGGTCGCTTTTCACATTCTTGCCGCCTTTGCCATCTGCGTACTGGCCGAGGTGAAGTTCGTCATCCTGTTGTCCCCCTTGCTGCTGGCCTGGGTCTGGCTCTCGCCAAGCTATGTCAGGGGGATGAAGAGCTATGACCTCAAGCGTCTGCTGCTGATTGCGCTGGCGATGACGGCGCTGGTGGCGGTGGCCGTTCTGGTGCTGGCTGCCTCCTACTCATCCGCATTCGAGGGGGCCGGACAACAGGGGGCCATTGCGCTGTTTATCGACTCCCTCGGCTATATCTTCGATCCCAACCACATCAACCCGGAAACCGGCGAGCTGGGGCGGGTGACGACGCTCTTTTTCTGGGCCAGCAACGGTGATCACCACGGTCTCAGCAATCTGCTGTTTGGTTATGGCCTCAACACCACCAACCATGGCAGCACCCTGCCCGGTTTTCTCAACCCCCTGTTCAACGTGCTGCTCGACTCCACGTCCCTCAGCGTGTTGCTGTGGGAGGTGGGACTGATGGGCACCCTGATCTTCATCGTGCTGATCGTTCTGCTGCTCTGGTGCTGCCGTCCCCGTCCGTTGCTGGATCGCCAGCTGCTGAGCGCGGCAGATGTGCGTCTGCTCAGCTATCAACCCGCTTTCATCGCGTTCGGGATCGCCTGCCTGCTGAGCTTGCCTTACAGCCAGCTGCTGATGCTAATCCCGGTGCAGCAGTTTCTCTTCTATTTCGTGCTGGGTGCCGCCCTGGTGATCCGTTCTTCGGTTCGGCAGGCCACCCGTTCCTGTGAGGTGTCATGACTCCATCCCCCCTTATCTCCGTCATCATCAAGACCTACAACGAGGAGGCAGGGATTGCCGACACCATAGCCAGCATCAGGAGTGCTCTGGCCGACTACTCCCACCAGATTATCGTGGCGGATAGTCTCTCGACCGACCGCACCCAGGCGATTGCCTGCCAGCTGGGGGTGACTGTGGTGAGCCTGACCGACCCGGCAGATCGCTGTTGCGGCGTGGGGCCACAGCTTGGCTACCTCTTCAGCGAAGGGGAGTTCCTGCTGCTGCTCGATGGCGACATGAAGCTGGAGCCGGAGTTTGTGCCGGCCGCCCTTGCGCACATGCACTCCCACCCCGAATGCGGTGGCGTGGCCGGGCGGGCCGAGATGGATGATGCCCACAGCTACGAGTTCAAGTCGCGCAAGCAGCGCATCAACCAGATCTATCCGCTGGGCGAGTCGCGCTGGCTGTGTGGTGGCGGTCTGTTTCGACGCAGCGCCATCGAGCAGATCGGCTATCTCACCAATCACAACCTGCACGGTTACGAAGAGGCGGAGCTGGGTATCCGGCTGCGTCAGGCGGGCTATCGGTTGGAGCGGCTTGATGTTCCCTTCTTCTTTCACACCTCCCACACCATGGACTCCCTTGCCCTGATCCGTTACCGCTGGCGCATGGGGTATCTGTTTGCCAGCGGCGAGCTGGTGCGCTCGGCGTGGGGGCAGCCCTATTTTCGCGAGGTGCTGTCGGTGATCCGCTCCGAGCTGCTGTTCGGACTCTACCTGCTGGCACTCCTGTTCTGCGTGCTGCTTTTCGTAGCCGGGCTGCCGTTCTGGTTGCCGCTGCTGGCGCTGGCACCGCTGGGTGGCTTCATCGCTCTCAAGTGGTTGAAGAACCGCTCCCTGCAAGATGCCCTGCGCAGTGTCATGAACCTCTCCATCTATGCAGCCGGGCTGGTGCGCGGCCTGCTGTTGCCCCAGCGCTCCCCGCGCGAGGCGCCCGCCCATCGTCTGATCCAGGAGTCATTGCCGTGAAGGTGCTCTTTGCCAACAAGTTCTTTTTCATGAAGGGAGGTGCCGAGACAGTCCTCTTTCAGGAGCGGGAGATGGTGCGTCAGGCGGGTCATCAGGTGATCGACTTTGCCATGCAGCATCCGGATAACCTCCCCTCACCCCAGAGTGGCTACTTTCCGGCCAACGTCGATTATCACCAGCGGCACGGGCTCTTCGATCGGCTGAAGATCGCCGCTCGCTTCATCCACAATCAGGAGGCCTGTGATCGGCTGGCGGAGCTTATCCGTGCCGAGCGGCCCGATATCGTTCACTTTCACAACATCTACCACCAGCTCACCCCGGCGATCATCCGGGTGGCCAAATCCCTGGGCTGCAAGACGGTGCTGACAGCCCACGACTACAAGGTGGCCTGCCCCAACTACAGCATGCTGGTCGATGGCGAGCCGTTCGATCTGACCCGGATCGAGGGTTCCTGGCTCAAGCTGTTTCGCCATCAGTGGCAGGAGGGGTCGTGGGGCAAGAGCTTGCTGCTCTCTGCCGAGGCGGCCTGGCAACAGTGGCGCCGCAACTATGAGCAGGTCGATGCATTGGTGGCGCCGAGCGCCTTCATGGCCGGGATGCTTCGTACCCGGCTGCCCGCTTCCCGCATCGAGGTGATCCTCAATGGCATAGATGTCGAGTCGAGCAGCGAAAGCGGAGAGGATCGGGGGTACTTTCTGTTCCTCGGCCGCCTGATGGCCGAGAAAGGGGTCGAGACGCTTGCCCATGCCCATCAGCGCATGACGCGGCCGGCGGGCCTCAAAATTGTGGGCGGTGGCCCGCTGCTGGCGCACCTCGGGCAGCATTATCCCAATGCCGAACTGCTGGGGTTCAAGCAGGGGGAAGAGTTGCTCGATCTGCTGCGCCACGCCAAGGCCGTGGTGGTGCCGTCCGAGTGGTACGAGAACTGCTCCATGTCGGTACTGGAGGCGATGGCCTATGGCAAACCGGTGATCGGGGCTCGAATTGGCGGGATTCCGGAGCAGATCCGCGACGGTCTCGATGGCCTGCTGTTCGAGGCGGGCAATGCCGACGAGCTGGCCCGCAGCATGGACAGGCTGGTGGCCGAGCCGGAGCAGACGGCGGCCATGGGGCGTTCGGCCCGTCAGCGGCTGATCGACAACTACTCCCTCGCCAGCCACCAGCAAGCTCTACTGGCGCTCTACCAGTCGTTGCTGGAGGAGAAACAGAGATGAGCTTCTGGCACGAGTTGAAAGCCGAACTGGCGCTCAATCCGAGCAAGACGGCGCGCCTGTTCCTGCTCTGCTACCGGCTGGCACAGGGAGGCCGCTTTATGAGGTTGCCCTGCTTGCTGCTGCTCAAGGGATTCAAGCTGTTGTGCGGCCTCGATATCTCGCCAAGAGCCCGGCTGGGTTGGGGTCTGCGCCTCTATCACCCGCAGAATATCGTCATCGGTGACGGCGTGCAGATGGGGTGTGACTGCACCCTGCGCCACAACTGCACCCTGGGCAACAAGCCTGATCGCCAAAGCGGCCAGCTCCTCTCACCCACCGTGGGTGACGGGGTCGAGTTCGGCACCGGCGCCATCGTCATCGGGGCCATCGCCATTGGTGATCATGTCTGTGTCGGTGCCGGCGCCGTCGTTACTCGTTCCGTCCGGGCTCGCGCCGTTGTTGCGGGCAATCCCGCCAGAATCATTCGAGAAGATCATGAAGCAGATTAGTGTGACCGTGCTCGGTACCCGGGGGATCCCCCATGTACTGGGCGGTGTCGAAACCCATTGTCAGTCCCTCTATCCGGAGCTGCACCGCCAGTTCGGAGTGGCTGCGACCGTGCTGGCTCGCGCCCCCTATGTGAATTACCGAAGCGGCGAGTTTGAAGGGGTAGCTCTCGAGGCGTTGCCCGCCCCCAAAAAGAAGTCGCTGGAGGCAATCCTCCACTCTCTGCTCGCGGCTTTTTACTGCCGCAGCCATGCCTGCGATCTGGTGCATGTCCATGCCATCGGCCCGGGGCTGGTGGTGCCGCTGCTGAGGTTGCTTGGCAAGCGGGTGGTCTTTACTCATCACGGCCCCGACTATGACCGCCAGAAGTGGGGGGCGCTGGCCAAGTGGGTATTACGCCTTGGCGAGCGCTGGGCGGTACGCTATGCCAGCGAGGTGATCGTCATCTCCGAAGTGATCAACGAGGCGATCCGCCGCCAGTACGATCGCCAGGATGCCCACCTCATCTACAACGGGGTGAAACGGGTCGAGCTACCGGTAGCGGACAAGAGGGAGCTGACGCTGGCCCGTTTCGGGCTGACCGCTGGCAACTATCTGGTGGCGGTGGGCCGCTTCGTCGAGGAGAAGGGGCTGCACGATCTCATCGCCGCCTATCGCCAGCTTGATACCGAGCTGCCACTGGTACTGGTGGGGGATACGGATCACCCTACCCCCTACAGCGAGCACTTGCAGCGAATAGCGGATGAAACACCGGGGGTGATCCGTACCGGTTTCCTCAATGGCGAGGCGCTGATCAGCGTCTTTTCACAGGCGGCCCTGTTTGCCATGCCCTCTTATCACGAGGGGTTGCCGATAGCCCTGCTGGAGGCGCTCTCCTTCTCCCTGCCGGTGGTGGTGAGCGACATTCCCGCCAATCTGGCGGTGGCACTGCAACAGGAGTGCTATTTCCCGGTCGGCGATGTGAGTGCGCTGGCAGAGCGACTCAACGCCCAGCTGGCTTGCGGCAAGGTCGATTACAGCGACTATCTGCAGCGGTATGACTGGCAGCGGATCGCCGGCCAGACCATGGCTGTCTACAACAAGGCTCTGGGCCTACCCGCAGGAGAAAACCAATGAGCCAATTACCGCAGAAACCGCAGAGGGCGATCGACCGCTTCTACCGTGCCCTCTCCCCCGAGGTGGCCGAGAGCCTGAGTGAAACCCAGCGCGACGGTATCGAGCAGGCGCTGCGGCTGATGAGTGATGGCAAGTCGCACGCCATCAACGTCAACAGCGCCTTCGGCATTGGTCGCTGGCGCTGCTATCTGGTGGTGTTGATGGGACGGGATCGCCGTCATCGCGGGCGGGAGAGCAGCTTTTGCTTTCACCTCAAGGTGCTGCTGACCACCCTGCTGTTGCTGCTGGGGATCTGCGGCATGGTGCTGCTGCTCTATCTGGTGAAGTCGGCCCTTGGCATCGACATTTTCAAGCACTTCTCGTTCGGGGTGTGGGATCTGTTCAAAAAGAGTGTGCTGATGTGATGAAAGAGGGCTCCTGTGGGAGCCCTCTTGCGTTACTGGATGTCTATCCCGGCCAGACGATACCAGCCACTCTCTTCCAGACCGGCAATGCCGAGCTGCAAAGCGGGCTGCTTGTCCTGACCGATGAAGGCCAGCTCCAGATAGTAGTGACCGCGTGCCATCCGACCCGGCAGGGTCAGGCTGTCGCGAGTGGTAGCCTTGCTGCCCGGGATCCAGCGGGTCATGTCGTTGCGGGTCACCAGCATGGCGCCGACCTGCCCTTCCTCGTTGACCAGCCGGTAGGTGAGCGGCCAGTTGCGATAGGCCGGCGCTACCCCGTCGTTGTGCCAGTCGCCGTTGAGGGCAAGGGTAGCCCCCGGCTTCATGGTTCCCTTGAGGGTCAGCTGGTCCAGCACGATGCGATAGCCCATCTTGCGCAGGGCATTGTCGACGATGGGTCGATATTGGGGTGGAACCGGATCCGACTTGAGGTTGATGGTGGAGGCGTGTTGGGCCAGCGCCCAGTCAAAGGTGGCCTTGACCTCCTCCAAGGTGTACTGCTGCTGGCCTGGCCACTCGCTCAGCTTGCCGCACACCTCGAAACTGACTGGCGCCTGCTGCCAGCTGGAATCGAAGTTCGCCACATCGGCGCGGGCGCTCGCCAGTCGTTCCGGGTAGGCATTGCGCATGTGGCTCCAGCTTTGGGAGAAGTGGTGCCAGTCGCCGAGGCAGTCTGCCCGCCAGCCGGCTCCCTTGCCCACGGCATACTCGAACATGGGCAGGTTGTTGATCAGCATCAGCTTGGGGGTTCGCGGAAAAGCGGCCATCTGCAGGTCAACATAGGGTTTGAGCTGCTCGCTGCTGTAGCGCTGCTCCAGCGTCGGGCCGGGGAAGTTGCTCATGTGCCACTCTCCCCATGAACCTATCATGCCGATGTCGACATGACTCAGCGCCGGGTTGCCATCGTAATGGGCGCCCAGCGCCTGAAACAGCCGGGTGGCACGGGCGAGGAACTGCGGGTCGCTGTAGTCGGGCACAAAGGTCTGGTGGTTGTTCACCCACTCTCCCCGAATCCCCTTGTTGATGAGCCACTCCGGGATCTTGCTGCCAGAGAAGGGCTCATCAAGGGTCATGACCCTGAGGGCGATCGACTGTTTCGGGGTGGCGTGCTGTGCCTGATCGATGGCCCTGTCGATCAGGGCAAAGTTGTATTCGCCCTCCCGTGGTTCCAGCTCGCTCCAGTAGAAGCGGAAGTAGTCGACCGTGCTGACCGGGTGTTCGGCCAGAGAGAGGGGATGACCCCAGCTGTTGTGAAACTCTTCGATACCGACGCCGGGATTGTGCAATAGGTCGTCGACCGGTTCGGGATGAATGGTGAGGGTACCTGCCAGCACGCCTTGTGCCCACAGCAAGCCGGAATAGAGCAGGATCCTGCCCGGATGCATTTTCATGTGATCGTCCGCCAGTGGAACATGATTGCATGCTAGGAAATTGGCGGACAAAGGCCCAGCCGGTTCCGCTGTTTTCGAGAAGAACCGACTGAAGCCTTTGTTGTTTCGGTCAGAGATTGACGGAGGTTGTGCCCTCAGTCGTCATTGTCATGTCCGGCTGGGCGGGACTCGACACTCTGTTGCCCCATCACCTGATACCAGTCGAGCTTGCGGGTCAGCAGCATGATCAGTGCCAGAGTGGCGAACAAGAGCAGGGCGCCGAGCAGCAGAGCGATCTCTTCGGCCTGCAGCAGGTTGTAGAGAATGGCATAGACCAGCCCGAGCAGCGCCGCGAAGCCGATCCCCTGTTTCGGGCCACCCAGCACATGACTGAGGTAGAAGCCGTTGAGCAGCACGCTGGCCAGCGCGGCTACCAGATAGGCCCAGCCAAAGCCGAGGTGTTCGGTCAGGGCCAGCAGCACCAGATAGAAGATTGCCAGCCCCATGCCCACCAGCGCGTACTGGATCGGGTGAACCCGCAGCCCCTTGAGCAGCTCGAACATGAAGAAGCTGATAAAGGTGAGACCGATGAAGAGCAGGGCATATTTGGCCGCCCGTTCGTTGAGCTGATAGTGATCCACCGGCTGCACCAGACTGACGCTGAAGCTGGGCAGATTTTTGGAGGCGCTTTGGATCATGTCAGGGAACTGATTCTCCATATCTGTGGCAAACCAACTTGTCTGCCAGTCAGCATTGAAACCTTGATCTTTTACTGTACGGGTGGTTGGCAGGAAATCGCCCAGGAAGTTGGGGTGGGGCCAGTTACCGGACAAGGTTAGTTTGCTGTCACGACCGACCGGAATCAGGGTGAATTTTTCCATACCCTGTAGGGAAATCTTTATATCGAACCACCCTCCTTGCTGTTGTTTGGTGGTTAGCGGGACATGCACGCCGGATTGGTTGCCAAGCCGTGCACCGGGAGTGACAGTCAGTAGCTCGTTGGCGAAGGTGATGGTTGGTATCTGAATGATGCCTCGAGCGTCGGAGACGATTAGGCTGAGATAGGGTTGGCCGCGGATGCTGTCGCGTGGTGGCTGCCAATCAGGGATCGCTGGTAATTGGCCGGTTAGAGTGACGTTAGCCTGATACAGCTGGGCTTGGTAGATCCCTAGTTTGCGCGGCGTTACTTCCATATTCGCTGTGGCCGTTAACTGTTCTGGCAACAGGTAGCGATAGCGTGTCTCCACCTCTCTCCGAGTGTCCTTGCCATTGGTCAGGATCAGCTCTCTTGTATATGGGAGGACAATTACGGGGCCTATTAGGCGCTGCGGTCCACTCGTACTGGCCATTATCTGTTTGATGGCCTGACTGCGGTAAGCCTGACGCTCCCGGTTCAGCTCCATGATGGATTGCACCGGCACCATCAACAGCAGGCTGAGCAACAGCAGCAGAAATATCTTGTGGGTGAATATCTGTTTGACCATGACACGTCTCCTTGTTGGATGGAGTGAGTCTGTCAGTCCGGCGTGAAGTGGTGATGGGCTTGTGTGAAGTGACGGTGAACTGTTGAAAAACGGCGCCATCAGGCGCCGTGGGATTGTTCAGGGGTGGGAGCGCACCAACCGGGCGGCTTGGGCGAAACGATCGGTATGGCCGTCGATCAGCCCGTGCATAAAGTCGATGTAGTAGACCAGTTCAGGCATCTCCTCAATGGAGCTGGAGGTCCAGTAGGGGGCTGAATTTTCCCCGTTGTCATGGATATCGGAGAAGAAGCGCGGGTCTGTCATCGGCGCCCGGCAATCTTCGTCGAGCAGGGTGAAGAGCTCCTCGATGGTGGGGAGTCGCCACCCCTCGCCAAGGCGGGCTGCTTCATCTTTGGCTTCAAGCAGCGTCAGCAGGGCCGGTGTGCCCACGCACCCTTTCCCCTCCTGCCACTGGCTGCCGAGGCTGCACGCCTGCCATTCGAGCTGGTTTAGCCGATCATGGATGATTTCTCCCTGCCGTGTCAGGCGGTCGGAGAGATCACAGGCAGCCAGCGCCATGCTGGCCGGAAGCCAGATCAGCAATAGAAATAATTTCATGTTTGTCTCGTTTACGAATGACGGTCAGCCCGTCGCTGGTGGGCTGACCGTGGTTATCGGGGTTTATCTGGCGGGAAGCGAGCTCACTGCTTTTTAAGTCGTGCAGGCAGGGCGGCCAGCACCTCTTCTTTCGCTTTGAGGGAGGCGAACTGCTTGCCGGGCTTTTGCACCACGGTATGGACGAAGATCAGTTGTTTGCCCGGTTTGCTGGCCCAGCCGACGAACCAGCCGATCTGCTGATCGCGGTTGAGGCTGCCATCCAGCTTCTTCGGGTAGCCCATGCCGGTTTTGCCGTGGATCTGCCAGCCGTCGATCTCGCTCACCTTGAGGATATTGGCGGTGTACTGCAGGGTCTGCGCCGAGACCGGCAGCTTGCCGCTCAGCATCTTGCCGAGGAAGCGGGCTTGCTCCTCCGGACTGATGGCGAGGCTGGAACTGAGCCAGGCCTGGGTCAGACCGTCATGCTTGCCCGGATTGCCGGAGAGATCCCGGTTGCCGTAGTCGAAGCGGTCGACGTATTGCTGGAAGCGCTCCATCCCCAGCCATTCGGTGATCTGCTGGGAGAACCAGACCACCGAGTAGGTTTCCCAGCGGCGCGGGGTAGTGGTTTCGCGCCAAGCGGGCAGCCAGCCGTCATAGCTCGGTTTGTAAGGCAGTGCCGGATGCTCTTCATCAACCAGATAGCCACTGTCGTAACCCATCAGCGCCAGCGGGATCTTGAAGGTGGACGCGGGCGGCAGTTGGCTGGAGCAGTCCCCTTCGCTGGAGAGGGTCTGGCCGTTGCCGTCAGCATAGAGAAAGCAGCCGCTGGCGGCGGAGGCTGGCAGGGCTGCGAGCAGACCGGCAGCCAGCAGGCTGGAGAGAAGCAGGCGGGACATAGCATTTCCTTGAGCAAATGGATGAGAGAAAGCGGCAGTCTAATGCCGCTTTGTGTGGGGAATGTGAAGTTGCGGGGGGCTAGGCGAACGGCAGCCAGAGTTCCGCCAGCGCGCCCCCTTCCGGCCGGTTGCTCAGGGTCAGACGGCCGCCATGCTGGTGGGCAACCTCATGGGCGAAGCTAAGCCCCAGACCACTGCTCTTGCCCTTGTCCGGTCGTGGCAGGGAGTAGAAGCGCTCGAAGATGCGTGGCAATGCGTAGTCGGGGATGCCGGGGCCGCAGTCGGTGACCCGAAAACAGTAGCCCTCCTCCTGCTGGCTGCCACTCAGGGTGACCAGCCCGTAGGCGGGAGAGAAGTCGATGGCGTTATCCAGCAGGTTGCCGATGGCCTGCTCCACCAGCAGCGGATCCCACTTCTGTTTCGGCGCGCTGGCCAGCTCGGCCACCAACTCGACCTGACGGCGCTGTGCGATGATCTGGCGGGCGTCGAGGGTGCGCTTGCCCAGTTTTGCCGGTTCCACCGACTGGCGATCCAGCCCCTGCCCCGACTCCAGCCGCGCCAGTTGCAGCATTCGCTCGATCAGCTGCTGCATGCGCGCGGTTTCCAGATTGATGTTGCCGATAAACCGTTTGGCTACTTCGGGGGGCGGCGTTTCGGCCAAAATCTCCCCTGCCCCGCGAATGGCGGCCAGCGGGCTCTTCAGCTCGTGGGTCAGGCTGTGGACATAGGCTTCGATGTAGCTTTTGCCATCGAGCTGGTGGCGCATGGTCTCCAGCGAGCGGCCGAGCCTATCCAGCTCGACGGTGTGCAGCCGTGGCAGCGGTGCCGCCTCCCCCTTGCTGACCGAGTCGGCATAGTGCACCAGCTTGCCGATGGCGCGGTTGAGCCACCACACCAGCAGGCTGCCGATCAGCAGCGAGATGAGCAGCATCTGGCCGCCGGCCCGCAGCAGCTCCTGTTCCCCGCGCTCGATGGCTGGCATCAGGGTGCGATTGGGTTTGGCGACGGTGAGGGAGCCGATGATCTCGGCCCCTTCCCGCAGCGGCGCCGCCACATACATGGTCGAGCTGGCGGCATCGTCGGGATCGGTGCGGGTGCTGCGGGCGCCATATTGGCCGCGCAGGGTGCGGTAGACATCGTTCCAGCGGGAATAATCCTTGCCCAGATCCGTGCCGTCGGAGTCGTAAATCACCATACCCTTCTGGTCAGTGACATAGATGCGGTACTCCGCCTGCTGCTTGAGGTGGCCGTCGATCATCGCATTGATGGGATTCTGGTTGAGGCGGGCGAAGGCGCTGGCCAACCGCCCGTTCATCATATTGTCCTCTTTCAGGTCATCGAGCGCCAGCGGCGCCAGCAGCTGGGTCATATCCACCAAAGTATCCTCGGTGGCGCTGCGCACCCCTGGTTTGATCTCCTCGACGAAGATCTCCAGCACGAACCAGGCGGCCAGCGCGAAGATCAGCAGCAGGCCGCACAGCAGTTGCAACCCGAGTCTCATGCCTGCTCCAGGCTGTAGCCCAACCCGCGGTGGGTGAGGATCAGGTTGGCCTCGGGATCATGTTCGCGCAGCTTGGCGCGGATGGTCTTGATATGGGTATCTACGGTGCGATCCAGACTCTCCTCCGCATCCTGCCACACCAGATCCATCAGCTGCTGGCGGGAGTAGACCCGCCCCGGCGCCAGCATCAGGGTCTTGAGCAGCAGATATTCGTAGCGGGTGAGGGCCAGCGGCTGGCCGCGAAAGTGAATGCGGGCACGCTCCTCATCCAGCACCAGCAGGGCGCTGGGCTGGGGGGCGACGGGCTGGCTGCGGCGCAGGATGACCCGCACCCGGGCACACACTTCCCGTGGCGAGAAGGGTTTGGCCACATAGTCGTCGGCACCGATCTCCAGCCCGATCAGTCGGTCTATCTCCTCGCTGCGGGCGGTGAGGAACATCAGGGGGATATCGGTCAGCGCCCTCACCTGCTTGCAGAGTTCGAAGCCGCTGATGTCGGGCAGCCCCACATCGAGGATCAGGAAGTCGGGTCGCGTCTGTTCCAGTCGTGTCAGCAACTGTTGGCCCAGCATGAACCACTCCACCTCAAACCCGTCGGTCTGCAGGGCGTAAATCAGGGTGTCGGCGATGCTGGCCTCATCCTCCACCAGCCAGATGACTCTCTTTTGCATGGCATCCTCGTCGCAAATTGGCACCCCATTCTGGCATCGAACCAAATCGGATCCTATTTGCTGTTTTATTTTTCCGAAAAAGGGGCTAATATTTCGATGTTCTTTCGAATCGAAACTTAATAATGACCAAACGTAATACTCAACAACGCCGCCACACCATAGTGACCCTGGTACAAGAGCAGGGTGAAGTGAGCGTCGACGCCCTCGCCAAACACTTTTCTACCTCCGAAGTGACCATCCGTAAAGATCTGGCGGTACTGGAGACCGGCGGTCTGCTGCTGCGCCGTTACGGTGGTGCTGTCCCTTTGCCGAGCGAGATGGTGGTCGAGGTCAACCCTGAACAAGTTTCGAACCGAAAGTTAGCCATTGCCCGTGCGGCGGCCGAGCGGCTGCGTGATCACAACCGCGTCATCATCGACAGCGGCAGCACCACCAGCGCCATGATCCCCATGCTGGGCAACAAGCGCGGCCTCATCGTGATGACCAACTCCCTCAATGTGGCCGGTGCCCTGCGCGAGCTGGAAAATGAGCCTACCCTGTTAATGACCGGTGGCACTTGGGACCCTCACTCCGAATCCTTCCAGGGGCAGGTGGCGGAACAGGTGCTGCGCTCCTACGACTTCGACCAGCTCTTTATCGGTGCCGACGGTATCGACCCGGAGCGTGGCACCACCACCTTCAACGAGCTGGTGGGCCTGTCGCGGGTCATGGCCGAGGTATCGCGGGAGGTCATTGTGATGGTCGAATCGGAAAAGATCGGCCGCAAGATCCCCAATCTCGAACTTCCCTGGTCGAGCATCCATACCCTGGTGACCGACGAGGGGCTGGCCAGCGAGGCCAGAGAACAGATTCAAGCCCAGGGGGTGACGCTTATCTGCGCCCCGGTCACTTGCTGACACGAGCTCTGAACCATCCAACTGACTTTACGATTTGCATCTCAAGGAGAAGTGTATGTGTGGCATCGTCGGGGCTGTCGCCCAACGTGATGTGGCTGAAATTCTGGTAGAGGGCCTGCGCCGTCTGGAGTACCGCGGTTATGACTCAGCCGGTGTGGCCGTGTTCAGCGCCAACCAGCCGTTGCAGCGGGTTCGCCGTCTGGGCAAGGTGGCCGAGCTGGCCAAGGCGCTCGACGAGCAGTCCGTCCACGGCGGTACCGGCATCGCCCACACCCGCTGGGCCACTCACGGCGAGCCTTCCGAGCGCAATGCCCACCCCCACGTCTCCGAGCATATCGTGGTGGTGCACAACGGCATCATCGAGAACCACGAAGAGCTGCGGGAAGAGTTGAAGGCGCTGGGTTATGTGTTCAGCTCCGACACCGATACCGAGGTGATTGCCCATCTGGTCCATCACGAGCTGAAGCGTGCCGGCAGCCTGCTGGCCGCCATGCAGACTGCGGTGAAGCAGCTGCGCGGTGCCTACGGTACCGTGGTGATGGATAGCCGCGACGACAGCCGCGTGGTGGTGGCCCGTTCCGGTTCACCGCTGGTGATCGGCCGCGGTATCGGCGAGAACTTTATCGCCTCCGACCAGATGGCGCTGCTGCCGGTGACCCGTCGCTTCATCTTCCTGGAAGAGGGTGATGTGGCCGAAGTGACCCGCCGTGACGTGCACATCTTCGATACCAACGGCAACGCCGTGGTGCGCGAAGAGCAGGAGTCCGAACTCTCCCACGATGCCGGTGACAAGGGTGAATACCGTCATTACATGCTCAAGGAGATCCACGAGCAGCCCAAAGCGATCACCAACACCCTGGAAGGGCGTCTGGGCAGCGATCACGTGGTGGTCGAATCGTTCGGCAACGGCGCGCGCGCCATCTTTGACAAGGTCGAGCACGTACAGATCGTCGCCTGCGGCACCTCCTATCACTCCGGCATGGTGGCTCGCTACTGGTTCGAAGAGATCGCTGGCGTCTCCTGCGATGTAGAGATCGCCTCCGAGTTCCGCTATCGCAAATCGGTAGTGCGCCCCAACAGCCTGCTGGTGACCCTCTCCCAGAGCGGCGAGACTGCCGATACCCTGGCGGCGCTGCGTCTGGCCAAGGAATCCGGCTACATGAGCTCGCTGGCTATCTGCAACGTGCCGGGCTCCTCGCTGGTGCGTGAATCGGATCTGGCCTTTATGACCCGTGCCGGTGCCGAGATCGGCGTAGCCTCCACCAAGGCGTTCACCACCCAGCTGGCTGGCCTGTTGATGCTGGTGGCCTCGGTCGGTCACTGTCGTGGCCACCTGAGCGCGGCCGCCGAGGCCGAACTGGTCAAGGCGCTACAAGCCTTGCCGCTGCGCATTAAAGAGAGCCTGGCGCTGGCCAAGGATATCGAAACCCTGGCCGAAGAGTTTGCCGACAAGCAGCACAGCCTGTTCCTTGGCCGTGGCAGTCAGTACCCCATCGCCATGGAGGGGGCGCTCAAGCTCAAAGAGATCTCCTACATCCACGCCGAAGCCTATGCCGCTGGCGAGCTGAAGCACGGCCCGCTGGCGCTGATCGATGCCGAGATGCCCATCATTGTGGTGGCGCCGAACAACGATCTGCTGGAGAAGCTCAAGTCCAACGTGGAAGAGGTGCGCGCCCGTGGCGGTATCCTCTACGTGTTCGCCGATGCCGATACCGGCTTCAAGAGCGACGAGACCATGCGGGTCATGAACCTCAACCATGTGGAAGAGGTGATCGCCCCCATCGTCTATACCGTGCCGCTGCAGCTGCTCTCCTACCACGTTGCCCTGATCAAGGGCACTGACGTGGACCAGCCGCGCAACCTGGCAAAATCGGTGACCGTCGAGTAAGTCACTCTCTCAAATGAAAAAGAGCCGCAATTGCGGCTCTTTTTGTTTCGGCTGAGGGGTTACGACAGCCGCAGGTTGGTGATGGTGACCTCGTCGAGGGAGGGCACTATGATGCCGCTGGTGATCCCTTTGGCGATGGCCTGACTGCGGTTCTTTGAGTCGGTCTTGTTGGTCACCTGGGTCAGGTGAAAGTTGACCGTCCGCTCACTGATGCCGAGGATGGTGGCGATCTCCCAGGAGGTCTTGCCCTCGCTGGCCCAGAACAGGCACTCCTTCTCCCGATCCGACAGTTCGGTCAGGTATTTCATCATATCCGGTCTGCTTTTTATCAGTTGCAGCGCGGAGTTGAAGATGTAGCTGGCGCAGAACGACAGCAGCGGGACATTTTCAAACATCAGGTCGGAGTTGGATTTGTCCTTGGTGATGAATGAGAGGATGCCGTGCTCCCCCTGCGGGGTGTGCAGCGGAAAGGAGACGCCATTGCGTACCCCGAAATCAGCCGCCAGGTTCATCACGTCGCGGCTGGCGCTGGGCAGCCAGGGCGAATCGCAGTCGAGCTTGTTCCAGAAGATCGGCTGGGTCTGTTTCAGCCCCAGATAGACCACCGGATCCTGGGTCAGATACTGGTTTTCGCTGTAGGCGTCAAACCAGGTGGTCGGACAGTTGTTGAACAGTGCCACGTGGGATTTTTGCATGCTGATGGGGAAAATAATCAGCAGCCGAAAGTAATCAAAGCCCATTTGATGACTGAAGCGCTCCAGCAGTTGCTGGATATCGCTGGTTTTTGTTGCCTTGGTGAACTTGTCTATATGTTCCCAGATCGCATCGTTGAGCATTACTTTCTCCTTTTTCGATCTCTATCACACTGATCGAAAAGATTTTTTATCGTTATTTATATTTGTGCGGTGGCTATTGGCGCCACTTATTCCGTGCGTGCTTAAAAATTATCCTGTTTTTGTGCATAAAGGCCAAGAAAATCCTCTCGTTGCCAGTCCGCCCTGCATTTGAGATAATGATAATAGTTATCATTAGTAAGATGTATTTCAATGAACAAATTATGGGGTGTGGCCCTGCTGCCACTGTCAGTCCACTTTGCTGCCATCGGGGATGAGCTGGTTGCTCCCGCCCTCAAGAACAGCATAGCTGCCGGGAAAGCCTCTCAGCAGCGGGTGGAAAAAGCCGCCGATGCCGCCGTTGCCGCACGACTGGAGCTGCAAAATGCCCAGCTGCAACTGCGCGACCTCGAAGCCTACAACCGCTACATGCAATCTCTGGTGGCCGATCAGCAAAATGAGCTGGGTAAATTGAGCCAGCAGCTTGAAGCGGTGCAAGAGACCCGTCAGGGCTTGATCCCGCTGATGTTGCAGATGCAGGCAGATCTGGAACAGCTGGTGCAAAACGACATCCCGCTGCGCAAGGAAGATCGGCTGGCGCGGGTTGAACAGTTAAAAGCGACCCTGGCTCGCGCAGACGTTAGCGAGGCAGAGAAATTCCGTCAGCTGCTGCAGGCCTATCAGATTGAAGCCGAGTACGGCAGCCGGATGGACAGCTATTCCGCCGAGCTGGAGCTGGATGGTGCTCCGCGTCGGGTCGATGTGCTGGCGCTGGGTCGGGTCTCCCTGCTGGCGATGACGGCCGATCGCAGTCAGGCATGGCGCTGGTCTGCCGAGTCTAAGCAGTGGCAAGCCCTCGATAGCCAGTGGCTCTCCCCCATCGCCGAGGCGATGGATGTGGCCGCCGACAAGAAAGTTCCCCAGTTGCTCAATGTCCCCCTCTCTGTCAGCCGCAGTCAGGAGGCCCAATCATGAGAGTCACCATGAAGTGGTTCCCCCTCCTTATTGCCCTCTCCTGCGGTACCAACGCCGCTGTCGCCGATGAGTGGCAGCAGCAGGAACAGGCTCGTGAACAGCAGGCTCAGCAAGATCTGGCGACCGTTGCCAAGGAGCTCGGCACTGCCCGCGCCAGACTGGCCGAGGCCCAGCGCCTGAGCAAGGAGCTGGCTGGCAAGTTCGCCAGCAACGAGAAGCAGCTGGTCGAACTTAACGCCCAGTGGGAGCAAGCCTCCGGCGATATGAACGAGATCTTCGCGGTCACCCGTCAGGGCGCCAGCGATGCGGTCAAGCTGCTGAGTGAATCCGCCGTCGAGGGCCAGTACCCCGAGCGCCTCGCCCCGCTCAAGGCCATGGCGCAGGAGAAGCAGGTGCCGGATCGCGCCGCCCTCGCCCTGCTACCCGCCACACTACTGCAAGAGATCCGCGAATCTGGCCGGATTGCCCGGTTCAACGGCAAGATGCTCGATGCCCAGGGGGCTGCCAGCGAGCAGTCGCTGACCCGGGTTGGCAGTTTTGCCCTGCTGGGGAGCGAAGGCTTCCTGCAACCGACCGCCGAAGGCCTGAGCCCGGTACTGGGTCTGCCCGGTAGCGTGCTCTCTGCCGTTGCGGCTTATCAGGGTCAGGAAGGGGAAGCGCTGCCGCTGGATCCTTCTCATGGCACTCTGCTGGCGATGCTGGCGCAAGCGCCCACCTTCTGGCAGCAGGTACAACAAGGTGGTCAGGTCGGCGCCATTATCGTGCTGTTGGCCGCCATCGGCTTGGGGATTGCGGCGGTACGGCTGTGGAGCCTCTCCCGCGAACTGGGTCGGGTGCGCCGCCAGCTCAAGAGCGGCGAGTATCACGCCGACAACGCCCTCGGCCGGGTGCTGACGGTGGCAGACAAACACCCCGAGCTGAGCATGGAGACCCTCGAGCTGCGTCTTGATGAGGCGATCCTGCAGGAGACTCCTCGCATGGAGCGCGGCATCGGCATGGTCAAGGTAATCGCGGCCATCGCCCCCATGCTGGGTCTGCTCGGTACCGTAACCGGGATGATCGGCACCTTCCAGGCCATCACCCAGTTTGGCACCGGCGATCCCAAGATCATGGCGGGCGGTATCTCCATGGCGCTGGTCACCACGGTACAGGGTCTGGTTGCGGCCATTCCGCTGATCCTGGCCCACAGCCTGCTGCAATCGCGCTTCACCGAGCTCTCCAATGTGCTGGAGCAGCAGGTAGCCGGCATTCTGGCCGAGCGCGCCGAGAGCAATAACGGCGGGATGGAGCGAGCAGCATGATGCTCGACATCTGGCAACAGCTGCAGAGTTTCATGGGCCGTGGCGGCCCTGTGCTCTGGGTCATTCTGGCCCTGCTGGTGCTGATGTGGATTTTGATGATCGAGCGGCTGCTCTACCTCAATCTGGGTTTCGGCCCGTTGCAGCAACAGCTGCTTGGCCGCTGGCAGGCCCGCAGCGAGCGCCACAGTTGGCACGCCCGGGCAATCCGCAGCCGCTGGCTGGCGCAGGCGGAGCTGGAACTGAACCGTCATCTGATCTTCATCCGCACCCTGGTGGTGCTCTGCCCCATGCTGGGGCTGCTGGGCACTGTGACCGGCATGATCGGCGTATTCGATGCGTTGGCTGCGGCCAACCGCTTTAACCCGGAGAGCATGGCGGGCGGGATCTCCCGCGCCACCATCCCCACCATGGCAGGCATGGTGGTGGCGCTCTCCGGCGTGTTGTTACTCAGTCGGCTCGAGAGTCAGGCCAAGCGTGCGCTGGCCAAGACCCGGGACGGCCTGCGAGAAGAGAAGGTAATGCAATGAGACGGCAATCCAAACGCCAGCGTGACGAAGTGCAGATCGACATGACCCCCATGCTGGATATCGTGTTCATCATGCTGATCTTCTTTATTGTCACCACATCTTTCGTGCGCGAAGCCGGGCTCGAGGTGCACAGACCCCAGGCCAGTCAGGCCAAGGCGCAGAAATCCTCCAGCATCATGCTGGCGATCGGGGCTCAGGGTCAGATCTTCCTTGACCGCAAGCAGATCGATGTGGAGCGGGTACAGGCCACCATCGCCCGTCTGCTGGCGGAGCAGCCCGATGCCAGTCTGGTGATCCAGGCAGATGAGCGGGTACCACATGGCAAGGTAGTGCGGGTGATGGATGAGGCCAAAGCGGCGGGTATTGCCAATATCGCCGTGGCGGTGGCGCCGAAATGAAATACAAGCTGATGAGCCTTGGGCTGGGGATCGCCCTCAGTCTGGGCATCCTGCTGTTCATGGCCACGCTGGTTGAACCGCCCCGGGGCGAGAAGGTGGCGAGCGAACAGAAGCCCATCGTCATCAATATGCAGAACGAGGTGACCGAGGTGCAAGTGCGCGAGCGTCCGGTACCGCAGGAGCCCGAACCTCTGCCAGAGCCTCCTGCCGCATTGGCCTCGACACCGCTGCCGATGCCCGCAGCGGCCCCCTTGGCGGCCGTTGAGCCGAGTCTGGATCTGGTCTCCAGCCTCAGCGCGGTGCAGGTCTATGCCCCCGGCGTGGCGACCAGTACCGCACCGGTATTGAGTGGTAACTACCACGGTCAGCAGCAGGGCGCGGGTATCGGCGCAGGTGACATGCTGATGCCGCTGCAACGGATCGAGCCGGTCTACCCCTATCGTGCCCAGCAGTCAGGGATCGAAGGATTCGTCACCCTGCGCTTTAGCGTGAATGCGGAAGGTGGCGTGCAGGATGTGGAAGTGGTCGAAGCCAAACCCAAGCGTCAGTTCGAGCGGGCGGCCATTCAGGCGATCAACAAGTGGCGCTATCAGCCGAGACCGGGCGCCACCGACAAGCTGGTGCAAGTCATTACGCTCAAATTCAAACTGGAGTCATAACTATGTTGCGGATCTGGATCTGTCTGCTGGCCCTGGTCGGCCAAGCCTGTCTGGCGATGGAGGTCAGCCCTCACTTCTCCCGTCAGCTTGAACCCGTGATGAAGCTCTATCAGTCTGGTCAGTGGCAACAAGCCCAGAGCAAGGCATCCGGCCTCAAGCCAAATAGCGATGCCGAGCGTGCCTGGCTGGCGCAGTTGCAAGCCTCGCTGGCGGCCAATCTGCAACAGACCGCCCAGGCGAGCCGTTATGTCGAACAGGCCCTTGCCTATAAAGAGTGGCCCGAGCAACAACAGCTCCAGCTGCTGCGACTGCGCGGCGATATTCAGGCCCAGCAATCTAACTGGTCTGGTGCCATCGCCAGCTACAAGGCGGCACTGGCACTCAAGCAAGACGATGCACTACGCCTGCGTCTGGCCGGCCTCTATTACCACAACAAGCAGTACGGTGACGCAGCCAGCCAGAGCGAACAGTTGTTGAAGAAGGGTTGGCAGAAGCAGGCCGCCATTATTCGTCTATCCGCCCTCACCGCCCAGCAACGTTATGGCGTGGCGGCCGATCAGGCGGCCGAGCTGATCCGTCACGAGCCGACAGAGAGCAAATGGTGGCAGCAGGCGGTGTCGCTCAACCTCTCTGCCAAACGCGGCGATCAGGCGTTGGCGCTGCTGCAGACTGCCATCGACAGAAAACTGATGGATGACGCGTCAGCCCGCAACCAGCTGATCCGCCTCTATGCCTGGCAAGGGCTGCCTTATCGTGGGGCTCGTCTGCTGGAAGCGGCCATGGTCAAGGGACAGATGAAGCAAAGTGCTGAAAACCGCCAACTGCTGGCCCAATTGTGGGAAGGTGCCCGGGAGTGGTCACAAGCGGTTGATAGCTGGCAGCAGCTCGCCAACCAGCACGGTCAGCCCAAAGCCGCCATGCGCGCCGCCGAACTGCTGCTGCAACAGGGCAAGACAGATGCTGCCATGACCCAGCTCGCTGCCATCAAGTCGGTAAAAGGCGAGCAAGGCAATCGTGCCAAAGCGCTGCTGGTGCAGGCACACCTTAATAAGGAGCAGTATGCCCAGGCGCTGGAACTGGCCCGTGAGCTGCAGCAACAGGATAACTGGCAGCAGAAGGCAACCAGCTGGGTCAACTATATCCGGGCACAAAGCGAAGAGTTGAGCAAAAAAGCGGCGTAAAAGAGGTGCCAAGGGGCTGTTTTGGGGCGTTCAGTTCGCTTTTTCAGCAAACGAACGCATTTTTGCAAAAAGCCCTTGTCATCCCGGCGCGGCTCCCTATAATGCGCCCCTACCAGCACGGCGGAACACGCCAACCTGATGAGCCAGCTTCCTAGCGAAGTGGGCGCCGAAAGAAAAGCGAAAACAATCGCTTGACTTTCGAAGTGAGAAGCGTAATATGCGCCTCCTCAGCGCGACAAGCGTGACGCTCTTTAACAATTTGAATCAAGCAATCTGTGTGGGCACTCACAGCATCGAACATCAAAGCAATTTTTGATTTTCAATGTCTGGTGAAGTGACCAAGACGATTTCTTAGCAATAAGAAGTCGAACAGTTTATTTCAGCAATTCATTGAGCCGCTT
>NZ_JBFODP010000002.1:0-2846 GCF_040908375.1 Aeromonas sp. R2-3 | reverse complement strand
CCTATCAACGTTGTGGTCTCCAACGGCCCTTTAGGACCCTCAAGGGGTCAGGGATGACTCATCTCAGGGCTCGCTTCCCGCTTAGATGCTTTCAGCGGTTATCGATTCCGAACTTAGCTACCGGGCAGTGCCACTGGCGTGACAACCCGAACACCAGAGGTTCGTTCACTCCGGTCCTCTCGTACTAGGAGCAACTCCCTTCAATCATCCAACGCCCACGGCAGATAGGGACCGAACTGTCTCACGACGTTCTGAACCCAGCTCGCGTACCACTTTAAATGGCGAACAGCCATACCCTTGGGACCGACTTCAGCCCCAGGATGTGATGAGCCGACATCGAGGTGCCAAACACCGCCGTCGATATGAACTCTTGGGCGGTATCAGCCTGTTATCCCCGGAGTACCTTTTATCCGTTGAGCGATGGCCCTTCCATTCAGAACCACCGGATCACTATGACCTACTTTCGTACCTGCTCGACCTGTCCGTCTCGCAGTTAAGCTGGCTTATGCCATTGCACTAACCTCCTGATGTCCGACCAGGATTAGCCAACCTTCGTGCTCCTCCGTTACTCTTTGGGAGGAGACCGCCCCAGTCAAACTACCCACCAGGCACTGTCCGCGAGCCCGATTCAGGGCCCTGCGTTAGAACATCAAACATACAAGGGTGGTATTTCAAGGACGGCTCCAGCGCAACTGGCGTCACGCCTTCAAAGCCTCCCACCTATCCTACACATGTAGGTTCAATGTTCAGTGCCAAGCTGTAGTAAAGGTTCACGGGGTCTTTCCGTCTAGCCGCGGGTACACCGCATCTTCACGGCGAATTCGATTTCACTGAGTCTCGGGTGGAGACAGCATGGCCATGGTTACACCATTCGTGCAGGTCGGAACTTACCCGACAAGGAATTTCGCTACCTTAGGACCGTTATAGTTACGGCCGCCGTTTACCGGGGCTTCGATCAAGAGCTTCGCTTGCGCTAACCCCATCAATTAACCTTCCGGCACCGGGCAGGTGTCACACCCTATACGTCCACTTTCGTGTTTGCAGAGTGCTGTGTTTTTGATAAACAGTCCCAGCCATCTGGTCACTGCGACTCCCAACTGCTCCATCCGCAAGGGACTTCACTGTCAAGAGCGAACCTTCTCCCGAAGTTACGGTTCTATTTTGCCTAGTTCCTTCACCCGAGTTCTCTCAAGCGCCTTGGTATTCTCTACCCGACCACCTGTGTCGGTTTGGGGTACGATGACTTGTAATCTGAAGCTTAGAGGCTTTTCCTGGAAGCAGGGCATCAATGGCTTCCACACCGTAGTGTGTTCGTCTCGTGTCTCAGTGTTGTGTCTCCGGATTTGCCTAGAAACACCACCTACGCACTTTCACCAGGACAACCGTCGCCTGGCCCACCTAGCCTTCTCCGTCCCCCCATCGCAATTACAAGTCGTGCAGGAATATTAACCTGCTTCCCATCGACTACGCCTTTCGGCCTCGCCTTAGGGGTCGACTCACCCTGCCCCGATTAACGTTGGACAGGAACCCTTGGTCTTCCGGCGAGGAGGCTTTTCACCCCCTTTATCGTTACTTACGTCAGCATTCGCACTTCTGATATCTCCAGCATACCTCTCGATACACCTTCGCAGACTTACAGAACGCTCCCCTACCACTCATACATAAGTATGAATCCGCGGCTTCGGTGCCTGGTTTGAGCCCCGTTACATCTTCCGCGCAGGCCGACTCGACTAGTGAGCTATTACGCTTTCTTTAAATGATGGCTGCTTCTAAGCCAACATCCTAGCTGTCTGAGCCTTCCCACATCGTTTCCCACTTAACCAGAACTTTGGGACCTTAGCCGGCGGTCTGGGTTGTTTCCCTCTTCACGACGGACGTTAGCACCCGCCGTGTGTCTCCCGGATATTACTTACTGGTATTCGGAGTTTGCATGGGGTTGGTAAGTCGGGATGACCCCCTAGCCCAAACAGTGCTCTACCCCCAGTAGTATTCGTCCGAGGCGCTACCTAAATAGCTTTCGGGGAGAACCAGCTATCTCCGAGTTTGATTGGCCTTTCACCCCCAGCCACAGGTCATCCCCTAACTTTGCAACGTTAGTGGGTTCGGTCCTCCAGTTGATGTTACTCAACCTTCAACCTGCCCATGGCTAGATCACCCGGTTTCGGGTCTACACCTTGCAACTAGACGCCCAGTTAAGACTCGGTTTCCCTACGGCTCCCCTATACGGTTAACCTCGCTACAAAATGTAAGTCGCTGACCCATTATACAAAAGGTACGCAGTCACCCCGAAGGGCTCCCACTGCTTGTACGTACACGGTTTCAGGTTCTATTTCACTCCCCTCACAGGGGTTCTTTTCGCCTTTCCCTCACGGTACTGGTTCACTATCGGTCAGTCAGGAGTATTTAGCCTTGGAGGATGGTCCCCCCATATTCAGACAGGATGTCACGTGTCCCGCCCTACTCGATTTCACATCAAGGTTGTTTTCGTGTACGGGGCTATCACCCTGTATCGCCGGCCTTTCCAGGACCGTTCCACTAACTTCCAAGATGCTTAAGGGCTAATCCCCGTTCGCTCGCCGCTACTGAGGGAATCTCGGTTGATTTCTTTTCCTCGGGGTACTTAGATGTTTCAGTTCTCCCGGTTCGCCTCTGTTACCTATGTATTCAGTAACAGATACCCGAGTTATCTCGGGTGGGTTTCCCCATTCGGAAATCTGTGAGTAATAGCGTCTCTTACCGACTTCTCACAGCTTATCGCAGGTTAGTACGTCCTTCATCGCCTCTGACTGCCAAGGCATCCACCATGTACGCTTAGTCACTTAACCATACAACCCCAAGAAGTGTCG
>NZ_JBFODP010000019.1:232423-246693 GCF_040908375.1 Aeromonas sp. R2-3 | reverse complement strand
GTGCCGCTCGGTACCAGAGCACCGGAGACCATCACAACCACGTCACCTTTCAGACCCATGCCGATTTCCAGCGCGGCTTCTTTACCGATGCGATAGAAATCGTCGGTAGAGGCGATGCTGTCAACCACGTGGGCAACCACACCCTTGGTCAGAACCAGCTGGGCAGCAGTTTTCTTGTTGGTGGTGATAGCCAGGATCCAGGCTTTCGGGAAGTACTTGCGAATGGCCTTGGCAGATTTGCCGCCTTCGGTAGCAACCACGATCAGCGGGGCGTCCAGCTTCTCGGAGGTCTCTACGGCGCCTTTACATACGGCTTCGGTGATGCGCAGCTTCTTGCTGTCGTTGGCAGCAGACAGGTTGGACGGCATCACGGCATCGGTACGCTCGCAGATGGTGGCCATGATGGTCACGGCTTCCAGTGGGTACTTACCCTTGGCGGATTCACCGGACAGCATCACTGCGTCGGTACCGTCTAGGATGGCGTTGGCCACGTCACCAGCTTCGGCGCGGGTCGGACGCGGGTTCTTGATCATGGAGTCCAGCATCTGGGTGGCAGTGATAACCACTTTGCGGGCTTTGTTGCACTTGGCGATGATCATCTTCTGGGCGAAGATAACTTCTTCAACCGGGATCTCTACACCCATGTCGCCACGAGCAACCATGATGCCGTCGGAAACAGCCAGGATCTCGTCGAAGTTGTCCAGACCTTCCTGGTTTTCGATCTTGGAGATGATCTGGATGTTCTCGCCACCGTGGGCTTTCAGGTGCTCACGGATTTCCAGAACGTCTTCTTTCTTACGGATGAAAGAAGCAGCAACGAAATCAACGCCTTGCTCGCAACCGAAGATCAGGTCGCGCTTGTCTTTCTCGGCCAGGGCCGGCAGCTTGATGGAGACGCCCGGCAGGTTAACGCCTTTGTTCTCGCCCAGGTCACCGTTGTTCAGCACTTTACAGATAACTTCGCGCTCGGTGATTTCGATAACGTCCAGACCGATCAGGCCGTCATCAACCAGGATGCGGTTGCCGACGCGCAGATCGTTGGCGAAACCTGCATAGGTCACGGCCACTTTGTCTTTGTTGCCAACCACGGTCTGGTCGGTGGTGAAGGTGAAAGTCTGGCCAGCGACCAGCGCGACGTCGTTGCCGCCTTCCAGCTTCATGGTACGGATTTCCGGACCCTTGGTGTCCAGCAGGATAGCTGCGTGCTTGCCGGTCTCGGCCATTACAGCGCGCAGGTTGCTGATGCGGCTGCCGTGCTCGGCGTAGTCACCGTGGGAGAAGTTCAGGCGCATGACGTTCATGCCGGCGTCCAGCATTTTGGCCAGCATTTCTTTGGATTCGGTCTTCGGACCGATGGTGCAGACAATTTTGGTCTTTTTCATGTCAATCTTCATGGTGCTGTTGTCATCTCTTTAATATGAAATAGTCAGCGGGTCAGGACAAAGGCGGCCAACGCCGGCAGTCCTCTGCCCTCCCGATCAAACAGGGCCTGGTTCTCCCAGCCATTGCCGAGGGGCTCATCTATCCCGAGGAACGCCATGCCAGCGCGACTGGCCCAACTGTCGCCGGGGACCCGGATCCAGCCCGGCTCCCAATAGACAAACCCGAGCCCGAGCTGATCCGGCACTGCGGCAATAGCAGCACGCAGTGCATCGAGAAACGCTAGTTGCCCCTCGGGCGTCGCAGCAAACCCGCCGCGTACGGCCTCCTGCTCACCGAAGGCGTTACGAACCTCGTCCTGGTTGACGGTGTCATGCCCATAGGCGGTCTCAACGACCAGCAGCGGACGCCTGATTTGGGTGGCAAGGCTGTTCATGGTGCGCGAGAGGTCGCCCAGAGATCCGTGCCAATATGGGTAGAAGGAGATACCCACCAGATCGAACGGCACATCGCGTACCTGCATCGCCTTGAACCAGCGTAGGCACTGAGCCTCATCCCCTCCTTCAGCAAGATGTAGCATCAGTCGTGGGGTGATACCCCCCTCGCTGCCAGCACGGATCCCGGCGATGGCCGCCTTGAGCAACTGGGCTAATCGATCGAACCCCTCCTCTTCTTCTTGCCGGTGTAGTTGCCCCTGCGGCCACAGCATGCCGTTATTGAGTTCGTTGCCGACCTGCACCATTTGCGGTTGCACCCCGGCCTCGCGCAGGCGTTGTATCACGGCGGCGCTGTAATCGTGCAGCATTGCCGCCAGCTCTGCATCCGACTTGCCTCGCCAGGTCCGTGGCGTGTGCTGCTTGCCAGGGTCGGCCCAGAAGTCGCTGTAATGAAGATCGAGCAACCAGGGCAGGTTGAGGGACCGGCTTCGCTGCGCCAGTGCAATCACCTTTTCCAAGTCATTGTTGCCACCACCAAAGGGTTCCCCCTTGGCCGAACGGGGATCGACCCACAGCCGCAGGCGTACCAGGTTGAGGCCACGCTTGCGCATCAGGGTTAGCAAATCCCCCTGCCGCGTTCCGTCTTGATAGTGAACGCCCAGGCGCTCGAGTTCGGCTAGGGTGGAGACATCCGCCCCTCGGATAGCCAGGTTATGAGGAGCGGCACCAGCACCTGCACTGATGGCTCCCAGCATGACCAACAGTGGCCAGCTCAGCGGGGGGCGCATCCTAGTGCTGCTCCGGCTCGTGCAGCTCGAACCACTGACCGAGATCACGACGCAGGTTGTCCGAGCGCTTGCCGAAGATGGCCTGCACCTCGTCGCCGATGATGATGACGCCTATGGCGCCGAGACGCTGCAGCGCCTCGCTGTCGACCGGCTGCAAGGCATTGACCCTGACCCGCAGCCGGGTCAGGCAGGCGTCAAAGCCCACGATGTTGTCGCGCCCGCCAAAGGCAGCGATGAGCGCGGTGATGGCCGCTTCGTCCAGCCTGGAGAGCGGTGCCTCGGCCGATTTCTCCTCCTTGTGGCCGAGGGCCGCGGCGAACAGACGCTTGAAGTCCTGCATCTTGACCATTTGAACCTCCTAAACGTGAATAAGAGGGCGAAGCCACTGGCTCCGCCCCGCAATCAACGGGCGCGACGCAGCACCCGGCAGCCGAATGGAGGCAGCACCAGTGAATCGCTCAGCGCCTCACCGCTCACCATGTCACTGTGACCACCCGGCAGAGTGACCAGGCGCTCGGCGTTGGCGAAGTTTTGCACAAACACGAACACCTGCTTACCATCGCTGCGGCACTGGGCGGTGACCCCCTCCGGCAAGGCTGGCAAAGCACGCGGCAGGGCCAGGGTCTCGATGAGATGGCCAAAGAAGTCGTGTTGGAACGCCAGATCATTTCGCGAGGCGACATAATAAGCGCGACCTGTCCCGTGCTCGTTGACCGTCACCGCCGGACGTCCGGCATAAAAGTCACCGTCATAGCTGGCCAGGGCCCTCGCGCCTTCTAGGTGGATGAGATCGCAAAGGTGAGTGACTTCGTAAGGGCCGCAGAGTCCGGCTTCGTTGCCAGCAAGACCCGAGACGGCGTTACGTTCCTCGTCATAGAGACCGTCTATCTCCTCTGCCCAGATCCCAAGGACCGGGCGTAGCGGCCCTGGGAATCCCCCCAGGTGACAGAGATCGGTCTCGTTGACGATGCCACTCCAGTAAGTGGTAACAAACTGCCCACCTCGTTTGACAAAGGCGTCAACCCGTTCGGCAAAGCCATCGCGCACCATGTAGAGCATCGGAGCGATAACCAGGTCATAGCCATCAAGCGCGCAGTCGGCATTGATGACATCCACCGCCACCCCGGCCTCCCAGAATGGGCGGTAGTGCTCGGCTACCGTCTTCTCGTAGAAGAGGCCGGCATTGCGCGGCCCCTGGGCATTGTCCATGGCCCAACGGCTCTCCCAGTCGAAAATGATGGCCACTTTGGCCTCGACGCGGCTGCCAGCGACCTCTTGCAACTTGGCCAGGATCTCGCCTAGCGCCTGCACCTCGCGGCCCACCCGGGTATCGATGTGACCAACGTGATCGACCACGGCGCCGTGGAACTTCTCGACCGAACCACGGCTCTTGCGCCACTGGAAGTACTGCACCGAGTCGGAGCCGTGGGCTACCGCCTGCAAGGAGGAGAGGATATGCATTCCCGGCTTTTTGAGCTTGCTGATGGGCTGCCAGTTGGTCAGGCTCGGGGTCGACTCCATCAGGAAGAAAGGTTTGCCTCCCTTGAGAGTGCGCATCAGGTCGTGATACATGGCGGTGTACGCCGCCAGGGTCGAGTCATCGCCACTGTTGTGCCAGAGGGGGTAGCTGTCCCAGGAGATGAAATCGATCTCCTTGGCCAACTGCCAGTAGTCATAGTCGTAGAAGTACTCCATGAAGTTGGTGGTGGCCGGCAGGCTCGGGTTGGCCGCCTTCAAGGGCTTGATCTCCTCGGCACAGAAATCGCTCACCTGGGCGGTATTGAAACGCTTCCAGTCTAGGTTGAGGCCGTGGATCGAGCTCTCGCCGATGGGAGACGGAGATTCGATCTGTGACCAGTCGGTGTAGGTATGGCTCCAGAAGCTGCTCCACCAGGCGTGATTGAGCGCTTCTATGCTGCCATAACGAGCCTTGAGCCAGTCACGAAAGCGCTCCTGACAAAGCTCGCAGTGGCACTCGCCGCCGTACTCGTTGGAGATGTGCCAGGCGATGACACCGGGATGATGGCCGTAGCGTTCGGCCAGGGCACCGTTGATAGCGCGCACCTTGTCACGATAGACAGGCGAACTCATACAGTGATTGTGACGGCCACCGTGCAGTGCCTTCACACGTTCCTTGCTGACCCGCAGCACCTCGGGATAACGCTGGGAAAGCCAAGCCGGACGAGCACCACTTGGTGTGGCGAGGAAAACTGACACACCGTTTTCGTGCAAGCGATCGAGCACCGTATCGAGCCAGCCGAACTCATAGTGCCCCTCTTGTGGCTCCAGGGAAGACCAACTGAAGATGCCGACCGACATCACGTTGCAGCGGGTTTGCTTCATCATCTCGAGATCGCGCTCGAACACCTGGGGATCATCCAGCCACTGATCCGGGTTGTAATCAGCACCATGCAGCAGGGCGGGCACGCGTTCACTGAGCGGGGGAAACTTGAACATCACACATCTCCTAAAACGAGGGGGCGCCGGCCATGGCCGGTCGCCCTATCGGTTGAACTGGGTCAGTTGAATACCTTGATCGAGGGAAGCACATGGCCGGAGCAGTCAAACAGCGCCTGGTTCTCCCGGGCATTGCCCTCTTTCCAGTCGTCGTTGTTGTACTTCATCCCAGCCTTGGTAGCCCAAGTGGCACCAGGGGTTGGCAGCCACGCAGGCTCCCAGTAGAAGACTCCCTTGCCACGCCCGTCCGGTACCGCCACCACGCTCTTGATCAGATCGCGCAGGAAGTCGGCCTGCCCCTGTACGCTGGCCGGGTAACCACCGTCGCTCGCCTCCTTGGCAGTGAAGTTGTTCTCGGCGTTGTCGCAGTTCTCCGTGGTGTAGCCGTAGGCGGCCTCGACCACGATCACATCCTTGCCATAGCGCTTGCTGATGTCATCCATGTTGGCCTTGAGGGCATTGATGGGGCCATTCCAGTAGGTGTAGAAGGAGAGTCCGATGATATCGAAGGGCACCTCGCGCTTGGCGACTTCATCAAACCACCAGACGAAGGTGTCGTTTTTGGTGCCCTCAGCCAGATGCAGCATCACCTTGATATCTTTGCCGTGCTCTTTCACAGCACGTACACCAGCCTTGAGCAGTGTGGCCAGGCGATCAAACTCCCCACCGTTTTGCCCCCAGCTCTTGCCCTCTGGCCATAACATGCCACCATTGATCTCGTTGCCGACCTGCACCATGTCAGGCATCACACCGGCCTTTGCCAGGGCATCCATGCTTTCCTTGGTATGGGCGTAAACGGCATCCGCCAACTGCTTGACTGACATCGTACGCCACGCCTTGGGCTTGTTCTGGCGGCCCGGATCGGTCCAGAAGTCGCTGTAGTGGAAATCGAGCAGGAACTTCATACCAAGGGCCTTGGCACGCTTGGCAAGCGCTATCGTTGCAGCCAGATCGTTGTTACCACCGCCGTAAGGCTTGCCGTCCGCATCCTTGGGGTCTACCCACAGGCGCAGGCGAATGTAGTTAAAGCCGTTCTCCTTGAGGATTGCCATGGCGTCCTGTTGCTTGCCACTGGCATCAAAGAACTTGCCACCAAATTTCTCTACTTCGGCCAGCATGGAGACATCAGCCCCCTTGATGAACTCCTGCGGTACCGCAACTGGTTGCACCACCACATTTTCGGCAGCCACGGCGGGGGCATGCATACCCAACATGCCGGTGGCGAGCAGCGCCGCCATCACCAGCGTCTTCTTGATTTTCATGTCGAACGTCCTGTTTAACGGATTAACCCTTGGTCCCACCTGCGGTAAGACCGGAAACGAAGTACTTCTGCAAGGAGAGGTACAAGATGGCCACCGGCACCGCGATGAGCACAGCTCCCGCCGCATAGGTGGTGTAGCTGGCCCCCATCTTCTGGGCGACCAGGTTGTAGAGACCAATGGGCAAGGTGAACTGATCCGGGGTGCGCAATATGGTGCTGGCCAGGATGAAGTCGCCAAGCGGGCCGGTGAAGGAGAACAGTGCAACCACCGCAATGATGGGCTTGGAGAGCGGCATGATGATCTCGATGAAGATGCGGAAGTTGCCCGCTCCGTCCATACGCGCCGACTCGTCAAGATCCTTGGGGATGGCGTCCAGATAACCCTTCATCAGATAGGTGTTCATCGGGATCATGCCGCCCACATAGACCAGCACCAGCGCCAGGTGGCTGTTGACCAGACCCAGCATCTGGGCCAACACGAAGATGGCGATGAGGGCCGAGAACTGGGGCACCATCTGCAACAACAGGAACAACATCAGGCCATTTTGCCGCCCACGGAAACGAAAGCGCGAGAAGGCATAGGCAGTGAAGCTGACGCTGATGAGGGTCAACACCATGGTCAGGAAACTGATCTTCATCGAGTTCCAGTACCAGGCGGCGTAGTCGATGCGCCCGTCAAACAGCTCCTGGTAATGAATAAAGGAGAAGTTTTCCGGGATGATCGAGGTGTTGAGCAGGCTGCTGCCCGGGTTGAGGGATGCCCCCACCGTCCAGATGAGGGGGTAGATGATGATCACCGCAACCATAGCCAGCAGCAAATAGCTTAGGGTCAGGCGGATGGCATTACTCTTTTTCAGACTGTGTTTGGCACTCATGGCTGGATCTCCTTACACCATGTCGTCTTGCTTGAACGAATTGGTCGCACGGAACTGCCACAGGGCAATGCCGACCACGAAGATGGAGAGCAGAATGGTGATGCTCGCTGCAATCGCATACTGGGATGACGACATGGTCAGCTTGTAGATCCAGGAGACCAGGATGTCGGTGCCGCCGGCATTGGAACCAGCCACCGCAGGTCCCCCGTTGTTGAACAGGTAAATAATGTTGAAGTTGTTGAAGTTGAAGGTGTACTGGGTGATGAGGATCGGAGCGATCGAATACAGCACCAGGGGCAGCGTAATGGTGGTCAGCTTGTGCCATGTGCTGGCACCGTCGATGGTGGCCGCCTCGTAGAGATCATCCGGGATAGCCTGCAACACCCCAGTGGTCATGGCGAAGACGAATGGGAAGCCAAGCCAGGTCTGCATCAGGATGAGGGCCGTCTTGGTCCAGAAGGGATCTGTCATCCATGCCTTGGGGTCGATACCCAGAGAAGCCAGAATACCGTTGTTGATGACGCCAAAGGTCTCGTTGAACATGCCGGCGAACACCAGAATGGTGACAAAACCGGGCACTGCCCACGGCAGGATCAGGATGGTGCGGATGAGCGGCTTGAAGCGCAGATCCTTCTGATTGACCAGGATCGCCAGCAGCACCCCGACCGAGCATTGCAACGTGGTGGCGATCAGCGTCCAGATCACGGTCCACTGCAGCACGTCGAGCAAGGTCGAACGCCACAGATCGAGCTTGAAGATGTTGATGAAGTTCTTCATCCCCACCCAGTCCACCAGCTTGGCCGGCGGCGTGTGGTAGAGATCGTAGTTGGTGAAGGCGATGGAGAAACCAAAGATGATGGGGAACACCACCACGAACACCAGCAGGATGAAGCCCGGGGTGATCATCAGGTACGGAAAACCTTCGCTCAGCAGCAACTGGTATTGCTTGCGCACACTGGTCAGCGCTACGCCACGATCCCGGCGATCGCCGTTAACATAGGCGTCGCGGACGCTCCAGTAATAGATGGCACAACCAAAGATGGCCACCAGTACGCTGATAACCCCCTTGGCCAAGAGGAAGACGGAGTTGTCCCGGGGCAACTCGGTGCCAAGGGTAAACAACCCCCAGAACCCTTGAGATAGAAAATCATGGAATACGCCGAAGAAGCAGGCCATGACGGTGAAAAACAGGGTGCCCTTGACCCATTGCCGGTTATACCACTGACCGAGTCCCGGGATCAGCGAGAGCAGGGCGGCCACCTTGGCATGATGGGTTCTTGTACCGATCTGGGTAAGCGATCCGGAATCGACAACCACAATGTACCTCCTTTCCATTAAGAGCCCGGGCGGCCACGAATGCCGCCCGGCCCGAATTGGGCCTGCGCCCAACTTGTGTTATTGCTGCGCGTGGTTAACTTCGATCTGCATGTTGATGTTCTTGACTGCACCTTCCAGTGCCGCCTTCACACCCTGCTTGCCAGTCACGCCAAGCTGCAGTGCACTGTTGGCAGGGGTCCACACCTCTTGCATCTCGGGCACGCTCGGCATCGGGGTGGCGAAGCCAGCCTGAATGGCCACGGCCCGGGATTTCTCGTCGTCCTTGATGAGCGGATCGTCGATCAGCGCCTTGAGCGGCGGGATCTCGCCGGTCTTCTGGAAGCGGACCTTGGCGTACTCAGGCTGGTTGATGAACTCGATGAACTGCTGCGCCAGCTCTTTCTGCTTGGAATAGGTGGAGATGCTGTACCCCTTCACGCCGAGGAAGGAGCGCATGTGTTCGCCATTGGGCAGTGTCGGCAGCGGGGCGACACCGTAGTTCACACCGGCATCCTTGTAGGGTTGGAACGACCAGGGCCCGGTGATGACGGCAGCGGCCTTCTTCTCGGTGAACAGGGAATCGATGGCGTTGGCGCCGGTCTCACCGACGATACCGGCCGGGAAAAGCCCTTCGCTATAGAAGCGCTTGAGGAAGCTGACCGCGTCGACCGCCCCCTGGTTGGCCAGGCCCACGTCCTTGACGTTGAGCGAACCGTTGGGGTTCTGGCCGAAGATGTAGCCCCCCATGGCGGCCACTACGCCGTAGGAGTAATAGATCTCGTCAAACTTGGCGAGCAGGCCGTATTTGTTCTCCCCACGCAGGGTCTGGGAGGCCTTGACCAGCTCGTCGAAGCTCTCCGGCGCCTTGGGCAGCAGGTCTTTGTTGTAGACCATGACGATGGTCTCGACCGCCTTGGGCAGGCCATAGAGCTTGCCTTCATAAGTCTGGGCATCCACCGCCGGCTTGGTAAAGCCTGCCAGATAGTCGGCACCCGGCTTGATCTCGCTGATGAGCCCCTGCACCACGGCGGTGCCCACCTGATCATGGGGCAATACCAACACATCCGGGCCTATGCCGGCCGGGCCATCCAGGCGCAGCTTCTCGATCTGCTGGGCATAGGGGGTTTCGAGGATCTTCACCTTGACGTTGTGCTTGGCTTCGAACGCCTTGACGGCCTTCTCTATGCCGTTTGATTTCTTGATGTCTTCCCACACCAGCAGTTCACCGTCGGCAGCCCGGGCTACCTGCCCCAACCCCACCACGCCAAGAGAAAACAACATTGCAGCGGTCAATTTATTGATTTTCATATGATTTCCTTGTCCCTAACTCAGGTAAAAACAGGCCTTCGCCGACCACGTCGGTTAGGTGGGTGTTACGATGCCATCCAGCCGGTGTAACTTATGACGCTTGTTACCGATTAGTGTGTAAAACAGAGCACAACCACATTGCACACTGTACTGGTCTGGCCTCTATGACGCGCACTCACCGTCACCTAATGTCATGATAAATAACTGGTTTAATCCTATACATCAGATCCGGAGCAATTCGCTCTCTCTCTTGTTTCTTGCCACCCACGCCTTTCACTGCGCTTTCATGCGGCAAAAAAGGTAACGATTACACCGAATGGCTCTACGGTAAGCGGTGCTTGCCCAGCCTGCCAGTAGCACGTACCAAGGCTGTGATCTCATGCACAAAAGAAACAGCATTTTGTGCAACCGCTTACACCTGACTGATATAGTCCTCCCAAAGCCACAGAGTGAAACGGTGTGAAACGCCTTCTCCCTCCCAGGGCAAAGAAGCCGCAGCAGGGGTATGGCCACCTCGGAGTTCTGCAGCTAATGCATTCATTATCAAGGAGTTAAAGCTCATGGCGAGTATCAGATTGAACAATGTGGTCAAGCGTTTTGGCAGCAACGTGACCTTGCATAACGTCAACCTGGACGTGGAAGACGGCGAGTTCACCGTCTTCGTCGGCCCTTCCGGTTGTGGCAAGTCCACCCTGCTGCGGATGATCGCCGGCCTGGAAGATATATCGGAAGGCCAGATTGCCATCGATGAGCAGGTGGTCAACGATGTCGCACCGGCTCATCGCGGCGTGGCCATGGTGTTCCAGTCCTATGCCCTCTATCCCCACATGACGGTGGCCGAGAACATGGGCTATGGCCTGCGTGTCAATGGCGTGCCGAAAGAGGAGATAACCCACCAGGTCAGCATGGTGGCCAAGACGCTGCAGCTCTCCCACCTGCTCGATCGCAAGCCCAAGCAACTCTCCGGCGGCCAGCGCCAGCGGGTAGCCATCGGCCGTGCCATCGTGCGCAACCCCAAGGTGTTCCTGTTTGACGAGCCGCTCTCCAACCTCGATGCCGAGCTGCGTGTCGAGATGCGCCTGCACATCGCCAAGCTGCATCAGGAGCTCAAGACCACCATGATCTACGTGACCCACGATCAGGTGGAGGCCATGACCCTGGCCGACAAGATAGTGGTGATGAACTATGGCAAGGTGGAACAGGTCGGCTCGCCGATGGAGCTCTACTACAAACCCTGCAACCGCTTCGTGGCCGGTTTCATCGGCTCACCCAAGATGAACTTCCTGCCGGCCCGCGTACTGGCCTGGAGCCCGGAGCAGATCCGGGTCAAGGTAGCCGGCCAGCAGGAGCTCACCCTGCCCATCCTCACCGAGCGACTCGAGCCGGGCAGCGAGATCTCCCTTGGCCTGCGTCCCGAGCATGTGGTGCCGGGCGCAGAGGGGATCCACCTCGCCTTTACCTGCGAGGTGGTGGAACGTCTTGGCAACAGCACCTACCTGTTCGGTCAGTGCTGCGGCACCGACGGCTTCAAGCTGCTGCTGGCAGGGGATGGGGAGTTTCATCCGTACCAGAAGATGGATGTCTTCTTTGCCCCGCAAAATTGCCTTGTGTTCAATGCCGAAGGGCTCAGGATCAGCCGCTGAACGCGGCTACTGCATGCCCCGATCCATTTTGCCCCCGCCAGTCGGGGGCTTTTTTTATCCCCGGGCGCGGGACACAAAATGAGAGCGGGCTCGCAACCCTGGACAAATCCCGTACAAGGGTGCCGAGAAAGAGTGTAAAAGATTCACAAAACAATGAAAACGTTACACTAAAAATCAGAATTAGGTGCCCTCCATTATCGCAGCCTTATCTTTTAACAAGATAACGCACTGATAAAAGATGACTTATCACTTGCATCATCAGGCTGGGTTGACTCAAAACCACATGTAACCGATACCATTAACTTGCGCACTCGTCACCTTTCCATCATCCAGCGCCTGGCGCTGGGCTTTGCCGTCATCCTGTTGCTGCTGCTGCTCTCGGTGGCCCTCTCTCTCTACGCCGGCCAACGGCTGGCCGACCAGGTGGGGCTGCTCGCCAGCCATACCGCGCCGACCCTGGTGCAGAGCCGCGCCGTGACCCGCGATCTCTTCACCCTCGACCGACATCTGGGTAACGCATTGCTGCAGACCGGAGAGGAGGAGCTGGGCGCCGCCCGCGAGCAGATGCAGCAATGGCAGGCCCGTTTCGACCAGGGTCTGGCCACCTTGGCTCGACAGATAGCGGGGGAGCCGCAACAGAGTGCGCGCGTCGAGAGCCTGCGCGAGCAACAGGCCGCCTACTGGCAACTGGCCCAGCAACTGGTCGATGACTATGCCCACAACCGCCTCGAACAGAGCAAGCTGGCGGCCGACACCCGCCTTGGCGACACGGCGCGCCAGCTTGCCAGCGCCCTCGATGTGCTGCTCGCCCCTCTGGGCAGCCACCCCGCCGTGCTGCTCAAGAGCCGCCTGCTGGCAAACCTGGAACAACAGGTCAGCGCCACACAGGAGATCCTCAAGCAGCAGGATCCGGCCCCCGTTGCCGCACGTCTGGCTGCCAATGCACGCGCCAGCGAACAGGCGGCGGCACTGCGCCAGGAGCTGGCACGCCAGCTCGCCGGCCAGGAGGATGCCTTCGGCGTGCCCCTGAGCCTGGAACGCGGCACGGGTGCCAGGTTCGATACCCTCGCCACCCTGCTGGCCGGCCCCGAGAGCCTGCCGGCACGCCACCTGGCGCTGGTCGAACAGAGCATCATGTTGCGCAACCAGAGTGTGCAGGCCAGCCGCCTTATCGACAGCCTGCTAGGCGATCTAAGCGAGCTTGACGCCGCGATCGACGCTCAGCTTCGCCACAGCACCGCCGGCAGCGGCGCCATCCTGCTCTGGCTGCGCCTCGGGCTGTGCGCCGGCCTGTTGCTCTCCCTCGGTCTCGGCGCCCTGGTGCTGTGGCACCTGGTTCGCGCCATCCGCCAGCCACTGCACCACATCCTCACCACCCTCAAGGCCCTGAGTCAGGGAGATATGCGCCAACGCGTGCCGCTACTGCGTCACGACGAGTTCGGCCAGCTTGCGACCGGCATCAACGCCCTGGCCGACGAGATGAGCGGCATGCTCGGTCAGATAGTTCAGGCCGCCGATGCCCTCGGCCGCATGGCCGGCCAGAACCAGCACGCCCAGCATCACGCCCAACTTGCCATCGGCGAGCAGCGCAACGAAACCACAGGGGTCTGCAGCGCCATGGAGGAGATGGACTACTCGGTGCGCGAGGTCGCCGGCAGCATAGGCCAGACCGAGCAGACCCTCGGCAACATAGCCGCGGCGGCCCACGCCGCCAGCCTGCGTGGGGCGGCGACCGGTCAACGGCTGCAGCAACTGGCTGACGAGTTGGCGGAGTCGCGCCGCAGCGTGGAGCAGGTGCAGACATTGAGCGTCAGCATCGGTGACATCCTCGCCCTGATCGAGCGCATCACGGAGCAGACCAATCTGCTGGCCCTCAACGCCGCCATCGAGGCGGCCCGCGCCGGAGAACAGGGGCGTGGCTTTGCCGTGGTGGCCGACGAGGTGCGTCAGTTGGCGCACCACACAGCAGACTCCACCACCCGCATCCAGGGGATCATCGACGATCTGCAGCAAAGCACCCGCGGTGCGGTCGCCACCATGCTGCGCTGCCACGACGCCATGGCCCAGAGTCGCACCGACAGCGACGCGGGTTGCGCCACCCTAGCCGAGCTATCCCAGGCGCTGCAGCAGGTGGCCGAGCAGAGCAGCCGTATCGCCAGCGCGACCCTGCAGCAACAGCAGACCAGCGCCGAGATCGCCCGCAACATTACCAACATCGCCCGGATTGCCGACGACAACCAGGGCGCCCTGGCCAAGGTGGCACAGACCAGCGACCAGTTGCAGCAGCTATCGCAGCAGCAACTGTCGCTGACCCGCCGCTTCACCCTGCAGAGCGCCTGATCACACACCACAGAGAGGACCATCCATGTTCAAGAAGACACTGTTGCTGACTACCCTGATCGCCTGCCTCCAGCCCGCGCTGGCCAACGAGGAGGATCCCCTGGCCCGCCCGCTGTTCCTGCGCGGCGAGATGAACAACTGGGAGGCCCCGGCAGACCAGCAACTGGTTACCCAGCAAGGGGACTTGCTGTCGGTCCAGGTGGCCTTGCAGGCCAGTCACGGCGCCTACAAGTTCAAAATTGCCGACGAGAAGTGGAAGGCCGACACCACCTATGGCCAGTTCGACCCCGCCGCCAAGGTCGAGTCGGACAAGCCGGTGGTAGTCAAGGCCGGCTGGCAGTGGAGCGACATGAAGTTCACCCCGCCCAGCGACGGCCAGTATCGCATCACCCTGGATCGCCGCGATCCCCAACACATCCAGGTCACCGTCTCCCCCGCCGGGTGATCCTAGGGCCGCCGTAAGG
>NZ_JBFODP010000019.1:0-232173 GCF_040908375.1 Aeromonas sp. R2-3 | reverse complement strand
ATCCCGGCGCGGGACTGCCTCCCTGTCGCCACCCTACACACATCCAGACAGGAGATAACAACAATGAAGAGGCATCTGCTTACCACCCTGCTGCTTGGCGGCGCCCTGCTGTTTCATGGCCAGGGAGAGGCCATGGTCAAGGGAGCTGACGTCAGCTGGCTGACCCAGATGGAGAAAGCCGGGTACAAGTTCTATAACGACGCCGGCCAGCAGCAGGATCTGTTCAAGACCCTGAAAGAGCACGGTATGAACACCATCCGGCTCAGGGTATGGGTCAATCCTGCCGATGGCTGGAACAACATCAGTGACGTCATCGCCAAGGCCAAGCGGGCCAAGGCGGCCGGTTTCGATCTGCTGATTGACTTCCACTACAGCGACAGCTGGGCCGATCCGGGCAAGCAGACCAAGCCGGCGGCCTGGCAGAGCTACACCTTCGAGCAGTTGATGTCGAACGTCTGGTGGCACACCTATAACGCCCTGGTGGCCCTGAAAAATGCCGGCATTACCCCCAAGTGGGTACAGGTGGGCAACGAGACCAACAATGGCATGCTGTGGGAAGAGGGGCGAGCCTCGGTCAACATGAAGAACTTTGCCTGGCTCATCAACAGCGGCTATGACGCGGTCAAGGCGGTCAACAGCGGCACCAAGGTGATCGTCCATCTGGCCAACTGCGAGAACAACAGCCTCTATCGCTGGATGTTTGACGGGCTGAAGAGCAACGGGGCCAAGTGGGATGTGATAGGCGCCTCCCTCTACCCGACCCAGAGCGGCAACGGTGACTGGTTCACCCTAGACAATCTCTGCTACGACAACCTCTTCGACATGGTGACCCGCTATGGCAAGGAGGTGATGATCGTCGAGGTGGGCATGCCGTGGGATGACCCGAAAAACAGTTACGACACCATTGCCGACCTGCTCAACAAGATGACGTGGATCCCTGACGGCAAGGGACTCGGCGTGCTCTACTGGGAACCACAGAGCTACAAGAACTGGCAGGGCTACAGCCTGGGTCTGATGGACAACAGCGGCAAACCCACCTATGCGCTGGATGCCTTCCTGTTGCAATAAAGATGTAACGTTACACAGAGGCGCGGTGAGTCGTGCGCCTCTTCCATCTGCCGCCTGGACATGACTTAGCCCGTCTCTTCGCCCTTTCTCGCCATCGCTTATCATCCCGCCTCCACCGCTCCGCGCCCTCCGGCACCATCACCAAAACATGGCCACCCTCTCCCCGAGGCAGACTCGCGGACGACACCTTCGTCGCCGGGATTCGCAACGATGGAGCCCCGATGACGACGTCAGCACGACAAGGCGCGCGTTCAATGCAAAATAAAAAAGAGAGCCCAAGCGGGCTCCCTGCGGGGTGACGAGTCGGGATTTACCACCAGGCTTCAGCCTGCACGCCGAAGTTCCAAGTATTATCATCCTCACCGCCGTTGAAGGATTTGCCTTCGCCATCTTTCAGATAGCTGGCAAAAACCCGGATCTCCGGGCGGGCAAACATGCTGGAACCAGCTGACCAAGCTTGAGCCAAGGTATATTTTTGACCACTCGATTTTTCTTCAGAGCCGCTTGTCCAGGTCTTGGTGCTCTCATAAGTACCGGCTTCAACCAGCGTCTTCATGATGTCAGTCCACGCATAACCGCCTCGCGCGACAGCGCTGAACAGTTCGGTGTTGTCATGCCATGCTTCAAGTTTCTCACCCTTACCGTAAGTGAATACATGGTTCACACTGAATTTCTCTCCCATGGGAATGTCACCAGTCAGAATCACACGGTATCCCTTGGCATCATCGGTCAGATGCCAAACATCATACCAACCGCCCCCTTGGGAGATCATGTTCTGGGCCAGCCCTTTATCAGCATATTGCAGCACCAACTTCTCGTAGATGCGGCTATCGGCAAAGTATTGACTCATTTCTGCGGTCAACATGACACCATTTTTGGGATCATAGAGATTACCAGCTTTCTCCTGCTCATCGGTCGGATTGGGCATGGCATAGCTGACACCCGCTTCAGTCCAAGCCCCTTCCCAAGGAGCCCAGCCGGCATAGCGCAGGTCCAGGAAGTTAACGTTGAGGTCATTGTTGACAATCGAGTTATCGATATCGTTACCATCAGACCGGATCCACGCCAGTGAGAAGGCGCCTGGACCTGCCTTGAGGTTCTCAATACCGGCACCGGCTCCCGAGATATTCCAGTATTTGGTATCGATGATGTGAAGGTCGTGACGCTGATAGAAGCGCTTGCCAGCCCACACCACAGCATCGGGCGCAGCGGAAATCAGCCCCTTGGCCTTAACATTGAATTGGCGCAGGGCAAATGTTGCATCGTCCTTGCACTCCTTTTGATCGAAGTTACACACAGTGGTGGTACTTTCATAGTCATTGGAGCCATCGCTCTGCATGCTGAACATGCTGTCTACATAGAAAGTCTTGCCATCCTTGTTGTAAACCTCCTGACCAATACCAATTTCGGTATAGGTATCGCTTTCGTTACCCAAACGACCGACAAAGTTCTGTCGACCGGTTTGCATATCACCGTCTTGGGATACACCTACGCCAGAGCGGAAATAGCCTGTAAAATCAACAGCATTAGCATTCAATGCAGTCATTGACAGAGCGAGGGCAACGGATGTCGTCAGTAGTTTCACTTTCATAGTTATTCCTTTAATCCACTGTTGCATTGTTATCTTGATGAACCGCTTACCAACCCATAGGGAAAGCGCTTTCACTGTCCGATGGAGATTATAGGAATAACTGTGCCATCATTGACATGACAAAACTCACAAAACTGTAATTATTACATAAACACTGCTATAAAAACGCTTGATAAAGCCACAAGGCAAACTCAAGCAATTGAAATTAAAGGGGTATTTGATAACAAATCATGTGTTATCGATTACACTCGTAATGGTAATATCTACACCTGAGAACCATGACTCGACCAGACTCATCGCAGCAGACATGACCTCCTCGTGCAGGGCATAGGAAGGCACCGTGAGACCTTCCCGACCCCACAGGAGTGAGCGACAAAAGAGAGAGGAAGAAGATGAGGCACTAAAAAGGCAAGGCCCCTGACGGGTAACCTTGCCTGATGGCCGATGAATTCAGGTTGCCAAATCGTCGATCAATCGATACTGCGGACTGAATGACGGCGTACCAGAGTCGGGCTGAACATATGTGTCGTCTGGGGCAAGGGCCCACCTTTTGCCAGAGCAATGGCCAGCTCGGCGGCCTGGGTCGCCATGGCGATGATGGGATAACGCACCGTAGTCAGACGAGGGCGCAAGTAGCGGGATATCAGTACATCATCAAACCCCACCAGAGATAGCTCCTGGGGAACCTCGACCCCGTTGTCGCTAAGCACGGACAAAGCTCCTGCCGCCATCGAATCGTTATAACAGACGACCGCCGTCATCTGTTGCCCCCGGCTCAACAACTCAGTCATCGCGGCTTCACCTCCCAGCTCATCCGGACTGCCACGGGAGATCAGGCGCTCATCGACCGGGATATTGTGCTCTTGCAGCGCATCCAGATACCCCTGCATGCGATCCTGAGAGTCAGAGATCAGATGATTTGAACACAGAAACCCTATCTTCTTGTGCCCTTCCTGGATCAGGTGACGAGTTGCAAGCCAGGAACCATAGCGATCGTCCAGCGCCACACAACGGGACTCGAACCCTGGAACGATACGGTTGATTAGCACCATGCCGGGAACATAGCTCATCATCTGGATCAGCTCTTCATCTGGCAGCATTTTGGCATGAACCACCAAGCCAGAGCAGCGATGCCCTATCAACTGCTCTATTACGTGCTTCTCTTTGGCTGCGTCGTGGTAGCCATTTCCGATGAGCAGAAAATTCCCCGTAGCCTGCGCCACCTGCTCAACTGCTTTAACCATGGTGCCAAAGAAGGGGTCAGACACATCGGCAACAATCAACCCCAGCGTTTCGTTGTTCTGATGGGCCAAGGCTCTCGCATTCGCGTTGGGGTGGTAGTTGAGTTCATGCATCGCCTTGAAGACGGCATCGCGTGACGCCTGACTTGCCTTTGGCGAATTATTGATGACACGTGAGACTGTGGCGACGGATACGCCTGACAGGAGTGCTACATCTTTGATGGTTGCCATGAATTAGCTTTTCCGGTGAACGGTATAAATAAAAACCAGTGCTTTATAGGGTCAAGATACTACCGACATTTCCAATACCTGACACGGCTTTCATGTCAAAAGCGGGAGCATTCTATCAATACGAGCGTCTCGCTGTGTAATCCATTTACATACACCCTTATCCATTCTCATGCTCATCGCGGTGAAAAATGTGACAAAAATCACATCAAATGGAGATGCATCTTCCAGGACCTTGTTCACAAGCGCAGAATAAAGGAAAGCGATTACACCAAATAAAACCCAATGAAAACGAGCACCAAGGAGCGATTAATGTTGAAGATACTCGTGACAGGTGGAACTGGTTACATAGGTAGTCATACCTGCTTGCAGCTTATCGCTGCCGGGATGACCCCCATCTTGTTGGACAATCTGGTTAACAGCAAAGAGAGCGTCCTCGAACGTATCCACAGCCTCAGCGGACTGCGCCCCCAGCACTATCACGGTGATGTGCGGGATGCCGACCTGCTGGATCGTGTGTTTGCAGACCAGCAGATAGATGCCGTGATCCATTTCGCAGGCCTCAAGGCCGTAGGGGAATCGGTACAAAAGCCTCTCGAGTACTATGACAACAATGTCAGCGGCACCCTGGTGTTGCTGCAGGCAATGCGACGCGCCGGGGTCAAGACCCTGCTGTTCAGCTCATCTGCCACCGTCTATGGCGAGCCGGAGATCATGCCCATCACCGAGGAGTCGCCCACCTTTCACGCCACCAACCCTTATGGTCAAAGCAAGCTGATGGTGGAGCGCCTCATCAAGGACTTTGCACACTCAGCCCCCGACTGGTCATTGACCCTGTTGCGCTATTTCAATCCGGTGGGCGCCCATCCCAGCGGCCTGATGGGCGAGGATCCCCAGGGCATTCCCAATAACCTGATGCCCTATATTGCCCAGGTGGCAGTGGGCCGCCGTGCCAAACTCGCCATCTTTGGTGATGACTACCCGACACCAGATGGTACCGGTGTGCGGGATTACATTCATGTCATGGATCTAGCCGATGGCCACGTCGCAGCCTTGAAACATGCGCTTGGGCAAGCTGGCGTCCATGTGTACAACCTGGGCACTGGGCATGGCTACAGTGTCCTGGACATTCATGCCGCCTTCTCCAAGGCCTGTGGCCGCGAACTGCCTTATGAGATCGTGCCGCGCCGCGCTGGGGACATAGCACAGTGTTGGGCAGATCCAACACGAGCCTATAACGAGCTGGGGTGGAAGGCTTATCGCACGCTTGATGAGATGACGGCTGATACCTGGCGCTGGCAATCCCAAAATCCAAACGGTTACCCCCTTCCATGAATATACAGAACGAGACAGACCTTACTATGCAATTCGAACCGACCGACCACCCTCACCGTCGTTACAACCCATTGATCCAACAGTGGGTTCTCGTTTCTCCCCACAGGGCGAAACGCCCTTGGCAGGGCCAGCAGGATGAACCCGATCGTACCCAGCGCTCCCCTCACGATCCGGATTGTTTCCTCTGCGCCGGCAATACTCGCGTCACTGGTGACAAAAATCCGGATTATCCGTCGACCTTCGTTTTTGCCAACGACTTTGCGGCACTGATGGTTGATACACCTATGGCCCCAACCAGCGAGGACCCCCTCTTCCAGCTAGAGAGTGCACGCGGCACCAGCAGGGTAATCTGCTTCTCACCGGATCACAGCAAGACCTTGCCCGAGTTGTCTATCCCCTCCCTCACTGCCGTGGTCAACACCTGGTGTGAACAAACTGCAGAGCTGGGGCGCGAATACCGCTGGATCCAAGTATTCGAAAACAAGGGCACCATGATGGGGTGCTCCAATCCCCATCCCCATGGGCAGATATGGGCCAACGACTTCTTGCCCAACGAAGCCGCGCGGGAAGATGTCGCCCAACGGGAGTATTTTGCCAAACATGGTCGAGCCATGTTGCTCGATTATGCGGAACGCGAGCAGGCTGACGGCAGCCGCACCGTAGTGGAAACGGAACACTGGCTGGCAGTAGTGCCTTATTGGGCTGCCTGGCCCTTCGAAACCCTGTTGCTTCCCAAGTTTGCGGTAACACGTCTACCGACACTGACACCGCAACAGCGTGCAGACCTCGCACTGGCGCTCAAAAAACTAACCAGCCGCTATGACAACCTGTTTCAGTGCTCCTTCCCCTATTCGATGGGATGGCATGGTGCGCCATTCAATGGCGAAGAGAATGATCACTGGCAGTTGCATGCCCACTTCTACCCGCCCCTGCTGCGCTCTGCGAGCGTACGCAAGTTTATGGTGGGCTATGAAATGCTGGCAGAAACACAACGTGACCTGACGGCAGAACAGGCGGCCGAACGCCTGCGTTCCGTCAGCGATATCCATTTTCGTGAACAGGTTTGAGGTTGAGATATGAGTATTGAATCGCCACACAGCGTGACTGAACATACCTTTTACACTCAGTATGGTTATCGCCCGACCCTCGCCATTCAGGCACCTGGGCGTGTTAACCTCATTGGGGAACACACGGACTATAACGATGGCTTCGTGCTACCCTGCGCCATCGATTATCAGACCGTGATCAGTGCTGCCCCCCGCCAAGATAGTCTGATCAGGGTTATCGCTGCCGACTATCACAACCAACTGGATGAATTTGACTTACGCCACCCCATAGAGGCGCGCCCGGAATACCTGTGGGCCAACTATGTGCGAGGCGTCGTCAAATATTTGCTATTACGAGGCTGTCAACTGACAGGGGCAGACCTGGTAATCAGTGGCAATGTACCTCAGGGAGCAGGCCTGAGCTCTTCCGCCTCTCTGGAAGTGGCAGTAGGACAGATCTTCAAAGAGATGAATCACCTCGACATCAGCCAAGCAGATATCGCCCTGAATGGACAACTGGCGGAAAACAGGTTCGTCGGTTGCAACTGCGGCATCATGGATCAGTTCATCTCGGCTCTGGGTCAGCAAGATCATGCTCTGCTGATCGATTGCCGCAGTCTGAATACCTGTCCTGTGAGCATGCCAGCCGACATTGATGTGGTCATTATCAACTCGAACGTACGTCGGGGCCTGGTGGATAGCGAATACAATACCCGCAGGGCACAGTGTGAAGAGGCCGCACGGCATTTTGGGGTCAAGGCACTGCGCGATCTGACGATGACCCAGTTCACCGAGCGAGCCAACGAACTGGATCCTGTCGTCGCGAGCCGTGCACGCCACGTCATCTCCGAGAATGAACGAACGCTGGCAGCAGCCGATGCGCTTGCGAATGAAGACATGGTCATGATGGCCGAATTAATGGCGCGGTCCCATGCCTCGATGCGTGATGATTTTGCCATCACAGTGCCTGCTATCGACGCCTTGGTCGACATGATCAAAGAGATCATCGGCAGTCGTGGTGGTGTGAGGATGACTGGTGGCGGGTTTGGTGGCTGTGTGGTTGCATTGGTTCCACAGTCACTGACAGCAGCAGTGTGCGAACAGGTTAATATTCGTTATCCCCAAGTGAGCGGTCTGGCCCCGAGCATCTATATCTGTAAGCCCTCCGCCGGAGCCGGCCCACTCTGATATGTTCGCTGACACCTCAATATTGTAATGGTCACGTATTTCCAGACTGGTCATGGTATAGCCGCCCTGCTAGACGGTGAACGCTCGACTTAGTTGAGTTAAACAACGCTCTCTGTGAGCAGCTGTGGTTAACATGTAGATAATACAATTGAACCAAACTTCAGACATGTGTTATCGCAATGAGCCTAACTCAGGGACTGCTTCGGCAGTCCCCTTTTCCTTTGCTGTAAATGTTCGTTGCATTCAACAATCCTCCGCAACTGCATGTTTTCACATGGCCGTGACACACCCGATTGAATCCCACCCTCCTTTAAGATGTTGCGCTCTCCTCGGTTAATTGACGCAGATCGGTTTTCAAGCAGTGTATCTCGGCTTGCAAGGCAGACTCTTCGTGTTGCTGCTCTGCAGGCTTGCCGTACGGCTTGAGCTAGGCATACAGAATGTGGCTGGATACCCCAAGGGCTCGTGCAACGTCAGCCACAGGCATCTCACGCTCAGTAACTTGTTTAACAGCTTCGATTTTGAAAGTTTCTGGATAACGCTGACGGACCATGGCACCTCCAATGCTGGCCTCATTTTAAGGCAGTTAGGTCTCTAGGGAACTAGGGGCAATTCACACCGACCAAACCCCTTTATATGGCAGCGGATGAGCCTCGTTCTCAGCCAGCCAAGTCAATAGCTGTCCCATCAGACGAGGGACCTGGTTCGCAGGGGGAGCCATATGCACTAACTGCTCGCCTCGATAAATACCTACGCCAGTGACCCGCATCATCACAGAGTCCACGCATCAGTAGTCCGTGAGCACCAAGTAAATCTTCCGCTGAAGCTGGATCCCTATTAGGCATTGCCTCATAGGCCGCAAACGCATTACGGACCTCTTGGATTTCCCGTGGAAGCCCAAGTACCGTCTTCCCCTCAATCACTGCCGTCACCTGCTCAACACTCAGAGTATTGTGCTCAGTAGCTAGCGAAGCTTGGATGGTGCGGATCCGGTTCTCTCGACGCAACATAAGAACCTGAGAGCTCTGAGCAAACCGCTACAGCCGCAGCAACTCAGCGATATCCGCAACTCGACTCAACATGGCATGGGTCATGGGTGAAGGAAGGGGAATAGGCTGCCATGGGTTACTCCAACTGATGCGATAACAAATGAGGGATTAGCTTAACAGATCCGGGAGTAGAAACTCCCGAATTGAATTTGAATGTCCAAGCATCCCCACTAGGGCCAGTGAATTAAGAGTGAACATTACCTTATCCGTTCACTATGCCCGAAATTACGCTCACCTCGTACTTTCGAACGCAATTTAAATAAATACCCGATCCTCACCAAGAATTTATAAAAATTCTCATTCTGCAGATCTGCATCTCTGCGATCAAATCGATACTCTGCGTCAGGAGGGAAATGCACCAAAGACGCATAATCAGGGTATGCAAGCCTCAATGCTCTGCACCAAGCTTTACGAATACGCGTAGCCATGTTATCCGCATCAAAATTAGCGTAGTCACCAAGATAACCGTAATCATCTCGGTTAAATAGTAGCACCACGTGATAATGAGGGTACTGGCTTGTTACCTGCTCCTTTGCCCAGATATAACCCAAGAAGAATCGTTTACCAGTTTTACCCTTACGGTGACGTAACGCATGTATCTGGCTTTTTAGTGAAGCAATAAAGCGCGTAATAACCTTTTCCTCTTCTACCTCCGGTGGAAAGCCTGTCGGCATGTCCGGATCATCCATAACTGGTATCTGGGGAAAGCGTAGATCAACACGTACAGTAAACACTCGCGGATGTTTATTCAAAAAGCTGGCGATCACCTCCACGGATGTTTTCAACTGTTCAAAGGATATTTCACCATACTTGGCCTCAGCCACAACTCGTAAGTTGCCTAGCTCGTTGCCTATTAAACAATACCCGCCATTTGATTTCATATACGGCCCTATGATTTACATGGAATACCCATGCAAGTTGGTTAGATGCTCAGGTGACAGTACTCATCGTCATTAATGAGGACCGCTGCGTAAAACTTTACGGTCAACTGATACCTTGCTCTCTTATTAAACCACTAGGTTGATATACCAACCTGCATTTAGCACTCTGTGCTTTGCATATGCTGCGCTATGCCGATGTATACGGCTAATGGCTTGTATCTGACGTACAAGCCCGATGTATATCTGATTGGTATACACTTCGTGTATATATCACATGTTCTCGTTGGTATACTCTGTGATACACTCTGACGGTGTATCACTCTCTCGATATATCTCCTACACCCTCTACCTTGTTATACACCTGGGTGTATATATTACTATTACCGAACTTAGCGACCTCCTAAATCACCGGGGAATACGTAATTATTTTAAATAAAACCCCAGTAATACCGGTTATTAAAGCAAGAAAATTACTCTGAACTTAGCTTGCCCTCTCCTATCTAGCAGATGCCTTCGAATCAATCCATTCTATTACTTCACTCTGCATCCAAGCGACCGCTCTAGGCCCTAAGCGAACGACACCAGGGAACTCCCCTTTGCTCATCAAACGATAAATTGTCGCTTTGGATAGCGTCGTCATTTCCGTGACTTCTTTGAGTTTGATTAGTTTCATTTTTTGGATCCGACTATTTTTCCATAGCTGGACCAACAATGTTAATATTTACGTTTATAGCTTCTCACATTGCCCCTAAGCCGATTAGCTATGCAGAAGAAACAATCACTAGTTATCCCAGAGTGCTTCAATGCCACTAAGTAGGTTAGATTGCAGAGCCTGAGCCATGCATTCACAGGTCAGCCCGCCAACATAAGCAACAATAAAAGCTTGAAAAATACCATGAAAAATAACACACTAAACACAACTATAAATCAACACAAAACACTACAATGTAGATTAAGGGAGGTGGTATTATGGCAATTCATGATAATGGTGTGGATGTGCAAGTTTATAAGAAATTAGATGACCCTGTTTTTGTGGACTACCTCTGGTATAGAACAGGTCAAATCAATCAAGCTCAAGCTGTAGATACACCACCTCGCCATATACTAATCAAGAATTTAAAAGATGCCTGCAATACTGCTAGTGCTTTTGCTTTTATGCATAATTACAATGTAAGAAATGAACGACCTAATGGACTTGAAAAATGGATTGACACTTTACTGGATGAATTTCACACAAGATGCCTTACAGAAAAATATTATTACTGGCTAGATAATAAAAATACGAGACTGCATTACTTCACATGGAGATTTTTGAGTCACTTAGGTATATCCATAGAAAAAAAAGACCAACAACTAGAACATAAGTGCGTGTTTTTATTGAGCCCATCAATACTCGATGAAAACATAAAAACGCACACACACACTAATAAAAAATGGAATACTGAAATAAGCACACAGGATATAACTGCACTTATCAACAGACTACCTTGCAACAAAATAGAAAAGGAAAAATTAGTACGAGCTATATCCAAATCTGCTGAATCAGCAATGAAAAATGATGATGTTAAGTTTTGGCTTAACAAACAAAACAAGGAAAAAACAACATGGCTACACAAATATCTTGAGCATAAAGAAATAGATTATGTCCCATTAGTTTTAAATGGTACATCAGCTCAAAAAGATGATCTTGTTTCATTTTTAGATGTATTAAGCATCACTAATATTGATAGATATAAACTTTTAGTTTCCAACATCAAGAAAGCATGGAGCCAAAAAGTATATCGTGATAAAAATATAGAAAAGAAACAATACAGCATTAACATGAGTAAAGATATAGGTAATATTCTTGACAAACTAAGCCAAATGGAACAGAAAAATAAAAACACCATCATAGAAGAGTTGATTAGAGAGGCATACGCAAAACGGTGCGCAATATAAAAAGTGGACTGAATGATTAAATCATTCAGTCCATCACTAAAAATCATCATAGCCACATTTACTTTCTATTAAAGCTCACCTTCACAACGTTATTAACTGCTGCTTCAGTAACAGGATCTTGCATCACCTCATCAGCTACCAGTCTCCCCCAATTAATCCAGACAAGTCGGGTTTTCTCGGTGTGACGTGAACGGTGATAAGTTCTAATAAGTTTGTTAATGGGGGTGTGATTCAAGCAAAGCTCAATAACTCTTTCCTCAACATCTAGCCTTTCAGCCCAGTTAGTAGCCGCACTACGCCGCAAATCATGGACAGTAAATGGGTCCATATCAGGTAAACATCGTGCGATGAATCGCCTTAGAGCCCGAGTAATGGAATCAACTAAAATTGGCTCGATTTCATCTGTTTTTGGACGATCAGATTCGAATACTAAATCACCATTGGCATACTGCGCCTGCTCTTCAATGACCGATTTCGCCTGAGGGGAAATAAAGACAGTATGAGCTCTACCATTTTTGGTTTCAGGTATAGTCCATATATCATCTTTTATCTGTGAAAAACGCATATTAGCGACTTCACCTCTACGACATCCGGTCAGTATTAATAACTTAATCGCATTCGCAGCAGGTATAGAAATCGTTGCATGGCGAGAAACACCACGCCCTCCGGCCGCCAAGCTACCACCACTCCCAAGATCCTCATCTATCGCCTTCCATAACCTGCGCAATTCGGGGACGGTCAACCATCGCTCTCTTGGCGAGCCAGCACTGGCACCAAAATCTTTTGGGCGCAACAGTCTCGCAGGGTTGGCCTCAAGCAGACAGTGAACCACTGCATAATCTAACATCTGGTTCAGCGTTCCCAACCCTTTACGGGTTTCATCTTTTGTTGCACGCCTGGTTATCTCTAACGCTTGTGCCAAGTGGGCACGAGTCAGATCGATTAAGCGAATGTTGCCTAGAGTCTTCTTGAGATGACGATTCCAACGATCCTGATGGCATTGGAGGGTTTTGGGTTTGACGACCTGAGCAACACGCTGTGCATCGAGCCATCGTCCAAGCAACTCATCCATCGTCAGGGCCGTTTCATTTTTAGCCTTTTCTTGAGCCGCAAACTTGGTGGGATCAATGCCCCGCTTCACAAGCAGCACCGCTTTCCCATGCTCCTCTCTGGCTTTAGCCAGAGTCAGGGCAGGATAACTCCCCAGCAACAATTCGCCTTCACTACCACCAATCTTGAAGCGATATACAAAACGCTTGAGGCCACTTTCACGGATTTCTATTTTGAGTCCACCACCATGCTTCGATTGAATCGCATAGCGTTTCACTTTAACCCCTTCGACTGGCTTGAGTGACGAGATCTCCAAGTCTTTACTTATCGCCATCCGTACCCCTCCCCGTACCCCTCCAGCGCAGTGCATTGGAGTGAGACTTTATGAAACCACTTGGTACAGATATTTTATGTAAACAACTGTTTTTAATCAAAAAAACATTTCATATAAAACCAACTGATTCTATATGAAACTAATAATTTCTGGACTCCTAAGGGACAGGCCACTGGTTCGACTCCAGTCGGGAGCGCCATATAAAACAAGGGGTTGGCATCTTCACGATGCTAACCCCTTGGTCGTTTTTGGCGACAATGAATCCGACCATCCAACCGTAATGACCCTCTCCTTTCTGCGTTCAGAGCATGCGCTCTCTGATAGACTGCTTCTCTTCGGCTTGTCTTTGAGGCCAAGCCCTGTTTCATCTTGCAAAGGAGTGTTGGATGTCCGGATGTTCCTGGTGGGATAGATCCACCGGTTTTGCCTTGCTGACCATTGTGCTGTGGGCTTCACTGGCGGCGCTGACGTCACGGGTCACCAGCGTGTCACCGCTGGTGCTGGTCGGGCTGGTGCTGTTTTTCTGCGGGGTTGGGGCCTTGCTGTTTTGGCGACAATGGCGTGCTCGTCCCATTACCTGGCTGGTGACGGTTACGGCACTGCTACTCTACCATCTGCTGCTCTTTATGAGCTTTCGCCATGCCCCGGTGCTGGAGGCAAACCTCATCAACTACCTCTGGCCGCTCTGCATCATTCTGTTCACCCCGCTGTTGTTGCCCGGCCATCCCCTCCATGCCCGTCACCTGCTGGCTGGCGCCTTCGGTCTGGCGGGTTCCATGCTGGTGATGGTCAATGGCGAGCTGCAACTGCAGCAGGCCTATCTGCCGGGATACCTGTTGGCGCTCGGTGCAGCTGTCGTCTGGGGGGCCTATTCGGTGCTGTCACGCCGTCTGCCGCCAGCCCCTGCCGTGGTCACTGCGGCAGCCTGCTTGCCCGCTGGTTTGCTGGCGCTGCTGCTCGCCCGTCTGCTGGAGGGGCCCCTGCCACTCGCGCAGATCCCCACCAGTGACTGGTGGCTGATCATCGGGCTGGCGCTGGGCCCGATGGGGGCGGCCTTTGTGACCTGGTATCTGGCACTGCGAGACGGCGATCCACGCCGGATCGGTGCCCTTGCCTACCTGACACCGCTGCTGAGCACCTTGCTGCTGGTGTTGCTCAATGGAGAAGCACTGACCTCGCGCCATCTGCTGGCCGGTGCACTTATCATGGGAGGCGCCCTGCTCGGTATGCTTGGCCAACACAACAGAGCACTGGCATCACCAGCCAGTTAAGTCGGTATAATAGGGCCACCTGACCATGCTGTCATAAAAACGCCATCATCCCTGTTTAGGCTCGGGCCACGCTCCCCCATGGTCTGTGCTGACAGGAATTACCCCGTGAAAATCGCCCATTACGCCACCCTATCCTCCCTTGTTTTGCTACTGGTTGCGGGAGGACAGGCGCTGGCCCTCTACCACGGCTGGCAGCAGCTTGCCCATACCAATCAGGCCCAGCATCAGCACGAGACGCTGCAGCAACTGGTGACGGTGACCCTGCAAAACAGCCTGCGTGACTACCTCAACAGCGGCGATCCACAGCAACTGACCGCTGCGGAGAAGATCCGCCAGCAAGCGCTCTCCTCGCTGGCCGCTCAGGATGATGCCGTGGCGGCCCCGCTCAGGCAGCAACTCGAACAGATGGCGCAACGCATCGCGCACGACTATCAGGCCGCAGGCAAACTCTCGGGCAACAGCCAGCTGCTGCTGCAAAATGCGGAGAGTGAGCTGGGCAGCCAAGCCATGGCGCTGATCCGCTATGGGGAGCAAGGCGCCAGCGCGGAACAATCTGCCGCGGCACAGCAATATCGCCGCGGTGCGGCCGAAATCCTGGCGGGCCTGCCGCGCCTCGCCCATTTGCGCCAAAGCTATATGGAGCAGGGCAATGAGAAGCTGCTCGAAGGGATCCGCTTTGAGCTGGAGGCACTGCAAAAACAGGCGCAAGCGCTGCAAGCCTTGCCGCTGATCGGCCTGTATGAAGAGGCGCCCGCCGATGAGTTCACGCTGGGGGAGCCGGTACGCAAGGAGCTGGGAGATCAACCGCGCAGCGAATTACGCTCACTGCTGGGCCGCTATCCGCAGGAGCTGGCCAACAGCCGCACGGCGCTACAACAGCAACAGGCTGGCCGCCAGACCGTGCAGCAAGACATCATGGCCATGTTGCAAGCGACCAGACAGATGGGGGAACAACTTGCCCACAAACGGCAAGCAGTCAATCAGGAGCTGGCCACCATCCTCGGTACGCTGGCGCTTTGCCTGGTGGTTGTCGCCCTGCTGTTTGCGCTGGTGCAACGACGCTGGCTGCTCGCCCCCTTGTTGCGACTGCGCGGAGCCTTTCTGCAGCTCGATCAGACGGGGCAGGCCGAGCCGTTGCCTACCGGGCGCGATCGCAACGAGCTGGCCGATATTGTTGCCAGCTACAACCGGCTGATCGGTCGCCTGCAACTGGACCAACAACAAAAAGAGGGGCAGCTGTCTGCGGTATCCCTCAGTCTGCAAGGGATGGTCAGCCAGGTTGACGAGATCCACCACAGCACCCGCACCACCGAACAGGTGGTCGACGAGAGCGGTCAGATGATGGATGAGCTTAACCAGCTGGCCGGAGAGGTCCATCAGGTCGCCGCCGACATCGCCCGGCATGCCCACCATAACGAACAGGCGATGAGCCAGAGCGAAGATCTGGTGGGCAGCATGCTACACGCCACTCATCAGACAGGACTGGCGATTGACGAAAGCGATGAGGCGCTGCAAGCCCTCACCCGCTCGGTTGCCGATGTGACGGCCATTGTCGATGTGATCGGTCATATCGCTCAGCAGACCAACTTGCTGGCCCTCAACGCCGCCATCGAAGCGGCCCGCGCAGGGGAACAGGGACGCGGTTTTGCCGTGGTTGCCGATGAGGTGCGCCACCTCTCGGCCAATACCCAACAATCCCTCAACCAGATCACCGATATTCTGGGGCGTCTGACCCAATCCGGTGAACAGCTTGGCACTGTACTGAACCGGATCACCAGCGAGTCAAGCCGCCAGCGGGCGCAGGCGGAACAACTGCGCCAGACCACCCAGGCAGTGCGGGAGATCGCCCGCAACACCGCAGTGATAGCCCTGCAGGGCGCCGACAACGCCAAAAGTCAGGAACACAAGCTGGCCAGTTTTGCCGATCTGATCACCCGTATCCATCAGCATGCCCGTCAGGTGAGTCAGCTCTCGGTGCAGGTCTCGTCCCATATCCACCATCAGGCGCAGCAGATCCCCCGCATCCTCGGCCAGCAAGGCTGATCCCTATTCGCCCCGCCTCCTCACCAGATCACTTTCCCTCAATGAGAGGGAAAGTTTTTTTGTAGCACAAAATTATCTGTTATCGGCAGGTTAACTGACACCTCTTCCCCCGTACCGGATGAAAACCCGCACTGGCGCTGGCCGCAGCCTCAAGAAAACGCTCTCATCACCGTGATACCTGCCATGAGGCTGTTTACGACCTTGCCCATGATTATTTGCACTCGGTCATACTTTTGAAACGTTGAGGGAACTTTTCATTGATATTTCGCACCGCGAACGTACTCTTGAGGTTGTCCGATAGCCAAGAATCGGAACATAAAAAAACAACATGTGATGATCAGGACTGCCAACTACAGATGTGCCAAGACATCCGGGTTTGCAGGTAGCCAAGACAAGATTTTTTGCCCTTCGGGGTTTTGATTGCAATGCCAATACCGAGCGGTAGGCCCGATGCCAACTGCCGGAAAAAAAAGCTAAGTCCATAAAATCAGGAGCAATAAAAATGGAAAAAGTGATCTTCAAGCGCGCCGCTTTGAGTGCCGCTGTGGTAGCCGCTCTGGTCGCCCCCGGTATGGCGTTGGCAGCTCAGGATATGATGAGCCCGGAATACGGCCAGTCCTATGAAACCTTCGTTAAAGACTCCAAACTGACCGGCGGTCTGTTCTACTTCCAGCGTGATCGCGACCGCAAAGATACTGGCGGCACAGGTGAGTACGCATCCAATCTGAGTCACGCAACGACTCAAGCCGCACTGAACTTTAACTCCGGTTACGCTTGGAATGTCGTTGGATTGGACTTGGGTGGCTATGGTGCCTATGACCTCACCGATGATCGCTCTCCTGCCAACCAAGAGAATGAATTTTCTTTCGCCGGTAGAAACTGGGATAACAACTTTAAAGATGGAAATGCCGGCAACGGTTTTAGCGTCACTAACGCAGCTCTGAAGTTCAAATTTGGTGACAGTATTACAGCCAAAGGCGGCTATACCCAGCTCTATGTTCCAGGCGTTATCGGTGTTAACTGGTCTTATCAGCCGGGTACCTATCGTGGTGGTCAAGTCGAAGGCAACTTTGGCGGTCTCTACCTGACCTACGCCATCGCAGATGAATACAAAGCACCATGGTTCAAAGAAACCCAAATTTTCTCACGAGCTAAATCCAAGCCGTGGGTTTCTGGCTACAGCCCGCAAGAAGAGCAATACAAGATCGATTACATCCATGGTATCGCTGCGCGCTATACCTTCGAAAATGGCACTGCTGTAACCGGTTCTTTCGGTCAATCCAAAGACTATATGGATAGCTACCACTTCAAACTAGCTCATAAGTTTGATGTGATTGGCGGTCTCTCCACCAGCTACCAATTCTACGGTTCCGAAACTTCTGACTTTGATGCAAGTGCCGTTGCTGGCGGCGATTCAGGCAAGACCTACGATGGGCTGGCATGGCAACAAGCGCTGACCGCAGCTTGGAACTACGCCCAATACGGCTTCCGTCTGGAAGGTCTGTGGACCAAGGCTGAGGGTGATGAAGGCAACTACCTGCCCCGTCTGACCCGTGGCTACGCCAACTCTCAGGGCGCCAACGAAATTTGGTGGGACTCCCGCTCTGACTGGAACGCCAACAACGAAAAAGCGCTGTTCTTCGGCGTGACCCGTTCTCTGGATGACCTGGTTGGTGCCCCTGGCTGGTCTGTCGGTGTATCCGGTGCTTATGGCTGGGATATTGAGGATGGCTATGGCAAGAAGCATGCTTCCGGTGAAGATACTGAATGGGCAGCCAACTTCGATGTCAGCTATACCGTGCAGGATGGCAAGCTGAAAGGCACCCTGTTCAAGCTGCACTACACCGACTACAACAACGATCTGCCTAGCTGGGCATACCCGAACGTATTTGCGTCAGAGAAAGACGTCAAGTTCCACATCATCATGCCGCTTACCTTCATGTAATCAGGCAATACGATGTCAGCAAACCGGGCCACTTGGCCCGGTTTTCTTTTTTCCGGTTGGCAGGCTAACATGCGAGCCGGATAAGGGTTTTATCCGCTCACCAGCCCGCACGCTTTTGTCAGCAGTCACAAGGACGCCATCATGCCCCGTTTTGTTCTGATCACCGGTTGTTCCAGCGGTATTGGCCTCGCCGCCGCACAGGCGCTCGGGCAGCACGGTTTTACCGTGATCGCCTCGGCGCGCAAGGCGGAAGATGTGGCCCGTCTGCAGCAACAGGGATTGCTAGCGGTACAGCTGGATCTGGCGGATTCTGCCTCCATCGAGCTGGGTGCCAGTGCTGCGCTCCATCTGGCAGGCGGGCGCCTCTATGGCCTGTTCAACAACGGCGCTTATGGCCAACCCGGGGCGCTGGAAGATCTGCCCACCGAGGCGCTCAGGGAACAATTCAATACCAACCTGTTTGGCTGGCACCATCTGATCCGTCAGGTGCTGCCGCCGATGCTGGAGGCCAAGGAGGGGCGGATAGTGCAGAACAGCTCGGTACTGGGACTGGTTGCCATGAAGTATCGCGGCGCCTACAACGCCAGCAAATTTGCGCTGGAAGGTTATAGCGACACTCTGCGCCTCGAACTGGCGGGTAGCGGGGTACATATCAGCCTGATTGAACCGGGCCCCATCGATACCCGTTTTCGTGCCAATGCCCGCAGCGCCTTCTTGCGCCACATCGATCCGGCTCAGAGCCGTCATCAGTCGGCCTACCGCCAGACCCTGACGCGGCTGGAAAAAGAGGGGGCCACCAGCGGCTTTACTCTCCCGAGCGAAGCCTGCATCCCGCCGCTGCTCCATGCGCTGACCCACACCCATCCCAAGGCACGCTATCCGGTGACCACTCCGACCCGGCTTTTTGCATTCCTGCGACGGGTATTGCCCACTCGCTGGCTCGATAAACTGCTGGCCAAATCGGCCTGATCCCGTGATTGGCGACAAGCATCCTGCCGCCCAAGTGGCGTTAGCCGGGTAGCGGCGTCACCCGTCCCGCCAACCTGGTTTGTCCCTCTCTTCAATAGTGCTCGCCATTGCTGTAGTAGGCGCTCTTGACCAAGGGGATCACCTGCACCACCACATAGATCTGCTCTCCCAGCACCCGTTTCAAATGGCGCGTGATAAGGCGCGCGGCGGCGTCCTGCATCTCTTGTGGCCGCTCGAACCAGTGCAGCTCGACAAACGGAAAACCCGTCTCTGGCTCACCGTTGCGTATCCAGCAGCTATCAATCCGCTCCATGGTGACAAACTCCGGCTTGCCGCCGGTCAGCTCGCAAAGCTCGGCCAGCAGCGGGCCGCTCACCTGTTGCAGGGTATCGAGCGCCACGGCGCGAAAACGAAGATGGGGCATGGCAAACCTCTTGGTTATCTGAAATGAGGACTTATCATAGGAGTTATTGTCAGCAAGAGAAGTCACCCGGCGCATATTAAGGATCCCCATGAGATTTCATCGCACCCTCTTTGCCTTCCTGCTCTGCCTGCTGCTACCGCTGCACGCCTTTGCCGATCCCGCCTTCTATCGGGTGAGCAAGGGCAACCAGCAACACTGGCTGCTGGGCTCCATCCATGCGGGCAAACCAGCCCTCTATCCTCTGCCCGAGCCAGTGGAACGTGCCTGGCTGCAGAGTCGCGCACTGGTGATGGAGGTGGACATGAACAGCATCACGCCGGATCAGTGGCAACAGACCGGCTCCCTCACCCGACTGGTGGATGGCAAACCGCTCAAGGATCATCTGCCTACCGAGCTCTATCAACGCACCCTGATGGCGGGAGCCCGCTATGGCATCGACGAGGCTACCCTCGCCACCCTGCGCCCCTGGTTTGCCGCCATAACCCTGACCCAGGCCGCCATGGCCCGCTCCGACTTCAAGAGTGAACTCGGGATAGACCAGCACTTTGCCGTCCGGGCCGCCAAAGAGGGCAAACCGGTAGTGGGTTTTGAAACCCTGCTGGAGCAGCTCGGTTATCTGGCCAGCGTGGGTGACAACCAGACCCTGATGCTCGCCAGCACCCTGGATGAGCTGCCGATGCTGGAGACAGGTTTCGCCGCCGTAATGAAAGCGTGGCAGCAGGGAGATGAGGCGACGCTGATCAATCTGCTCAAGGAGGAGATGGCTCCCCCCGCGCTACAAAGCTGGATGGAGCAGACCCTGCTGGCCGAGCGCAACCATAACTGGCTGAAAAAATGGTCCACCCTGCCCAACGAGAGCTTTATCGTGGTAGGCGCCCTGCACCTTTACGGCGAACAGGGGTTGCTGGCGTTGCTGGAGCAGCAAGGGTGGCGCATTACCCCGCTCACCACACCGGGTCCGGTGCAGGCTCGGTCGCAAGGAGTCCAGTGAGAACGATCACAGATCGCACTGGTTATTAAACAACCTGCAAGGGAGTTGATCGGGATCATCCCGGACGGGGCAAAGAGGTATTTATCATGCCTGTCATCAACCGGGTGACAGGAGCAATAAAATGGACTTTTGGCTGGACCTGATGTTTGGCAACAGCGTGGGATTGATGTCGATGCTGGTGATTATCGGCACCTTCTTGCTCATCAGCTCTTACGCGGCCTACTTCATCTACAAGGTGATGCACTCGCAACCACCTCATTCACAGCAACCCCATTCTCAACAACCCAAAGAGGGCAAATAATCCTCTGACCACAGGCGGCAGCTCACACTGACCGCCTGTGCTGTTTTATGGTTCGCGACTGTGCTTCCCGGGCCAGGCTGCACCAGCGTCCATGCCGGGTGCCCCTTATCCCCTCCCCCTTTCCCCGTTTTCTGTGCCGGTTACGACCGTTATAATGGCCCCCACTTTTTCTTATGGGGAGCCTGCCGTGTCTCATAACGACGAACTCTCGCTATTTATGAATGAAGTGGCCGACGTGCGGCCCATTCGCAGCGACAACATCCATCCCCATGCGGCCAAATCCGCCCCCACCGAGGCGCAGCTCGCTCGCCGTCAGGCTGCCACCGCCGAACAACTCGCCCTCGACCACCTCACCATGGAGGCCATCGAGATGCGCGATCCGCACGAAATCGTCGGCTTCAAACGCGATGGGGTGCAGGAGGGGGTCTACAAGAAGCTGCGGCTCGGCAAATACGAGCTACAGGCCAGCCTGGACTTGCACCAGAAAACCCTCAACGAAGCGCGCCAGACGCTGGTGCAGTTCATTGCGGATTGTGAAGTCCGGGATATCCGCTGCCTGCTGATCCTGCACGGCAAGGGGGAGCGCAGCACCCCGCGCGCCCTGCTGAAAAGCTATGTGAGCGCCTGGTTGCCGCAACTGCCCGCCGTCATGGCGATCCACAGCGCAGAGCGTCGCCACGGCGGCAGCGGCGCGCTCTATGTGCTGCTGCGCAAAAGCGAACGCAAAAAAGCGGAAAACCGCGAACGGCACCAGAAGCGGCTCGGCTAATCCGCGTTTCGCCCCCCACGCCTTTGGCCCGCCTGCATGAAGGTGGTCAACTATACAGCGGCGGTGTTAGCATCGAACGGCCCCGATCATGCCAGGTACGGGGCGGCATACCATCAGGGACGATAACAAGGACAATCCCATGTCATATCAAAAGCTTGAACAACATCAGCAGCAGATCCACCGCTTTAGCCACCTCGCCGCCATCTGCGGCTGGGATCAGGCGGCCATGATGCCGGAAGGGGGCAACGATGCCCGCGCCGAAGCGATGGCCGAACTCGGTCTGCTAATCCACCAGAAGCGTACCGCTCCCGAGCTGGGCGACTGGATTGCCAAGGCCGAGAGTGAGCCGCTGGATGAAGTACAACGCGCCAACCTCGGCGAAATCAAGCGCCAGTGGCAAGATGCCAGCCTGCTGCCCGGTGAGCTGGTCGAAGCGCTGTCGCTCGCTGGCAGCAAGTGCGAGCACGCCTGGCGCAGCCAGCGCAAGAACAACGACTGGGCCGGTTTTGCTCCCAATCTCGAGGAGGTGGTGAAACTCTCCCGTGAAGTGGCGCAACTGCGAGCCGATGCGCTTGGCGTGCGCCCCTACGACGCCATGCTGGCCCTCTATGAGCCGGGCATGACCAGCGCACGGCTCGATCAGATCTTCGGCGATCTCGCCAGCTGGCTGCCGGCTCTTATCCAGACCGTGAGTGAACAACAAAAGGGCGATGCCCTGCTGCTGCCGCAAGGCCCCTTCCCCATCCCCACCCAGCAGGCGCTCGGTCAGGAGGTAATGGGGCTGCTCGGCTTTGATTTCGCACACGGTCGCCTCGATGTGAGCAGTCACCCCTTCTGTGGCGGCGTGCCGACCGACGTGCGGATCACAACACGCTATAACGAGCAGGAGTTTGTCTCCAGCCTGATGGGCATAGTGCACGAGACCGGCCACGCCCGTTACGAACAGGGGCTGCCGCGCCATCTGCTGGGTCAGCCGGTGGCCGAAGCGCGCTCCATGGCGATCCACGAGAGTCAGAGCCTGTTTTGCGAGATGCAGCTGGGGCATCATCCGGCCTTCCTCGCGCTGCTGGCACCACGCATTCGTCACCACTTCGGCGAGCAGGCGGCGTTTGCGCCGGACAATCTGGCCAAGCTCTACAGCCGGGTCGAGCCGGGCTTTATCCGGGTCGATGCGGACGAGGTGACCTATCCGGCCCACGTTATCCTGCGCTACGAGCTGGAGCGCGATCTGGTGGAAGGGAAGATCGAGGTGGCCGACATCCCCGAGCTGTGGGATGCCAAGATGCAGCAGTGGCTGGGGCTCTCCACCAAGGGCAACTACCGCAATGGCTGCATGCAGGATATTCACTGGACCGACGGCTCGTTTGGCTACTTCCCGAGCTACACCCTGGGCGCCATGTATGCCGCCCAGCTGCGCTTTGCCCTCGAGAAAGAGCTGGGCAGCATGGGTGAGGTGATCGCGGCGGGCCGCCTGCCGGAGATCTTCGGCTGGCTCGGACGCAACATCTGGTCACAGGGGAGCCGGCACAGTACCGACGAGCTGGTGCGCCGCGCCACCGGTGAAGCGCTCAACCCGCACTGGCTGCGCCAGCATCTGGAACAGCGCTACCTGAAGTAATGAGCGCAGTAAGCTAACAGCAGAACGGGGCCCTTTTTAGTTGACCACTACAGGGCCCCGTTTTTATGGCGGTGCATGGCACAGCACGCCGCCACCATGCTGTAAAAAGAGAAAATTCAGAGAGGATCAGGGGAACCCAGCAACTCGCGCAGTTGCAGGATATTGCCCTCAGGGTCGAAGGCGTTGCGCACCACAAAGCCGGGCCCCGTCCACTGCTGTGACAACAAACCGCCGCCGAGATCCGCCGCCTTCGCTTCTGCCCAAGCGAGGCTGGAGACGGTGAAGAACAGCTTGATGGCCCCCTCTTCCCGCAGTGCCGGCGGCCGCTTGATAACGACTTGCCCGGCATAAGGCTCAGGAATGGCGTGGATCAGCAGCTGGATATCGCTGTTTTCCAGCACCACCAGCTGCTCATCCTGACTGCAGACCACCATCTGCAGCAAGGTACGGTAAAAGTGGGTCAGCAGGCCCGGATCCTTGGCATAGATCAGGGCACCGGCGCGAGCGGGGCCTGGCATGGAGCTCTCCTCAACAGTGAACGGCTGGGTGGACAGATCTCCACCTTCTCACAATTGCGCGCCCCGTTCGATCCTTTTTAGCCGCTCGCCAGCCTCACTGCACAAAGTGCCACTGCCGCAGCGCCAGTGTCGGCGGCGGCCCCTGATCGTCCCCCAGATCTGCCATGCCCAGCGCCTCGTCGTAGTGCACACCGCCCGCACCGCTCTCGGTCAGATGCTTGGCACGCACCGCCCCGTACAAACCGCCACTTCCGCTGATCTGCATCTCGGTCAGCGGGGCATAGAGGGCGGCATAGAGCGGCGTATTGCCCGACAGCTTGATCCCATCCTTGCCGCTATACGCGGAATAGATGGAGATAGCGGGCGTACCGCCAGCAGTCAGCCCCTGCTTGGCTGCCGTCACCTCGGCACCGGCCCCGAGATCGACCTTGCCGCTGACGATCAGGGTCAGACTGCTCCCCTCGCTCACCGTCAACTTGTTGCTGCCAGTCATGGTGAAATCCTTGTCGATCAGCAGCACCACATCCCCCTTGATGGTGAGACTGGCATCGGCCCCCATATTGAGGCTGTCGAGCTGATAAATGGTCTGCTCCTTGCCAAACAACTCCCCCTTGCCGGGTAGCGGTAGCCCGGGCTTGTGCTGGTTGCTGCTGGTGACCGAGCCAGTGGCAGGATCCGTGGTCAGCACCATCTGCTGGGTGGCCCCGAGCGTCAGCGGGCCATTGATGGGCAGCGTTGCAGGGGGAAACGATTTGGGCAGCGCGGCCACATTGAGCGGGTCACACACCTGCCCGGCCACCGGTGGTAACCTGGGATCGTTGCGGTACTCGGGATCCAGATATTTCTGGTTCTCCTGATCTTTAAAAAAACCAGCGCCACCATAATTGAGCTTGCCGCTGTCGATGCTGGTGCCCCAATCCATGGAGACATTACCGTTGACCGCAACCTGACCACCGATGCGCCCCCCTTTCAGGGTCAAACTGCCGCCCCCTTTCACATTGCCGGAGACCCGGACAATCTTGTCAGAAGAGGGGGAGATAATGACGTCACTCCCGGCATTCACGTTGCCGGAGATGGGGGAAGATCCGTTCAGGGTCACGGAGCCCGTCGCCCGTACATCGCCCCAAATAGGCGAATTGCCGTCGAGCACCACATTGGCCTTGTCACTGACAGTCGCCACCTTGGCATTCTGCTTAATGTTGGTGCCGCCATATTTGCCCTTGCGCGAATCGTAGCTGTCGATAAAACCGCTACCGGAGAGGCTGAGCCCTTCGCATGCCACCACCGAATCCTGAAAGATGAGATTGCCGGGCTCGCGCTTAAGGGCAAACAGCGCGTTGAGGCTGGCATTCCCCTCCAGATAGTGACCATGGCTCTGCAACGCCAGCTTGCTGCCTGTGGAGGCTTCCAGCTGATCGATGCGGAAGCGGCTGCCCGCCATGGCTCCTTCCCCCTTGCCAGGCACCTTCTGCACCAGTTGCTCCCACTCTATCCGCGGTTCGGCGCCAAGCGCCTGATGCAGGGCGCGATAGCTCTCGTTCATCCCCTGCTCGGCACTGAGCTGCGCATTGATCTTCTTGTGAAAATTGCCGCTCAGGCGAGCCTGCAACTGGTTCTCCTGAATGCTGGTAAACACCAGCAGACTCGACAGCAGGCTCACCACCAGCACAACCAGCAGTACGGCTCCCCGCTGCCCCTGCAATCCCTTGTTCATCCCGCTCCCCCTGCTGTGGCGTTGGCACCGGATGTGGCCAACGCTTCCGCCCAGACCGCCTTGCGGCGGGCCACCTGCACCTCTACTCCCGGTGCCAGATAGCTCGGCAGCCCTTCGGGCAAGATGCGGATATTGACCAACGCACCCTGCTGGCCGAATTCAAGATCCTGAAGATGGGCCAGCAACAGGCGCGGACCATCTCCGTCATCGCAACTGAGCACCGGCGGTGTGAAGCGGTACTGCTCGGTAAAATCGGCGGTTTTCTGGTTGCCAAGGCAGGAGAGCACCTGATTGCCCCCCTCTACCTTGAAGGCCAGCGTCAGGCGATCAGGGGTGACGGCTATCAGCTGATCCGCCTGCTTGATGCTGTTGGTAAAGGTCAGAGTGGCAAAGCGCAACACCTCGTTCGCCTGCTCCAGCGCCTTGCTCTGCTCGACCGTGCTCTTGATCGGGGCGTAACCGGCAAAAATCGCCAGCATCAGCATCAGACCGAGCACCATAGAGATCATCAGCTCGACAAGACTGACACCTCGTTGCCGGGAGTGGACGCTCAGCATAAAGGCGGAAATCCTGCGTTCAGCTCCACCCGCTTGGCGCCGGAGACCCGCTCATCCTGCCACTCGATAGCGACCACAAAGTTGTCGCTATAACGGTTCGGCAGTACCAGCCGGTGGCCCTCGTGCAGGGTGAAGCGGGCAAGAAAATCGGCCTGGGTGAACCGCTCGGGCTTGCGCTGCACTTCACACAGCGAGCTCCAGATCTGCTCCACGCTGTTGCTCGCCTCGATCGTGGCCAGCGTGCTCTGCAAGCTGTAATGCGCCTGCTGCAACGAGACCACCTGCCCCTTGGCGAGACCGAGAAACACCATCACCGCCAACACCATGGAAACCATGATCTCCACCAGATTGAAACCCTGCTGGCGGGCAAGTGCGGCGTGTCTCATGAGCAGCTCCCCTGCAGCAGCTGGCCGCTCGGGGCCACGCAGAGCACCCGCTGCTCACCGAGCCGATTGGCCAGAATGATCTCGGCATGGCTGCTGCTGCCGGTTGGCGCAATCTGGATGGGGTCAAACGGCTTGATCACCACGCCGCCACCGGGAGCCGATGCCTGACGCAACCGCTGGCTGTCGGCCATCACCTCCCAGCCACCGTTCTCGGTGCCCTGCAGCACCACCGGCAGGGTCAGCTTGACCGCTTCGCTGCGGGCAAAGCGGTAGGCTGACGCGAGTTCGGTCGCACTGCGATCGAGCCGTTCGGCCGCGAGGCGCTGACTCATGGAGGGCAACCCGACCAATAGCAAGATGGCGGCGATGCCGACCGTGATCATCAACTCAATAAGGGTAAATCCGCGCACATTCATCTTATGATCCCCAGCAGTCATGGCGATTGGCCGCGCGATAACCGGTCTGATCGAGGGTCAGAGTGCCGCACTCATCCTGTTGTCGCGTCGTTGGAATGGCTTTGAGCAGGTAGTCGCCAGCATCTTGCTGGCTGTAGCTGAACTGGTAGAAATCCGTGTTGGAAGGGGTAGCAAACGTATCGGGATAACGGCCCTGTTGGGTATAGATACGTTCGAGGGCGAGCGCCTGCTCCAGCAATTGCTGCTGCGCTTCGTAACGACGTCCCTGTTGCAGATAACCCTGATACGCTGGCAACGCGATGGCCGCGAGAATGCTGACAACCGTCATGGCGATCAACAACTCGCTCAGACTAAACCCCCAGCAATGGGGCCATGCCTTACAGTCGTTCACTTATCATCCTTGGCAAGTGTTGTTGTTATTGGTCGGCCTAAGGCCGCAGATGTGATGACTTAATAATCACCAAAAATTAACTGACTCGATTGAACAACACAAAATCACCACACTCAATGTAAAAAAGATAGTTATGTGATCTGTTATTAATTTTTAAGCAGTTTTCGCCGCCACTAATCTCGCTAAGCAAATAAAGCTAAGCCAATCGTGCCTACGACCCGTCCGTTATGCCCCCTTCTGTCGAGCCGCGATACATGAATAACAGCGTGACGAAGAGTGAAACCCGGCCGTGCAATAAAAGAGCAAAAAAACCTTTGGCCAATTTTTGCTATCCCTGTCCGTTTCTGGCTAGTCACAGCCCCTGAGCCCCCTTACTCTCTTGCCATCTATTCCAGCAAAGCCGCCCACACCATGAATGCAAAGCCCAGCCCAGAGTCGTCACAAGATGAGGTGATCAACACCCTCAGCCGTGAGCAGTGCCATGCCGCACGGCTCGCCCGCGATGCTCGCTTTGATGGCTGCTTCTTTACCGGCGTGCTCTCGACCGGCATCTACTGCCGGCCAGTCTGCCCAGCACGGCCACCCCACGAGCACAATGTGCGCTACTTCCAAAGCGCCGCGGCCGCCGAGCAGTATGGGCTGCGCCCCTGCCTGCGCTGCCGCCCCGAGCTGGCCCCCGCCGCCCGTGGCGATCTGCCGGTTGAACTGGCACGTCTGCTGGCGCGCATCGATCGCGGCGAGCTGGCTGAGGGCACGCTCGCTGAACTCGCCGCTGAGGCAGGGATCAGCGAACGCACCCTGCGCCGCCAGTTCGAGCAACATCTCGGCGCCTCGCCAAAACAGGTGGAGCAAACACGCCGCCTGCTGCTTGCAAAAAGGCTGCTGACCGAAACCGGGCTGCCCATTACCGACATCGCGTTTGCCGCCGGATTTGCCAGCATCCGTCGCTTCAATGACGCCTGGCTCAACGCCTACGGGCTGGCCCCACGTACCCTGCGCCAACAAGAGGGTCATGCGCCAGAGCACATGAGCGATCAGCCGCGCGGCGCAACCCTGACGCTGCAACTGCCCTACCGCCCTCCGTATGACGTGGCGGCCATGCTGGCGTTCTACCGGCTGCGGGCGATCCCCAGGCTGGAGCGGGTAGATGGTGAGGTGTATGAGCGGCGCTACCGGGTCGGCGATCAGGTCGCGCTGGTGCGCATCGCGCAGGGCAAGGGGCACAACTTGCAACTCACAGTCCATGATCTGCCGCTCGCAGCGCTGCCCGATCTGCTCTATCGGGTGCGCAGGATGTGGGACCTCGATGCCGACATGCAGCGGATCGGAGATCTACTCGGTCAGGATCCGCTGCTCGCCCGCTTGCAGGCGCGCTGGCCCGGCGTGCGGCTGCCGGGTGGCTGGGACGAATACGAGGTGATGCTGCGCGCCATCGTCGGCCAGCAGGTGTCGGTCAAGGGAGCCATCACCATACTCGGTCGACTGGTAGCCCGTACCGAGGCGCAATTCGGGGTGGCGCAACTACCGACCCCCGCCCAGTTGTGCGAACTCGATCTCGACGGTATCGGCATGCCCGGCAGCCGCATTCGCACCCTGCGGGGAGTGGCGAAGGCACTGGCCAGCGGTGAGCTGACCCTCACGACAGCCAGTGATGAGCAGTTGCTGGCGCTGCCGGGCATAGGCCCCTGGACGGTCTCTTACTGGCGACTGCGTTGCGGGCTGGATACCGACGCCTTCCCCACCTCCGATCTGGTGCTGCAAAAGGCACTCGGAGGCGGCACCAAGCTGCCGGTAAAAGAGGTGTTGGCGCAAAGCGCAGCATGGCAACCGTGGCGCAGCTATGCGGCCAGCTGGCTGTGGCACGCCATGAGCGAAGCGCCCGATTTGCTGTTCCGTGCCACTGGCAACGAAAACCAGCCAGATACCCAACAACAGGAGAGAACCCCATGATCCGCTACGATATCCTGCCGACCCGCTGCGGCAATCTGCTGGTTGCCATCAACGAGTATGGCTTGGTGCACGTGGACTTTGTGGCGGGCCTGCGGGCGCTGCCCGATATGAGCGGCTGGCAGCAAGATCACGAGGCGCTGGCCCCCTTCCTCGCCGAATTTGACGCCTATTTTGCCGGTCGCTTGCAGCGCTTCTCCCTGCCCCTTGCCGCCCGTGGCACAGCTTTTCAGCAGGCGGTGTGGCAAGCGCTGTGCGACATCCCCTACGGCGAGACCCGCAGCTACAGCGATATCGCTCGCACCATCGGCAAACCCGATGCGGTGCGGGCAGTGGGCGCGGCGAATGGCCGCAATCCGCTCTCTATCATCGTCCCCTGCCATCGGGTGATCGGCCAAAACGGCAGCCTGACCGGCTATGCGGGGGGATTGGAGATTAAAAAAGCGCTGCTGGCGCTGGAGAGGGGCAATTAAAGGAGTCTGAGTAGAGCACCTGCGATAAAAAATTGCCCCTTTCCGGCTGGAGAAAGGGGCTCATTGATCAGCGTTTCAGGCTGCCCATCACATGCATTTCGCAGCGGTTGCAGTCAAAACGCAGGCGGAAGGTGTCCTTACCCATCTTGAGCTCCAGCGGCTCGGCCTTGAGACCGGGCACCTCGTTCGGGCAGAGGTTCTGGCTATAGCGGATACAGTGCTTGGTGATCATCAGCACCACTTCCCGCTCCTCCTTGTTCGCCTCATAGGCGGGAGCAATCCTCTCCACCCCGTGTTCGCGGAAGAACTGCTCAGCGGCGCTGTTCAGCACGTTGCCAAGGTAGGAGAGACGGTGCTGGGGATAGCTGATATCCCGCAGGGCGATGCGTCGCTCGGGGCGCTGGTAGCTGGCCACCCGCGCGGCCTCCAGCGCAGCGATACCATCCCGGCGCAAACCGTTGAGCTGTGATGCGGCGATAAATAGCGGGTGAGTGAATGCCAACTCAATCTTGCGCGCCACAAACAGGGTATTGCCGAGTTTGCCAAGCTGATCCCGCGCCTGTTGCAGCGCCCGCTCCGGGTTGTCGGCAGGCTGTTTGTCGCAAGGCAGGGTCACCGCGGCACTGATGCCCTGCTCGTCGGTGAGCGTGAGAATCACGCCCTCATCGCACTCTGCCAGCACCATATCGACCCGGATGCGGCGATCCGCGCTCGCCTTCTCCAGCATCTTGCTGAACGCCTGATCGTGGTTGCGGTAGATTTCTGTCCCCACCTTCAGCCCCGGCATGCGTTCTGACAGGAGTAACTGCTTACCTTCGACCTTGTTGAGACGCATCCCCACCAGCTCGTTATTCGGCTTGAAGAAGCCCAGACCGTCGCCGTTGTTGAGGGTGACCTGTTTGCCATCAATCTCGATACCGTCACGGGTCACCTTGGTGACCCGCCCCAGCGGCTCGCCCACATATTTCGGGCTTTTGGTGGAGTCGATCCCCTGCTGGCGGCCATGGAGGAAGTAATCGGTGCTGCTGCGGTTGAAGCTCTTTTTGGGGTCAGGCGTGAAGCTGTAGCTGCAACGGCCAGCAGAGGCAGCCACCAGATCGGAGCGACTATCCAGAATGGCGTCCAGCTTCTGGCGATACCAGGCGGTAACGTTTTTGACGTAGTCGAGCCCCTTGAGTCGCCCTTCAATCTTGAAGGAGCGGATCCCCGCCTCGATCAAGGCCTCCAGGTTGTCGGTCTGATCCATATCCTTGAGGGACAGCAGGTGGCTGTCGGCCACCAGCACTTCACCGTCCGGCTTTTGCAGTGAGCAGGGCAGACGGCAGAGCTGGGCACACTCACCTCGGTTGGCGCTGCGGCCGGTGCGGGCATGGCTGATATTGCACTGGCCGCTGTAGGAGACACAGAGCGCACCGTGGATAAAGAACTCCAGCTGCACATTGGTCGCTGCACTGATCTCGCGGATCTGCGCAAGAGACAGTTCGCGCGCCAGCACCACCTGAGAGAAACCCACATCCTGCAGAAACTTCACCTTCTCCGGCGTGCGGTTGTCGGTCTGGGTACTGGCATGGAGCGCGATGGGAGGCAAATCCAGCGCCAGCAGTCCCATATCCTGCACGATGAGCGCATCGGCACCGGCTTCGTAAATTTGGTGGGTCAGCCGCCGGGCCTGCTCCAGCTCGTGATCGTGCAGCAGGGTGTTGAAGGCGACAAAGACCTGGGCACCGAAGCGATGGGCGTGGCGCGCCAGCGCCTCGATATCCTCGATGGTGTTGCCCGCAGCGCTGCGGGCGCCAAAGGCTGGGCCGCCCATGTAGACGGCATCGGCACCATGGTTGATGGCTTCGATGCCGTAGGCGAGGTTCTTGGCCGGAGCCAGCAGCTCCAACCGGTTGTTATGGCTTAACGGGTGCTTGTTCTGGTGCATGGTCTCGGGATCAGGGCGGACAGCAAATGGGCGCTACTCTAGCCCATTCACCACCCGCGTACCTTGATCCCGCTTAAGGTATCCGCAAAATGCAGGATTAGATAACCACCTTGAGTGCCAGTCCCAGCAGCACCAAGCCGCTCACCTTATCGATCACAAAGGATTTGGCTTTAAGCCACGCCAGCACAGGCCCACGCGAGAGCAACAGCGCCACCAGCACGTACCAGACGGCATCGATCCCGCCCGCGGTGAGCATCATGATGCCCCCTTCGCTCCAGCCGGTATCGGCCCGCACAAACTGGCTGAACAGGGCGATAAAGAACACCGCCAGCTGGGGATTGAGGAAGGCCACCATAAAGCCTTCAAAGGCCCCCTGCCGACCGCGCAGCTGGTGTACCTCTTCATTCGCTTCGCTACCGGCTGGTTTGGCTAGCAGAGCTTTCACCCCGAGCCAGGCAAGAAATGCGGCGCCGCCGTAGCGGATCAGATCAAACAGGATCGGGGTCTGGGTGATCAGGATAGATAAGCCAAGAGCGGTGACCAGCGCATAGATACCAACCCCGAGGCCATGACCGAGCGCAGTGGCGACGCCGTGCCCCTGCCCGCCCTGCACCGTGTTGCGGATGATTAGCGCCAGACTCGGCCCCGGGCTGATGGCGCCCATCACGCAGATTGCGGCCAGTGCCAGCCAACTCGTCAGTTCCATGCTTTTCCTCTTTATATGCTCGATATGATGACCTGCACTCAGGGTACGGGCTGAGCCATTATGCCAGTAGTGAAAGTTATGAATAGATTCCATAACTAATGGCTATAGCGCCACACAACTGACTGGACTAACCGCCGAGATCGAGCAGCTTGCGACTCTCGCCGACGGTGCGTTGCAGGTGATCCCGCAGGAAGGGGTAGGCCAGCTCGCGAAACCAGCGATGGGCCGGATCCTGATGGTGGCGCTGATGCCACAGCAGATGATACTGCTGGTCGCGGGTAGCAAAGGGCAGGTCGACAAAGGTGAGCTCATGGCCACAGGAGAGCTGCCAGGCGATATGAGCCGGGGTGGTCATCAGGCAATCGGTGCGCAGCAACACCTCTACTGCCGCCTGAAAGAAGGGGACTCTGGCAAACCAGCGCCGACTCAGTCCCTGCGGCGCCAATACCTGCTCAACCGGGCTGTCCTTGTCGCCTCCCCCGCTCACCTGCAGGTGAGGCCAGGCGAGATAGTCATCGAGACTCAGCGCCTTGCCCGCCAGCGGGTGATGACGTCCCATCAACACCGCTAGCCGATCTTCCCCCTGATGCAGACCTCGGATCTGCTCCGGTACCTGCTCGGTGATGGTAGAGACCAGATCCAGCTCGGACTGCCACAACTGCGGCAGCTGACGTTTGTCCCACAGGCTGTACTCCAGCGCCGCCAACGGCGCCTCTTTGGCGAGCGCGGCGCAGATATCGGGCAGGATATGCTGGGCCACATAATCGGAGGAGGCGAGCCGAAATACCCGCTCGCAGCGGCTCGGGTCAAACCCGGGGGCCTCGTAGAGCCGCTCCAGCGCACCGAGAGAATCCGCCAGCTGGGCGGCCAGCGCTTCGGCCCGTGGCGTCAGCAGCCAGCGTTGCCCCTCCCGCACCAGCAACTCGTCGTCAAACTCGCTGCGCAACTGGGCAAGCTGCTTGCTGATGGAGGGCTGACTCAGGTGCAGCAGCTCGGCGGCGCGGCTGATATTGCGGGTCTCCAGCAGAACCTTGAGGGTCGGCAACAAGTTGAGATTGGCTCTGAGCAAGGAGATACCCTCATCGGTGGGAAACGCCTATCTTAGGGCAGAGGAGTCCCGCGTTTTAAGCAAAATTTCCTGCCATGTTCAGCACGTTGCAGCCCTTTGCGACCAGATGGCACAGCTGAGCCCCCCGCACATAACCATGACCACAAGATGACAGTGGTTGTCTCGTACGGCATAATTGCACGATTTTCCGCCCGCGGGCGATCCACTTTGAGAAGCGGTAACAAGATGAAATACGCCAATATCACCGGCTGGGGCAAATGCCTGCCGCCCTCCGTGCTGACCAACGACGACCTCAGCACCATCATGGATACGTCAGACGAGTGGATCTATCCGCGCACCGGCATCAAGGCCCGCCGGATCTCCCATGTCAGCACCTCGGATCTCGCCACCCTGGCCGGTCGCCGCGCGCTGGCCTGCGCCGGTCTGGAAGCGAGCGATCTCGATGGCATCATCCTGGCCACCGCCACCCCGGACAACCTTCTGCCAAGCGCCGCCTCTGCCGTGCAGAAGAAACTGGGCGCCGTCAACGCTGCCGTGTTTGATCTCAACGCCGCCTGCACCGGTTTCGTCTACTCTCTCTCGGTCGCCACCTCGCTGGTGCAGACCGGCATGATGAAGAAGGTGCTGGTGATCGGTGCTGAGCGCCTCACCTACCTGCTGGACTGGGCGCGCCGCGATACCGCCGTGCTGTTTGGCGATGGTGCCGGTGCCGTGGTGATCGAGGCAAACGAGCAGGAGTGTGGCCTGATCGCCAACAAGCTCGGCTGTGACAGCGAAGCGCGGGAGATCCTGCACGTACCGAACTTCGGTACCGATCGGGTGCGTTTTGCCGATATCGATGGGCTGTTCACCTTCAACTTCGAAGGGCCGGAGATCTTCAAACGCGCCGTGCGCGGCATGGGTGAAGCCACCAGCACTGTGCTGGCGCAGGCCGGTATTGCGCCGGAGCAGGTCGATCTGATCGTGCCGCACCAGGCCAATATCCGCATCATCGAGACCCTCGCCAAGCGGATGAATGCGCCGATGGAGAAGGTGATGGTCAACATCGAAAACTACGGCAACACCTCCGCAGCCACTGTGCCCATCGCCCTTTGCGAAGCGCTGGAGCAGGGCCGCGTCAAGCCGAACTCCTATCTGCTGACCGCCGCTTTCGGTGCCGGCCTGACTTGGGGTGCCGCCATCATCAAGTGGGGCGATCGCGTCACCCCCATCAAGGCGTGCGATGCCGAACTGCCCCCGTGCGACAAGAGCGCACTGGAGCTCATCGCCCACGCCGTGGAAGGTTGCCAGAAGGCTCACGCCAACGAGGCTTGATCCTCATCAGGAGCCTGAATCCTCAGGCTCCCTCTCTCCTTTTCATCCCCACCAAGCTCCGCCCCCCACTTCGCAAGCCGCTTGATACGGCAATCGCTGATACAAACAACTCCGATTTGCAGCCAATTAATTTTTTTCCGCTAACCTTATTGTGCCAACTATAAATAAAGAAAAGAGCGTCAAGGGGCACCATGACTGTTTCGGTCCTGCGCCTTTACCTCTTACCAAATAATTGCACAGGGATAAGCTACGTATGGCACAACACAAAAGTGGCGTGAACACACCGCTTTGGGAACCGGTTTGCTGGATTTGCTGCATCGGGCTTGCTCTGCTGAGCTGCCTGTTGCTGCAGCTCGCCGATGCGCTGTCACCTCTCTACCTGCTGCTCAATGTGCTGGTTGGTATTGCCGCCGCGCTCTGGACATCGAGTCACTTCCACCAGCACACACTCCGACATCGTGCAGGAGAGGAACAAACCGTCGCGACCGATCCTCTCGCCCACTCCATCATCGGGCTCGAACAGGTGTGCGAGAAGGCTCTACCTATCTGGTCCCAGCAAATTGAAAGCTCTCGTCAACAAACCGAAGCCGCGATGATTGACCTGACCCAACGCTTCAGCGGCTTGGCCAACAAGCTGGAGGAAGCAGTCAATGCTTCTCATCTGGCAGCAGGAGAACTGGGTGATGCCAATTCCCGTGGCATGGCAGGAGTCTTGAGCGAGAGCCAGCAGCAGCTCAATGAGGTAGTGGCCATCCTGCACTCCGCCCAAGCCAATCGGGATGCCATGCTGGGTGAGATAAAAAGCCTGACCACCTACACCATAGAGCTCAACACCATGGCCATGGATGTGGCCAAAATCGCCTCCCAGACCAACCTGCTGGCCCTCAACGCCGCCATTGAAGCGGCTCGCGCTGGGGAAGCAGGCCGTGGCTTTGCTGTGGTCGCGGATGAAGTGCGCAACCTCTCCCGCCTCTCTAGCGAAACCGCCCAGAAGATGACCGACAAGGTAGACACCATCAATACTGCTATCGGTCGCGCCTTCCAGATTGCCGAAAATGCTGCCGCACGGGATCACGCCTCAGCGCTCAATTCGGAGCAGACAATTGAACAGGTACTGGCCCGTTTTCGCCATGCCACTGACAGCCTGGCGGAATCCGCCTCCCTGCTGCAAAACGAGAGCACCGATATCCATCGCGAAATCTCCAGCGTCATTGTCTCGCTGCAATTTCAAGACAGAGTCAGCCAGATCCTCAGCCACGTCAGACAAAACATGGAGAGCCTCTCCAGCCATCTGGTTGCTTCGGAGCAGAGCAGCAATGCGACAGGGCCAATCCAGATCGATGCCAATCGCTGGCTGGCAGAGATGGAGCTCTCATACGCCACCGACGAACAGCGCAATATTCACCATGGTCGCACCACCCGTACAGTCAACGCGCAACCAAGCAGCGCCGACATCACATTTTTCTAGGAGAGAGATATGGGCAAAACGATCCTGATCGTGGATGACTCGGCAACTATTCGCCAAGTCGTGGGCATGACCCTCAAGGGAGCCGGTTATGAGGTCATGGAAGCCTCTGACGGCAAAGATGCGCTCAACAAACTAGATGGCAAGAAGATCAACCTGATCATCAGTGACGTCAACATGCCGAACATGGATGGCATCACCTTCGTCAAAGAGGCCAAAAAGCTGGCCAACTACAAATTTACCCCTGTCATCATGCTGACCACCGAGTCTCAGGACAGCAAGAAGCAGGAGGGACAAGCCGCAGGAGCCAAAGCCTGGGTGGTCAAACCCTTCCAGCCCGAACAGATGCTGGCCGCAGTCGCCAAGCTCATCATGCCGTGATCCGGAGCACATCATGCAACTACAGAGTGAGCTACTCGACAACAAGGTAGTGGTGACCATGCCGGACGAGATCACCATTTATACAGTCAGCGAGCTGAAAGATGCTCTCTCGCCCTTATTGCATCAGGGGAACGAACTGGAGCTGAATCTGGCGGCGGTATCCGAGATAGACAGCGCAGGGCTGCAACTGCTGCTGGCAGCGAAGAAAACCGCTCTGCAGCAGGGCACCTCCCTGGCGCTGGTCTGGCACAGCCATGTTGTGCTTGAACTGCTGGAGCTCTGCCAACTCTCGGCCTTTTTTGGCGACCCCACCCTCATCACCCATGGCGAACGGCCCTGAGCCACCATGACAAGGAGTCACCGTGAGCATCGATCTTGATCAGGCTTTACAAACCTATATCGCCGAGGCACGCGAGTTGCTTGAAGAGATGGAGTCAGCCCTTCTATCACTGGAATCGGACCCTGACAATAGCGAGCTGATTGGAGCCATCTTCCGTGCTGCTCATACCATCAAGGGGTCGGCTGGCCTGTTTGGTCTGCAACCAATAGTCGGGTTTACCCATATTGTCGAGGATCTGCTAGACCAGATCCGCAATCAGCAGCTCACCGTCACCTCTCCTCTGATCAAGGACCTGCTGGAAAGCTGTGACCACATCCAGACGCTCATCAGTGTCGTTGCAGAACAGGGCAGCACCTTAAGCGAGGGCGATGCCAACCAGGATGAACGGCTGAGGCTCACTCTCACCCGTCATCAGTGCGCCCCCCATGCCACGCTGCCAGATACTGTACATATGCCGGAACCCAAGATCGAAAAAGAGGGAGGGATTACCAGCGCCGCCTCCCTGTGGCATATCTCCCTGCGTTTTGGCCCCGATGTGCTGCGCAATGGCATGGATCCGGCCGCATTTCTGCGCTATCTCGGCACCCTCGGAACCATATGTTCAGTGGAGACCATCCATCAGGCGCTACCGGATTGGGAACAGTTCGATCCGGAGAATTGCTACCTCGGCTACGAGATAGACTTCGACTCGCAGGCAGACAAGACGGCCATCAGCGATGTCTTTGAATTTGTCAGAGATGACTGTCAGATCACCATCTTGCCGCCCCACAGCAAGATCACCGAGTTCATCAACCTGATCGAGTCGCTACCGGAAGATAGCACCATGCTGGGCCAGTTGTTGGTCAACACCGGCGCCCTCACCGCAGAGGAGTTAGCAAGCGGTCTGCAGGCACAACAAGCGACCCCGGCAGAACAAGCGCCCAAACTCGGAGAAATCCTGATTGCGCAGGGTGCCGTCAACGAAGCCGTCGTCGATGCCGCCCTGAAAAAACAGAACCAGACCAAGGAGAGCAAGAGCAAAGAGGGCCGTTACGTCAGGGTGCATGCCGACAAGCTGGATGATCTAATCAATCTGGTCGGGGAGCTGGTAGTCGCCAGTTCAGGAGCCAATCTGCTGGCCCAACGTACCCGCGAAAGCCAACTGCAGGAAGCCACCTCAGTCATTGCCATGCTGGTGGAAGAGATCCGCGACAGTGCACTGCGCCTGCGCATGGTGCCTATCGGCGATACCTTCAACCGCTTCCAGCGGGTGGTGCGCGATGTCAGTCAGGAGCTGAACAAGGATATCACTCTGGTGATCTCCGGAGCCGAGACTGAACTGGACAAATCGGTGGTAGAGAAGATCGGCGATCCGCTGATGCATCTGGTCAGAAACTCGATGGATCACGGCATCGAATCGGCAGAGCAACGGCTGCTGGCAGGCAAATCCCCCCGTGGCACCCTGAATCTTAATGCCTATCACGACTCCAACAGTATCGTCATCGAAATTCGGGATGACGGAGCTGGTCTCAACAAAGCCAGGATCCAGCAAAAAGCCATCGAGCGCGGTCTGATCAGCCCAACCACCACGCTGACAGATCAGGAGATATACAACCTGATCTTCGAGCCGGGGTTCTCTACCGCCGAGGCGATAACCAACCTCTCCGGTCGCGGGGTTGGCATGGATGTCGTCAAACGCAACATCACTGCCCTGCGCGGCACGGTCGATCTGGACAGCATCCCGGGAAAAGGAACCCGTGTGCAGATCCGCCTGCCGCTCACCCTTGCCATCATCGACGGCTTCCTGGTGCGAGTCTGCGACACCCACTACGTCATTCCCCTCGATATGGTGATCGAGTGCGTTGAATTGACCCAGAGTGCACTGTCCGATACCCAGGGTCGCAATTACATCAATTTGCGTGGCGAGGTGCTGCCCTTTATCCGCCTGCAACACTACTTCGATACCAATGGCAGCAAAGGGAGGCGCGAGAACATTGTCGTGGTCAGCCATGCAGGCAAAAAATCCGGGCTGGTAGTGGATGAACTGCTGGGAGAATTCCAGACCGTCATCAAACCGTTGGGAAAATTGTTCCAGCGCCTGCAGGGCATTAGTGGTTCAACCATTCTGGGGGGGGGAGAGGTCGCCCTGATCCTCGACATTCCTTCGCTGATCCAGCACGCAATCACTCAGGAATCCTGTCAGCTCAACAGGTTGACAGTGTCGCGCAACCTGCCTCAATCCAGCATCAACTGAGGGGACCATCATGTTAAAAAATTCCACCATCAAATTGCGTCTTATCGTACTGCTCTGCATGCTCTGCCTGCTGCTGCTGGCTGTTGGCAGCCTCGGGTTATACAACATGCAGAGCAGCAATACCGGGTTGCAGCGCGTTTACAACGACAGGGTGGTTCCCCTCAAGCAGCTGAAGACTATCTCCGACAGCTATGCCGTCTCGATCATCGACAACCTCAACAAGGCCAATGCGGGGCTGATCCCGGCAGAAGAGGCTTTGAAGCAGATACAACAGGCCCAGCAGACAATCAAAAACGAGTGGCATCACTACCAGTCCACCACTCTCACACCAGATGAACAGCGTTTGTCAGCCGAGGCGACAACCCTGTTCAACGCGGCCGATACCGATATTGGCAAGCTGGAGAAATACCTCGCCACCCAGCACGGCATGATTACTGGCATGCTGAACAACTTTGACGGTGCCCTCTATGGCTCCATCGACCCGATAGGCAACAAAATCACCGAGCTGGTCAACCTGCAGCTCAATGTGGCCAAGTCGGAATATACCGCAGCGCAATCCTGGTATGACGTGATGCTGATAACCATGGCGGTGGTTATCGCGGTCGGCATCGCACTCGCAGCCTGGTTTGGCACCCTGCTAATCAAAAGCATCATCACCCCCATCGAACAGGCTCTGCGCGTGGCCAATAGTCTGGCCGATGGCAATCTGGATGTATCGATCCAGATAGAGTCCAACGATGAAGCGGGTCAGCTCTTGATGGCGATGGATAACATGGTCAAGAAACTGGGAGCCTTGATCACGGATATCGAAACGCTGGTCACCGCCGCTGTCGAACAGGGCGACTTCAGCCACAAGATTGCGCTGGAGGATCGTCAAGGATATATCAAGCGGGTATCCGAGCTGCTGAATCGCCTCTCCCATGTGACAGATACCAGTCTGGAAGATGTGATGCGCATCGCCACCGCGCTCTCCAAAGGGGATCTGACCCAACGGATCGATGAGCCCTACCCAGGTATTTTTGGCCAGACCAAAGACGGCCTCAACCGGACCATCACTGCGCTGACCAATATCATCGAAGAGGTACGCAACGCCGCCGACAACCTGACCAATGCCTCCAATCAGGTGAGCAATACGGCGCAGGCATTGAGCCAGGCCACCAGCGAGCAAGCAGCCAGCGTTGAAGAGACCAGCGCCTCTATCGAGCAGATGAGCGCCAGCATCAATCAGAACACCGAGAACGCCAAGATCACCGACAGCATGGCCAGCAACTCGGTGCTGGAGGCAACCGAAGGGGGCCAATCCGTTCAACAGACGGTGACCGCCATGCAGCAAATCGCCAAGAAAGTCAGCATCATCGACGACATTGCCTACCAGACCAACCTGCTTGCCCTAAACGCCGCCATCGAGGCGGCTCGCGCCGGAGAGCATGGCAAAGGCTTCGCGGTGGTTGCTGCCGAGGTAAGAAAACTGGCAGAGCGCAGCCAGATCGCAGCGCAGGAGATTGGTGAACTCTCTTCCGACAGCGTCAGCAAGGCAGAGCGGGCTGGCAACCTGCTGGAGAGGATCGTCCCCTCCATTCGCAAAACCTCTGATCTGGTACAAGAGATCAATGCTGCCTCAGGCGAGCAGGCCAGTGCTGCCAACCAGATCAGTCTGGCCATGAACCAGCTTAACCAGGTGACACAGCAGAATGCGGCCAGCAGCGAGGAGCTGGCAGCCACAGCCGAAGAGATGAGCTCGCAAGCCAGCGAACTGCAGCAAACCATGGCCTTTTTTGCTCTAGAGAAAAGTGCGCAGCTCAACATCAGGCCCCATGAAACCGGCCACAAGGGCATGCCTCCCAGAGGCAGTTTCATCGCCCCCCCACAACGGGCCAGCCAGCCCAATCAACCATCATCCCATTCCATTGATGACGCGGATTTTGTCCGCTTTTAACCGGAGGCGACCATGCATACATCCACCGACATCACGGTGCCATCAGCGGCCGCTGACGAGAGCAGTGGCGATGCCCAGTACCTGACATTTCTGATCAACAACGAGATGTTCGCCATCAATATTCTGGGGGTCAAAGAGATCATCGAATACGGCAATATCACTCCGGTTCCGATGATGCCGGGTTTTATTCGCGGCGTAATCAACCTCAGAGGAGCGGTAGTGTCGGTCGTAGACTTGAATGCCCGCTTTGGCAATGCACCTTCGGTCATCACTCGCCGTAGTTGCATCGTCATTATTGAGGGGGTGGCCCCGCAGGGCGATGAACCTTTAGGTCAGGATATTGGCGTTGTGGTGGATTCCGTATCGGAAGTACTGGGTATCCCACAAGCAGATATCGAGCCCCCACCCAGTTTTGGTGCCCGCATCCGGGCCGATTTCATCAGCGGCATGGGCAAGGTCAACGGCAAATTCGTCATCCTCATCGATACCGGGAAAGTGTTGTCACTCGATGAGATGGCTCAACTCAACGAACTGGCCCAGCCACAGGCAAGGTTGCCACAAGGCAACCTGCAACCCTCCTGAAAAGGCCTCCATACTCCACGACATGCAGCATAAGGAAACGCTCATGACCCAATCACTCTTAGGAAAACTCTTCGGAGACAATGCCACCGAAGTGAGGCAGCGGACCCAGTTACTCGACGCAATCGGCCAGCTGCAACACGCAGTCTTGGCAGAGCAGGTTCCAGCACCACTCGATCTTTCCGGTATGGATAGCCCCTTGCGTGAAGTAGGACATGCCATCAACGAGGTGGTCACCTTGCTCAGTGACAAGCTGGAACAGAGCCGCAACGACATTAAAAAGAACCAGGTACTGCTCCATGAGAACCAATTGGTTCGCAAAGCCCTCGACTGCGCCAGTACCAACGTGATGATTGCCGATACCAACCTCGACATTATCTATATGAACGAGGCAGTGACCGGCATGCTCAATCAGGCTGAGACCGACATCAAGAAAGAGCTCTACAGCTTCAACGCCAATCAGCTGATGGGCGCCAACATCGACAGCTTTCATAAAAATCCCGGCCATCAGCGCGCCATGCTGGCCAAACTCAACAGCACCTACCGCACCCAGATACAGCTGGGGGGGCGCACCTTCTCCCTGATCGCCAATCCGGTCTTCAACGATACCGGAGAACGGTTGGGATCCGTGGTCGAATGGGCCGACAGAACCAAGGAAGTGATGATAGAGAAAGAGATGTCCGACATTGTGCAGGCCGTGATTAATGGCGAGCTGCACCGCAGGATGGAACTTGCTGGCAAGAGCGGCTTCTTTCAGGCGATGGGAGAAGGGATCAACCAGATTGCAGAAGTGATCGACAGCACCCTCAACGACGTCATCCGGGTCGTGCAATGTTTGGCAAAAGGGGATCTGACCCAACAGATTGAGGCGGACTACCCCGGTGTGTTTGGCACCACCAAGGATGCGCTCAACAAGACCATCGCTTCGCTCACCAACATCGTCACCGAAGTGCGCGGCGCCTCTGACAACCTCTCCAGTGCCGCCGAGCAGGTAAGCGCGACCGCCCAGTCGATCAGCCAATCCAGCAGTGAACAGGCCTCCAGCATGGAGGAGACCAGCGCCTCCATCGAACAGATGAGCGCCAGCATCAACCAGAATACCGACAATGCCCAGGTCACCGATGGCATGGCCAGCAAGGCAGCCAAAGAGGCCGTAGAGGGAGGAGAAGCGGTCAAACTGACTGTGGATGCCATGAAGCAGATCGCCAGACGGATTGGCATCATCGATGACATCGCCTACCAAACCAATCTGTTGGCTCTCAACGCAGCTATCGAAGCGGCGCGGGCAGGCGATCACGGCAAAGGCTTTGCCGTAGTGGCGGCGGAGGTGCGCAAACTGGCCGAACGCAGCCAGGTTGCAGCACAGGAGATTGGCGAGCTGGCCTCCAGCAGTGTCGAGATGGCGGAAAAAGCAGGTCGTTTGCTGGATCAGATGGTTCCTTCAATCAACAAGACCTCGGATCTGGTGCAGGAGATCAGTGCCGCTTCGGTTGAGCAATCCACCGGTGTCAGCCAGATCAACCAGGCCATGAACCAGCTGAGTCAGGTTACCCAGCAGAACGCTTCTTGCAGCGAAGAGCTGGCTGCCACAGCAGAAGAGATGAGCAGCCAGGCTGAACAGCTGCAACTGGCCATGGAGTTCTTTACCCTGGAGGCCCACGCCAAAGAAGGTAAAGCAGCCAGCTCGCATCTTCACCCCAATACCCGAGGTCGCTTTATGAACGAGAGCACTGCCAACAGTCGGGAACGAGCCGCCACAGTGCAACGCCCCATCGGCGATGGCGATTTTGTCCGGTTCTAGTCACGGGAGAGGCGTTGCCTCTCCCATCTCCGACAACACAGGTAGAGGAACAGTTTTTTGTATCAAACCCAGCTGCATGATGATGAGTTCTCCCGTTTCCAACGCTGGCTTCATCAAACGGCGGGGATAGAGCTGTCTCCGGCCAAGAAGGCGCTGGTAGCCAGCCGCCTGGCGAAGCGACTCTGCCACTATGAGCTGGATAGTTATGACGACTACTTCCAGCTCATCATGAACGATCGCAGCAGCGAACTGCAGCTGGCGCTCGATCTCCTTACCACCAACGAAACCTACTTTTTCAGGGAGCCCAAACACTTCGAGTTTCTGACACGGGAGATAGTCTCAGCGCTCCCGCCCGAGCAACCATTGCGGGTCTGGAGCGCTGCCAGCTCATCCGGCGAGGAGCCCTACAGTCTGGCCATGACCCTCGCGGAAAAACGCAGTACCTTCAACTGGGAGATCCTGGCCTCCGATATCTCGTCCCGGGTGCTGGAACAGGCGATGAGCGGTCGCTACCCCATCGAGCGGGCGCAAAATATTCCACTGCCCTTTTTGATGAAATATTGCCTCAAGGGTGTGGGCCTGCAGGAGGGCATCTTCATCATCGATCGCAAGTTGCGGGACAAGGTGCAGTTCATGCAGATCAACCTCAATCAGGATCTGCCGGACATCGGCATGTTTGACGTCATCTTCATCAGAAACGTGATGATCTACTTCAACAAGGAGACCAAAGGGCAAGTATTGCAGCGGCTGGTACCCAGACTCAAACCCGGTGGCTACCTGCTGGTGAGCCACGCCGAGAGCCTGCATGGCCTGCACCACGGCCTGCAGCTTGTCTCGCCTTCCATCTATCAGAAGAGATAAGTCATGACTCGGGAGGTGATCCTGCAACCGGGAGAGCTCTTTTTTGGCAAGGAGGATGTGGTGGTCAGAACCGTACTGGGCTCCTGTATTGCCATCACCTTGTGGCATCCGGAGCAGAAACAGGGAGGAATGTGTCACTACATGCTGCCAAGTCGGCGCAATCCCTCTACCAAGCTGGATGGGCGCTATGCCGATGAGGCCCTCGCCTTGCTGCTGCAAGCGGCCAGTCACTATCCCGCCCCTATCCATGAATATGAGGCCAAGTTGTTCGGGGGTGGCAACATGTTTACCGAGCCTCAATACGCACAGAGCGACAACAATGTCGCCGCCAAAAATATTCAGGCAGCCTGGCAGCTGACCCGACACCTTGGCCTTGATATCAAGGCTCATCATCTTGGCCATAGCGGCCACCGAAGCTTGCTCTTTGAGCTCAGCAACGGCAGTGTCTGGCTCCGCCATCATCGTCTGCCACATCAACGGGAGTCGCGAGAATGAAGCAGATCCGGGTCATGCTGGTGGATGATTCCGCCGTGGTCAGACAGGTATTGCAAGCGGTGCTGGAGCAGGAGCCCGATATCCGGGTGATAGCCACAGCATCGGATCCCCTGTTTGCCCAGGAAAAACTGAAGAAAGAGTGGCCTGACGTCATCGTGCTCGATGTGGAGATGCCCCGTATGGATGGCATCACCTTTCTCACCAAGATCATGGCAGAGCATCCAACCCCGGTGGTGATCTGCTCCTCCCTCACCGAAAAGGGGGCCGAGACAACCTTGCAGGCAATGGCTGCCGGCGCGGTGGACATCATCACCAAGCCGACCATGGGGATAAAAAGCTTTCTGCAAGAATCTGCCCACGACCTGGCCATGGCGGTACGTGCTGCGGCCCAGGCCAATCTCAAGCGCGTGGGCAAGCCCTCCTCTGTACCAGTCAGCGCCAAGCTCAACGCGGATGCCATGCTGGCGCCCAACCAGCACGCCATGGCACAAACCACCGAGCGCCTCATCGCCATCGGCACCTCGACCGGCGGCACCCAAGCGCTGGAAGCCGTGCTGACTGCCTTGCCCCGGGTCAGCCCCGGCATCGTCATAGTGCAGCACATGCCGGAGAAATTTACCGCCATGTTTGCCGAGCGGTTGAACGGGGTCTGCCAGATAGAAGTGCGGGAGGCGAGGAACAATGACCGGGTGATCCCGGGGCTGGCGCTGATTGCCCCCGGAGGAAAGCATACGCTGCTCAAACGCAGCGGTGCCTACTATCACGTCGAGGTAGTCGACGGGCCGCTTATCAACCGCCATCGCCCCTCGGTGGATGTGCTGTTTCGCTCCGTCGCCAAATATGCTGGCAAGAATGCCACCGGCATCATCATGACCGGCATGGGGGATGACGGTGCCCGGGGATTGCGCGAGATGCTGGATGCGGGTGCCAACACCTATGCCCAGGATGAGGCATCCTGCGTGGTCTTCGGCATGCCAAAGGAGGCGATCAAGCTGGGAGCTGCCCGCCATGTGCTTCCCTTGCAAGAGATGCAATACGCCATCCTCGGCAAGTAATCCCTTATCGCGCGTTTTGACCATAAAAAAGTCCGGCTCCCATTGGGGAGCCGGACTTTTTACATCAACCGGAACCGATCCGGTATCAGGCGAGCAGATTACTCTGCAGCAGGCGCTTCTTCAGCGGCCGGAGCTGCGTCAGCAGCAGGTGCAGTTGCTTCGGTCGGAGCGTTCGCTTCCTTGATGGAGAGACGTACGCGGCCCTGACGGTCCACTTCCAGTACCTTCACCTTGACTACGTCACCGATGGTCAGGTGGTCAGCCACGTTCTGCACGCGAGCGTCGGTGATCTGGGAGATGTGTACCAGACCATCTTTGCCCGGCAGAATGTTGACGAATGCACCGAAATCGGCCAGACGAACAACTTTACCTTCATAGATGCGGTTCACTTCGATCTCGGCGGTGATGGCCTCGATGCGACGGATCGCTTCCATGGCGGCTTCGTTGGCCACGGCGGAGATACGTACAGTACCGTCATCATCCAGCTCGATGTTGGTGCCGGTCTCTTCGGTCAGCGCACGGATCACGGAACCACCCTTACCGATCACGTCCTTGATCTTCTCAGGATTGATCTTGATGGTGTGGATACGCGGTGCAAAATCGGAGATCTGGGCACGGGGAGCCTGGATAGCTTCATCCATCACTTTCAGGATGTGCAGGCGAGCGCCACGAGCTTGCTTCAGAGCAATCTCCATGATCTCTTTGGTGATGCCTTCGATCTTAATGTCCATCTGCAGCGCGGTCACACCTTCGGTGGTACCGGCTACTTTGAAGTCCATGTCGCCCAGGTGATCTTCGTCACCCAGGATGTCGGACAGCACGACGAAACCTTCTTCTTCCTTCACCAGACCCATGGCGATACCGGCAACGGAGGCCTTGATCGGCACACCGGCATCCATCAGCGCCAGAGAGGAACCACAGACAGACGCCATGGATGAGGAACCGTTGGATTCGGTAATTTCAGAGACCACGCGCACCACGTACGGGAACTCGGCGGCGCTCGGCATCACGGCAGCAACGCCGCGCTTGGCCAGACGGCCGTGACCGATTTCACGACGCTTCGGGCTACCCATCATGCCGGTCTCACCGACACAGTATGGCGGGAAGTTGTAGTGCAACATGAAGCGATCGGCACGGTTGCCGGTCAGCTCGTCGATGTTCTGGGCATCACGCTCGGTACCCAGAGTGGCGACCACGATGGCCTGAGTTTCACCACGGGTGAACAGGGCAGAGCCGTGAGCACGGGGCAGAATACCGGTACCTACGCTCAGGGCGCGGATCATTTCCGGATCGCGACCATCGATACGCGGCTCACCACGTACTACGCGACCACGAACGATGCGGCTTTCCAGGCTGTGGAACTCTTCGCCGATCTTCTTGGCATCTTCTTCCACGCCGGAAGCGATAACTTGCTCAACCACACGACCCTTGATGGCCGCGATGGTTTCGTAACGAACTGCCTTCTCGGTGATGCGGTAGGCTTCACCCAGTTCGGCGCTCGCCAGCTCGGCAACCTTGGCTTTCAGCGCTTCGTTGACGGCAGGCGGAGTCCAGTCCCACGGCTTGGTGCCGACAGCAGCGGCAAACTCGTTGATCGCATTGATCACGGTCTGCATCTGCTCGTGACCGTATACCACGGCGCCCAGCATTACCTCTTCGGAAAGGATGGCCGCTTCGGACTCAACCATCAGTACCGCGTTGGCAGTACCGGCAACCACCAGATCCAAGTCGCTCTGCGGCAGTTCGGTGGTGGTCGGGTTCAGCACATACTGACCGTTCATGTAACCCACGCGAGCAGCACCGATCGGGCCGCCAAACGGGATACCGGAGATGGCCAGTGCAGCAGAGGCACCGATCATGGCAACGATGTCGGGGGATACGGCCGGATTCACGGACATTACGGTCGCAACGACCTGAACCTCATTGAGGAAGCCTTCCGGGAACAGCGGACGAATAGGACGGTCGATCAGACGGGAGATGAGGGTCTCGCCTTCGCTCGGACGGCCTTCACGACGGAAGAAACCACCCGGGATACGACCAGCAGCATAGGTACGCTCCTGGTAGTTGACGGTCAGCGGGAAGAAATCACGGCCGTGATCGGCCTCTTTCTTGCCGACTACGGTCACAAATACGCAGGTATCGTCCATGCTGACCATAACGGCCGCAGTGGCTTGACGGGCCATCACACCGGTCTCCAGAGTGACGGTGTGTTGACCGTACTGGAATGACTTTACAATAGGATTCACGTGAATTTCCTTTTTACAATTTGGCTCTTTAAATTCGCGCACAAGTATACTTGATTCGATGCAAAAGGTAAGCGGCGACGTGAATTCTGTGAGGCAGGCAACGGCTTGAAGAGCAATAAAAAAGGGGAACCTGACGGTTCCCCTTTTTCGCGAAATCTGATGGTCGATTAACGACGCAGACCCAGCTTGGCGATCAGAGCAGCATAACGCTCGGAATCTTTACGCTTCAGGTAGTCCAGCAGCTTACGACGCTGGGAAACCATGCGCAGCAGACCGCGACGACCGTGGTGGTCCTTGGAGTGCTCTTTGAAGTGACCTTGCAGATGGTTGATCTGGGCAGTCAGCAGGGCAACTTGCACTTCGGGGGAACCGGTGTCGTTGGCGCAACGAGCGTTGTCAGCAACGATTTGAGCTTTGATCTCAGCATTTAGAGACATGGTAATACTCCAGTAGAGTGTTTAAAGGTTCACAGCCAATCTCTAATTCAGCCGTGAAATGAGGGCGGTATCATAATCGTCCCCGCCCCTTTTCGCAACGATAAAGAGGCGAAACGGGAAAGACGCGCTGATACCGCCTGAGGATCACTCCTCGTCGTGATAACGCACCAGTCGCTTGGGAGCGACGCGGCCATCATCATCAATCTCGCCAACCCCGATGAACTCGCGCTCCGGGCCGACCGTCATGCGAACCTGACCGCTTTGCGGCGCACCTGCCACCTGCACGGCCTGGCCCTGATTCACATAGGCAGCCACAACCGCCAGCATGTTCACCTCGGGCAAGCTTGCTACGGCGGTGTCCATCGGCAGCAACAAAGGATCCAGCTGCTCGCGCGGCGGGATGCTCTCGGCCTTGGCCTGCTCGAAGATGCACTCGAGTTGCTCCAGAGTCAGCATCCGTTCATACGGATAGCTGGCCACCTGGGTACGGCGCAGCTGAGTCACGTGGGCACCACAGCCCAGCACTTCCCCCAGATCATCCACCAGAGAGCGTATGTAGGTGCCCTTGCTGCAGTGCACTTCAAGGCGCACTTCATCACCTTCAAAGCTCAGCAGTTTGAGCTCGAATACGGTGATGGGACGGGCTTCTCGCTCGATCTCGATGCCTTCGCGGGCATATTCGTAGAGCGGACGGCCGTTGTGCTTGAGCGCGGAGTACATGGAGGGCACCTGCATGATGGGGCCGCGGAACTGGTCCAGCGCCTCGATCAGGGTACCGACAGCCACGTTCACCGGACGAGTAGAGACAACCTCACCATCGGAGTCGCTGGTGTTGGTGCGCTCGCCCAGTTTGGCGGTCACCTCATAGCGCTTGTCCGCTTCCAGCAGATACTGGGAGAACTTGGTGGCCTCGCCGAGGCAGATCGGCAGCATGCCGGTCGCCAGCGGATCCAGTGCGCCGGTGTGACCGGCCTTGGCGGCGTTGTAGATGCGCTTGACCTTCTGCAACACATCGTTGGAGGTCAGGCCGGTCGGCTTGTCCAGCAGCAGAATGCCGTGCACATCACGGCCCTTGAAACGACGTCTTCGGGTCATCTCAGGCTTTATCCTCAGTCGTGTCATCCGGTGCGGATTCAGCTTCTTCGTCACGGCCGGATTCGGCCATGCGACGCTTGTCTTCACGCACAGTGTTGGTCACCAGGTTGGAGAGACGCATCCCCTCGACCAGGGTCTGGTCGTAGTAGAAACGCAGCTCGGGCACCACGCGCAGACGCATGGCACTGCCCAGCAGACTACGGATATATCCGGCTGCTTCGGTCAGACCCTGCAAGCCTTCCTTGATGCGCTCGGCATCATTTTCCAGCTGCAAGAAGGTGACGTAAATCTTGGCATAGTTGAGGTCACGGGACACTTCCACATCGGAAACGGTCACCATGCCGATGCGCGGGTCTTTCACCTCGCGCTGCAGGATCAGCGCAATTTCACGCTGGATCTGCTGTCCGACCCGACGGGTCCGGCTGAATTCTCTGGCCATATTCTATCCTGCGATAAAAGGGGGCCGCGGCCCCCTATTTTGTCTAACTCTCGGCTTACAGAGTCCGTTGGATTTCAACAGTCTCGTAAACTTCGATCTGGTCGCCTTCGCGCACGTCGTTGTAGTTCTTGACCGCGATACCACACTCGTAGCCGTTGCGAACTTCGTTGACGTCATCCTTGAAGCGGCGCAGGGATTCCAGCTCACCTTCATAGATAACCACGTTGTCACGCAGAACGCGGATACGGTTGGAACGCTTGACCACACCTTCGGTAACCATACAGCCGGCAACGGCGCCGAACTTCGGAGACTTGAAGACGCTACGCACTTCAGCCAGACCGATGATTTCCTGACGATACTCAGGGGCCAGCTTGCCGCTCATGGCCTGCTTCACTTCGTCGATCAGGTCATAGATGACGGAGTAGTAACGCAGATCCAGGCTCTCGGATTCGATGACCTTGCGCGCAGATGCGTCGGCACGGACGTTGAAACCAACCAGGATGGCGCTGGAAGCAGCAGCCAGGGTCGCGTCGGTTTCGGTGATACCACCTACGCCGGAACCCACGATCTTCACCTTCACTTCGTCGGTGGAGAGTTTGACCAGCGCATCGCAGATCGCTTCCACAGAACCTTGTACGTCGGCCTTGATCACCACGTTCACTTCGGACACTTCGCCCTCGGTCATGTTGGCGAACATGTTTTCCAGCTTGGCCTTCTGCTGGCGAGCCAGCTTGACTTCGCGGAACTTGCCCTGACGATAGAGCGCCACTTCACGGGCTTTCTTCTCGTCACGGACAACGGTGGCTTCGTCACCGGCAGAGGGAACGCCGGACAGACCCAGGATTTCCACTGGCAGGGACGGACCCGCTTCCTTGATCTCGCGACCCAGTTCGTCACGCATGGCGCGAACACGGCCGTACTCGAGACCACACAGAACGATGTCGCCCTGACGCAGAGTACCTTCTTGTACCAGTACGGTAGCAACCGGACCACGACCTTTATCCAGGAAGGATTCGATCACGACGCCGTTGGCCATGCCATCAACCACCGCTTTCAGCTCCAGTACTTCGGCCTGGATCAGGATGGCTTCCAGCAGGTCGTCGATGCCTTCGCCGGACTTGGCGGACACGTGCACGAACTGGCAGTCTCCACCCCAATCTTCGGACATGACGTTGTAACGGGCCAGTTCGGTCTTGACGCGATCCGGATCCGCTTCCGGCTTGTCGATCTTGTTGACCGCCACAACCAGCGGCACACCGGCAGCCTTGGCGTGCTGGATAGCTTCGATGGTTTGCGGCATCACGCCGTCGTCAGCTGCAACAACCAGAACAACGATATCGGTCGCCTTGGCACCACGAGCACGCATGGAGGTAAACGCCGCGTGACCCGGGGTATCCAGGAAGGTGATCATGCCACTGTCAGTCTGGACGTGGTAAGCACCGATATGCTGGGTAATACCACCGGCTTCGCCAGCAGCAACCTTGGCTTTACGAATGTAGTCGAGCAGCGAGGTCTTACCGTGGTCAACGTGACCCATGATGGTAACGACCGGTGCGCGCGGCTTGGCTTCGGAGGTCTCGTCACGATCGGACAGTACCGCCTCTTCCAGCTCGTTCTCACGACGCAACACAACCTTGTGACCCATCTCCTCGGCGACCAGCTGAGCGGTCTCCTGATCGATCACCTGGTTGATGGTGGCCATGGCACCCATCTTCATCATCACCTTGATGACTTCAACGCCCTTGACGGCCATCTTGTTGGCCAGCTCGGCCACAGTGATGGTCTCGCCGATGACGACGTCGCGGTTCACCACGGCAGCCGGCTTGTTGAAGCCGTGCTTCATGGCGTTCGGCATGGCGACCTTGCCGCGCTTGCCTTTGCGGGCACGCGGGTTGCGAGAGTCGCGATCATCTTCACGACGACCGGCTTTCTTCGGTGCCTTGGCAGCTGCGGCAGTGCGGCGGCTGGTCTCTTCTTTCCGATCCAACTCGTCTTCTGCGGCTTGCGCATGCTTGTTGGTGGTCAGATGGTAGTCGCTGCTCTCTTTGGCGCGAGCGGCCTCTTCTTCAGCCCAGCGGGCTGCGTTCTGTTCCGCCATGAGACGAGCCTCTTCGGCTTTCTTCGCGGCGAGTTCTTCAGCTTTTTTCAAAGCTGTTTGTTCCTGTTGGCGCTTCAGTTCTTCTGCTTCGCGCTTGGCCATCTTTTCTGCCTCTTGCTGAGCTGTGCTACTGGCTGCTTTGGCGGGCTGTGAAGCCTGTCGAGCCTTTGATTGTGCCTCGATCCGCGCCTTTTCCTCAGCTTCACGACGAGCTTGCTCAGCCTCACGGCGAGCCTTCTCTTCAGCTTCGAGGCGAGCCTTCTCTTCGGCCTCGCGACGAGCTTTTTCTTCTGCTTCCAAACGCGCTGTTTCCTCGGCTTCCGCCTGACGCTGTTCATCTTCCAGCGCCGAGCGTCTTACATAGGTGCGAGACTTGCGCACTTCTACCTGCACTTCCTTGTTCTTGCCGCCAGTCCCCTGAACACTGATGGTGCTCTTGGTCTTGCGCTGCAAGGTCATGCGGGCAGGAGCGGCGACCTCGTCACCTCCATGCTGTTTCTTCAGGTGTGCCAGCAGAGCCTGTTTCTCAGACTCGCTGACCATGTCGTCGGCCTTGCTCTTGCTGATACCGGCATCGACAAACTGCTGGAGAAGACGATCAACCGGTGTGTCGATGTCAGTGGCAAGTTGTTTGACTGATACTTCTGCCATTCATTTTCCTCCGTTTGATCTTACTCGGACTGCTCTTCTCCGAACCAACAGATATTGCGAGCAGCCATAATGAGCTCACCTGCCTTCTCGGCAGTCAGCCCTTCAATATCAGCAAGGTCATCGATACCTTGCTCAGCCAAATCTTCCAGGGTGCCCACGCCACGGCCCGCCAGAGCGTAAGCCAGTTCGCGGCTCAGACCGTTCAGATTGAGCAGCTCTTCGGACGGCTCAACGCCATCGAAAGACTCTTCTTTGGCCAGTGCCTTGGTAGTCAGGGCATCTTTGGCGCGCTTGCGCAGCTCTTCGACCATGTCTTCATCCAGACCGTCGATAGCCAGCAGCTCGTTGACCGGTACAAAGGCGATCTCTTCCAGGGTAGAGAAGCCCTCTTCCATCAGCAGACCGGCGAAATCGTCGTCGATGTCCAGGGTGCTGGTGAACAGGTTCATGATGCGGTCGTTTTCGGCCTGGTGCTTGGCACGCATGTCCTCAACGGTCATCACGTTCAGCTCCCAACCGGTCAGCTGGGAGGCCAGACGCACGTTCTGACCATTGCGACCGATGGCCTGAGCCAGGTTGGCAGCTTCCACGGCGATATCCATGGTGTGGTTGTCTTCATCAACGATGATGGAGGCCACATCAGCAGGTGCCATGGCATTGATCACGTACTGGGCCGGGTTGTCATCGTAAAGCACGATGTCGGCGCGCTCACCGCTCAGCTCGGCGGAGACAGCTTGCACACGGGCGCCACGCATACCGATACAGGCACCGATCGGGTCGATACGACGATCGTTGGTCTTCACCGCGATCTTGGCGCGGGAACCCGGATCACGGGCAGCGCCCATGATTTCGATCATCTCTTCACCGATCTCCGGTACTTCGATACGGAACAGCTCTTTCAGGAAGTCCGGGCTGGAACGGCTGACAAACAGCTGGGAACCACGGGCTTCCGGACGCACAGCATAGAGCAAGCCACGGACACGGTCGCCCGGGCGGAAGGTTTCACGCGGCAGCATGTCATCACGGAAGATCACGGCTTCAGCATTGCTGCCCAGATCCAGGATGACGTTGTCGCGGTTGCTCTTCTTGACTACACCACTGATGATGGTGCCTTCTTTATCTTTAAACTGATCAACTACTTGTGAACGCTCGGCTTCGCGCACTTTCTGCACGATAACCTGCTTGGCGGTCTGGGTAGTGATACGGTCGAAGGTCACAGAGTCGATCTGGTCTTCAACATACTCACCGATCTGGATTTCCGGCTGATCAATTTGTGCCGCTTCCAGGGTGATTTCAGCATAGGGGTTCTCCATCGCGGCTTGATCCGCAATGACTACCCAGCGGCGATAAGTGTCGTAGTCACCGGTCTTGCGATCGATTTCGACCCGAACTTCAATCTCGCCTTCATATTTCTTCTTGGTCGCAGTCGCCAGCGCGGTTTCCAGAGCCTGGAAGATCTTCTCGCGGGGTACCGCTTTCTCGTTGGATACTGCGTCAACGACCAGCAAAATCTCTTTATTCATATCCGATAGCCTCGTTAACCAAAGTTCGGCACTATGTTCGCTTTTTGGATATTGGTGAAAGCCAACACGTCGTCCTTACCATCTACTGTCAGGGTGATCATGTCGCCTTGCACAGCTTTGATTACGCCTTTGAACTTGCGGCGGTTGTTTGTTGCCATCCGAAGCGTTACCGCCGCCTCTTGGCCAACGTATTTTTCGAAATGGGCAACCTTGAACAGGGGACGATCCAGGCCTGGGGAGGACACCTCGAGGTAGTACTCCTCTGTGATGGGATCTTCGACGTCCATGATGGCGCCAACCTGATGGCTGACTTCAGCACAGTTCTCGACAGTCACACCCTGCTCGCCGTCGATATAGACACGCAAGGTGGAGTGTTTACCCGCACGGATAAACTCAATACCCCAAAGTTCAAAACCCAAGGCAACGACCGGAGCCTCGAGCAGATCGGTCAAACGTTGTTCCAACGTAGCCAAAGTCACCCTCCGAAAAACAAAAAAAGGGCATAAAGCCCAGATAGATATCGATTCAGAGTAAATTGCACATAACAAAAAGCCCCGATGTCAAATCGGGGCTTGGCGCTTTACCCTGATTGTCGCCTCGCAGCGACCGCCTTCCTGAGCGTAGGAAATGCGTGAAATTTGGTTGCGGGGGCCGGATTTGAACCGACGACCTTCGGGTTATGAGCCCGACGAGCTACCATGCTGCTCCACCCCGCGTCCGAAATCGTGCGAGATTATAGCCACTTCACTCTCTCGATACAAGACTGACTGGCTATAATACACTCGGTTTCCCGAGCTCACTGCTTAATTGGTGCCGTGGGCGGGACTCGAACCCGCACACCCTAGAGCACTACCCCCTCAAGATAGCGTGTCTACCAATTCCACCACCACGGCAAAACTCTTACTCGGGAACGTCAGTATCTTTCTTCACTGGCGCTTTGGTCTGCTCAACCTGTTGGGTTTGTTGCAGATTTTCCCACTCACTACCCTGCTTTACCTTATTGCTGGACATAGATCCAAGCACCAGGCTGATAACGAAAAACAGAGTAGCCAAAATTGCTGTTGTTCGGGTCAGGAAACTGCCTGAACCACCGGAGCCGAATACTGTGTTCGATGCTCCTGCGCCGAAGGAGGCGCCCATATCAGCCCCTTTACCTTGCTGAATCATCACCAGACCAATCAGAGCCAGTGAAACCAGCAGATAAACGACTAAAAGAATCTCGTACATTTAACTTGCACCCTTTGCCGCTTCAACAATTCCTAAAAACGCATCGCTATCGAGGCTTGCTCCGCCAATCAGTCCGCCATCAATATCGGGCTGTGCAAACAAATCTCTCGCGTTGCTCGGCGTTACGCTCCCACCATAGATGATTCTAACTTTCTCACCTATTACCGGAGTATCCTCCGCCAAGCGACCACGTATAAAGGAATGAACCTCTTGTGCCTGCTCGGGTGTGGCGCATTTACCTGTACCTACAGCCCAAATCGGCTCGTAGGCGATGATAGCATTATCGAAAGCCATCGCGCCATTTTTCTCTATGACGATATCCAGCTCTTCAGCGATTACCTCGAAGGCTCTTCTCGCCTGCCTAGCCGCACCTGATTCACCTAAACAGAGGATGGGAATCAAGCCTGCCGCTCTGGCTGCCGCAAACTTCTCTGCGACCATAAAACTAGTCTCACCAAATAGACGCCTGCGCTCGGAGTGCCCTACCAATACGTAACGACACCCAGCCTCAACCAGCATCTGACACGAGATTTCTCCAGTGTAAGCGCCAGTAGCGTGCTGACTCACATTCTGAGCCCCCAACTTTATTACTTTCTGCTCATTGAGCAGTGAAGCGCTAAAGTCGAGATGCACATGGGAAGGACAGAGAACCACATCTACTTTTCCGTCAACGCCGTTTAGGCACTGACTCGTAAACTGCTCTAACTGCGACCTACTACCGTGCAACTTCCAGTTGGCTGCTACAAACGGCTTGCGATGTCCCATCGGCAACTCCCTTGCGAAAGCGGGGCTGATAATATCCAGAGGATGCTCAGCTGACAAGTGCTATTTTTAAATTTTTGAATCGTTTGAACAAGATACAACCAGGACGGCTAAAAAGCCGCCCTGGTTGTTCATTAAAACGCCGATTCAACCTGCTTGGCGATGCGCTGAGCCATGTCACGTACCTGCTGTTCATGCTCCCCTTCGACCATGACCCGGATCAGCGGTTCGGTACCTGATTTACGCAACAGTACGCGACCACGACCAGCAAGCTCCTGTTCCACCTTGGCAACCTCAGCCATGACAGCATCAGCGGCCAGCGGATCCTTGCCTTCGGCAAAGCGAACATTCACCAGCACCTGCGGGAACTTGCTCATGCCGGAGCGCAGCTTGGCAAGCGGCATCTCGGCACTGCGCATGGCGGTAAGTACCTGCAAGGCGGCCACGATGCCATCACCCGTAGTGGTTTGATCAAGACAGATAATGTGGCCGGAGTTCTCGCCACCGATGCGCCAGCCCTTCTCTTCCATCATCTCCAGCACATAGCGGTCACCCACCTTGGCACGGGCAAACGGAATACCCAGGGTTTGCAGCGCCAGCTCCAGACCCATGTTGGCCATCAGGGTGCCGACGACACCGCCTTTGAGTCGACCATTGCGCAGGGCATCGCGCGCGATGATATAGAGCACTTCATCACCGTCGATGAGATAGCCGGTATGGTCAACCATGATCAGACGGTCGCCGTCACCATCAAAGGCAACCCCCAGATCGGCCTTGCACTCCAGTACCTTGGCAACCAGAGCGTCAGGTGCAGTCGAACCGACACCATCGTTGATGTTGAGACCATCCGGGGCGCAGCCCATGGTGATCACTTCGGCACCCAGCTCGCGGAAAACCGACGGCGCAATGTGGTAAGTAGCGCCGTGGCCACAGTCGACCACCATTTTCACCCCATCCAGATTCATGTGAGAGGGGAAGGTGCTCTTGCAGAATTCGATATAGCGACCGGCGGCATCATCAATGCGCACCGCTTTGCCAAGTTCGGCCGACTCGACACACTTGAGCTCGTGATCCAGCTCGGCTTCGATAGCCAGCTCGACATCATCGGGCAGCTTGGTGCCGTCGGCGGAGAAGAACTTGATGCCGTTGTCGTAGAAGGGGTTGTGGGAAGCACTGATGACGATGCCAGCTTCGGCACGGAAAGTGCGAGTCAGGTAGGCAACCGCCGGCGTGGGCATGGGCCCCATCAGAATGGCTTTAAGGCCTGCCGCGGAGAGCCCCGCTTCCAGCGCGGATTCCAGCATGTAACCGGAGATGCGGGTATCTTTGCCAATCAGCACCTTTTTGGTGCCCTTCTTGGAGAGCACCTTGCCGGCAGCCCAACCTAATTTCATCACGAAATCAGGAGTGATCGGGAATTCGCCAACCTTGCCGCGCACACCATCGGTACCGAAATACTTTCTTGCCATTGTCTGTTCTCTTTATTATCTGGAAATAAAATCTTGTCCCGTCATTGCCAACCAACCGACGCGCAATGCGTCCATGGTCTCCCGTACATCGTGTACCCTGATGATGCGGGCCCCATGCTGCATGCCGATAAGGGCGCATGCCAGACTGCCCGCCAGACGCTCATCCACCGGACGGCCCAGCAGGTTGCCTATCATAGACTTTCGCGACATCCCCACCAATAGCGGCAAGCCATAATCAAGCAGTTCCTTTTGAGCCGCCAACAGCTGATAGTTGTGTGCAAGGGTTTTGCCAAAGCCATATCCCGGATCCAGCAACAGCTCTTCACGACGGATCCCGACCGCCAGACAAGCCGCAATACGCTCATCAAAGAAGGCGCGTACCTCCCCGATCAGGTCGTCATAGTGCGGCTCGACTTGCATGGTTCTCGGCTGCCCCTGCATATGCATCAGACAGACCGGAACCCGCGCTTCGGCCGCGGCTTGCAGTGATCCAGGTTCTTGCAGTGCCCGCACATCGTTGATCAGATGGGCACCCACCTTGCAACCCTCCCGCATCACAGCCGCTTTAGAGGTATCGAGGGAGATCATCACATCCAGCTCACGGGCCATCTGCTCCACGACAGGAATGACCCTGTCCAGCTCCTCCTGCTCGCTCACATCGGGCGCACCAGGGCGGGTTGACTCGCCACCAATGTCGATGAGGGTCGCACCGTCAGAGACCATCTGGCGCGCATGGGCCATTGCCCGTTCAAACTGGTTGAAATTACCGCCATCGGAGAATGAGTCGGGCGTCACATTGAGGATCCCCATCACATGGGGACGATCGAGGGAGAGGCTGAGCCCCTTGCTGGTTAACTGCATTTTCATGTCCATCTGATAAAGAAAAACCCCGGGCAAGCCCGGGGTTTGGAGAGTCACGATTATTTGGCCGGCGCGTCGTTGGCTTTGTCGATAGTGACATCCGCCACCGGTGCAGCCTCATCGGCAGGCTTGGCCTCGGCAGCCACAGTGGAACCGCCTTGCGGGGTATCACCGTGCTCGTCATGCCAGTTGCTCGGAGCACGTACCTCGCGACGCGCCATCAGATCATCGATCTGTTTGGCGTCAATGGTCTCGTACTTCATCAGCGCATCTTTCATGCTGTGCAACACGTCCATGTTATCCAGCAGGATCTGCTTGGAACGGGCGTAGTTGCGGTCGATGACCTGCTTGACCTCGGCATCGATCACGCGAGCGGTATCGTCGGACATATGCTTGGCCTTGGCCATGCTGCGACCGAGGAACACCTCGCCATCTTCTTCCGCGTAGAGCATCGGGCCGAGACGCTCGGACATACCCCACTGGGTCACCATCTTGCGTGCAATGTCGGTCGCTCGCTCGATGTCGTTGGAAGCACCAGTAGAAACCTTCTCGGCACCATAGATCAGCTCTTCTGCCAGACGACCGCCATACAGACTGGAGATCATCGACTCCAGATGCTGCTTGGAGTGGCTCCAGCGATCCTGCTCCGGCAGATACATGGTCACACCCAGCGCACGACCGCGCGGAATGATGGAGACCTTGTAAACCGGGTCATGATCCGGCACCAGACGACCAATGATGGCGTGGCCAGCTTCGTGATACGCAGTCATCTCTTTCTCGGACTCTTTCATCACCATGGAGCGGCGTTCCGCACCCATCATGATCTTGTCCTTGGCCTTCTCGAACTCGGCCATGGAGACCACTCGGCGGCTCTCACGGGCAGAGAAGAGGGCAGCTTCGTTGACCAGGTTGGCCAAATCCGCACCGGAGAAACCGGGTGTACCACGGGCAATCAGCGCCGGATTGACGTCATCCGCCAGCGGAACTTTGCGCATGTGCACTTTCAGGATCTGCTCGCGACCACGGACATCAGGCAGACCGACCACAACCTGACGGTCGAAACGGCCCGGACGCAGCAGTGCCGGATCCAGTACGTCAGGACGGTTGGTGGCAGCAATGACGATGATACCTTCATTGCCTTCAAAGCCATCCATCTCGACCAGCATCTGGTTAAGAGTCTGCTCACGTTCATCGTGACCACCACCCAGACCGGCGCCACGCTGGCGACCGACCGCATCAATTTCATCGATGAATATGATGCAGGGGGAGGATTTCTTGGCCTGTTCGAACATGTCACGCACCCGGGAGGCACCGACACCGACGAACATCTCCACGAAATCGGAACCAGAGATGGTGAAGAACGGCACCTTGGCCTCGCCCGCAATGGCCTTGGCCAGCAAGGTCTTACCGGTACCGGGAGGACCAACCAGCAGCACACCGGTCGGGATCTTGCCGCCCAGTTTCTGGAATTTACTCGGGTCGCGCAGATAGTCGACCAGCTCCTTCACCTCTTCCTTGGCTTCATCGCAACCTGCAACGTCAGCAAAGGTGGTCTTGATCTGATCTTCGCTCATCAGGCGAGCCTTGCTCTTGCCAAACGACATGGCACCTTTGCCACCGCCGCCCTGCATCTGACGCATGAAGAAGACCCAGACACCGATCAGCAGCAGCATCGGGAACCAGGAGATGAAGATAGAGGTCAACAGAGACGGCTCTTCCGGCTTCTCGCCCATCACTTTGACATTGTGATTGAGCATGTCGTTGAGCAGCTGGGGATCCGGCGCAGGGATGATGGTGGTGAATCTTTCACCAGTACGCTTGACGCCATTAATGACCTTACCGTCCATCCGCACTTCACGGATCTGCTCTTGGGTCACCTCTTTAACGAAGCTGGAATAGTCCAGCTGGCGACTGGTGGTATCGCTGGGGCTGAAGCTATTGAACACCGACATCAAAACGACGGCGATGACCAGCCACAGGATTAAGTTTTTCGCCATGTCACTCAAATCAGTAACCTCGCAGACTGACAGTTAACGATGAAGGTTAGGGTACTACAGTTTAAAACCGGTAGCCACAATGTAGACTTCCCGTGATCTGGCGCGGGATGAGTCTGGTTTACGAATTTTGACAGCGGAGAAAAGTTTACGAATTTCATTGAGATAGGCATCAAAGCCCTCTCCCTGAAACACCTTCACTACGAAACTGCCGTCACTACGCAATACCTGATTGCACATGTCCAGCGCCAGCTCGACCAGATACATGGCGCGAGCCTGATCCACCTGCTGGGTACCGCTCATGTTGGGCGCCATATCAGACATCACGACATCGACCTTGTCGGGGCCCACTCGTTCCAGCAAGGCGCCGAGTACAGTTTCCTCCCGAAAGTCCCCTTGCAGGAAATCGACACCAGCAATGGGATCCATCGGCAAAATGTCACATGCGATGACGCGACCCGAATCACCAACCTGTTCAACCGCGAACTGGGACCAACCACCGGGGGCAGCACCCAAATCCACTACGGTCATGCCATGTTTCAGCAAGCGATCCTTGCCCTGGATCTCGTCAATCTTGAAAACAGCACGAGAACGCAGGCCCATTTTCTGGGCTTTTTTGACGTATTGATCGTCGAAATGTTCTTTTAACCAGCGAGTTGAACTGGGGGAACGTTTTTTCTGGGTCATGATAATCGACTTTAAAAAACCACAAGGGTTATTAGTATTAAGGGCTAAGTGGGGGTAGAATACGCCCCTTTCAACCCTGACTTATGAAGAAATTGCGATGATTCTCAACAATAAACAGAAACAGTACCTCAAGGGCCTTGCCCATAGCCTCAAGCCTGTCGTCCTGCTGGGTCAGCATGGTCTGACCGAAGGTGTACTGGCCGAGATCGATCTGGCACTGAACCATCACGAGCTGATCAAGGTTAAGGTTGCCTCTGAAGATCGCGAAATGAAACAACTGGTTATGGATGCTATCGTCCGTGAAACCGGTTCAATCAAGGTGCAAAGCATGGGTCATGTGCTGACCATTTATCGTCAAGCCAACGAACCCAAAATCCAGTTGCCCCGCAAGTAAAAGGAAAGAGCATCGCTCTTTCCTTATTCCACTTCTTCCCGAGTCGCTTGCCAAAGTAGTCGCAAAGCCCTTAACCTGCGATGAATACTTCCGGACACGCATTATGGCTCACCATCCTATTCTGACCGACGATGAGCTGGCCATGCTGCGGGACTTGGGGAGCAATCAGGACACCCATGTTCTGAGTGGTCACCTCGATGCCCCCATGCTTGGCTTGCTGCAAAAAGCCGAACACCTTGTACTCGAAGCCCGCTTCGCAGGTCATCAGCTGCGTTTTCCCCTGAGCTTTACCCAAGGGGAAGATGGCTTCGTCGAGCCCCGGTTATCGGCACCGGTCATCAGGGAGCTGGGATTTGCGCAACCGCGCGCCTGGCGTCTCACCCAAAAAGCCAAGCTATGCAGCGACCTGGGCCTGTTTCAGGTACTCAGCCTCTCCCTCAACGGCCTCATCGTGGAAAATTTGCCCATCGACATGGTGGCCGATACCCCCATCAACGGCGAGCTCTGCATCGAGCAAGAGGCCCCTCTTCCACTGCAGGGACGACTGGTAAGGCGCATCAAAGCCAATGCCGACCATGCCACCTGGGCGCTGAGCTTTCAGATGAGCGAGAACAACATCGAACGGCTGCGCCACTGGTTGTTTCAGCGTCATCAGGACGCCTTTACCGAGGCGTATCTGTCCTGATTTTTATCAATAATCACATAGATAAAGACAAACAGGGGAGCGTAAGCCCCCCTGTTTCATTGTCTGTAGCATTAGCTTAGATATAAGCAACTTCCAGCACTTCGTATTCCACATCGCCAGCAGGGGTCTTTACGATTGCAACATCGTCCACTTCCTTGCCAATCAGGGCGCGGGCAATGGGGGAGTTGACAGAGATGAGGTTCTGTTTGATATCAGCCTCATCATCACCCACGATGCGGTAAACCACCTCTTCCTCTGTCTCGCTCTTGAGCAGAGTCACAGTCGCGCCAAAAATAACGCGGCCGTTGTTGGTCATCTTGGTGACATCGATCACCTGCGCATTGGAGAGCTTGGCTTCAATCTCCTGAATGCGGCCTTCACAGAACCCCTGCTGCTCGCGAGCGGCATGGTATTCGGCGTTTTCCTTCAGATCACCGTGCTCACGGGCATCGGCAATCGCTTCGATAATCTGGGGACGAAGCTCGGTCTTGAGATAATCGAGCTCTTCGCGCAGCTTCTCAGCGCCGCGAACAGTCATCGGAGTATGATTCATAGTCGAAACCTGGGTTGCTTGAAAATAGAAACTGCGGCCATCTGCAAGGAGGCCGCAGCAATCGGTTCGGATGAGGCATCTTAATATGAAGCCAACACAAAATCCACGTCAGCCCCCTGATGCAGATCCCACTTGCGTCATCGACATTCCCCTCGCTTACTTTCCTTCCGGTACGGAAATGGGGGACGAAACAGTCGGTTTGCCCTGCATGATGGCGATCTCCACCCGCCGGTTCATCCGACGATTTTCCGGGGTGGTATTGGGCACCAATGGTTGGGAGTCCGCCATCCCCTGCACCACCAGTCGCCCCTGATCAAAACCGGGGACCTTCAGCATCTGGTGCGCCACCGCCACCGCCCGTTGCGACGACAACTCCCAGTTGGACTGGAACAGCTCATCTTCGGTCGCCACGTTGTCGGTATGACCGGAGATGGTGATTTCACCCGGCACATCCTTGAGCAGGGTCGCGACCTTGCGAATGACCGGCCAGAACTGGGGCTGCAGAAATGCCGAACCGGCCGGGAACGACGCTTTTTCCCTGATCCGGATGATGATCTGCTGGCCCAGCGCTTCAATTTCGATGGCACCGTCCTGGATCTGATCTTTCATCTGTTCGGCGAGGGCTTTGGCCAGGGTATTGGACTGTTCTTGCGCCTTCTTCGCATCCTGCGCGGTATCGCCCCCTGTCTGTTTGCCATCACTCTTGTCCTGACCACCGGCCTGATCCGCCTCGCCGGGCAGAAACTCCAGTTCGGTCTGAGTCATATCGATGGTCTGCTGCATCACGGTATCAATCGGCGTGGGCTCAGGGCGACCGGGCCTGAACTCCTGGGCAATCACCGAGGTTCCCTTGGGAATATCTTTTACCTCAAGGATGTTCTGCACTCCGAAAGCATTCTTCATAGAGCCCGCGATCTGCTTGAACTTGAGTACGTCCATCTCGGCAAAGGAGAGCAGCAACACGAAGAAGCACATCAGCAGCGACATCAGGTCGGCAAAGGTTCCCATATAGGCAGGAAGACCGGGAGGGGGACATTTGCAATCAGACATGGTGCTTACTCCGCGCCGGTATTGCGTTTGGACTGGCTCAGATAGTTCTGCAGCATGGACTGGATCACCCGCGGGTTCTGGCCATCCTGAATCCCCATAATGGCATCAAGGATCAAGGTACGACTGAGCTTCTCCTCCCCGCTGCGCAGCTCCAGCTTGTCAGCAATAGGAATAGCGATCATGTTGGCCTCAATCGCTCCGTACAGGGTGGTAAGCAAGGCCACAGCCATTGCCGGACCGATCGACTTGGGGTCACTCATATTTGACAACATAGCTACCAGGCCCACCAACGTACCTATCATCCCCATCGCTGGGCCCAGATCCCCAAGGGTACGGAAGACCTTGATGGCAATGACATGGCGCTCGGCTGTCAGGTCGATATCCTTTTCCATCACGGCGCGCACCACTTCGGCATCGTGACCATCCACCAGCATGTCGATCCCTTTTTTCATAAATGCATTGGGGATCTCTGCAGCCTCCAGTGCCAGAAAGCCACCTTTGCGAGCCGCGTCAGCCAGTTCCACGGCTTTGGCAATCAGGTCGTCGAGCTTGTCGCCCTTGTACATAAAGGCTTTGCCCGCCACCTTGAAAGCCAGAAAAAACTGCCCGATATTGAACTTCATCATGGCGATAAAGATTGAGCCAAGAATAGTGATATAGACCGATGGCATATCGATAAACATGCTCAACGAGCCACCAAGGATCATGCCGTAAATCACGACACCGAATCCTAAAACGATACCTAACAAGCTCCCTAGATCCACGTCCCTACTCCTGTCACCGGTTCTTATGTCTATTTATAGTCTGTTGAATTTTCTGCTATTGCGACCCTAGCGGCAAGCATGCATCCACTGAGAATGATGGCTCATTATCGGCCAGTTTAGCGAGAGTTTGAGAGGGCAATGCTTTTCTGCCTCCCCCCTGTGGACGGTCGATGTTAATATAAGCCGTTTTTTTCAATCCCCGAGGATGGACATGGCCAGTAAAAAAATCGACCGTCTGAGTTTTGATGCCACTCTGGAAGAGCTGGAAACCATCGTTCATCAGCTGGAACAAGGTTCCCTACCCCTGGAAGAGGCACTCAAGCAGTTCGAGCAGGGCGTTCATCTGGTTCGGGCCGGTCAGCAGAAGCTGGAACTGGCCGAACAGAAGATCCAGATCCTGCTCAGTCAAGCCGATGGCAGTGACCAGCTCGCCCCCTTCCAGCCAGAACAAGGAGAGGAGTGAGTGGCGCTGGACCATTTTTCCCGTCTGCATCGTCAGCGTATTGACGACTGTCTGTCAGCACAACTTGAATCCTTGCCCGCCATGGCGCCGCGCCTGCGCGATGCCATGAGTTATGGCCTGCTGCTGGGCGGCAAGCGGGTTCGCCCGTTTCTGGTCTACGCGGTCGGCGAGATGCTGGGCGTCAAGAGCGAACTGCTGGATGGCCCCGCGGCTGCCGTGGAGTGCATCCACGCCTACTCCCTGCTGCACGATGACTTGCCCGCCATGGATAACGACGACCTGCGTCGTGGTCAGCCAACCGTTCACAAGGCGTTTGACGAAGGAACAGCCATTCTGGCCGGTGATGCGCTGCAGACCCTGGCGTTCTCCATTCTCGCCGATCACCCCATGCCCGACTCCTTGATGGCCAACCGGGTGCGGATGCTGAGTACCCTCGCCCGCGCCTCCGGCTATCTCGGTATGTGTGGCGGTCAGGCGCTGGACCTGCAGGCCGAAGGGTGCCAGATCTCGCTCGCCGAGCTGGAGCAGGTACACCGCCACAAGACCGGTGCACTGATTGAATGTGCCGTGGCGCTCGGCGCCCTGTGCAAAGCCGATGTCGATGACGCCACGCTGGCTGCACTGCAAACCTATGCCACCGCGATTGGCCTCGCCTTTCAGGTGCAGGATGACATCCTCGACATCACAGGTGATACCGCCACCCTGGGCAAGCCGCAAGGTTCTGACCTGGCGCTGGAGAAAAGTACCTATCCGGCCCTGCTCGGACTCGAAAATGCCCGTGAGCTGGCTCGCGAACTGCATGGGAAAGCCTTAACAGCCCTGCAATCCTTGCCCTACAATACCGACATTCTGGAAGCGTTTGCCGATTACATCATCGAGCGAACCCACTAAACGCTGGATAACAGTAACAATATGAGCGTTGATATTAGCAATTTCCCCAACCTGGCCCTCGCGGACACTCCGGTCGAGCTGCGTTCCTTGCCCAAAGATCGGCTGCCGGTGCTGTGCAACGAGCTGCGCGAATATCTGCTGCGCTCTGTCAGCCGCTCCAGCGGACACTTTGCCTCCGGTCTCGGCACGGTCGAACTGACCGTGGCCCTGCACTACGTCTACAACACCCCGTTCGATCGGCTGATCTGGGACGTGGGCCATCAGGCCTATCCCCACAAGATCCTGACCGGGCGCCGTGACCAGATCCACACCATCCGGCAGAAGGATGGGCTGCACCCCTTCCCCTGGCGCGGCGAAAGCGAGTACGACGTGCTCTCCGTCGGCCACTCCAGCACCTCCATCGGTGCCGCCCTCGGTATGGCGGTTGCCGCCGAGAGCGAAGGACTGGGTCGCAAGGTGGTTGCGGTGATAGGGGACGGAGCCATTACTGCGGGGATGGCGTTTGAAGCGCTCAACCACGCTGGCGATGTCCACAAGGACATGCTGGTGATCCTTAACGACAACGAGATGTCCATCTCCGAAAATGTCGGTGCGCTCAACAACCATCTGGCCCGGGTCATGTCCGGCAAGCTCTACACCACCATCCGCGAAGGCGGCAAGAAGGTGCTGGCGGGTCTGCCGCCGGTCAAGGAGCTGGCCAAGCGGGCTGAAGAGCACCTCAAGGGGATGGTGGTGCCCGGCACCCTGTTCGAGGAGTTCGGCTTCAACTATATCGGCCCCATCGACGGTCACGATATCGAGGCGCTGGTCGAGACCCTGCGCAACATGCGCAACCTCAAGGGCCCGCAGCTGCTGCACGTCAAGACCAAGAAGGGCAAGGGTTACGAGCCGGCGGAGAAAGACCCCATCGGTTATCACGCCGTGCCCAAGTTCAATCCTGACGATTGCTCCCTGCCCAAGGCGAGCAGTGCCAAACCCACCTTCTCCGCCATCTTTGGCCAGTGGCTGTGCGACATGGCGGCCAAAGACGAGAAGCTGGTCGGCATCACCCCCGCCATGCGCGAAGGCTCGGGGCTGGTAAAATTCAGCCAGCAATATCCGGATCGCTACTTCGATGTGGCCATTGCAGAGCAGCATGCGGTCACTTTCGCCGCGGGTCTTGCCATCGCCGACAAGAAGCCGGTGGTGGCCATCTATTCGAGCTTCCTGCAGCGCGCCTACGATCAGGTGATCCACGACGTAGCGCTGCAAGATCTGCAGGTGCTATTCGCCATCGACCGGGCCGGTCTGGTGGGCGCCGATGGCCCGACCCATCAGGGGGCGTTCGACATCAGCTTCCTGCGCACCGTGCCCAACATGGTGGTGATGACGCCATCTGATGAGAATGAGTGCCGCCAGATGCTCTATACCGGCTATCTCCATCAGGGCCCTGCCGCAGTGCGCTATCCGCGCGGCAGCAGCCTGAGCGATGCCCCCATCTCGTCAGAGATGCAGGCGCTAGCGCTTGGCAAGGGACGTATCCTGCGAGAGGGCAAGGGCACTGCCATTCTGGCGTTTGGCACCTTGCTGCACCACGCGAAAGCGGCCGCCGAAGCACTGGATGCCACCCTGGTGGACATGCGCTTTGTCAAACCGATGGATGAGGCACTGGTGCTGTCGCTGGCGGCCAGCCACGATCAGTTCGTCACCATCGAAGACAACGCCATCATGGGCGGCGCCGGTTCGGCGGTGAACGAGCTGCTGATGCGCAGCAAGCAGTGCAAGCCGGTGCTCAACCTCGGCCTGCCGGATCGCTTCGTGGAACAGGGTACCCAGCAGGAAATCTATGCCCTGCTCGGTCTGGACGATTCAGGCATCCAGCGCAGCATCGAAAGCTGGCTGCAAGCCTGGCGAGACAAGATGTGATGCAATAGACTGGAACATTCACTAACGGTTCGAAAAAATCCCCAGGTAATGCCTGGGGATTTCTCTAAAAGGGCTTCCGAGTGTAGCTCATGTTATGATTATGCCAAAATAATGGAACTCACTTGCAACCATAGTTAACTGTTGAGTTGATATAGCTCACCTCGTTCTTCGGCTCATAAGCGGCAACATAAATGAACTTTTGATCCTGGATATAGTTTTTCAACACATCAGCATCAACCAAACCTGCGTTTTTGGTTGTGATCTTGGGATAACTATCACCGCCATCCGCACTGTAGCTCGGAATAGCAAAGCTGTAAGTAGCCGCAGGGTCAAACGCCTTGCCACCAACGCGAGAAATATTCACGCTCTTGGCTTGGCAATCCACTACCATCTCGATACCGCCAAACTGGGCATAACCGCCGGAGCCGCTGGTCTTGGTCGCAACTTGTCCCAGATAGGCAGCCAGCTCGCTTCCCTGCATCTCAGCCCTGTTAACTTGGTTGCCGAAAGGATGCACCTTCAAAACGCTGCGGTAGGTGATTTCACCTGCAGGAATATCATCACGCACACCGCCGGAGTTGACGATGCCAAAGTCAGTGTTCAAACGGGAAGCTGTGGCGGTAGTGATTAAACGACCTAGGTTGGTCTGCTTTGCTCGCACCACAGAACGGTTACCTATCAGCAAGCCATCAGTATCACCGATGCGCTCATTGAGTTTTTCCTGGCCCTGTTCCTGATAGGCGAGCAGGGTGTTATAGAGCTCAGGATCCTTGATAATTTCGTCCTGTACAAACTTGCCATCACTGCCTTTCAGGTTGACCGGGATCAGATCATAGCTGGTCAGGGTCAACTTGCCATTCTGGTAGTCAAACTGGGCACGGCCCACATATTTGCCCCACTCATGGGCCTGCATAATCCAGGTGCCATTCTGGTTATCCGGTTTACAATTATCACCCGGCTTGAAATTGGCGTTGTACTTGTTCGGGGTGCTCGGCTCCATACAGACCGGGTTCTGGGAGTGACCACCAATGATGCCATCCAGGGTGCCAGCCGGCAGTGCACGAGCCATCTCCACATCGCCCGGCGCGTTGCTGCCGTGCTGACCATCGGCATAGTGGCCCATATGAGTGATGGCGAAGACCAGATTGGCCTCTCTCTTGTCACGGATCTGCTTGCTCAATGCAGCCGCTTCCGTGGTTGGATCGCGAAACTCCAAGGTTTCCACATTGGCAGTTGCCGCCAGCTGAGCAGTATCTTCAGTGGTCAGACCCAGTACAGCAACCTTGAGGCCGCTCTCCAGCTTGAACACCTTGTAGGGGTCGAAGTAGCGCGTGCCGCTCGCCTTGTCATAGATGTTGGCGGAGAGCATGGGGAACTTGGCCCAGCTGCGCTGCTCTTCCAACGTTTTAAGCGAATTGTCAAACTCGTGGTTACCCACCGCCATGGCATCGTAACGAATGCTATTCATCGCGACGAAATCAGGCTTGGCATTTTGCATATCGGACTCGGGTACCCCGGTATTTACATCACCGCCAGAGAGCATCAGCACTTCACTGCCAGCCGCCTTGGCCTCGCTACGCAGCCGATCGACCAAGGTCTTCTGGGCAGCCATGCCGTACTCATCTTTCTCATTATGCCAGAAACGGCCGTGGGTATCGTTGGTGTGCAGGATGGTCAGTTTGCAGACATTTTCGGTGCAGGGTGCAACGGTGTCATTAGTCGAGGTATTACAGCCAGTCAGTGCAGCAAGCACGGCCAGTGCCACGCCGCCTTTGATAAAGTTATTATTCATTTCCATATCACCTTGATTGTTTTGTTATTTATCAACCCTGTCCAGCGGGTCGGGCGCCAATATAACAAACAACAGATGACCGTTTTTCATCGATGACTCACAAATTCTGCTAATTGTGATCTTCGGCCCAACATCCGGCTTCCTGCTGATTTATCAGGTTTTTTGTTGAGCAGTCACTCACTTGCGCCCCTCCCGCACCAAGGAGGCGCCACCCGGACGCCCCTTTATGGCATACTTCCCAGCCAGCCATGCCCGAGGAGATGATTTGATGGCCAAGTACGACAAGATTTCCCCCGAGACCCAGCAGGAGGCGATGAAAATTGCCCGTGCCAACCAGAAGCCGGGGCAGACCAAGGAACAGACCCAGCTTATCGCGCAAGGGATCCAGAAAGGCATCGACGAATACAAGAAACAGATGAAGGCGCGGGCCCGTGAAGCGAGCCGCCAGAAAAAATTGCAGGCCAAAGCCAGGCAGCCACAGGGGGCGCCCCAAACCGAAGAACAAGACGATCAGCTGGAGCTGATTGAAGTAAGCCATCAGCATCCCCTGCCCTGGATCTTGCTGGTGCTGAGCTGGCTAGGATTTGCTACAGCCTGGTTCTGGTTGCACTAAGACGCGCTAGCAAACCTTTATCCGGGATCCTCTTCACAGCCCGGACCCGAGCTGCTGGTGATTACCTGCGAAGAGTGATTAAATCCCGCGCCTCTTGCACCGGACTCCCTGTTTTTTGACGCTCAGTTTTCAGGAAAGATGTTATGAACCCCGCTCCGCTCTATCTGCTGGCCCCTTTTGTTCTGTTCCTTGTGACCATGCTGCTCTATCGCATTTCGCCGCTGCGGGCGGTCGCCGCCGGTGGGGTACGCTGGTTTATCCTCCCCGCCTTCACCCTGTTTATTTTGCTGATCATCATCAATGGAGCCGCCGATCCCACCCTGCGCGATCCGGCATTCCACTGGTTGATGCCGGGCCTTGGCTTTGCCCTGAGCCTGTTTCCGGCCCTGCCCAAGGCGCTGGTGCCAAGGCTCGCGATCAAGGAGGGGGCCTTTGCCGCCCTCGGCCTGATGCTGATGAGCTTGGCCATGGTCTACTGATCGGCTGGCACAACCGTTAGCATGGCTCAAGGGGCGCTCTGTGATGGGCGCCCCTTGTACAAACAATGGCCTGCAGGCATCTTGGTGACAGGATAACCAGCAAGGAGGCCAAATGGACAATCCGCCCGATTTCATGACGTTGTGGGATTATCAGGATCCCGCCGCCAGCGCACTGCGTTTTCACACCCTTCTTCCCGAAGCGCGCACCGCCGCCGACCTGCAACTCGAACTGGAGTTGCTGACCCAAATTGCCCGCACCCACTCGCTGCAACGCCAGTTTGCCGAAGCCCATCAGCTGCTCGACGAGATAGAGCCCCGCCTCACCGACACAACCCCCAGAGCGCGGATCCGGGCCCTGCTGGAACGGGGCCGCACCTTTAACTCGGCGGGCGACAAAGCCAGTGCCAAACCGCTGTTTGAACAAGCCTGGCAATGGGGGCTCAAGGAGAAAGAAACCTATCTCGCCATCGACGCCGCTCACATGATCGCCATCGCCGCACCACTGGAAGAGCAGAGCCGCTGGCATCAACTGGCGATGGAGCTGGCGGAACGCAGCAGTGACGAGAAGGTGCGTGGCTGGCTGGCCCCCCTTTACAACAATCAGGGCTGGACCCTGTTCGAATTGGGCCGCTTTGATGAGGCGAAAATCCAGCAGCAGAAGTGTCTGGCCTGGCATCTGCAACATAACCAGCCGGCCAAGGCGTTTATCGCTCGCTGGAGTCTGGCTCGCCTGACCCGGGCCCAGGGTCAGCACCAGCAGGCGCAGGCAGAGCTGCACCAACTCAAGGCCGATATGGCCGAGGCAGGCGAACCTGAGGATGGTTATCTGTTCGAGGAGCTGGGGGAGAATGCCTTGGTGCTGGACGATCCGCTGGCCGCGGAATACTTCTCCCGCGCCTGGTTTCTGCTGTCACAGGACCGCTGGTTCAGCGCCAACGAGGGGGAGCGACTGGCCCGCCTCAAGCGCCTCGCCAAACTCTGATCCCCAAAATAGAAAGGGCGGCACGCTAGCCGCCCTTTCTGCTGGCAAGATGGTTCAGGCCCGATTGGACTCCTCCCACCCCTGCTTTTTACGGTAAATGGTGGAGGGGCTGATCTCGAGCAAAGCCGCCGCCTTGGGAATGTTGCCGTCACAGCTGGCGATGGCCTGTTCGATCACCTCTTTTTCCACCAGCCAGAGCGGACGAATTGGCCCGTTGGCCACCCCGGTGGCGGCCGGAGCCGATGCCACCGCTGCCGCAATCGCAGTCGGTAGCTGGGGACGAACCCCATTGAGCGGTGGCGGCAGAATATCCGGGCTCACCAGCTCCTTGTCATTGAGCACCACGATATTGCGTACCACGTTTTGCAACTCGCGTACGTTGCCGGGCCAGGGGTAGTCGAGCAGCACTCGTGCAGCCTCGACATCAAAATCCTTGAAGCGTTTGTTCTCCTCCTTGGCGTAGCTCTGCAGCAGGGTACGCGCCAGCAGCAGGATATCCTCACCCCGCTCCCGCAGCGGCGGCAGGGTAAGCGGAATGACGTGGAGCCGATAGTAGAGATCCTCGCGAAAACGGCCCGCTTTTACCTCGACCAGCGGATCCCGGTTGGTGGCGCAGATAAAGCGCACATCCACCGTCTCGAGCTTGCCGCTACCGACCCGCTGCACGGTCCCGGTCTGAATAAAGCGCAGCAACTTGCTCTGCAGATCCAGGTCCATCTCGCAGATCTCGTCGAGAAACAGGGTTCCTCCATCGGCCAGACTGGCTGCCCCCTTGCGATCCCCCTGCGCACCGGTAAAAGAGCCCTTCACATGACCGAAGATCTCGCTCTCCATCAGATCGTGAGGAATGGCGGCGCAGTTGAGGGCAATAAAGGGCTGTTCGCTGCGGGGACTGCACTGGTGAATCGCCTCGGCACACACCTCTTTGCCGGTGCCGCTCTCGCCAGTGATAAAGACGGTCGCCTTGCTGGGCGCCGCGCTCTCGATGATGCGATAGACCGCCTGCATCGACATGGAGGCACCGATAAAACCGAAGAAGGAGCTGCGCTCGAAATTCTCCCGATAGTGGGCAACCAGCGAGCTCAACTGCTGGTGTTTCAAGGCATTGCGAACGGTGGCGCAGAGCCGCTTGCTGTCAAACGGCTTGGTCAGAAAATCGAAGGCACCGAGGCGCATCGCCTCCACCGCCACATCCACCGAGCCGTGAGCGGTGATCACCACCACCGAGCAAGGCAACTGCTGTTCGGTGATCATTTGCAGAATATCCATACCGGATATATCCGGCAGCTCCAGATCCAGCAGCACCACGGGGGGAGGACTTGCCAGCAACTGCGCCAACGCCTGCTGACCACAATCGGCCAGCACCACCTCATACCCCTCCTGGCGCAGGTACTGTTCATAGACCACCGCCAGACTACGGGTATCTTCCACCAGCAGGACACGCGATTTATTTTCAGCCACTGGACTCATCCTTGTATTTGATTCTGCGATCTATTTTGCCTTATTTTCGCGCGCAAACCCAACGCCAAGACAGCTCTGTTATCCCGCGATTGCAGGGAATACACAAGTAAAAACGGCTCCTTAAGGAGCCGTTTTTCACTACAAGAAAAGATTACTTCTTGGCATCGTCTGCAGTCGGCTTCTCGATAGCCAGCAGCTCAACGTCAAACACCAGCACCGCATTCGCCGGAATGGAGCCTGCACCGTGCTCGCCATAGGCCAGCTTGGACGGCAGGAAGAACTTGAACTTGGAACCAACCGGCATCAGCTGAACACCTTCAGTCCAACCCGGGATAACCTGATTGAGCGGGAAGGTAGCCGGCTCGCCGCGATCGACGGAGCTATCGAACTTGGTGCCGTCGGTCAGGGTACCGGTGTAGTGAACCTTGACGATATCGGTAGATTTCGGCTTGGCGCCAGTGCCCATCTTCTCGACCACGTATTGCAGGCCGGATTCAGTGCTCTTCACACCCTCTTTCTTGGCGTTGGCAGCCAGGAACTCTTCGCCCTTCTTCAGATTCTCAACGGCGTCTTTCTCGGCCTTGGCCTTGGTCAGCTCGTTGATCTTGGCATCGTAATCCTGCAGTACCTTCTGGATCTCTTCATCAGTCATCTTGGCTTCTTTGCCCAGACCGTCAGTCACCCCTTTCAGGATCACGGCGTTGTCCAGTTTGATGCCCAGTTCCTGCTGACGCTCCAGGGTATTGGCGATGTAACGACCCATGGAGAGGCCAATTGCGTAGCCAGATTGCTCTTCAAAACTCTTGGCTTCGGCCTTGGTCGCCTCTGCCGGCTTGCTGGCTTCTGCCTTCACTTCGGCGGTATTGGCCGCAGCAGGCTTCTCGTCTTTTTGGCAAGCAGTCAGACCGACGGCAACGGCCGCCGCCAACAGGGACACCTTCAGAAATTTGTTCATCAGTTTCTCCAAACTCCAAATACCGCTCTCGGTTCCATCGTGAAATGAGAGGTTTATCGTGATAAGCGCCTTATACTAACGCCGTGATCGCAGGTAACAAAAGCGTGAGACCGCAAAAATGATAAAAAGTGCCATTTATCTGGTGAGCCTCTGTTTAATGCTCACCGGTTGCGAGCAGAGCTCCCAACCCAACCAGCAAATGACCCTCGCCAGCACGGGTCTGCTGACCGCAGATCTCTCCAGTGATGGCAAGCAAGCCATCGTCTCCAGCATCAGCCAGGGCATCATCGTCTGGGATCTGGAACAGAACCGTCAACGCTGGCGCTGGAAGCAATCCGACTCGGCGGATGATCTGGTATTCATTACCCGCTTTTCCGAAGGCAACAGCCATGCCGTCACCGCCACCCCCGACACCTTTGCAACCTGGCGGCTGAGCGACGGGCAATCACAAGGCTACTACTCACTTCCTGAATCCAGGCTGAGGGACATCACGCTCTCTGCCGACGGTCGTTATGTGCTGATCGGGCGGGAAGATGGCAAAGCTGAGTGGCTCGATACCCGAAGCGGTCGTCGCCTGCAGTTTCTGGGGCACACCGAACAGGTCAATACGGTGGATCTCTCCGCCAACGGTCGCTACGCCCTGACCGGCGGCAACGACTACAGCGCCTATCTGTGGGATACCCGTAGCGGGCAGGTGATCTGGCGCTTCAACCATGGTGGCCGGGTGATCATGGCCAGACTGGAGCCGAGCGGCCGCTACGCCTTCACCGCCGACAGCAGCCGGGCCAGCATCTGGGATCTGAAAACCGGCAAGGAGGTGAGTCAGCTGCAATATGATCACCGCTTCGAGGTCTACACCAGCGCCCGCTTTGCCAACGATGGCAAGTGGCTCATCACCGGCGCCCCTTCCCGTCAGCTCTCCCTGTGGCAAGTGAGCGATGGTGCCCTGCTGCAGAGCTGGCGCGTCTCGCCGCAACCCAAGGTGAAACCGCCCAGCGCAGTGGTCTACGGCGTCGCTTTGCGCGACAATAGCCACCTTGTCAGTGCCAGCTCCAGTGGTCTGGCCGAAATCTGGACAATCAAGTAAGGACCCGAAGGCCCATGAGTCAGCAACTTAACGATCGCATCGAAACCCTGGAAACCCGTCTCGCCTATGCGGAATACACCATAGAGCAGCTCAACGACGAGGTGACCACCCAGGGCCGTGAACTCGATCGGCTCAAATACCAGATCCAGCTGCTGATCGACAAACTGCAAAGCGTACAGCCCAGCCAGATTGCCAGCATGGCCGAAGAGACCCCGCCGCCGCACTACTGATGGGTGTGCAATCAACAAGCTGTCTGCTCAAGACCAATAAAAATCCGAAACCGGCTAAACCGGTTTCGGATTTTTTTCATCCAAATGACCTGACAGCTGCGACTCGGCGCCTCAGAATCAGCCCGCGTTAACCTTTGTAGATCTTGGGGTTAAATACATCCCGCAGCCAGTCACCCAGCAGGTTGATGACCAGCACCAGCACCACCAGACAGATGCCCGGGAAGGCGGTGATCCACCAGGAGCCGGAGAAGATGTAGTTGAAGCCGACGCTGATAAGCGAACCGAGCGAGGGCTGATCAACCGGCATCCCCAGACCGAGGAAGGAGAGCGCTGCTTCGCTCATGATGGCGTTGGCCACCTGCACGGTGGAGATCACCAGAATGGGCGACAGGCAGTTGGGCAGAATGTGGCGGAACATGATGCGCGGGGCGCGGAACCCCATCACCTTGGCCGCTTCCACATACTCCTTCTTCTTCTCCGCCAGCACAGAGGCGCGCACAGTACGGGCATACTGCGGCCACTCGGCGATACCGATGATCACCACCAGCATCATGATGGCGAACTTCGAGTAGAACTCGGAGCCGAATGTTGCCTGAAAGATAGCGGAGATGATGATCGCCACCATCATGGTGGAGAACGACAGCTGCACATCGGCAAAGCGCATCAGCAGGTTGTCGATACGACCACCGAAGTAACCGGCAATCAGACCGATGACGATACCAAGCACCAGCTGCAGCGCCACCGCAAACAGGCCGATGGTGAGGGAGATACGGGCGCCATAGAGGATGGTGCTCCAGATATCTCGTCCCTGGTTGTCGGTGCCGAGCCAGAAGCGCTCCTCGCCACCTTCCAGCCAGGAAGGTGGTAGCTCGGCATCCATCAGATCAAAGCTGGTCTGGTCATAGACGTTGTGCGGGGCGAGCCAGGGCGCCAGCAGCGCCGCCAGCACGAACACCACAAACACCGCAAAGCTGAACATGGCTACCTTGTCCCGCAGGAAGTAGTAGACGATGTCAGAGTTCTTGAATCGTGCCCAACGGCTTGGGCTTGCAGTTACAGCGTTACTCATGCTTACCCCTTGGCAGTCAGGTTAACGGTCGGGTTAATCAACCCGTAGAGCAGGTCGACCAGGGTATTGGTCACCACGAAGATCAGTCCCACGAAGATGACGTAGGCGGTGATGAGGGGCGTATCGACCCGGTGGATCGCCTCAAGGAACAGGAAGCCGGTACCCGGCCACTGGAACACGCTCTCGGTCAGAATGGTGTAGGCCACCATGGTGCCGATCTGCACCCCGCCGACGGTAATGACCGGCAGCATGGTGTTTTTAAGAGCGTGGCTGTAGTAGACCTTGTTGTTATCCAGCCCTTTGGCGCGGGCGAATTTGACGTACTCGGAGGAGAGCTGCTCCAGCATCTCGGAGCGCACCAGCCGGATAAACAGCGGCAGCATGATGGAGGAGAGCGACACCGCGGGCAGGATCAGGTGCAGGATGCCATCCCAGGTAAAGAAACCCGACTCCCAGCCCAGCAGGTTACGGGTCTCGCCGCGGCCATAGGCAGGCAGCCAGCCCAGCTGGATGGAGAAGAGGTACATCAGCATGATGGCGGTCAAAAATACCGGGATCGAGATGCCGATACTGCTCCCCGCCATGATGATCTTGGTGGGAATGCTGCGCGGGCGGATCGCCGAATAGACACCGAGTGGAATGGAAACCACCACGATGATGAGCGCGGCAGCAAACACCAGCTCAAGGGTAGCCACCAGCTTGTCGAGGATCACCTCGAGAGCGGGTCGCTTGAAGAAATAGGAGGTGCCCAAATCCCCATGCACCGCATTTTTCAGAAAGCGGCTGTATTTGATGAGGAAGGGATCGTTAAGGCCCATCTTCTCGCGCAACTCGTGACGCTGGGCTTCGGAGACGGATTGTCCCACCAGCTCACGCAACGGGTCACCCAGGTTATCCTGGATGGAGAAGGCGACCAGGCTGATGACGAACATCACTATCACGGCCTGATAGAACCGTTTCAGCAGGAATGTAAACATGCTTGTCCTTCTACGTGGCCTGTGTCGTGGCACAGGCTTCTGTTAGTGAGCGGAGTGACCAGCTGACCACCCCGCCCCGTCCTTCCTTGCGACGTTCTCTTACTTGCTGACCACCAAGTCACCCAGGTAAGGGAAGTTCATCACGTTGACCACCGGCTTGATGTCGACGTTCTTCTTGGCGCCATAGGCCAGATCTTCCCAGTGCAACGGCACGTAGGCAGCATCTTCGATCAGCATGGCTTCGACCTTCTTCAGCATCTCGGCACGCTTGGCCGGATCGGTCTCGGCGTTGGCATCCATCACCAGCTTGTCAGCTTCGGCGTTGGCGTAACCGGCGCAGTTGTACTGGCCCATACCGGTCTTGGCATCCTTGGTGAAGGTCAGGAACTCGAAGAAGTTCGCGGTATCTTCAGTGTCGGAGTGCCAGCCGATCAGCTGCATGTCCGCGGCGCACTTGTCAAACTCGGGCCAGTACTGGGCCACCGGCATGGTCTTCAGATCCACCTTGATGTTGATCTTGGCCAGCATGGCGGAGACAGCCTGGGCAATCTTGACGTCATTGACGTAGCGGGCTGCCGGGGAGATGAAGGTCATCTTGAAGCCTTTCTCGTAACCGGCCTCTTTCATCAGCTCCTTGGCCTTGGCCAGATCATACTGGGGTACCAGCGCCTCGTTGTGACCGGCATAGCCTTTCGGGCTCAGCTGACCAGCAGGGGTACCGAAGCCCTTGTTGATCTTCTCGACGATACCCACCTGGTTGATGGCGTAGTTGATCGCCTGACGCACGCGCTTGTCTTTCAGCGCCGGGTTGGTGTTCTGGTTCAGCTCGATGATGATGGCACGGGTACCGGACAGGGTAACCAGCTGGGAGTCCTTGCCATTCTTCACGCGCTCCAGATCGTTCGGCGCAACCGGATAGATCATGTCCACGTCGCCACCCAGCAGGGCTGCAACACGGGTCGCATCTTCCTTGATGGGCACCACGGTCAGGTTCTCAACGTTACCCTTGGAGGCCTTGTCCCAGTAGTTGGCGTTACGGGCATAATCCAGCTTCACACCCTGCTCGCGGAACTTGACGGTGAACGGGCCAGTACCGGAGACGTGGGTAGAGGCATAGGAGTCGCCGTTTTTGACGATCTCGGCCTTGTCTTTGCCCGCTTCGGTCTTGCCGGTGTAGAACTTGGAGTCCATCGGGAAGATGTAGGTGACGGTCTGCAGCACCAGCGGGAACGGCTTGGCGGTGACGAGATCCACGGTGTAATCATCGACCTTCTTCACTTCGCTGATGGGATCGAAGATCGCCTTGAAATCGACGGAGGATTTCAGGCGGTTGACGGTCCACACCACGTCGTCGGCGGTGAAGTCGTTACCGGAGTGGAACTTGACCCCTTTGCGCAGGTGGAAGCGGACGGTCTTGTCATCGACACGCTCGAACTTCTCGGCCAGACGGGGCTCGAACTGCAAGTCCTGGGTGTAACGCATCAGGGGATCGAATACCAGGTGCGACATCTCCAGGGTCTGACCGGAGAGCTGCTCCTGCGGATCCAGCGAAGTGGCGTCAGAAGCGACACCCACCTTGATATCAGCGGCTGAGACACTGAAGGCGAAACCGGCGGCAAACAGCGCCAGGGCAATCTTGGACAATCCTTTCTTCATCTTGTTCTCCATGCTTTTGGCTTTCTTATGACACTTTTTTTGACAAGCAGACCGGCGCACCGGCGCTCTCCTAGCTTGCGATTTCCAGCCCCTCGCGGGACATTCCCTTGAACTCCGGCATGAGGGAGATCAGCTTGCGGCTGTACTCATGCTCGGCATTGGTAAAGAGTTTCTCGGTCTCGGCCACTTCCACCAAATGGCCGTGCTGCATCACTCCGATGCGGTCGCACATCTGGCGGATCACCGGCAGATCGTGGCTGATAAACAGCATGGTGAGCTTGAGCTCCTGCTGCAGATCCTTGAGCAGGTTGAGGATCTGGGCCTGCACCGACACATCCAGCGCCGAGGTCGGCTCGTCACAGATAAGGAAGCGCGGGCGAGTGGCCAGGGCGCGGGCAATAGAGATGCGCTGACGCTGGCCGCCGGAGAACTCGTGGGGGTACTTGAGGCCAGCACCACGACCGAGACCCACGTGATCCAGCAGATCGCCGACAATCCCCTCAATCTGGCTCTCGCTGCTCGCCAGCTGATGGAAGCGGATCGGCTCGGCAATGATGTCGCGCACCTTCATCCGCGGGTTCATCGAGGAATAGGGGTTCTGAAACACCATCTGCATCTGGCGACGCAGCGGGCGACGCTCGCGCTCGCTCTTGAGGGCGGTCAGATCGATCCCCTCGAAGAAAATCTTGCCGGTATCAGGCGGATAGAGACCGGTGATGGCGCGGGCAATAGTCGATTTGCCGGAGCCCGATTCCCCCACCAGACCGAAGGTCTCCCCTTCGAAGATCTCGAAGCTGATGTTGTTGCAAGCGCGTACATACTGGCGGCGGCTCGGGAAGATGGAGTCCTTGGTGACGAACTTCAGATCGACGTTCTCCACCCGCAGCAGCGCCCCTTCATAGGCTCGCTCGTCCTGACTCTGGCCGAGCCAGTGGGTCTTGAGGTCGATATTGGTATCCGGCGCACTGGCATCCTCGATATAGGAGACCAGCGGGAAACGCACCAGCTTCACGTCGGAGCGGGGTACCGCCGAGATGAGACTGCGGGTATAGGGGTGATTGGGGCTGCCCAGTACCTGTTCGGTCAGGCCAAACTCCACCAGATCGCCGCGATACATCACCGCCACCTTGTCGGTGACGTTGGAGACCACGCCCATGTCGTGGGTCACCAGCATGCAGCCCACCTGACGCTCTTTGCAGAGGGCGCGGATAAGCTGGAGGATCTGATCCTGAATGGAGACGTCGAGCGCCGTGGTCGGCTCATCGGCGATGATCAGCTCCGGATCGCAGGAGAGCGCAATGGCGATAACCACCCGCTGACGCATGCCACCGGAAAACTGGTGTGGATACTGCTTGATGCGCAGCTCCGGCTGCGGAATACCCACCGCCCCCATCAGCTCCAATGCCTTGGCAAAAGCGGCTTCGCGAGAGAGGTCGGTATTGGCCAGAATGGTCTCCACCAGCTGATGCTCAACGGTGAACAGCGGGTTGAGGGAGGTCATGGGATCCTGGAAGATGAACCCGATACGGGAGCCACGGATGGCCCGCATCTCATTCTGGCTCTTGCCGGAGATGAGCTCGCCATTGAGATAGATATCACCACGGGCGATGCGACCCGGCGGGCTCAGCAGATCGATAACGGCGTTGCCGATGGTGGACTTGCCGGCGCCGGATTCACCGACCACCCCGACAATCTCACCCTTTTCGATAGAGAAAGAGAGATCCTTCACCGCGGCCAGCACCCCGTAGCGGGAGGGGTACTCGATCCGCAAGTTCTTTACTTCGAGCAAGGACATGTTTACCTCTGCGGGGGACATCCGTCCCAAATAATTCGTCCGTAAATCAGCCGCAGATGCCGGTTGTTACCTTGGGCAATATTTGCTCAATCCATGAGGCAGCGAAACCAGCGATCCGGGCGGGTTTTTTGCATTTTTTTGGAATAACCCGCGAGTAACTTAGACGGTTTGACCACGGGTGTAAATGATTGAGTTATACAATTCCGCAATGTTTTGTGCAGATAACCACCAATTCGGCAGAGATAAATGATGATTTTCATCACACAAATGGCCGGTACGTCCGTACATCTATTGGTATCATTACTTTAATTTCAACAACAACGCAACAAGCAGCATTTATCACTATTTCCAAAACAATCACGAGCCCCGAATGAGTAGTGAATATTTATGTGAAATGGATGATAAACGGCAGCATATGCCGATGAATGAAAATTAAGCAGATATAAATCGGGGGATGCCAGAACGGTCATCCCCCGGAAGGGGGCTCTCAGCCGAGCCAGAATGCCAGTAATTGCATACAAAACAGGGCGAACAGGCCGGCGATCAGATCGTCCAGCATGATGCCCAGACCACCGTGGATCCGGCGATCAAACCAGGAGATGGGCCAGGGCTTGAGCACATCAAACAACCGGAACAGCGCGAAGCCCGCCACCACCCACTCCCAGCCGGCAGGCGCTGCGATCATGGTGACGCCGAAACCTATCACCTCGTCCCAGACGATGGCGCCGTGATCCGGCATACCGATGGCATCGGTGGCGCTCTGGCAGATACGAATACCGACCACAAACCCCACCGCCAGCAAGGCGATAAACCAGTGGGTCGGCAGCCCGCTCACCAGCAGGTAGAGCGGAATGGCCGCCAGGGTTCCCATGGTGCCCGGCGCCTTGGGACTGAGACCGGAACCAAATCCCACCGCCAAAAAATGAAGCGGATTTTTCAGATCCAGTCGTGTCAGCTCGGGCTTTATCCTGAACAAACTCATGCGAAGTGATCCCACCCTTTCAGTTGCAACTCGACCGCCTGGTCGCCACGCAGGTAGTCGATGCCCGGCTCGCCCGCCACGATGCGGCCGATGCGGCTGAACTTGACCCCGCTGTGGGCCAGCGCCGTATCGAGCGCGCCGCGGTGCTCCTCCGGTACGGTGAAGCAGAGCTCATAGTCATCGCCACCGGCCAGCGCCAGTTGCCACGCCTCCTGCTCGCTCACCGCATCCTGCAGCACCGGCGAGAGCGGCAGCAGATCGAGATCGATCTGGGCCCGTACGCCGGACGCCTTGAGGATATGGCCGAGATCCGATGCCAGACCATCGGAGAGGTCCAGCGCACTGCCCGCCAGCCCGCGCAGCGCCTGACCGGCCAGAATGCGGGGATGGGGATGGTCGAGCCGTGGCAGCACCGCAGCCAGCTGGTTCTCGTTGAGGGTGCGTTTGCCCAGCAGGTGGGAGAGCGCCAGCGCGGCATCTCCCAGAGTGCCGGTCACATAGATGCCGTCACCGGCTTTGGCACCGCTGCGCATCAGGGCGCGACCGGCAGGCACCGATCCCTTCACCGAGATGGTGATGGAGAGCGGCCCGCGGGTCATGTCTCCGCCCACCAGCGCCACGTTGTAGTACTCGGCCAGCTCCAGAAACCCTTCGGCAAAACCGGCAACCCAACCTTCGTTGATGGCAGGCAGGGTCAGCGCCAGCGACACCCAGCGTGGCTCGGCACCCATGGCGGCGAGATCGGAGAGATTGACCGCCAGCGCCTTGTAGCCGAGATCCACCGGATCCATGTCGGGAAAGAAGTGTACGCCGCTCACCAGAGTGTCGGTGCTCACCGCCAGCTGGGTATCGGGGGGCAGGGTCAGCAGGGCACAGTCATCTCCAGGGCCCATCACCACGTCCTTGCGGGCGTGGGGAACCTTGAAGTACTTATCAATCAGCTCAAATTCACCCATACAGTAAAAAGCCAGCAATAAGCTGGCTCCTCTCTTAGATGCTGACGGACAGCAGGATCAACGCTTGTTCAGCGATTTGATCACCTTGTCCAGTACACCGTTGACAAACTTGTGGCTGTCATCGGCAGCAAAAGCTTTGGCCAGCTCGATCGCTTCGTTGATGACCACGCGCGGCGGTACATCATCACGACGGGTCAGCTCGTAGGTCGCCAGACGCAGGATCGCCTTGTCCACCATGTCCACTTCTTCCAGCGGACGGGAGAGGAAAGGTGCAAACACCTTGTCCAGCTCGCTGCAGTGGAGGGCTACCCCGAACAGCAGATCGCGGAAATAGTTCAGGTCTACACCCTTGGTGTCCTGATCGATCTTGAACTGCTCTTCGATGTCACCCACGTTAGCCTTGGTCATCTGCCACTGGTAGATGGCCTGGGTGGCGCAATGGCGGGCTTTACGGCGCTCAGACGGTTTCAATGTACTTCTCCTCGTTACACGTCCAGTTCTTTCAGGACGTTGATCATTTCGAGCGCTGCCAGTGCAGCCTCTGCACCCTTGTTACCCGCCTTGGTACCTGCACGCTCGATGGCTTGTTCAATGTTTTCAGTGGTCAGCACACCGAAGGCAACGGGAATTTCATATTCCATCATTACCTGGGCCATGCCCTTGCTGTTCTCGTTTGCCACCAGGTCGAAGTGATAGGTGCCGCCACGGATGACAGTACCGACCGCCACGATGGCGTCGTATTGACCACTCTTGGCCAGCTTCTTGATGACCAATGGCATTTCAACCGCACCCGGCACTTTTACCAGTGTCAGGTTGCTGTCCTGCACTTGACCTTGACGCTTCAGTACGTCCACCGCACCGTTCACCAGACTGTCGTTGATGAAGCTGTTGAAACGGGCAACAACAATAGCAACGCGCGCCTCAGGAGCGGCGATATTTCCTTCGATAACCTTCATTGGAAATCCTGTATCTGTGCAATCAAAAGGGCCGGAGTCAAAAGTGCGCACATTCTAGCACAACAGACCCACGACAAAAACCATGGCCGCAATAGACAGCCATGATCGCGATTTAACCAGTCCGGCGCACTTACTCGCCGGTAAATTCCACGACTTCCAGACCGAAGCCACCCGGAAGGGGATGGTACTTCTCTGGTAGAACGTTACTCGCCGATGTACTCAACCACTTCCAGACCGAAACCACCGAGGGCATGGTACTTCTTCGGCGAGCTCAAAAGGCGCATCTTGCTCACGCCGAGCGCCTTGAGGATCTGGGAACCCACACCCACCCGGCGCGAGGTGCCCTGCCACTTGGCCCCTTCCGGTGCCAGTCCCTTGTCGGCGGCTTCAAAACCCTTGACCCGGGCCAGCAGCTCGGCGCCGTGGGATTCCGCCCCCAAAATCACCAGCACCCCGCCTTCGTCGGCGATGCGGGCCATGGATTTGGGCAGCGGCCAGCTGCGGGCGGCGTGGCGGTCGGTCAGCAGCAGATCGCTCAGCACATCGTGCAGGTGCACCCGCACCAGGGTCGGCTGGTCGGCCTGCACCTCACCCTTTTTCAGGGCGAAGTGAACCTGATTGTCGATGGTGTCGCGGAAGGTGATGAGGTCGAACTCGCCAAACTCGGTCGGCAGCTTGCATTCGGCCACCTTCTCGACAGTGGTCTCGTGCTGGTTGCGGTACTCGATAAGGTCGGCGATGGTGCCGAGCTTGATGCCGTGCTCCTCGGCGAACACCTCCAGATCCGGACGGCGCGCCATGGTGCCATCTTCGTTGAGGATCTCGACGATGACGGCGGCAGGCTCGAAACCGGCCAGACGGGCCAGATCGCAGCCCGCTTCGGTGTGACCGGCACGGGTCAGCACGCCGCCATCCTGTGCCATCAGCGGGAAGATGTGGCCCGGCTGCACCAGATCGGCCGCCTTGGCATTGGGCGCCACAGCGGCCTGCACGGTCACCGCGCGATCGGCGGCGGAAATACCTGTGGTCACCCCTTCTGCCGCCTCGATGGAGACGGTAAAGGCGGTGGAGAACTGGGCATTGTTGCGATCCACCATCAGCGGCAGCGCCAATTGCTTGCAGCGATCCCGGGTCAGGGTCAGGCAGATGAGGCCACGGCCGTAGCGGGCCATGAAGTTGATATCCTCCGGACGGACGCAGGAGGCGGCCATGATGAGGTCCCCTTCGTTCTCCCTGTCCTCGTCATCCATCAGGATCACCATCTTGCCAGCCTTGATATCGGCAATGATTTCCTGGGTTGTGCTCAGCGCCATGGGCTACTCCATCAGTGTGCTTGGGGGTTGAGCCAGCAGGCTCAACGCAAATGCGAGTGTATGTTGCTCTAGATTGGGGCTAGCGGCTCCATTTCAATCAGAGCGGGATCACAGAAAATCGTTTTGGGGGCCAGATTCAGCGCTCACCGTCAGAGAAAACCAGCCTTGGCCAGCGTCTCCATGGTCAGGGTAGAGGCGCGGCTCTCCTGACTTTTTCCCATCATCAGCCGCTCCAGATAGCGGGCGATTTGATCCACCTCGAGGTTGACCTTGTGGCCCGGCTTCCAGCTGGCGATGGTGGTCTCCTGCGCGGTGTGGGGCACGATCGTCAGGCGGAACAGATCGCCCTGCACGGCGTTGACGGTGAGGCTGATGCCATCGACCGCAATGGAGCCCTTCTCGGCGATATAGCGGGAGAGCTCGCCCGGCGCCTTGATCCAGTACTCGATGGCGCGGCCGCTGCTGGAGACGCTTTTCACTTCCCCTACCCCATCCACATGGCCGGAGACCAGATGGCCGCCGAGGCGGGAGGTGGGCATCAGCGCCTTCTCGAGGTTGACCCGATCGCCCACTCTGGCGGCGGCAAAACCGGTACGGGAGAGGGTTTCCAGCGACACGTCGGCGGTATAGCTCTTTTCGCCCAGCGCCACCACGGTGAGGCAGACGCCGTTGGTGGCGATGGAGTCGCCCAGTTTGACGTCGCTAAAATCCAGACCTGGTGCGTGGACGGTGAGGGCCATGTCATCGCCCTGACGGCGCAGCTCGGCCAGGGTTCCCACCGCTTCGATAATTCCGGTAAACATGCAGATCACCTTGCTGATGACGGGGGCTGATTATGCCCCATTGAACATTGATAAATCAGGCTATTTTGGCGGTAATGCGAATATCCGGCCCCACCATGCGCACATCCTTGATGGCGAGCTTGGGCGCCTGGAACAAGCGGGTCAGACCGGGCAGATGGAACAGACCACGCCCCTCATCACCCATCAGTTTGGGCGCCTGATAGAGCACCAGCTCATCCACCAGCCCCTTATCCAACAGGGCGCCGCACAACCGGGGCCCCGCCTCAATCAGTACCGAGTTGACGTTCTGCTTGGCCAGCAGCATGAACAGGCTGACCAGATCCAGCTTGCCATCCAGCAGCGGCAGCTCTAGCTGCTGCACCCACTCGGGCCACTCGCCGGATGCCTTGTGGCGGGCCAGCAGCACCGGACTCTCGCTCTGGAACAGCGGCAGATCGGGGGTGAGCCGGTTTTGCGAATCGACGATGACCCGCAGCGGCTGGCGCAGAGTCTCTTTGGGATAGACGGCTTTGACCGAGGGGGGCAACTCGTCCCAGCGCACGGTCAGGGAGGCGTTATCGGCCAGCACGGTTTCGGCGCTGGAGAGCACCGCATCGTGACGGGCCCGCAGCCGCTGCACATCGCGGCGCGCATCGGGAGAGGTGATCCACTGGCTCTCGCCGCTCGCCATGGCGGTGCGGCCATCGAGGCTGGCCCCCAGCTTGACGGTCACCCGCGGGAAGGCGGTACGCATCCGCTTGAAAAAGCCCGGGTTGAGCGCTTCAGCTTCGCTCGCCAGCAGGCCGAAATCGGTCTTGATGCCCGCCTCGGAGAGCATCCGCAGCCCGCGTCCGCCCACCTGGGGATTGGGATCGACCATGGCCGCCACCACCCGGGCCACACCGGCGTTGATCAGCGCCTCGGCGCAGGGGGGGGTACGACCATGGTGGGAACAGGGTTCGAGGGTCACATAGGCGGTGGCGCCACGGGCATTGTCACCGGCGGCGCGCAGGGCATAAACCTCCGCATGGGGCTCGCCCGCCTTCTGATGCCACCCTTCGCCGACCATTACGCCATCTTTGACCAGCACGGCACCGACACAGGGGTTGGGGGCCGTAGTGTAGCGGCCGCGGCGGGCCAGTTCGAGGGCCCGACTCATCCATTGGTAATCATCTTGACTAAACATCCGGGCTCCTTTGACAACACATCTCGACTTTACGCAGTATCGTAGGTTCGATTAGCGCAGCGTAATCGGACGCGGCAACATGGGTGAGAGTGGAGGTTTACTTCTCCAGCTTGGCGATCTCTTCGCCAAATTCGCGAATATCTTCGAAGCTGCGATAGACGGAGGCAAAGCGGATATAGGCCACCTTGTCCAGACTCTTGAGCTCATCCATCACCAGATTGCCTACCAGCTCGGAGGCGACTTCGCGCTCGCCGGTGGCACGCAGGCGGGATTTGATATGGTTGACCGCCTTTTCGATGGCCTCCATGCTCACCGGCCGCTTCTCCAGCGCCCGCAGGATGCCGGCGCGCAGCTTGTCTTCGTTGAACGGCTCGCGGGAGCCGTTGGACTTGATGACGCGGGGCATCACCAGCTCGGCCATCTCGAAGGTGGTAAAACGCTCGTGACAGAGCAGACACTCACGACGGCGGCGCACTTGATGGCCTTCGGCCACCAGACGGGAATCGATCACCTTGGTATCAACCGCACTACAGAATGGGCAATGCATCGGACCTCCGGCGTTAATGGAACAGGGACCGGCCCGGCGGGCCAGGATCTAGGTCGGCCAGTGTAGCACGGCCATCCAAAACCGGTAAAAGCCAGAAAAAACAATGCCACCCGCAGGTGGCATTGGTCTCAAACCGGATGGTCTGACTTATCAGCCATAGACCGGGAAGCGGCGGCAGATATCCAGCACCTTCTCGCGTACGGTGGCCAGCACAGCATCGTTGTCGTGGTTGTCCAGTACGTCGCAGATCCAGTGGGTCAGCTCGATGGACTCGGCTTCCTTGAAACCACGGCGGGTGATGGCCGGGGTACCGATCCGCACACCGGAGGTGACGAACGGGGAACGCGGGTCGTTGGGCACTGAGTTCTTGTTGACGGTGATGTTGGCTTTGCCCAGCGCAGCGTCAGCATCCTTACCGGTCAGTTCGCGACCGATCAGGTCAACCAGCATCAGGTGGTTGTCGGTACCGCCGGAGACGATCTTGTAACCGCGCTCGATAAAGGTAGCGGCCATCGCCTTGGCGTTTTTGACGACCTGAGCCTGATAGGTCTTGAACTCCGGCTCCAGCGCCTCTTTGAAGGCAACGGCTTTACCGGCGATGACGTGCATCAGCGGGCCACCCTGACCACCCGGGAAGACGGCAGAGTTGAGCTTCTTGTAGAGCTCCTCGTCGTCAGCGGCAGAGAGGATCAGACCACCGCGCGGACCGGCCAGGGTCTTGTGAGTGGTTGAGGTGACCACATGAGCGTGGGGAACCGGGTTCGGGTAAACGCCAGCGGCAATCAGACCAGCCACGTGGGCCATGTCGACAAACAGGTAGGCACCGACCTTGTCGGCGATTTCGCGCATGCGGGCCCAGTCAACGATGCCGGAGTAGGCAGAGAAGCCACCGATCATCATCTTCGGCTTGTGCTCGACAGCCTGACGTTCCATGTCGTCGTAGTCGATCTTGCCGGACTCATCGATACCGTAAGGCACTATGTTGTAGAGCTTGCCGGAGAAGTTGACCGGAGAGCCGTGGGTCAGGTGACCACCGTGGGCCAGGTTCATGCCCAGTACTGTGTCGCCCGGCTGCAGCAGAGCCATGTAAACGGCGCTGTTGGCCTGGGAGCCGGAGTGCGGCTGCACGTTGGCGTAGGTGGCACCGAACAGCTCTTTGGCGCGCTCGATAGCCAGGGTTTCGACCACATCCACATACTCGCAACCACCGTAGTAACGCTTGGAGGGGTAACCTTCAGCGTACTTGTTGGTCAGCTGGGAGCCCTGGGCTTCCATGACACGGGGGCTGGTGTAGTTCTCAGACGCAATCAGCTCGATATGCTCTTCCTGACGACGGGTTTCGTCTGTGATGGCCTGCCACAATTGCGGATCATAATTGGCGATGGTCATGTCACGTTTCAACATCCGTTTCTCTCCTGAAAATCGTTTGCGCGTTAGGTGAAGTGGGCGCGGGCATTGTAACGTGAGCTGGATCAAAGAGACAGTCCAACCACCTAAAAAAATGTTGAATTTATGTTGTAAAAAACAAGATTCCCTCCCCGTTCAATACCCTGGCCGCTCCGTCAAACGGCACATTTTTCATCCCGCTGCGGGCGGGCAAAACCCGAAGGGGATCACAACGCCCTCTTTATCCATCCTGTAACATATTCATTCGAAACAAATTTAATGATGATGGAGCTGATTGCAGCCATGCATCCGAGGGGCTGCACCTAACCGGAGGAGTTCAAGATGGACCATCTGCTGACATTCGTGATCCTGGCTGTGTTTTTTCTGTTCTACTGGGTCTACTACACCAGCCAACGCAAACATGTCCCCACCACCTCGTGGGAGCAGCTCCCCACCAAAGCCGACTATCTGGCGGCCCACCCTGAATCAGTCGATGGCGATATCATCTTCTGTTATCACTGCGGCCACCCCGAGTTGCTGGAGGTGGGCATGGTGCACCTGACCGATTTTCGTCGGGAATGGGTCTGTGCCAAGTGCAAGCAGGTGCTATTTCGCGAGATCGAATAACGGCGCAGGGACTGGCCCCCTCTGAACGTTGTGCATCGCCAGCAGGGATCAGAACGGCGAATCCCTGTTGGCCGCCAGCCACTGCTGCAACCCGCTCACCGCCGCGTCAAATTGCGCCCCGATTGCCGCAGGCTCCCCGCCTCCCGCCTCAAGAGCCGCACAGTGGCTGGCAAATTCGGTCAACCCCAGCGCCAGCGCACTCCCCTTGAGCTTGTGCGCCAGCTGACGTTGCTCACTCCCCTCACCCTGAGCCAACTTATCTACCAACACCCGCCCTTGCGACTCAAACAGCGCGACCAGCTGGCGGATCCGCGCCATACCGAGCAGGGGTAGATCGGCGTCCAGCACCGGATTGGTCCACTCGGGCTGGTTAGTTGGGGGCACGGCTACTGATAACTGCACCTGCGGCTCGATAGCGGCGCCCTCTTGCCGAAATAGTTGATCGATGGCGTTCGCCAGCACCGCCAGCCGCACCGGCTTGCCGACAAAATCGACGAAGCCGACGGCAAGGCAGTGGCGGATATCCTCCGGATACATCTGGGCCGAGATGGCGATGGCGGGCAGCGACCGCTCATGCATCTCCTCACTGATGGCGGCCAGATCCTCGCGCAGGGTCATGCCGTCCATATCGGGCAGATTGATATCGAGCAGCGCCAGCTCGAAGGGGCGCTCGGTCACCAGCGCCAGCGCGCTGCGACCATCCTCCGCCAGGGTGACGCGATGGCCGAGGCGGGTCAACATGCCGTGCGCCACTAACCGGTTGATCTCGTTATCCTCCACCAGCAGGATGTCGCGGGACTGACCAAGGTGCAGCGGCTGTGCCTCGGCGGGCAGTTGGGCGCTCGAGCGTTGCAAGGGCAGGCTGAAGCTGAATTCACACCCCAGGCCCGGTTCGCTGGCAAGGTTCAGCTCGCCTCCCATGGCGGCCACCAGCTTGCGGCTGATCGCCAGTCCCAGCCCGGTGCCGCCCTGATGGCCTATATCACGCTTGCGCTGGCGAAACGCCTCGAACACCGCCTCCTGCTCATCGGCCGGAATGCCGGGGCCGGTATCACGCACCACGAAGCGGATGCAGGGCTCGGCGCAAGGGCCTTGGCAGGCAAGAGGCGCCACCGTCAGGGTAATCTGGCCACGGGCGGTAAACTTGACCGCATTGCCGAGCAAGTTGCCGAGCACCTGGCGCAGCTTGCCCAGATCCCCCTCGACCACAGGCGCCAGCCCGGGCGCATATTCCAGCGCCAGGGTGACCCCCTTGGCCGCAGCCTTTGGCCGGAACAACGCGCTGAGCTCATCCACCAGCTGGAACAGGGGGAAGGGTTCGCGGCGCGCCTCCACATGACCCGCCTCGATCTTGGAGTAGTCGAGAATGTCGTTGAGGATCTCCAGCAGGGATTCGCCACTGTGCTCGATGGCGGCCAGATAGCGCTGCTGGGTATCGCTCAGGTGGGTATCTTCCAGCAGCGTCAGGCCCCCGAGAATGCCGTTCATGGGGGTGCGGATCTCGTGGCTCATGGTGGCGAGAAACACCGACTTGGCGCGGTTGGCCTGTTCTGCCTCGGCGCGGGCCTGCCGCTGCTTCTCCACCTCCTCATTGAGCCGCTCGTTGGCGTGGCTGAGCTGGCCAGTGCGCTCCTCGACCCGCGACTCCAGCTCGCGCTGATAGCGGCCCAGCTCCACCGCATTGTCACGAAACACCTGCAGGGCCCGCCCCAGCTCCGCCAGCTCATCGCGCCCGGTACTGGCGATCGGCTCAAGGGGGGCCAGATCCCCGCGCGCCAACCGGCTCATCCCCGCCACCGCCCGTTGCAGTGGCCAGACGATCCGGCCGTAGACCATGCGCCACATCAGCAGCATCAGCAGTAGCAGGGTGAGCAGGCCAATGGCCATCAACGCCTGCTCCAGCAGCCTGAGGCGCTGGCTTAGCGCCTGCTGGCTCTGCCCCAGCGAATCGCGGGCACGGCTGACCAGCTCACCGACCTGCTGGTTGAGGCTGCTCATCAAAGCCTCATTGGCATTGGCCAGCACCCGCAGCGCCTCCCCCTTGCCGAGCCAGTCGCTGCGCAGTTGCACCAGCTTGTCGCTCTGCGCCAGCACGGTCAGCGCCTGTTCCACCGCCTGCCGGCGGGCCGGGTCGGTCACTGCCCCGGCCCGCAATTGCAAGATAGCCAGCTCCCGCTGCCCCTCTTGCAATAGCGTTTGCAACTGTTCCTGCCGTTCGCTGCGCCACATCTCTTCGATGCGCTGCTGCTGCATCAGGGTGCGATGACGCAGCTCGGTCATCTGCTCCAGCCAGTCGAGATCCTGCTCCAGCAGGCGGTCCAGCGTCCGGGCCGCCTGCGCACCTTGCTGTTGGTAGAGGGAACCCAACCCCGCCACCATCACGGTTTCGGCATTCTCCATCTGGCTTCTCGCCAGCTCGGCGATCTGCCCGGCTGCCGCCACCAGACGGGCCCGCTGCGCCTCGCCCTGCGCCATCAGGGTCAGTCGCTCTCCCACCAGCCAGCCTTGCTGACCCAGATTGCCGATGATGCTCTGACTGAGCTGATCGAGGCTTGTTGAACCCTGCCCACGGCCGAGTTGCGCCAGCACCTGCTTCAGCTGTTGCCCCTGCAGAGTGAGTAAGCGTCCCTGATGCTCCCGCTCCTGCTCGCTGGTTGCGGTGGCCAGCAGCCGCGACGCACTCTGGATCTCGCCGCTGAGGCGAGAGAGCGTGCGGGCCAGCTCCTGATCGGCCAGCGTCTGCTGCACCCCTTGCTCCAGCTGGCGCAGATGGCTAAGCCCCACCCAGCCCAGCAGGGAGGCACTCAGGGTCAGCAACGCCATCAGGGAGAAGGCCAGCAGCAACTTGCCACCCAGGCCGGAAAAGATTCTCACGGGAAGTCCCTTGGTTGTGGTCAGCTTTGACCGGATAATATGGCCCAACACTTTAACAAAACCCCTGGCCATGCGAAGCGTCTATCTCTCCCCGTTGTTGCTGATCTGGTTGCTCACGCTGCCCCGCGCCGCCCTCGCCTTTGCGGTCGATATCTGGCCCGGCGGCGAATTCAGCGGCCAGCCGGTGCGCCAGCAGTGGCAGGAACCCGCCGCCGCAACCAAACCGCTGACCCTCTGTGCCCTCTACCCCCATCTGCGCGACGCCTACTGGCTATCGGTCAATCAGGGTATGGTGGACGAAGCGAAGCGGCTGGGAGTCAAGTTGCAGATCCACGAAGCGGGGGGCTATGGCGCCCTCGCCGAGCAGCGCCAGCAGTTGCAGCGTTGCGTGCAGGAAGGGAGCGACGCCATCTTGCTCGGCTCGGTGAGCTATCAGGGCTTGCGCGAGGCCATCAAGGTCACGCCGTTGCCGCTCTTTGGGCTGGTCAACGATCTGCCCAGCGGTCTGGTGCACGCCAAAGTGGGGGTCTCCTGGTACCAGATGGGCTGGCAGATTGGCCACTGGCTGGCGCAGCGTCACCCCGCCGGCAGCAAGCCGGTCTCGGTCGCCCTCTTCCCCGGCCCGCAGGCAAGTGGCGGCAACAACTTCGTCGAGCCGGGCTTTGCCGATGCCATCAAGGGGAGCGCCATCAAGCTGGTCACCACCGAGCGCGGCGACAACAGCCGCGAAATCCAGCGCACACTGGTACAGCAGACGCTAGCCCGCTATCCCGAACTCGACTATTTGGTGGGGGGCGCCATCGCCGCCGAAGTGGCGGTCAACGAGCTTGCGCAGCGCCATCTCGACAGACCCCGGGTGCTGAGCACCTACTTCAGCCACGGGGTACAGCGGGGCCTGCGCCGGGGCAAGATCCTCGCCGCCAACAGCGATCAGATGCGGCTGCAGGGGCGCCTTGCGGTCGCTCAGGCGGTCTGCCTGCTGCAACACCCTGATGCCAATGCCGAGCAGTGCCCTCGGGTGATGGGGCCGCCCATTCTGACGCTGTCTGCACCGCTGGCCAACCCCGCCGATTCCCTCTCGGATGGCGCTTTTCGTCCCGTCTATCGGGTCGAATAGCCGTTCCAAATCCGATCAGCCCACTCAAGGAGAAGAGATGAAAGAGTTACATGCCAGCTGCCTGTGCGGCGCCGTCGCCCTGACCCTGCCGGATCAGTTCGACTATATGGGGAACTGCCACTGCAGCGAATGCCGCAAGTTTTCAGGGGGAGATTACGCCTCGGTCGGCGGACTTGATGGCAACAAGGTCACCATAGTGAAGGGGGAAGAGGCCATCGGCCGCTACCGGAAATCGGCAGAGACCACCCTGGCCTTCTGCCGTCACTGCGGCTCCAGCCTGTTCAGCCAGAAGAGCAGCAGCGGCAAGATCAATCTGCGGTTGGGGGTACTGGACGACGTGCCGAGCCAGCGACCCGCGTTTCACATCTTTGTCGGCTCCAAGGCGCCCTGGCACCAGATTGGCGACGACTGCCCGCAATTTGATACCCGCCCGCCGGTCTGATACCTCTCAAACAGGTCAAGGCCACCGCAACGGGGTCAGGAGGCTATCTCGCCGGCAAACAGATAGCCTTCACCATGGACGGTGACAAACAGCTGGGGATCCCGCGGATCCGCTTCCATCTTGCCGCGCAGCCGCCGGATCAGCACGTCTATGGTGCGATCGCTCGGGCCATCGCCGCGATGGCTGATGAGGGTCAGGATCCGCTCCCGACTGAGCACCCGCCCGGCATGGGCGACAAAGGCCACCAGCACTTCATATTCGGCCTTGGTCAGACGCACCGGCACCCCGTCCTTGCTGAGCTGGCGGCGGGGAATATCAAAACGCCAGGGGCCAAAGCGCACCGCATCGTCAGCCACCGCAGGCTCGCTCGGCGCGGCGGCCGCCAGCGAGATCCGCCACAGCAGATTCTTGACCCGCACCAGCAGTTCCCTGAGCTCGAACGGCTTGGTGACATAGTCGTCGGCCCCCATCTCGAGGCCGACAATCCGGTCCACCGCATCGCTGCGGCCGGTGACCAGAATGATCCCCACCGTGCTGCGCGCCCGCAGTTCACGGGTCAGCAGCAGACCATCTTCCCCCGGCAGGTTGATATCCAGCATCACCAGATCGACCCTCTGTTCCGCCAGCACGGCGCGCATCTCCTGGCCATTTTCGACCGCCGTCACCCGATAGCCCTCCCGCTCGAAATAGCCGGTCAGCTTCTCGCGGGTAACCGCATCATCTTCAACAACCAGAATGTGGTAGCTCATGGGCAGGGTTCACGATGGTCGACAAGGGAGGATTATTCTATTCACATTTTGTCATAAATACCCCTATTTCATTAATTTGTGGCGGCAGCCCTGTTCACAACGCCTCCCTATCATGGCTCCCATCAAAAAAGTGATGTGAGAGAGCATGATGAAAAAACTGTGGCACTTCCTGCGCACCCCCAGCCGTCGCTGGTCGGTACTGGCGCTGCTTCTGGTGGGCGTCGGCGTCACCCTCGCGGGCACCGTCGGCCTGCACTACGGCTTTGAGAAAACCAGCAGCCTCGAATTCTGTATCTCCTGCCACTCCATGAAAGACACCGTCTATCCGGAGTACAAGGAGTCCATCCACTTCAAGAATGCCTCAGGGGTACAGGCGGTCTGTACCGACTGTCACCAGCCGAAGGACTTTGTCGGCAAGGTGGCCCGCAAGATGGAGGCGGCCAACGACCTCTATCAGGAGTACATAGGCCACAGCATCGACACCCAGGAGAAGTTCGAGGACCGGCGCCTGCATCTGGCCGAGAAGGTGTGGGCGCGGATGAGCAGCCAGAACTCCAAGACCTGCAAGTCCTGCCACAGCTACGACAACATGGATCACGCCAAGCAGTCCCCGGCGGCTGCGCTGGCGATGAAAGATGCGGCGGCGAAGAACATGAACTGCATCGAGTGCCACAAGGGCATCGCCCACGAACTGCCCAACATGGCGGGCGGCTTCCGGGCCACTTACGCCACCCTGGTCAACGACACGCAAGAGGCGCCAGCCGCCGAGACCCTCTACAACCTGGGTGAAAAAGATCTCTATGCCAGCGAACAGAGCAGCGACCCGGTCGGCAAACTGCTGCCCGCCTCCCGTATCGACGTCGTAGACCGCAGCGGCGATCGCCTCAAGGTGACCATCGAAGGGTGGCGCGAGAGCGACGGCAAGGGCCGGGTGCTGAGCGAATACATGGGCAAGCGGGTCTTCGTCGCCACCATCCGTGATGAACTGAAAGCGAGCGAGAAAGTGCTCAAGCAGGAGACCGACAGCGCCACCCATATCAAGTGGGAGCAGGTTCAGGTGCAGGCCTGGGTCGATGGCAAGGGCTTTGAGTCCTCGCTCAAGCCGATCTGGGATTACGCCGGCGAGATGTACAAATCCACCTGCAACTCCTGCCACGGCGCGCCGGATCCCGCTCACTTCACTGCCAACGGCTGGATTTCGGGACTCAAGGCGATGTCTGCCTACTATCGCCTGAGCAAGGAAGAGGAGCGCACCCTGCTCAAATACCTGCAAAACCATGCCGCCGATACTGGTGGTCAGGGCAGCCACTAAGTCCGGATTCGAAAGAGGAATAACAAGATGATCAATATTTCCCGTCGTGGTTTTCTGGGTGGCTTGCTGGCCAGCGGTGCCTCTGCCCTGATCGGCCCCTCCCTGCTCGGTCGCGCCGTGATGGCTGCCGAGTCTGGCGACAAGCTGGTGCAGTCCGGCTCCCACTGGGGCGCCTTCCGTGCCCGAGTGGTCGATGGACTCTGGGTCGAGACCCTGCCGTTCGAGCATGACAAGCACCCCACTGACATGCTCAAGGCCTTGAGTGAGGTGGTCTACAACCCCTCCCGCATCCGCTACCCCATGGTGCGACTGGACTGGCTGCGCAAGGGCCACCAGTCCGACACCAGCGAACGCGGTCAGAACCGCTTCGTGCGGGTGACCTGGTCCCAGGCGCTGGACTTCTTCTATCACGAGCTGGAGCGGGTGCAGAAGACCTATGGCCCGAGCGCCCTCTATGCCGGCCACTCCGGCTGGCAGTCGGTGGGAAAGTTGCACTCCGCTGGCGCCATGCTGGGGCGCGCCATGAACCTGCACGGCACCTATCTGGCCAAGGCCGGTGACTACTCCACCGGTGCCGCCCAAGTGATCCTGCCCCACGTGGCGGGCGCCATGGAGGTGTATGAACAGCAGACCTCCTGGCCGCTGGTGCTGGAGCACAGCAAAACCATCGTTATCTGGGGCTCCGATCCCATCAAGAACCTGCAGGTGGGCTGGCTGGTGCCGGATCACAGCGTCTACGACTACTGGGCACAGCTGAAAGAGAAGGTGGCCAAAGGCGAGATCCGGGTGATCAGTGTCGACCCGGTCAAATCCAAGACCCAGAAGTACCTCAATTGCGATCAGGTGACCCTGAATCCGCAGACCGACGTACCGCTGATGCTGGGCATCGCCCACACCCTCTACAGCGAGAAGCGCCATGACGAGGCGTTCCTGAAGAACTACACCACCGGCTTTGACAAGTTCCTGCCCTACCTGCTGGGCACCAGCGATGGTCAGGTGAAGGACGCCGAGTGGGCCGCCGCCATCTGTGGCGTACCAGCCGAGACCATCCGCGAGCTGGCCCGCACCATGAGCAGCGGCCGCACCCAGCTTATCGGCGGCTGGTGCGTGCAACGCATGCACCACGGCGAGCAGTACGCCTGGATGCTGGTGGTTCTGGCCTCGATGATTGGCCAGATCGGCCTGCCGGGGGGCGGTTACGGCTTTGGCTGGCACTACAACGGGGCGGGCACCATCACCTCCAGCGGCCCCATCATGTCCGGTTTCAGCTCGGTCATCCCCGGGGTCAAGCCACTCCATGACGGCGACTGGAAGGGCTACTCCAAGTACATTCCGGTGGCCCGCTTCGTCGACTGCATCCTCAATCCGGGCAAGCAGATCGCCTTCAACGGCCAGACCATCACCTACCCCCACATGAAGATGGCGGTGTTCTGCGGCAACAACCCGTTCCACCACCAGCAGGATCGCAACAAGATGGTCGCGGCCTGGCGCAAGCTGGAAACCGTGGTCAGCATCGATCACCAGTGGACGGCCAGCTGCCGCTTCGCCGATATCGTGCTGCCCGCCACCACCACTTATGAGCGGGATGATATCGAGCAGTGGGGTTCTCATTCCAACGCGGGCATTCTGGCCATGTACAAGGTGGTGGAGCCGCTGTTCGAGGCGCGGGATGACTACGACATCTTCGCCGATCTCTGCCGTCGCTTCGGTCGCGAGGCCGAGTTCACCGGTGGCAAGAGCAAGCTGGAGTGGATCCAGAGCATCTATGACGACGCCCGCCTGCAGGGTCGCGGTATCGGCATTCGTCTGCCCCGTTTCAGCCAGTTCTGGCACGGCGAAGGCTTCGTCACCTTCCCGGCGGGCCAACCCTGGGTGCGCCACGAGTCGTTCCGTCAGGAGCCGGATCTGGAGCCACTGGGTACCCCGTCCGGCCTTATCGAGATCTACTCCAAGACCATCGCTGACTACGGCTATGGGGATTGCCCGGGCCACCCGGTCTGGATCGAACCCTACGAGCGCTCACACGGCGGGCCGGGCAGCAAACAGTACCCGCTGCACCTGCAATCCTGCCACCCGGACAAACGGCTGCACAGCCAGCTCTGCTCCTCCGACAACTATCGCGCCACCTACACAGTGCAGGGTCGCGAGCCTGTCTACATGAATCCGCAGGATGCCAAATCCCGCGGCCTCAAGGACGGCGATCTGGTGCGGGTGTTCAACAGCCGCGGTCAGGTATTGGCCGGTCTGGTGGTAAGCGATGACTACGCCCCCGGCGTGGTGCGCATTCAGGAAGGAGCCTGGTATGGCCCGCAAGAGGGTGGCAAGGTGGGGACTATCTGTACCTACGGCGATCCCAACGTGCTGACCGCCGACATCGGCTCCTCCAGCCTGGCGCAGGCCACCACGGCCCATACCGCGCTGGTGGAGATCGAGAAGTTCCGCGGACAGGCACCTGCCGTCACTGCCTTCGGCACGCCGGAATCGGCCAAGGGCATCGACCCCATGTTCCCGGCACTCTGACCCCAGGGGGACGAAAGCACCCCCTTGAGTTTCCTTTATTTTTAAAGTCGTTAGAATCGGGAGCCATCAAGGCTCCCGATTGCCATCCACGGAGGAAAAATGCAGGAATTTATGGCTACCAGCGAACGCCGGGCCGAACTCTACTGGTGGTTCTCCACCCTGTTCGCCGCCGAACTCAGTGATGAGCAGATCGCCGAATATGACACCTATGATGTGCGAAGCTTCCTGAAAAGCCTCTCCACCCTGGATCCGATGCGCGAAGCCGTGGCCGAACTCAACGAGGCCATCGCCCGCCTGCTGGTGCGCCCGGATCGCCAACTCGAACTCGCTGCCGACTTCGCCGGCCTGTTTCTGGTGGATCCCAAACAGGGCGCCCTGCCCTACGAATCGCTCTACCGCGGCGAGGCCAAGCTGCTAATGCAGGCCCCGATGGCCGAGATGCAGGCCCGCCTCGATCGCCTCGGCATCAATGTCAGCGACAAATACAAAGAGCCTGCCGACCATCTGGCTATCGAGCTGGACCTGATGGGCAATCTCATCATCCGCGCGGCGGAAGCCAAGAGCGCGGCCGAGCGGGAACGCTGGCTCGACGAGCAGGAAGCGCTGCTGCACGGTCATCTGCTGGGCTGGTTTGACAAGTTCGAGAGCGCCTGTCGCGCCGCCGACCGGTTTGGCTTCTACGGCGCCAGTGCCCGTCTGCTGGGGGTCTTCCTCAAGATGGATGCCAACTACCTCTCTCTGGTCAAACCGGCACAGTCCGCCGACTGAGGCCGCGATGAAGACAGCCCTGCTTCTGATTGTATGCTGGCTGCTGGCCCTGATCCCGCTGGATCAGGGCATTACTCCCCTGATTGCGCTGCTGTTCAACCCAGATCGCGAGCTCTACGGCACCGCCCAGCTCACCGGATTTGCCGGCATCCTGCTCACCCTCTACCTTGCCAATCTCGGCGTCGAGGTGGTGTTGCGCCGCCGCTTCCAGATTGCCGGCATGCTGGCGCTGCTGGCCGCCTGGATCGACTTCATCAACAGCAGCGGCAGCGAGTCGCACTTCCTGCTGCTCTATCTGCTTGCCCTCCCGTTCCATCTGCTCGGCTGGCTGGTATTTGTGCGCGGTATTCAGGCGTTTGGTCGCCAGAAGGGATAACCACTCGCCCCTTTTTCCATCCTTTTTATCAGGTTTTTCTGCCTATTCTTGCCGTCAAAACAACCAGATAACTCCGCTTGACTCCCGGCCAAACAGTTCGTGCCATACTGAGAACTGATGCAAGTGATAAAACAATCAATGCCGAGGTCATCATGGATGGGAAGCTTTTCAACGCCGACACCGAGGCAATGTTGACCCAGCTGTCAGATCACACCGTCCTGGAACAGCTGATGGATAATGCCCCTCTGGGCATCGGCGTCTTTGACTGCGAATTTCGCTACCGTAAAGTCAATCAGGTGCTGGCCGACATCAATGGCAAAAGCATCGAGGAGCATCAGGGCAAGCACCTCAGAGAGGTAGTTCCCAAGCTGGCCCCGACCCTGGAGCCCATGTTTCAGCAGATCATGCGCAGCGGCATGCCCTACGTAGATATCGCCATCACGGGCCAAACCGCGGCGTACGACAGCAGCTCCCGCCGCTTTCAGGCCACCTACAGCCCGATGCGGGATGAGAAAGGGGAGCTGAACGGCATCCTTGCCATCGTGCGGGACATCACCGAGCAGTACGAAACCGAACAACGGCTGCAGCTGGCAATGCGAGCAGCCCAAATCGGGGTATGGGAGTGGCACGTGGCGGAGGACAGATTACTGTTCGACGGCCAGATTGAGCCGCTGCTGGGCATCGAGGCCAACCAGTTCCACGGCGGGCTGCAAGCGTTCGTCGACTGTTTTGAACCGGAATCTGGCAGCCAGCTCAAGGCCGCCCTGCAAAGTCATGACCCCATCCATCTCACCCTGAGCTACCTCACCGCTCTCAACGAGCGCCACTGGGTCGATATTCATGCCGACCATGTCCCCGCCACCGAGTCGGTCGGCCACCGGGTCATGGGAGTCATTCACAATGCCACCGCCCGCCGCCGCCAGGAGGAGCGACTCCATCAGGCCAACGTGGTATTCGATACCACGGCCGAGGGGATCATCATCCTCGACAGCGAGCACCATATTCTGTCGGTCAACCCGGCCTTCACCATGCTGACCCAATACAATGCCGAGGAGGTGATAGGCCGCACCCCGGATATCATCATGCATCCCAGGCGCTACACCGACCTCGACTATCCCTGGTATCACCTGCGCCCCGGCAACAACGCCTGGCATGGCGAGATGGTTTGTCTGCGCAAGGATGGCAGCTACTTCTCCTCCTGGCAGCAGATCAGTGCTGTCTATGACAACTTCAACAACACCACTCACTATGTGATCGCCCTTTCCGACATCAGCGCCATTCGCAAGGTGGAGGCCGAGCTGAATCACCTTGCCTATCACGATCCCCTGACCGAGCTGGGCAATCGTCATCTGTTGCAGGAGCGGCTGGCCCTTGAGCTGAAAACCGCGCAGCTCAATCGCAAACGGTTGGGGCTGCTCTTTATCGATCTGGATGGCTTCAAGCTGATCAACGACAGCCTGGGCCACGGAGTTGGCGATGAGCTGCTCAAGCGGCTAGCAGAGCGGATCCGCGGCTGCCTGCAGCACAACGATCTGGCGACCCGCCTCGGGGGAGACGAGTTTCTGGTGCTGATCCCCTATCTGGAGGAGCCTGACGAGCTGGCAACCCTGGCCAATACCCTGCTGACCGTGTTGCGTGAACCAGTTGAGCTGGCTCATGAACTGGTGGCAATCTCGGCAAGTATCGGTATCGCCATCTATCCGGATCATGCAGACAGCCCGGAAACCCTGGTCAGCGCCGCCGACAGCGCCATGTACGAGGCGAAAAGTCAGGGGCGCAACGGCTTCCAGTTCTATACCCCCTGCATGGCGGCTCGAGCCCGCGAGCGGATGCAGATTGAGCAGGGTCTGCTCAAGGCCCTGGAGCTCGAACAGCTCTGCATCTTCTATCAACCCATGACCAATCTGGCCAACGGCCACCTGAGTGGACTGGAAGCCCTGCTGCGCTGGCAGCATCCCAATGAGGGGATGATAGCGCCGACCCGCTTTATTCCGGTGGCGGAGGAGTGCGGCCTGATCGAGAAAATTGGGGAGTGGGTGATGCGCAACGCCTGCGAGCAGGGACAAAACTGGCTGGCCGCCGGACTGCCGGTGCCCCGCTTGTCAGTCAACGTCTCGGTGCGGGAGATGCGCTCCCCGGGCTATGTTGAACGGGTCGCCGCTATTCTGGCCGAGACCGGATTTCCGCCAGAACGGCTGGAGATTGAAGTGACGGAGAGCATCATCCAGCGGGTCGAACAGAGTCTGGATCTCTTTACCCGCCTGAAAAATCTCGGCGTGCAGATTGCCATCGATGACTTTGGTACCGGCTTCTCGTCACTGAGTCTGCTCAAGACCCTGCCGATCGATCGCATCAAGATCGACCGGGCGTTTGTGCAGGCATTACCGGAAGACAAGAACAGTCGGGAGCTCTGCCGCACCATCATCAATCTGGCCGACAGTCTGGATATGGAGGTCACCGCCGAAGGGATTGAAACCAAGGCACAACACGCCTTCTTGCAATCACTCAACTGCGGCGAAGGACAGGGCTATCTGTTCAGCAAACCACTGCATGTCGAACATATGGGAGATCGCCTGCATCAACGCTACGTCTGATAGCGGCAGGCAATCATCATCACCAACTGGGAGGCATCCGCCTCCTGGCTGCCGACCGGATTACCACTCGATCTGCAAGCGGGATTCCCAACCATCATCACGATCATTGAGCATGCGCGTCAGCGGTGATTCGCCAGCATAACGGGGAGCTGGCTCGCTGAAGGTGAGTCTGGTACCGGGCTCTTTGGCCTGCCATGCATGACCAAGCTGATCAGCCACCCGATCCCGCAGCGCAGGTGAGGCCTCCTGATGGGTGATCGCAAACTCTTTCGGAGGTTCGCCAGCGGACACTGGCGCATCAAACTGCCAAAGGGATGCACAGAGCAACAGAGAAAACATCATGACCTCCAATTAATCGACACGGCCCCTTTTACCCACTCGCCGAATAATTGTCACTCTTTGTCCTGTAACCAACTGTTGCCGCCTATCCAAAAGTCTAATTGCCCCCCGCCACCAAAGGTATAAGTTGTTACTTAATTATTAAAAGTATGTATTCAAAGGAGTGAGTGATGAGCGAGAGCAAGGTCTACCCGGTCAAACCCCACATCAGCAGCAATGCACTGCTAGACAAGGGCGACTACGCCGCCATGTATCAGGCCTCCGTCGAGGATCCCGATACCTTCTGGGGAGAGCAGGGAAAAATTCTCGACTGGATGAAACCCTATACCAAGGTCAAGAACACCTCCTACGATCCGGGCCATGTCTCCATCAAATGGTTTGAAGATGGCCAGCTCAACGTCTCGGCCAACTGTCTCGATCGCCATCTCGCCGAACGAGGTGACAAGGTCGCCATCATCTGGGAAGGGGACAACCCTGCCGAAGATCGCAAACTCACCTACCGCGAGTTGCACAGCGAAGTGTGCAAGTTTGCCAACGTCTTGAAAGCACAAGGGGTTCACCGCGGCGACGTGGTCTGCCTCTATATGCCCATGGTACCCGAAGCCGCCATCGCCATGTTGGCCTGTACCCGCATCGGCGCGGTACACAGCATCGTATTCGGCGGCTTCTCGCCGGAAGCGCTGGCTGGCCGCATCATCGACTCCGGCTCGCGCATCGTGATCACCGCCGACGAAGGTCTGCGCGGTGGCCGTCCGGTGCCGCTCAAGAAGAATGTGGATGAAGCGCTCACCAACCCGGAAACCCAGGTCAACAAGGTGATCGTGCTCAAGCGCACCGGCGGCAATGTCGCCTGGCACAACCACCGCGACATCTGGTGGCATGAAGCGACCGCAGCCGTCAGCAGCGACTGCCCGCCCGAGGCGATGAACGCCGAAGATCCGCTCTTTATCCTCTATACCTCCGGCTCCACCGGCAAACCCAAGGGGGTGCTGCACACCACCGGCGGCTATCTGGTTTACGCCACCCTCACCTTCAAATATGTGTTCGACTACCACGAAGAGGATATCTACTGGTGTACCGCCGATGTGGGCTGGGTTACTGGTCACTCCTATCTGGTCTACGGGCCGCTTGCCAATGGTGCCACCACCATCATGTTCGAAGGGGTGCCCAACTACCCGGCCACCAACCGCATGAGTCAGGTGGTGGACAAGCACCAGGTTACCATCCTCTATACCGCCCCAACCGCCATCCGCGCCCTGATGGCCAAGGGTAACGAAGCGGTCACCGGCACCTCCCGCCAGAGCCTGCGCATCATGGGTTCGGTGGGTGAACCCATCAACCCGGAAGCCTGGGAGTGGTACTACCGCACCATTGGCGATGAGCGCTGCCCCATTGTCGATACCTGGTGGCAGACCGAGACCGGCGGCATCCTGATTACGCCGCTGCCCGGCGTCACCGACCTGAAACCGGGCTCTGCTACCCGTCCCTTCTTCGGGGTGCAACCGGCGCTGGTCGACAACATGGGCGAGCCGCTGGAGGGGGCCACCGAGGGCAATCTGGTGATCACCGACTCCTGGCCGGGCCAGATGCGCACCGTATTCGGCGATCACGAGCGCTTCGAGCAGACCTACTTCTCCACCTTCCCGGGCCGCTACTTCACCGGCGACGGTGCCCGTCGCGACGAGGACGGCTACTACTGGATCACCGGTCGGGTGGATGATGTACTGAACGTCTCCGGCCACCGCATGGGTACCGCCGAAATTGAATCGGCGCTGGTGGCCCATCCCAAGATTGCTGAAGCCGCGGTGGTGGGGGTTCCTCACGAGATCAAGGGTCAAGGTATCTATGCCTATGTGACCCTGATCGCCGGGGAAGAGCCTAGCCGCGAGCTGCATAAAGAGGTGAAGGAGTGGGTCCGCAAGGAGATTGGCGCCATCGCCACGCCGGATGTCATTCACTGGGCGGAGGGGCTGCCGAAGACCCGTTCCGGCAAGATCATGCGGCGAATTCTGCGCAAGATCGCCACCGGCGAGACCGACAGCTTGGGGGATATCTCCACCCTGGCGGATCCGGGCGTAGTAGACAAACTCATCCGCGAGAAGTCGGAAGCAGCCTGATCCCGCTTCGTTTGTTGCTCAACAAAGCCGGCCCTGTGCCGGCTTTGTCGTTTCTTATCTGCCAACAAACAGCAAGGCGGTAGCTACGGAGCCTTGCCGACCAAAACGTGCATTAAATAGCCAGATGTAGAGATTAGACCAGTAAAATGCTGCTAATTTTCACGAAATCAATATAATTGCGAAATCTGTGTGCCAGGGCACACCGATTTGCGCAGAAAATGGCTAGATTTCTGGTAGTCCACAAGATAGCTGATAGATAGCAGCATTATCATCGAGGATGTACTCAATATGTCGCAAAATCACCGCATTCTCCTGCTCAACGGACCAAACCTGAATCTGCTGGGCAAACGGGAACCTGGTATCTACGGCAGCAAAACGCTTGATGAGATCGTCGCCGATCTGAAGCTTAACGCCAGCGAACTCGGTGTCACTCTGGAACATCTGCAATCCAATGCCGAACATGAGTTGGTCAGCTGCATCCATCAGGCCATGGGCCAGGTGGATTTTATCATCATCAATCCAGCCGCCTTCACCCACACCAGCGTCGCCATTCGCGATGCGCTGCTGGGTGTCGCCATCCCTTTTATCGAGGTTCACCTGTCAAACGTCCATGCCAGGGAGCCGTTCCGTCATCACTCCTATCTGTCTGATGTCGCCAAAGGGGTCATTTGTGGTCTGGGGGCCGATGGCTACCAATTCGCTTTAACCGCGGCCGTGCACCATCTGCGCGCGGCTTGATAATCACTGATCAGATAAAGAAGAAAGAGAATGCTAATGGATATCCGCAAAATCAAGAAGCTGATTGAACTGGTTGAAGAGTCCGGCATCGCCGAACTGGAGATCTCCGAAGGTGAAGAGTCCGTTCGCATCAGCCGCAACTTCTCCGGTCAGGTGACCACCGCCATGCCGCAGATGATGATGCAGCAAGCCGCTCCGGTTGCCGCACCTGCCGCTGCCGCCCCGGTTGCCGCTGCACCCGCCGCCGATGCCGCCCCGAGCGGTCACCTGATGCGCTCCCCGATGGTTGGCTCCTTCTACCGTTCCTCCAGCCCGGATGCCAAGCCGTTCGCGGAAGTGGGTCAGCAAGTCAATGTCGGCGACACCCTGTGCATCGTCGAAGCCATGAAAATGATGAACCAAATCGAGTCTGACAAGGCCGGTGTGATCAAAGCGATCCTGGTTGAAAATGGTCAGGCCGTCGAATTTGACGAGCCGCTGTTCATCATCGAATAAGGGAAATCGCCACCCATGTTGGACAAAGTAGTCATCGCCAACCGCGGTGAAATTGCCCTGCGGATCCTGCGCGCCTGTAAAGAGCTCGGGATCAAGACAGTGGCCGTTCACTCCACCGCCGACCGGGAGCTCAAGCATGTGCTGCTGGCCGACGAATCCATCTGTATCGGCAGACCGGCCAGTACTGAATCCTACCTCAACGTCCCGGCCATCATCGCCGCCGCCGAGGTAACCGGTGCCGTGGCCATCCACCCGGGTTACGGCTTCCTCTCCGAGAACGCCGATTTCGCCGAAGTGGTCGAAAAATCCGGCTTCATCTTCATCGGCCCGCGCGCCGAGACCATTCGCCTGATGGGTGACAAGGTCTCCGCCATCGAAGCGATGAAGAAAGCAGGCGTACCGTGTGTACCGGGCTCTGACGGCCCCGTCGACAACGACGCCAAGCACAACGCCGCCATTGCCAAGCGCATCGGCTATCCGGTGATCATCAAGGCCGCCGGTGGCGGTGGTGGTCGCGGTATGCGCGTGGTGCGCAATGAAGCGGAACTGGCGGGCGCCATCGCGCTGACCAAATCCGAAGCAGGCCAGTTCTTCAAGAACGACATGGTCTACATGGAGAAGTACCTGGAAAACCCGCGCCACATCGAAATTCAGGTGTTGGCAGACGGCCAGGGCAACGCCCTCTATCTGGGCGAGCGTGACTGCTCGATGCAGCGTCGCCACCAGAAAGTGGTGGAAGAGGCGCCGGCACCGGGCATCACCGCCGAAATGCGCAAGTTCATCGGCGAGCGCTGTGTGCGCGCCTGTATCGAGATCGGCTACCGCGGTGCGGGTACTTTCGAGTTCCTGTACGAGAACGGCGAGTTCTATTTCATCGAAATGAACACCCGTATTCAGGTTGAGCATCCGGTCACCGAGATGGTCACCGGTATCGATCTGATCAAGGAGCAGCTGCGCATCGCCGCCGGCCAGCCCCTGTCGATCACCCAACAAGATATCCGCATCCGTGGCCATGCCATCGAGTGCCGGATCAACGCCGAAGATCCGGCCACCTTCATGCCCTCTCCGGGTCTGGTGCAGCGCTTCCACGCGCCGGGTGGTCTGGGCGTGCGTTGGGACTCCCACATCTATGCCGGTTACAAGGTACCGCCCCACTACGATTCGATGATCGGCAAGCTGATCTGCTACGGCGAGAATCGTGACATTGCCATCGCCCGCATGCGTCATGCGCTGGACGAGCTGGTGGTGGAAGGGATCAAGACCAACGTACCGCTGCAAAAAGAGATCATGAAAGACGAAAACTTCCAGCACGGTGGCACCAATATCCACTATCTGCACAAGAAGTTAGGTCTGTAAGGATCGCTGATAGAGACCCGATGACATTGCACGGTGGCAGTACCAACGCCCACTACCTGCACAAGAAGTTGGGTCTGTAAGTATCGCTGATAGAGACCGGACTTCCGATGGAAGTCTGCTCCGCAAGGAGCCTCTGCTGAAAAAGGGCCATGGCGACATGGCCCTTTTTTGTTATCCTTGCGCCCCTCAAATTTGTCGGAGGCCAAGGTGAACCGTTTTGCTCTCGCCCGCCGGGAAGCAGCTTTCTGCCTGCTGCTGACCCTGTTCTACTTCTTTGCCTGGTATGGCACCGCCTATTTTATCCCGCTCCAGCTGGAGTTGTGGGGGCTGCCGTTGTGGTTCCTGCTCAGCTGCATGGTGATGCCGCTGCTGTTCATTCTGCTCTGCGCCCTGATGGTGAACCGGCTGTTTGTGGAGATCCCCCTCGATACCCACTCCCCTTCCGGCAAGGAGTCATCCCATGAATCTTGAGTTGATGCTGCCGCTCGTCATCTATCTGGTGCTGGTGCTGGGGGTGGGTTTCTGGGCCAGCCGCCATCGCGCGCAAGGCAACTTCGTGCAGGAGTACTTCATCGGCAACCGCAGCATGGGCGGGCTGGTGCTGGCGATGACGCTAGTGGCCACCTACACCTCGGCCTCCTCCTTTATCGGTGGGCCGGGCGCGGCCTACAAGATCGGTCTGGGCTGGGTGTTGCTGGCGATGATCCAGCTGCCCACCGTCTGGCTCACTCTGGGGGTGCTTGGCAAGAAGTTCGCCATCATCGCCCGCCGGGTCAATGCGGTGACCATCAACGACATGCTGTGGGCCCGCTATCAGAGCAAGGCGGTGGTGATCCTCGGCTCCGTTACTATCATCCTCGCTTTTATCGCGACCATGGTGGTGCAGTTTATCGGCGGCGCCCGCCTGCTGGAGACCGCCACCGGCCTCTCCTACCAGCAGGGGCTGATGCTGTTTGCCAGCTGCGTGCTGCTCTACACCATCATCGGCGGTTTTCGCGCCGTGGTGATGACCGATGCCCTGCAGGGGATCATCATGCTGATCGGCACCGGTGCCCTGCTGGCGGGGATTCTGGTCGCAGGTGACGGCCTGCCAAACCTTATCCACCAGCTCAGGGAGATCGATCCCAAACTGGTGAGCCCGCAAGGAGCCGGCGACATGCTGACCCAGCCCTTTATGCTGAGCTTCTGGATCCTGGTCTGTGTCGGGGTGGTGGGACTGCCCCACTCGGCGCTGCGCTGCTTTGGTTATCGCGACAGCAAGGCGCTCCATCGCGGCATTCTGATCGGCACAGTGGTCAGCGCCCTGCTGATGTTCGGCATGCATCTGGCGGGTGCCCTTGGCCGCGCCATCCTGCCGGGCATGGACAGCCCGGACAAGATCATGCCCTCCCTGATGATGGAAGTGCTGCCCCCTTGGCTGGCCGGGGTCTTTCTGGCGGCGCCGATGGCAGCCATCATGTCCACCATCGACTCCCAGCTGATCCAGGCTTCCGCCACTCTGGTGAAAGATCTCTATCTCAACTATCTGAGTCCAAAGCAGGAGAAGCTGGAAGTGCGCATTCCGCGCCTCTCCCTGCTCTGCACCCTGATCTTGGGCACCCTGGTGCTGCTGGCGGCGCTGCAACCGCCCGAGATGATCATCTGGCTCAACCTGCTCGCCTTTGGCGGTCTGCAGGCTGTGTTCCTCTGGCCGCTGGTGCTCGGCCTCTACTGGTCACGGGCCAACGGCCCGGGCGCGCTGGCCAGCATGGTCAGCGGCATCGTCAGCTATGGGGTACTGAGTCAGTGGGGGATCAAGCTGGCTGGTCTGCACGCCATCGTGCCAAGCCTCACGCTGGCGCTGGTGGTCTTTATCACGGTCAGCTTGCTGACGGCACCGCCCTCGCGGGAAGTGCGCGAGCTTTTCGGGCAGAAATAATAAAAATATAAATTAGGGGTTCCAAAACTATCCCCAAATGGGTGTTTTCCGGTTAAACTGTGCGCCAAGTCACAGAACGTAGCCGCTGTATGCCCGTTAAAGCCACTCGACAAGTCGTTACTCAAGCCCTGCAGCGGCTCGGTTATGCCCTGCTGCTGCCCGTCTCCATCCTGCCGATGGCGGCGCTGATATACCGGCTTGGTCAACCCGACGTGCTCGATTTGGCGGTGCTCTCCCTCACCGGTCAGGCGATCTTCAGCCAGATGCCGCTTATCTATGCGGTGGCGATCGCCTTTGGCCTGAGTCGGCAGGAGCTGGGCGGACAGACGCTGGCGGGTGCGGTCAACTTCCTGCTGCTCAGCACCGCCTTCAATACGCTGGCTCCCAACCTGCACGCCGACATGATCTGCGGCCTGCTGGCGGGGCTAACCACTGCCATCATCTACCCCTGGGTTCACCAGCAAACACTGCCCCGCTGGCTGCAGATCGCCAGGGGAGAGTTTCCCAGCCTGCTGGTGTCGGCCTTGGCCTGCCTGCTGATCGCCATCCCCCTCTCGCTGCTGTGGCCGCCGCTGGAGCGCGGGCTGACCCTGCTCACCTCGGAGCTGCTTACCACGCCGTTTGGCGCCTTCTGCTACGGCACCCTCAACCGCTTGTTAATCCCGCTCGGGCTGCATCAGGTATTGGGCAGCGTCATCGGCCTTGGCGAGAGCAACCTGCAGGCGCTGGCCACCGCCCAGCCCCTTCATGAAGGATATGTAGCCGGTCTTTACCCCATCATCATGTTCGGCCTGCCGGGTGCCTGTTTTGCCATCTGGCTGCACCGCCAGCGGATGCAGCGGCTGCCGCAGGGCGGGCTGCTGCTCACCCTGGCGCTCACCTCGGCACTGGTGGGTATCACTGAACCTATCGAATTTCTGTTCGCCTTTACCGCCCCCTGGCTGTTTCTCGCCCACGCCCTGCTGACCGGACTGTCGCTGGCGGTCTGCAGCGGGCTGGGGATCAAGGTGGGCAGTTACTTCTCCGCCGGTCTGCTGGATCTGGTGCTGAGCTATCAGGCAGGGGAGCATAGCTTCTGGCTCATCCCGGTCGGTATCCTGTTCTTCGTCGCCTACACCCTGCTCTTTTACCAACTGCTGGAGCGTGCCCCCCTCAGCATGCCGAGCAAGCCCATCGCGGTGGAGCATCCGCGCCTTGCCAGTGTTGCCCCCTCAGACCCGCAGATGCTGGCGATCCAGTACCTCAAGGTGCTGGGCGGGATGGACAATCTGGTGGCGATGAGCGTCTGTATCACCCGCCTCAGCCTGCGGGTGCGCGATATTTCACTGGTGGATGAATCCCGCCTGCTGGGCCTGGGCTGCCTCTCCTGGATCCAGCTCAACGAGCACCAGCTGGTGCTGGTGCTGGGCCCCAGCGCCAGCCTGATTGAAGGGCAGATCCGCATGCTGGCGGAGCGCCAGTCGGTCCCCCTCGGCCTCAAACCCAATCAGGAGTCGGCCAGCCAGAGCAGCTGGTAACTCAGGCAAACGGCAACCGCTCGGCCACGAAATCCATCAGGGTGCGCAGAGCGGGGGCCAGATGCTCCCGACTCGGATAGATTAGGTAGAACGGGTTGGCCGGAATGGGCTGATCCGGCAACACCTTCTGCAGCCGCCCCGCCGCCAAATCCCCTTCACAGACATGGTGGGGCAACAGGGCAATCCCCCCGTCATGAAGCGCCATCTCCCGCAGCGCCAGCAAGCTGTTGCTGACACAGGCCACCTGTGGCCGCCAGCCCCCCTCCTGCAATGGCCACACCGGCATGGCCGAGTGCACCAGACAGGCATAACGACCCAGCTCGCTCAACTGTTGTGGCATGCCGTGGGCCGCGAGATAGGCGGGCGCCGCCACCAGATGGCGCGCCACCTCACCGATACGCCGACAGATGAGGCTGGAGTCTTTCAGCGGCGCCGCCCGCAGCGCCAAATCATAACCTTCCCCCACCAGATCGAGCTGTTCGTCACTCAGGGTCAGTTCCAGCACCACTTCGGGATAGAGGGCACGAAACTCGGCGAGGATCCGGCCAAGCAGCAGGGTGCCGGTCGCCTCGGGGGCAGTGATCCGCACCCGCCCTGCCGGGGCCGAGCGCAGCCGCGCCATCGCCAGATTGGCGCTGCGGGCCAGTGCCAGCAGTCCCTGACAGTGCTCCACATAGAGTTCCCCCTGCGGGGTCAGGCTCAACCTGCGGGTGGTGCGCTGCAACAGCCGCACCCCGAGCTGGGATTCGAGCCGCGAGATCTTCTGGCTCACCGATGACTTGGGCATACCGAGCAGCTCGGCAGCCCGGGTAAAGCTTCCCTGCTCCACCACGGTGGCAAACAGTCCCATCAACTCCAGATCGACATTGTTCATATATTCAAACAGTCTTTACCGATTACCCATCTTAATCTTGATAATCAACCAGACTAGAGTGAGTGGCAATCCCGAACACAGCGATTTGAAAGGAAAAACCATGAAAGCCATTGCCCTGACTCACTATTTGCCAAGCGACCACCCCGACTGCTTCATCGCCGCCAACCTGCCCGATCCGGTTCCGGGCCCGCGGGATCTGCTGGTGCGGGTCACCGCCACCTCCATCAATCCGGTAGATACCAAGGTGCGCTCCCCCAAGGCCAAAATTGAAAGCTCGCCCAGGGTACTGGGCTGGGATGCGGTGGGGGAAGTGATCGCCACCGGCAGCGAAGTGACCCTGTTCAAGGCGGGCGACCGGGTCTGGTATGCCGGCGACATCAGCCGCCCCGGCAGCAACAGCGCCCTGCAACTGGTGGATGAGCGTATCGCCGCGATCGCCCCCACCAGCGTGAGCGATGTGGAGGCCGCCGCCCTGCCGCTGACCGCCATCACCGCCTGGGAGACCCTGTTCGAGCGCTTCGCCCTCACCCGCGAAAGCCGTGGCAAACTGCTGATCATCGGCGGCGCCGGTGGCGTGGGCTCCATCGCCATCCAGCTGGCCCGCCAGCTCACCGGCATGGAGGTGATTGCTACCGCCTCCCGCCCCGAGAGCCGCGAGTGGTGCCTCGAGATGGGGGCCCATCAGGTTGTGAACCACCACAAGTTGCAGGAGGAGCTGACCGCCCTTGGCATCACTCAGGTCGATGCCATCTTCTGCACCAACGCCACCGCCGAGCACTGGGCCACCATGGCAGGGCTGATCCGCCCGTTTGGCCATATCTGTACCATCGCCGAATCGAGTGAGCCGTGGGATCTCTCCCTGCTCAAGAGCAAGAGCGTCACCTTCAGCCAGGAGTTCATGTTCACCCGCTCCCTGTTCCAGACGCCGGACATGATCGAGCAGCACCACCTGCTCTGCAGGGTGGCGGCACTGGTCGATGAAGGGGTACTGCAGACCACCCTGACCAGAACCATCCCCTCACTGACCCCGGTCATGCTGGCTCAGGCCCATGCCGAGGTTGAAGCGGGCCGCATGGTAGGCAAGCTGGTGATCGACATGAGCGGCTTTGCCAACTAAGCCTTCAAACGCACCATGATGGGATAAGTTCACCAAGGAGATGCCCCAAACGGGCACAACCAGCAGCGCTAATGCCAGCCAGCGGCAGGCCAACATCCAACAATCAGCCAAAAAAGAGGCCATTTCGCGAGAAATGGCCTGAATACCTGAACATTGGGGTAACAATCACACACATATCCTTATGCAGGACATATTAGTCTTTGCATCTGGCGTGCCAACTGCAGCATGAATGCGCCAAAACGGCGTCAGTCCATCCTTGAGCAAGGTGCCGACCTTGCTCTTTTTTTGTCTGGCAGACTGTTTACCAGGCAAAGGAGTGCAGATAAAAAAATGCCACCCGAGGGTGGCAGTGAAAGATGACGGAACTTGAGCAAAGCGTTCAGCGAAAACCGGTCGTCTTCGCCTGCATAGAGCAATACAGGAACCGTGCCAATCCGGCAAAAGCCCCCGTATCCCTCCACGTCATGGGCAAACCACGACAGCACTGCCCCATGATGGTAGAATCTCGCGGTTTCACATTTATGAAGAGTCGACGCCATGCCCTGGATACAAATTCGAATCAACGCCACTGCCAAGACCGCAGACAAGGTGAGCAACATGCTGCTGGGGCGTGGAGCCCAGGCGGTGACCTTTATGGATGCCAAGGATGTGCCCGTCTATGAACCCATGCCCGGTGAAACCCCGCTCTGGGGCGAGACCGAAGTGATGGGTCTGTTCGATGCCGAAACCGATCCGGCTCCCACCATCGCCTTCTTCCAGCAGATCTTCGGCGAAAATGTCGGCTACAAGGTCGAGCAGCTGGAAGACAAGGATTGGGTGCGCGAGTGGATGGATCACTTCCACCCCATGCAGTTTGGCGAGCGCCTCTGGATCTGCCCGAGCTGGCGCGACGTGCCGAATCCCGATGCGGTCAACGTCATGCTGGATCCGGGCCTGGCCTTCGGTACCGGTACCCACCCCACCACGGCACTTTGCCTGCAGTGGCTGGACGGGCTGGATCTGACCGGTAAAACCGTGGTCGATTTTGGTTGCGGCTCCGGCATTCTCGGCATCGCCGCCCTGAAACTGGGTGCCGCCCGCGTCATCGGCATCGACATCGACCCGCAGGCCATTCAGGCCAGCCGCGACAACGCCGCGCGCAACGGCGTCGCCGACCAGATTGAGCTCTATCTGCCAGCCGACCAGCCGCAAGATGTCGAAGCGGACGTGGTGGTCGCCAACATCCTGGCCGGCCCACTGCGCGAACTGGCTCCACTTATCGCCGGCCACGGCAAGCCGGGCAGCCTGATGGCCCTCTCCGGCGTGCTGGAGAGCCAGGCCCCGGAGCTGGAAACCATCTACGGCCAGTGGTTCGAGATGGACCCGACCGCCGTCAAGGAGGAGTGGTGCCGCCTCTCCGGCCGCAAGCACGGCTAAGGGCGGTCAGCAACTAAGGTTGCAAGCTATTGTCGCTATCAAACAAGAGCACCCGAGGGTGCTCTTGTTGTTTCTCCCCTTTCCCACTCTGGGGGACGGTTCACGCTTCTCTGGCCAATGAGGGATTAACATCGTTCTTCCACATCATTGAGGCCCTGCCATGATCGAATACCAGAAGATGATTTGCAGCCAACCGTACAACTGCATGGCACCCGAGCTGGCCCTGTTGCGCCGGGAGGCAGCACGGCGCTATCGCCGTTTCAATCAGGCGGAAGAGGAAGCAGAGCAGCGGGCGCTGTTGGCGGAGCTGATTGGTGAACTGGCAGAGAACGCCTTTATCTGCCCACCCCTCTACTGTACCTATGGCCGCCACATCCACCTGGGCAAGGACTCCTACATCAATATGGGAGCGACCCTGCTGGACAATGCCCCCATCCGCATCGGAGCCAACGTGATGATTGGGCCAAACGTGCAGATCTATACCGCAGCCCATGCGCTGGAGGCCGACGAACGGATTCAGGGAACAGAGACGGCACTGCCGGTCACCATTGAAGACAAGGTCTGGATTGGGGGCGGCGCCATCTTGCTGCCCGGCGTCACCATAGGGCGGGAGGCGATCGTCGGCGCGGGTGCCGTAGTCACCAAAGATGTACCGGCCGGTACTCGGGTAGTCGGCAACCCAGCCCGGATCCTGCCAGCCAAAAACAGGGCATAAGGCTGCCAACCTGGCTGCATCTTGATACCGCCATCAGTTCACAACAGCCCCGACACCCCATAAAAAATAAAGCCCAATGTCACGAAGACGTTGGGCTGTTAAAAGGTGCTACGGAATTGCGACTCTCATCGCAGAAAAATTAGAAGGAGTGCCCTTCTAAACTGGCAGGGAGATACTAGCGAACACGCAAACGTTTTACATAGTGAAATACAACAGGATTGCGAGGTACATCGCACTATTTAAATAATTACCTGCTATGGCGCGCGAAGCCTCTTTGAGCCATTTATTTTCCCCAATCACTCTGGTTACTATTCACGGTTAAACAGCAAAGCCCCGATTTCTCGAGGCTTTGCTTCTCTCAACCGCAACGTGGCCGAAAAGTTAGAAACGGCGGACAAACTCATCGAGCGGCAGCTCGCGCAGTTTACGCGCTTCCAGCATGGGGGTACCGAGATAGAGGAAGCCCACCAGCTGATCTTCTGCCGCCAGTCCCAGCCCCTTGTTGATCTGCTCGTCGAAGATAAACCAGCCGGAGCGCCAGATGCCGTTGAAACCCTGCGCCTGTGCCGCCATCTGCATCGCCATCACGGCGCAACCGGCAGAGAGCTCCTGCTCCAGCTTCGGCACTTTGGGGTGCTCCTGATAACGGGTTGCCACCGCGATGACCAGCGGTGCCCGCAGCGGCGCCTCGCTGCACTTCTTGATGCTCTCTTCATCCTCGCCACGGGCACGGGCCGCCTCGGCCAGCAGCTTGCCCAGCCGCTCGCGGCCTTCCCCTTCAAACAGAATGAACTGCCAGGGAGTCAGGGTGCCGTGATCCGGCGCGCGCAGCCCCGCCTTCAAAATATTGTCCAGCACCTCGCCAGCAGGAGCGGGATCGGCGAGACGGCCACAGGAGTGGCGGTTGAGCAGCAGGGTGAGGGCATCCATGGGCAATTCCTTCTTGGGCAATGATGGCGCTACCTTAGCACAGCGCCGAATGAAGAAAACCCCTGAGGCTCAGGGGTTTATCTCCTTCATGATGGCGGGGAGAGATTAGATGACCGCCGCCAGTTCGGCGCCCTGTCTGATCGCCCGCTTGGCATCCAGCTCGGCAGCCACATCGGCACCACCTATGATATGCACCGGCTTGCCTGCGGCCTGCAGACCGGCCTGCAGCTCCTTGAGGGGCTCTTGTCCGGCGCAGATGATCACCTGATCCACCGGCAGACACTGCTGCTTGTCACCCACCTGAATATGAAGCCCGTCGTCATCGATGCGCAGGTACTGCACGCCGGAGAGCATCTGCACCTTGCGGTTCTTGAGCACGGTACGGTGGATCCAGCCGGTGGTTTTGCCAAGGCCGTCGCCCACCTTGCTCTCCTTGCGCTGGAGCAGCCAGATCTGGCGCTCTGGCGCATCGATTTCAGGGGTGGTGAGGCCACCGCGCTCGCCAAGCTGCTTGTCGATGCCCCACTCCTTGAGCCAGTGATCACGGTGCCCCTCGGCATCCATCTCAACCTTCTTCTCGACCAGATACTCAGCAACATCAAAGCCGATGCCGCCGGCGCCGATCACCGCCACCTTCTGGCCGACCGGCTTGTGATCCCGCAATACATCGAGATAACTCATCACCTTGGGATGTTCGATGCCCGGAATATTGGGGGTGCGCGGACGGATACCGGTAGCGAGGATCACCTCGTCAAAACCGCCGCCGAGCAGGCTCTCGGCACTCTGGCGCTGGCCCAGATAGAGCTCGACACCGCACTTCTCCAGCCGTTTGGCGAAATAGCGCAGGGTTTCGTGAAACTCCTCCTTGCCCGGGATCTGCTTGGCGAAGTTGAACTGGCCGCCGATTTCGCTGGCCTGATCGAACAGGCTCACCTGATGACCGCGCTCGGCGGCGTAACAGGCGAACGCCAGGCCGGCGGGGCCCGCCCCCACTACCGCCAGCTTCTTGGGCTGGGGCACGCGGCCAAAGGTCAGCTCGGTCTCGAAACAGGCGCGAGGATTGACCAGACAGGAGGCTCGCTTCTGCTTGAACACATGGTCAAGGCAAGCCTGGTTGCAGGCGATGCAGGTGTTGATCTCGTCCGCCCGATTTTCGGCCGCCTTGATGACAAACTCGGGATCCGCCAGGAAGGGGCGCGCCATGGAGACCATATCCGCCTCTCCCCCCGCCAGAATCCGCTCGGCCACCTCGGGGGTGTTAATCCGGTTAGTAGTGATAAGCGGCACCTTGAGGTGTTTTTTCAGCTCGGCAGTGACCCAGCTGAAGGCGCCGCGCGGCACACTGGTGGCAATGGTGGGAATACGCGCTTCGTGCCAACCGATGCCGGTGTTGATCAGGGTCACCCCCACCGCTTCCAGCGCTTTGCCGAGCGCAATCACCTCTTCCAGGGTCGAGCCCTGTTCCACCAGATCCAGCATGGAGAGGCGGAAGATAATGATGAAGTCGGTGCCGACCCGCTCGCGGATGGCGCGGACAATCTCCACCGGAAAGCGCATCCGCTTTTCGCTGCTGCCGCCCCAGCCATCGGTGCGTTTGTTGGTGCGCTCGCAGATGAACTGGTTGATGAGATAGCCTTCCGAGCCCATCACCTCGACGCCGTCATAACCGGCCGCCTTGGCAAGCGCAGCTGTAGCCGCGAAGTCGCGAATGGTGCCGCGGATCTGCCGCTCGCTCATGGCGCGTGGCTTGAACGGGGAGATGGGGGCCTTGAGGGCGCTCGGGGCCAGACTGAACGGATGATAGGCGTAACGACCGGCATGGAGGATCTGCAGCGCTATCTTGCCCCCCTCCTGATGTACGGCGCTGGTCACCTTCTTGTGCTTGCTCACCTGCCAGGGAAAGCTCAGCTGCGAGCCGTGAGGCACCAGCCGACCGCGCAGGTTGGGGGCGATACCGCCGGTGACGATAAGGCCAACACCACCGCGGGCGCGCTCGGCATAAAAGGCAGCCAGCTTGTCAAAACCGCCCTTCTCCTCTTCGAGGCCGGTATGCATGGAACCCATCAACACGCGGTTGCGCAGCTGGGTAAAACCGAGGTCAAGGGGCGTCAGCAGATGGGGATAGCGACTCATGATGCCTTCCTCTTTAAGGCCAGGGTGCATGGAACAACGCCCAACACCCGGTTGCGCAGCTGGGTAAAGCCAAGGTCGAGCGGGGTCAGCAGGGTCGGATAGCGGCTCACGATGCCTCCAGTTAATTTTTTGTTATCAAACTGAGGCTAGAGTAAAGAATCGAAAATTCTTTTTCAAACAAATGTTTGGACAATTTTTCAGCGAACAGCCGTGCCCTGAACGAAGATAGGCGGGATCCGCCAGTCGGAAATGGCAATTTCGCCCGCAACTGGTTAATAATGGCTCTTCTCTACCCATTAACAGGGCGATAACGCGACTATGTCTATTTTCAAAGGTCTGGGTTGGTTGTTCCGCAGCCTGTGGCGCCTGCTCAATTTCACCCGGCTGATGCTGGTCAATCTGCTGTTTCTCATCGTAGTGCTGGTCATCGTCTTCAGCGTCAGCCAGAAAGAGGCCCCCAAGGCGCCCATCGAAGGGGCGCTAACCCTCAATCTCAACGGCGTGCTGGTGGAGCAACGCTCCCAGACAGATCCCACCGTACAACTGCTGCGCCAGATGGACAGCAGCGACGAGCAGCCGAGCGAGATCGTTCTCTCCGACCTGCTGTGGGCCATCAAGAGTGCCAAGGATGACGAGCGCATCAAGGCGCTGGTGATCAAGCCGCAAGGGCTGCAGGGGGCCAACTTCACCAAACTGCAGGAGGTGGCGAGCGCCATCGACTCCTTCCGGGAGAGCGGCAAACCGGTGATCGCCATGGCCGACTTCTACACTCAGGGGCAATACCTGCTGGCGGCCCACGCCGATCACGTGCTGCTCAACCAGAGCGGCGCCGTGGTGATTGAGGGGCTTGGGGTCTACCAGACCTACTTCAAGTCGGCGCTGGAGAAGCTAAACATCACCCCGCACGTGTTCAAGGTCGGCACCTACAAATCCTTCGTCGAACCCTATACCCGCGACGAGATGTCTCCCGAGAGCAAAGAAGCAAACCAGCGCTGGCTGGATCAGCTGTGGCAATCCTATGTGGCTGACGTAGCCGAGCAGCGGGAGATCGAACCCGATGCGGTCGCGCCGGGCAAGGATCGCTTCCTCGAGCTGCTGCGCAAGGCCGGTGGCAATGCCGCCAACTACGCCCTCGACAACGGGCTGGTGGATCAGCTGGCCACCCGCGACGAGATGACCCAGGCGGTCATTAAAGAGGTGGGTGAAGCGGACGATCACGGCTGGAAAGGAGTCGGCCTGAAAGAGTATCTGGCCGCAGTGCCCGAGCAATATCCCCAGAGCGGCAAGGATGAGGTGGGTCTGGTGGTCGCCAGCGGCGCCATCATGGATGGCGTACAGCCTGCCGGTACCATAGGCGGTGATAGCCTCTCCGACCTGCTGGCCGATGCCCGTCGCGATGACAAGGTTAAAGCCGTGGTCCTGCGGGTCGACAGCCCCGGCGGCAGCGCCTTCGCCGCCGAGCAGATCCGCGCCGAGCTGCTGGCCCTGAAACAGGCTGGCAAGCCGGTAGTGGTCTCCATGGGCAGCTATGCCGCCTCCGGTGGCTACTGGATCTCCGCCGATGCGGACAAGATCTTCGCCTCCCCGACTACTCTCACCGGTTCCATCGGGGTGTTCGGCATGTTCGCCACCATCGACAAGGCGTTGGCCCAGTTCGGGGTACATACCGACGGGGTTGGCACCACAGATTATGTTGGCGTAGGCCCGACCCGCGCCCTGCCGGATCACGTCGGTAAGGCGATCCAGCTGAGCGTGGAAGATACCTACCAGCGCTTCATCGGTCTGGTCAGCAAGGGTCGTGGTCTGAGCCCGGAAGAGGCCGAGAAAGCGGCCGAAGGTCGTGTCTGGACTGGTGAGGATGCCAAGGCCCTGGGTCTGGTGGACGAGTTCGGCAATCTGGATGACGCCATCAAGGCCGCCGCCGAACTGGCCAACCTCAAGGAGTGGCAGGTGACCCCCATCGAGCAGGAGGAGTCCACCAAGGACAAGTTCCTGCGCCAGCTGTTTGACAGCAGTGCCCAAGTGCTGGCCCCCCAGTTGCAAAGCTGGCTGCCGGCTGGATTTGGCAAAGCATTGGTGGAAGTGAACCGCAGTCTCGACCCGCTCACCCGCTTCAACGATCCGCAAGGCACCTACGCCTTCTGCCCGGTCTGCGTGCAGTAAGCAAGCGGTGACTCCCCCATAAAAAAACGGCGACCATCTGGTCGCCGTTTTCTTTATTCAGCCAGTGCGCGCGGCACTGCCAATTTGCCCAATCAGGGATTGAGGCGGGTTGGCATACCGGTACGCTGTTCCAGCACCTGCTTGACCACGTTGGAGTCAGACTCGGCGTGAGCAATGAAGCGGGTGATGGCCGGTGTCATCGGGAGCGGCACGGAGGCGGTGGAGTTGAACTCCTCCTCGGTACGCGACAGCGGCTCATGTACTTCCATGTAGCGACCGCCATCCGGCTCGACCGTGGTCTTGACCGGCTGGTTGACGAACTGGACGCGGGTGCCGACCGGCACGTTGTCGAACAGATACTTGATGTCGTCAGCGCGCAGACGCACGCAACCGCTGCTCACCCGCAGACCGATACCGAAGGTGGCGTTGGTGCCGTGGATGGCATAGAGGTTGCCAATGTAGAGGGCGTGCAGACCCATGGGGTTATCCGGACCGGCTGGCCATACTGCCGGCAGAGTCTTGCCCTGGGCGGCATAGCGGCGACGGATGTTCTCGGTCGGGGTCCAGGTCGGGTTGGCGCGCTTGCGCTCTACCTTGGTGATCCAGTTCTCCGGGGTGTTTACCCCCAGCTGACCGATGCCGATGGGCAGTACTTCCACCACGTTCTTCCCTTTCGGGTAGTAGTAGAGACGCATCTCGGCAACGTTGATGACGATCCCTTCGCGGGGCGCGTTGGGCAGGATCAGCTGGTGAGGGATGATCAGGGTGCTACCCGCTTTCGGCAGATAGGGATCAACGCCCGGGTTGGCTTCCATGATGTTGGTCAGACCCAGCTGGAAGTCAGCAGCGATCTGCTCCAGCGGACGGTTGTCCGCAGGCACCACGTATTCCTGGTTTTCACCGATCAGGCGGCTGTTGGCCGCAGGCAGACGGTACTCGACGGCGGCAGCCTGCTGGCTGACCAGCGCAAATGTGCATAAAAGGGCCGAAGCGGCAGTGCGAAGGGGATTCATAAAATTCCTGTGTGGTTTCCTGTACCAAATGGGCCGGGGGCCGTCTCATCCTCGGTCTGCCGGTGGCGGGTCAACCTGCCCCACGACGCCAATAACCGAGCGCGCATTCTTTCCTGAGTCGGCCAAAATTTCAACTTCCATATGTTGCTTTTCTTGTTAAAAGTAGCCGTTTTCGATGTGACACTTATCAACAGGGCAAAAGCCACACTAGCAAGTCGCAGCTGAGTAAAAGATGAATGGCACGGCCCGCCTGGCAGCGAGCCACCCGAGCCCTAGTCAACCACAGCGCAGCGCCACCTTGCTTCACGGTTGCAGCCCTAGCTAAAACGTTTGTCGCATCCGGGGAGATAAACCAATGTCGACGTAGGCTCTTTATTGGTATGAAGAGGGATAAAACCGTGCGTCGGCCACCCGCCAGTGCTGGCAGCCACCATAAAAAAACCGCTCCGAAGAGCGGTTAATGGAGCCACCAGGCAACCATAAAAGGGACTACAGGTAGTTGTCATTGGAATTACTGGACGGCTGCCTCCCCGGTGCCACTCTGCTCCTTGAGGAAGCTGATCCACGGAGATGCCCGACCGCTGACGTTGCCATTCTGAGCCGCCTGGGTGAAGGCGTTGAGGGCCTCCTTCGGCTTTTGTTGCTCAAAATAGGCGACCCCGGTCAGGAACTTGAGATCCGCCCGCTGTTCACCATTTGCATTGGCTGCCGGTTTGGCGGCCAGCGCCACCAGATCCTGATAGCGTTTGCTCTGGATCATCATGCGCGCCATTTTCAGCTGCAATTCGGCGCTCGGGGCCAGCTGGTAGGATTTGGCCAGGGTGTCGATGGCCGGATCCAGCTCCTTGGCCTGATGCCAGTAGTTGGCCAGGGTCTTGTAGTTGCTGGCGCTCTGCTCAATCACCCCATCCTTCATCCCCTTCTCCATCACCCGTGCGGCGCGATGGGGAATGCCGGTGAAGGCGAGGTAGTTGGCGAGGCGCTGCAGCTCGGCGGCCTCGGTCAACATGCCGAGGTTATAGGCCGACTCCAGCGCAGCCAGCGCCTTGGCATCGTTGCCTGCCTGCATATGCATGGCCGACAGCTGGGTCCAGTACTTCTTCTTCTCCGGGAACATGTTGACCAGAGAGGTCAGCACCTCGGTCGCCGGTTTGTACTGTTTCAGCTCGTAGTGAGCGCCCATCTTCAGCAGATACCAGGACTCCGGCGCTTTACCTGCCGACAGCTTGATCGCCTGATCCACTGCCGGGATTGCGTCACGGTACTGCTTGAGCTGCACGTGGGCGTTGGCCAGCGTGATATAGGCATGGGAGTTGGGCTTGTCATCCTTGCCCTGGTTGGCAAACCACTCCTTCATGGTCTTGATCGAGCCCTGATAATTACCCTCAGCCATATAGAGCTGGGCCAGGTTGTAGCGCACCTGCTGGGCCACCGGTGGCGGCAGGCCGCCTGTCGCGATGGCATCGGCAAAGTACTTGGTCGCCTGACCGTATTTCTCCTGCTGGGCGGCCACGAAACCGAGGGTCTGCAATATGACCCCCTTGTCGTAGACCCGCTCGCCCGCGCCGGAGAGCGCGTCTTGCAGCTTGGCATTGGCCTCACCGTATTTCTTCTCGGTGATCAGCTCCTGCGCCTTGTTGACCGCCCGATAGGCCCGATCCGACAGGGCCGGCTGCTCGGCGGCCCAACTGGCGGTGCTGAGCAGCACCGCCATGGCGACCGGGGCGAGGATCATCTTCTGTAACTTGTTCATCGCCACCTTCCTTAGTTGACCGCAAACTCGATCTCTTGTTGCATCCGGCTCGCCTGCGGCTTGCCATCCACCATGGCCGGTTTGAACGTCCACTTGGCGATGGTTTTGCGCGCCTCTTTGCCAAGGTCATAGCTGCGCGGCTCTTCCTTGACGATCCGCACGTTGCTGACGGTGCCGCGCTCGGTGACGGTGAACTCCACCAGCACCTTGCCGGAGGCCAGCCCCGCCAGTGCCGCCTTGCGGGGCATCATGGGCTCAAAGGTCGCCAGCGGAATGGCGCCATTATTGCCACCGACGCCGCCACCACCGCCGCCGGTGCTGTAAGCACCCAGCGCATTGCCACCACCGATGTTGACCGGGATGTCGAGTTTGGGCATGTCCATCGGCGCGCTCTCCATCTTCGGCCGATCCGTGCTGGCCACCTCCATCTCGGGAGGCGGTGGCGGACGCTTGGGCGGCGGCGGTTTGGGCAGCTCCCGCTGTTTCTCTTGCAGGGTCTCCTGGGGCTTGAGGCGGATGAAATCGGTCATGGTGACGTCATCCTTCTCCACCAGCTCCCGGTGATCCGGTGTGATCAGCTTGTTCATTCCCAGAAACAGAAAGAACACCACCACACAGGAGACCGCCAACGATATCAGGTATCTCATAGGTCTCTCTCCGGCATCAGCTGCTCTTGTCTGCCGCGATGGAGATGTTCTGGACACCGGCCATGCGGATCTGATCCATGACCTGCACCACCAGACCGGAACGGGATTCGTTATCGGCCTGGATCACCACGGCACTCTCCGGGTTCTCGGCCCGCAGCCGCTCGATGTTGGCGCGCACCGCCCCCACCTCGACCACCCGCTTGTCGACCCAGACCTGACCGTTTTCGCGCACCGCGACCATGATATTACCCTTCTTCACCGTCTCGGCCGTGCTGGCACTGGGACGGTTGATCTCGACACCGGACTCCTTGACGAAGGAGGTGGTGACGATGAAGAAGATCAGCATGATGAACACTATGTCCAGCATGGGGGTCAAATCGATAGCCGCCTCGTCAGCACCGCTGTCGCTGTAACGTTTTCTCATAGCAGAAACTCCTTGCTTGTTCTGTGCCCCCGGCAGGCCATGCCTCGCCGGGGGTATGCATCCTGCATCAACCGTGTTTCAGGTTGTCTTCCAGCTTTTGCACCGCCAGTTTGGCCTTGTGATCGAGCTGGTTGACAAAAAACAGGCCGGAAAGGGCGGCGATCATGCCCGCCATGGTCGGTACCGTTGCCTTGGAGATCCCCGATGCCATCGCCCGCGGCGAACCGGTGCCGGTGATGGCCAAAGTGTCAAACACCTGCACCATCCCCACCACGGTGCCGAGCAGCCCCATCAACGGGCAGAGAGCGATCAGCACCTTGATGACCGGCATCCCCTTGTCCACCGCCATGGCAACCCGTGAGACCAGCTCGCGCCGGATCTGCTTGGCAGACCAGGAGAGATGATCGGTGCGAGCCAGCCAGGTGGCCTTGGTCTGCCTCACCTGCTTGGGGTAGACCGCCATGAAGTAGAACCAGCGCTCCAGCAACAGGGCCCACATCATCAGGGTCAGGAAGAACAGGGCGACCAGTACATCGCCCCCCAATCCCAAAAACCGGCGGACCGACTCGACTTCTTCAATCAACCAGAACCACATGGGTGACTCCTTACGCTGCGGCTTTGGAGGCGTGCAGACGTTCCTGATAACGGGCAACGAAACCGGCGCTCTGCTCTTCCAGCACCTGGATCAGACGACGGCTCTGGGTCTGCACAATGGTGTAGAGGAACAGCATGGGCACCGCGACGACCAGACCCTGCATGGTGGTCACCAGCGCCTCGGAGATACCGCCCGCCATCAGCTTGGGATCGCCGGTACCGAACAATGTGATGGCCTGGAAGGTGGCAATCATCCCCACTACGGTACCGAGCAGGCCCAGCAGAGGCGCGACCGAGGCGATCAGCTTGATGATGCTGATACCCTTCTCGAACTTGGGCACGTTGCGCAGGATGATCTCGTCGAGCTTGGACTCCAGATCCTCGATGTTGTCACCGCGATGGCTCTGGTAGGCTCCCAGCATGTCACCAATGGGGTTGCCCTTGATGATCTGATCGGATTTCAGCTGCTTGCGCATGGACGAGCCGATCAGCGACAGCCGGATACCGCAGAAGATGGCCAGCAGGGTACCGAGCACACCGAGCACCATGATGACGTAACCCACTTCACCACCCTGATCGATCCGCTCCTTGAGAGTCGGTGACTGCACCAGCAGGGAGAGGATCACGCCGCGAGACGGGTCGATGAAGATGGGCTTGACCCCGTCACCACCCTGTTCAAACTCGGCGATCGGTTCCAGCACCCCCTTGTCAGGTTGACGGGAAAGCTGCTCGAACTTGCCGGTCTCCGGCACGAAGGTGAGGTACTTGCCTTCGGAGACCGTGTTGAACTCACCGATCTGGGTGACCGTCTTCTCGGCCTGGTTGCCTTCGCCGTAGACCACGGTCGCCGGGATCTGGCTCACCTTGCCACCGTCCACCATGCGGCTGAGGGTGGTGGTCCAGAACGCTTCCAGATCGTCGCTGGAGGGGAGCTCTTTACTCTCGGCCAGACGGGTCAGCAGCGCGGTCTGTTCCGGATGCTCGACCCGACGGGCGGAGGCGTTAAAGATCCCCTTGAACTCACCGGCGAACTGACGCAGTACGCCGAACATCTCGCCCATGTTGCCGGAACGCTGGCGCAGGGTTTCAGTCAGCTCGGTCAGCTGCTTGTCATTGGCATCGAAGGTCGCCTTGAGCTGCTCGCCCTTGGCGGTTTCGGCAGCCAGCTCGGCCTTGGCCTTGGCCAGCAGCGCCCCCTGCTCGTTCTTGTCAGCCAGGAAGCGGGCTTCCCGCTCCTTGTTGAGTTGGGATTCGCTCAGGCTGGAGGCCTTGACCTGATTCAGCAGCGCATTGAGATCCACCGGTTTTTCGGCGGCGGTCACCGGCAGGGTGACCAGGGTTGCTCCCGCAATCAGGGAGGCAATCGCAAGTTTGATTCCTTTCATGATGCTTTCTCCGCAGTTTGAACCGGCAGCTTGATCAGCGCGGGAGGCGCCTGCTTCTTGGCGATGCGAAGGCCCTGTTCAACCGCACTGCGATACTCCTGGGGCAACTCTTCCCACTGGCGAGTCTTCTTGTTCCACATCCCGGTCTCATTGCCATCCGGGGATTGATAAAGCAGCGCGATGCGGCCAACCCGCAGGAACTCGTAGGTCTTCTCGCCGCCATCCTTGTCCAGGCTCGCCTTGTAGGATTCGATGGTGCGGCTGAAGCCCTCCTCGATCTGGTAGGCCTCCAGGATCTTGCGGTACTTCTCGGAGATGGTGACATCGGCACGGTTCATCAGGTCGGTCAGGGCAGCCACGCGGTCCTCCCGCTCGACCTTCTGGAACGGCAGATCCAGCGCCACAAACTGCTCGAGGGAGTCGATCATCTTGAGCATCAGGGGGACGACTTCGGTGCTGGTCTGATCAATCTGGGCGATCTGCTTTTGCATCGACGCCAGCTCGGCGCTCTGGGACTCGACCATCTTGCTCACCTGCTCGTTGTAGGTGCGCAGACTGTCGACCTGACGCAGGGCGGCCTTGTACTGGGCCAATGCGGATTCGGCAGATTCGGCATAGCTGTCGATCTTCTGCTGGGAAACTTTGGATGCGTTGTCGGTGGCGGCTTGAGCGTCCACGGCCTGACCGGCAGTGGCGGCACTCAGATTGAAGCTGGTCAACAAGGCGGCCGAAACCAGGCTGCCAAGGAGCGCTTTCTTCATTGTAATGGTCCTTGTCTTCATAGGATTACCCTATCTCCGTAACTTCCTTGGACGTTGGGCACAGCCGGCCCGACCGGGCCGGCTGAGGTTGTATATCAACGGGGTTGATTAGAACTTCTGTGTGTAATCGATGTAGTAGATGCGACCGTCGATGCTGTAGAGGTCTTCATCGTAAGTGAAGCCATCGTTGGACAGGGAGGGGCCACGGTTGAACATGTTCTTCACACCGGTCTGGATCTTGCCATTCCAGCTGGTATCGACCGCCACGTTCAGGTTCCAGACGGTGTTGGAAGCGATATGACCCTCTTCCTGACCATCAACATAGTCCTGGCTCTGGGAATCGATATAGTTGGCGCTCAGGTAGGTATCCAGATTCCACAGCTGCGGGAAGTTGGCACCGATCCCGGAGTTAAGGCGCAAGTCGGGTTTACCATTCCAGCCCTTCTTGTCGATCATCGGACCACCGGCAAACAGCCCCTCTTCGTACTGCAGGATGTAAGTACCACCGAAGTCATAACGCAGGGTGAAGGTGTTGAAGTCGTACTTGTAATCGGCTTTAAAATCTACACCACTGGTCTTGAGTTGCCCCAAATTGACCATGCCAGCCTTGATCTCCTTGATGGTACCGTTGGGGAGACGAATTACGTTCGGGTTGCTGCCACTGTTCAGCTCCTGATAAATCTGGGTCTGTGCCGTGGCTAGCTGGATCACATCATCAATCTTGATGTAGTAGTAATCGAGTGACAGATTCAAGTTGTCCAGCGGGTTGTAAGCAGCCCCGATAGTGAAGGTATCAGCCGTCTCCTCCTTCAGATTTTTATTGGACTGACGGGTAACGTCATACTGTTTCTCAGGACAGTTAGCTGTGCCGGTAGCATTGCAGCGTACATAGTCCTTGGCATAGTCAGCAGAGAATGAGTCTGCGGCATAGAGATCATCCAGCCCCGGCGCCCGGAACGACTGGGACCAGGAGGTCCGGAACATCAGGTTGTCTAGCGGCTGGTAACGCAGGCTCGCTTTGGGTGAGAAGGCGCTGCCAAAGTCGCTGTACTTGTCATAACGACCCGCCAGGTTCAACTCGACTTGCTCGGTGATGGGGATCAGGCTCTCGATATAGGTGGCAAACACATCGCGTACACCACCACCGGAGTTGCCGGACGAACCTATTACGTTGCCTGCTTCAGACTGACTGTCATAGGTATCGGAGTAAGTCCAGTCGTTATACTCGGAGCCCCAGTACCAACCGATTGGACCGGCAGGCAGTTCGCCCATTTCCCAACCCAAACCGCCATACCACTGGAAAAAGTCCATCTTGGAAGTACGCGAGGTATCGTAGGACAACAGGTCATTTACTGACTTATCAAACTCACCATTGGTGAACTTGCCATCTTTTATTGCATTACGGGCAGCACTTTTGAGGATATAACCGCTACCATCGCTGGTATTGTCAGTCTTGGAGTACATGTAACCGGCGTTCCATTCAACATCCCCAACGGCCTCGGTAGGTAGTACACCGTCAAAGCCCAGGTTCATGCTGCCGGTAAAGTCAGTCACATCGTTATCACGGGGACCAATATTGTTGAATCGATAGAAAATTGCAGCCTGACCGCCAGTGATTCCGTTCGCAGCCAACAACGCAGGATCATCACTCACAAATGAGCCCGCAGCAGGGGCAAAGCGGCCAAAACTGGTCACCCGAGAGCCGATAAACTGAGGAACAAAATCCACGCTGTCATTGATGTGATAGCGACCATTCACATAGACAGTATCGCGAGAACGAGAGGCTGTTTTAGCTGCGACCTTGGCGAAATCAAAGTTGCACAAACCATCCTGCTCAACAAAGCCGGTCCCGACATTGGCACAGTTGATACCTGCAAGCTGCTTCAGATCACCTGTATCTAAATCCATGATGTTACGGCCAGCAACGCTGGGGGACATTGCACCTTGTAAAGCCAGATAGTCACGGTCACGATAGTAGATCACGTCCTTCTCATCGTGCTCGTAAACCATCATCAGGGACCCTTTCTCCCCATTGACGCCCGCAACCACAGAGCCACTCTTCTCATCACCGCCCTCTTCGGTTGGTGAGCCAAGACGCCCTTGGAATGTCAACCCTTCGAAACCCTCCTTGAGGATCACGTTGATAACACCGCCGATGGCATCAGAACCATAGAGTGCGGAGCCGCCGTCCAGGTTAACTTCCACCCGCTCAACAGCAGCCATGGGGATGGTGTTAAGGTTGATGGAAGTGCCCCCCATGGAGGGGGATCCAGCAACACGTTTGCCATTGAGAAGCACCAGGGTACGTTCTGAGCCCAAGCCACGCAGCCCTACTGTGGCTTGTGACTGGGCAGAACTACCGGAGGATGGGGAGAAACCACCAAAGGAGTTGTAGGAGGCCTGTTTCAGATAATCGGCCACAGTCTGCTGACCAGACTGTTCAATTTGAGCCTTGCTGACAGAGACAACCGGAGTCGCCCCCTCAACATCAACACGGGAGATACGGGAGCCAGTGACTTTGATTTTCTGCAGTTTTTCGACGTTCTGCCCTTCTTCGGCAGATACGGATGGGGCCGCTGCAAGGCTCGCCAAGGCGAACGCAATCGCAGCAGAGATTCTGCTCTTCCTAAGCATCGCTTATATCCTTCCTGGTTGTTTATTGTTTGCTTCCTGATACCGCCCTCTTTGGAGCGATGTGTAAGGCTTATCAATCTTTGACTAGCGACGTCAATGGAGCAGGGGTATGGCGAAGTCAGGCGTAGAATAAGCGGAGTGTATTAATTTTGACCGGCATAATTAGTGAATAATTCTGCCAAAAACAACCCACACAATGTAAAAACATTGTTAAATGGCATAAATAGCGCTGAATTAAAAATTGATGAACTTATTAGTTAACGTGCTGTCCGTTTATATCTTATTTTGATTTATTGGCATTAATAAGAATAAAACACTAACTTCATGAGGGTTGCACCTGACAGTTCTCATGGGGATAACAGATAAAATTGTCGAGATGACATCGTTTTCCTTCAATTTCACACCACAAACAAAAACATTATAAATCAACATGTTAAAATCACTTAAAACTCAAATAAACAGCTGTTTATATTTTTTAAAATAATGTTGAGCAGTAGCGTTTTGTTTTGATTTTCACTTTTCAGATAAAAAACGTCATTTTTCGGTGCTTTTGGTCTCAGCGGGTCATTTGTCCCAGTTTTCCATTTCCTTGTACTTGATTTTTGTTGCAGAGCTTTTACAGTGGCCAAGCGGATTGTCTGCTGTTTGGCAACCAATCCAGCGCGTAATGCCAGGAAGGACAGGCCCGTCACCGGATTTGACTGGCCGCAAAAAAGAACAACAAGGACGAGGTTCCACCATGCTGTCGTATTTCCTACGCCGGATGCTTTTGATCATCCCGACGTTTCTCGGTATCACCCTGCTCGTCTTCACCATCACCCGTTTCGTGCCGGGCGGTCCGGTCGAACGCATGCTGCTGCAAGCCCAGGTTTCCCAGAATGAATCTGGCCGCTCCAGTGGCAGCAAGGGGGCACAGGCCCTCTCCGATGAACAGATCGAGGAGCTCAAGGCCTTCTATGGGCTCGACAAGCCGATGCTGGTCGCCTATTGGGAGTGGCTGCAGAAGCTGGCGGTGCTGGATCTGGGCGAATCAACCCGCTACTACGAGCCGGTGTGGGATCTCATCAAGGATCGGCTCCCGGTCACCGCCTTCTTCGGGCTGGCGACCTTTCTGCTGAGCTATGCGGTCTCCATTCCGCTAGGTGTGGCGAAGGCGCTCAGGCACAACAGCCGCTTCGACTCGTTGAGCTCCATGCTTATCTACATGGCCTATGCCCTGCCCGCCTACGTGGTGGGGATCTTCCTCATCACCGTCTTCGCCTTCCATCTGGAGTGGCTGCCGATGGGCGGTTTTCCGGGGGATGATTTTGAGTATATGGAGAGCAGCTGGGATCAGATCCGCACTGTCTTTGCCCACGCCCTGCTGCCGCTTATCGCCTACGCCATCGGCGATTTCGCCATCCTCACCATGACCATGAAAAACAGCCTGATGGAGAACCTGTCGGCGGATTACGTGCGCACCGCCGTGGCCAAGGGGTTGCCATTTCGCAAGGCGGTCACCGACCACGCCATGCGCAACAGCCTGATCCCCATCGCCAGCCACCTGGGGTCTGTGCTCACCGTTTTCTTTGGCGGCTCTTTCCTCATCGAGACCATCTTCAACATCGACGGCATCGGCCTGCTCGGTTACGAGGCTATCGTCGAGCGGGATTACCCCACCGTCATGGGCATTCTGGCCATCACCTCCATGCTGATGCTGATAGGCAATATCGTCTCCGATATCTGTGTTGCCCTTGTTGATCCCCGCGTGCGGTTTGGAGACTGACCATGAAGCTCAATCCGGTTACCTTGAAAAAACTCAAGCGCTTCAAGTCGATCAAGCGCGGTTACTACTCCTTCATCATCTTCACCACCCTGGTGCTGCTCTCCCTGCTGGCGGAGCTGCTGGTCAACAGCCGGGCACTGATGGTGAGCTATCAGGGCCAGCTGCATTTCCCCACCTATGGCGATGTGATCCCCGGTCAGCAGTTCGGGCTCGATTACGAGTACGAAACCAACTACCGCCAGCTCAAGGCCAAGTTTGCCGCAGAGGGCCAGGGCGACTGGGTGTTGCTGCCGCCGGTACCCTGGAACCCCTACGAGCAGGATTTCAAGGAGGATGCCTACCCGCCTTACGCCCCCAGCGCGGCCGAGCGCCACTTCCTCGGCACCGACACCAGCGGCCGCGACGTACTGGCGCGACTTGTTTACGGCTTTCGCATCGCCATCGGCTTTGCCTTTATCGCGCTGGCGGCCAGTTACGCCATCGGGGTCACCATCGGCTGTCTGATGGGCTTTCTCGGCGGCCGCTTTGACCTCATCCTGCAACGCTTTATCGAGATCTGGTCCCAGGTGCCGTTTCTCTACGTCATCATGATCCTGGTGTCGCTGGCTAAGCCCAACTTCGGCCTGTTTGTCGCCATCAACGTGCTGTTCGGCTGGATGGGGATCACCTGGTATATGCGCACCCTCACCTACAAGGAGCGGGCGCGGGACTATGTGATGGCAGCGCGGGCGCAAGGGGCGACCACCGGGCGGATCATCTTCAACCACATCCTGCCCAACACCCTGATGATGATCGTCACCCTGGCGCCGTTCGCCGTGGTGGGCAATATCTCCACCCTGACGGCACTCGACTATCTGGGCTTCGGGCTGGCACCGCCGACCCCGAGCTGGGGGGAGCTGCTCTCCCAGGGCATCAACAATCTGGATGCCATCTGGATCGTCAGCTCGGTGGTGGCAGCGGTGAGTCTGGTGCTGATCATGGTCTCCTTTATCGGCGAGGCGATCCGCGAGGCGTTCGATCCGCGCAAATTTACCCGTTACCAGTAAGCCAGCCGATGCCAGCGCATCAGCAGGCGTCGGGTAACGAACAGTGATTAATGAAGGACGGGCAGCCGCCATCGGCGGTCCCGGGAGCAAGGGATAATCCCGTTATCAATCAAGACCCCCAGTGCAGGGGCCAGACCTGGAAGTCAAACATGAAAAATAAAATCAAATGGATAGGTGCTCTCTTTGTGCTGGTAAACGGATCCTGGGTCTGGGCGGCCAGCCTGCCCGCGGATCTCAAATGGGAGACCAACGACACGGATCCTGTGTTCGCCTCCCCCAAGGCGCTGTCGGGCGGCAGCCTCAATATGTTTGTGGAGAGCTTTCCGCTGACGTTTCGCACCGTGGGGCCTGACTCCAACGGATCGTTCCGCTCCTTTATTCTCGATAACCAGTTGCGACTCATCAGCTTCCACCCCAATACCGGCAACCCCATCCCCTCGCTGGCGACCCACTGGGCCATAGCGCCAGACAGCCAGACCGTCTACTTCAAGCTGGATCCGCGAGCCAAATGGTCGGATGGCAAGCCGGTCAATGCCGATGACTACACCTTCGGCTACGAGATGATGCGCTCCAAACACATCAAGGGGCCCTGGTTCAACAACTACTACACCACTGAAGTAGTGGCGGTAGAGAAGATCGATGATCACACCATTATGGTCAAAGCGGGCAACCGCAAGGCCAAGATGGACCTGCTCAACACCACCGAGCTGTGGCCCCAACCCAAGCACTACTACAAGCTGACCCCCAACTGGGTGAAGCAGTACAACTGGGCCGTGGTGCCCACCACAGGTCCCTACGTGATCAGCGACGTCAAGAAGGGCAAGTCGGTCACCTTCAGCAAACAGAAGGATTGGTGGGCAAAAGACGATCGCTATAACCAGCACAGATTCAACATCGACACCATCAAGGTGCAGGTGATCCGCGATCACAACATCGCCTTCCGCCACTTCCTGAAAGGGGAGATCGATACCTTCGAGATGATCCTGCCCAACTGGTGGCATGAAAAAGCGGTCACCCCAGAGTACAAAAAAGGCTACGTGCAGAAGGTAATGGCCATGACCGATACCAAACAGGGCGGTCAGGGGGTTCACCTCAATGTGGCCAACCCCAAGCTGGCGGACGTAAACGTGCGCCTCGGCATCCAGCACGCCTTCAATATCGACAAGATGATCGAGACCGTGCTGCGCGGCGACTACGACAGAGCCACCACCTTCGACTCGGGCTTTGGCGAGTTCACTGACATCACGCTGCCTGAGCGGGCTTATGACATTGGCAAGGCGCGGGAGTACTTTGCCAAGGGCGGCTACAACAAGCCGGGGCCGGACGGCATCCTGCAAAATGAGAAGGGGGAGCGGCTGACGCTGGCACTCACCTACACCAGTCAGGAGCACTCCAAGCGACTGACCGTGCTGAAAGAGGAGGCCAAGAAGGCGGGTCTGGATCTGGAGCTTAACCTGGTGGATGGCGCCACCGGCTTCAAGGTGATGCTGGAGAAGAAACACGAGGCGGCCTGGCTCGGTTGGGGCGGCGGCGGTCTCTATCCGCAATATTGGGAGTTTTTCCACTCCGCCAACGCCAACAAACCGCAGACCAACAACCTGTTCAACGTGGCTGACAAGGAGCTGGACGCGCTGATCGATGCCTACAACGTCGAATTCGACATGGCCAAGCGGGCCAAGCTCTCCCAGCAGATCCAGCAGCGCATCTATGACCTCGCCATCTTCGTGCCCGGGGTGCAGCTCAACTATGTGCGGGCCAGCAGCTGGCGTTATGTGATGCTGCCGGAAGTTCCTGCCACCAAGAACACGCCGGATCTGCTCTACTGGCCGATGGACGGTTATCCTCACAGTAGTGGCGGTCTGCTCTGGCTCGATCCCAAGGTGAAGGAAGAGACCCGCAACGCCAAGGAGGCAGGGGAGGCGCTGGCGCCCATCAACCTGCTCGACAAGACCTATGCACGTCATTGATATTCAGGCCATTGCGAAGGGAGCAGCCGTTATGCCCAACACTCAGGCCCCCATTCTTGACGTACCGGATAACGGGGGGGAGTTCGCCGCTGATAACGGCCAGCACCAGGCCCCAATCCTCGAAGTACGCGATCTTGAGGTGGAGTTCGCCGTCGATGACGGCAAGATCAAGGTGCTCGACGGGGTCAGCTTCAAGGTGGCCCCGGGTCAGACGCTGGGGATCGTCGGCGAGTCCGGCTGTGGCAAGAGTGTCACTTCACTCGCCATCATGGGGCTCTTGCCCAAGCCCCACGGTCAGGTAGTCGCCGGTTCCATCCGCTTTCAGGGGGAGGAGCTGTTGTCGCTTGCACCGGATCAGATGTACAAGGTGCGCGGCAACCGCATCTCGATGATCTTTCAGGAGCCGATGACGGCCCTCAACCCGGTGCAGACGGTCGGTGAGCAGCTGATGGAGGTGTTTCGCCTCCATCGCCCCGAGTATGACAAGGCCCAGCGTAAAGCCGCGGCCATCGCCATGCTGCAGAAGGTGGGGATCCCGGAACCGGCTCAGCGCTTTGCGGTCTATCCCCACAACCTCTCCGGCGGTATGCGCCAGCGGGTGATGATCGCCATGGCGCTCTCCTGCGAGCCAGACCTGCTTATCTGCGACGAGCCGACCACGGCGCTGGATGTCACCATTCAGGCCCAGATCCTCGAACTGATGAAAGAGCTGCAAGCCCAGACCGGGATGGCCATCATCTTTATCACCCACGATCTGGGGGTGGTTGCAGAGCTGTGCGACGAAGTGGTGGTGATGTACGCCGGGCGGGCGGTAGAGCAGGCCGATGTGTTCGAGCTGTTTGACCACCCCCGTCACCCCTATACCCACGGCTTGATGAGCTCGATCCCGCGCCTCGAGGATGAGCCCAAGAGCCTGCTCAAGACCATCAAGGGACAGGTGCCAGCCCTGCACGAGATGCCCGCTGGCTGCCGCTTCTCCAACCGCTGCCCCCATGCGACCGATCTCTGCATCAGCGCCATTCCGGCGGTGGAGCAACTCAATCCGCGCCACCATGTCGCCTGTCACTACTGGAAGGAGTTGACCCCATGAGCACTCTGTTATCGGTCAGGGATCTGAAACAGCACTTCCGGCTGGGAGGCGGCTTCCTGCGCAAGCAATATACGGTTCATGCGGTGGATGGCATCAGCTTCGATCTCAAGCAGGGGGAGACGCTGGGGCTGGTGGGTGAGTCGGGCTGCGGCAAGTCCACCCTCGGGCGCAGCCTGCTCAAGCTGTTCGAGCCGACCGCAGGCACCATCACCTTCGAGGGGCGCGATATCACCGCCCTCAGCCCGAAGGAGATGCGCTCCCTGCGCCAGGAGATGCAGATGGTGTTTCAGGATCCTGCAGAATCTCTCAACAGCCGCCACACCGTGGGCCAGATCCTGGAGGAGCCCTTTATCATCCACGGTAAAGGCAACACTGAGCAGCGCCGCGGCTGGGTGCAGGAGCTGCTGGCAAAAGTGGGCCTGCCGGGAAGTGCGGTGGATCGCTACCCCCACGAGTTTTCCGGCGGTCAGCGCCAGCGGATCGGCATCGCCCGCGCCATCGCCCTCAAGCCCAAGCTGCTGGTGTGCGACGAGGCAGTCTCGGCCCTCGATGTCTCGGTGCAGTCGCAGATCGTCAACCTGCTGCTCAGCCTGCAGCGGGAGATGAACCTCTCCATCATCTTCATCGCCCACGATCTGTCGGTGGTCAAACACATCTCGGATCGGATCGCGGTGATGTATCTGGGACGGATCGTCGAACTGGCGGATGCCCAGTCGCTTTATCTGGCACCGCGCCACCCTTACACCCAGGCGCTGATCTCCGCCATTCCGGTACCGGACCCGCGCAGGCGCAGCCAGCGCATTCTGCTGACCGGCGATGTGCCCTCCCCCATCTCGCCGCCAAGCGGCTGCCACTTCCACCAGCGCTGCCCCCATGCGACCGAGCTGTGCAAAAGCAAGGCGCCAAGGCTTGAGGCGTGTGATGAGGCCCATCATCAGGTGGCCTGTCACACTCCGCTCGCCATCGGTGGTCACGCCATCAGTGACAACGCTATAAGCAGCGACAGCAGGCTGGAACAGGCAAGCTAGGCGCAGCGAACAAACGCCAGGGTAGAAACAGACGAGGCGGCCATCAGGCCGCCTCGTGCTATCGGGTCACTATTGTCTTATCGCGTCACGCTTGTCTTATCGAGCCACGGCAGCTGCTCGTCAGGCAATCTGGTAACGGCCCGGCTTGTGGTTGAGTGTCAACACCAGATTACAGATAACCGCCGCCACGATGGAGAGCGCCAGGATCCAGGGCTGCACCACGAAAAACGAGGCGACAACAATGGCGCAATCGAGCCCCATCTGCAGCTTGCCCGCCCGAATGCCAAAGCGATCCTGAATAAAGAGCGCCAGAATGTTGAAGCCTCCCAGACTCGACTTGTGACGGAACATGATGAGCAGCCCCATACCAATCAGGGTGCCGCCGATCAGCGCCGCATAGAGCGGCTCTATCTTGCCGATCTGCAGTACCCCGTTGAGGTGATCGGTCATGTAGGAGACCGCCGCCACCGAGACAAAGGTGTTGAAGGTAAAACGTGGCCCCATTCGCAACCATGCCAGCGCATAGAAGGGCAGGTTGATGCCGAAAAACAGCAGGCCGAAGCTGATACCGGTCACCTTTTGCAACAACAGCGCCAGCCCGGCGGTGCCGCCAGTGAGCAGACCAACCTGATGAAACAGAAAGATGCCGAGGGAAACAAAGCCGGCCGCCGTCAGCAGGGCCAGCACATCCTCATAAATAGGATGAGCAGTGCGAATCGAGGTGTTGTCCATAACCTGTATCCAAGCGAAGTAAAGAGAGAGTGTCTGTCGCCTGCCGTTGCGGGCGGGCTGCGAGCCCTGTCCACAGGGCTTCGTTATGGGGTCCAGTCTATTTTTTGTGAAAAGGATCACAACAGTCAGGCTGAACGCCCCATTCTGGTGCCTGTCATCTGGCATTGACACCCGCTGCACCAAGATGCAGCATGCCGCGGTTTAAGCGCACCATCACCCCATTCACAACACGAGGCACTTTTCATGAAGGTCACCATTTTTGGCACAGGCTATGTCGGGCTGGTGCAGGCCGCCGTTCTGGCCGAGGTGGGCCATCAGGTCTGTTGCGTGGATGTGGATGATGAACGGATCGCCACCCTCAGGCTGGGGCAGATCCCCTTCTATGAGCCGGGGCTGGCCCCGCTGGTCGAGAGCCATCTGGCCAGCGGCCGCCTGAGCTTCACGGTCGATCCCGCCATTGGCGTGGCACACGCCGACCTGCTGCTGATCGCCGTGGGTACCCCGGCTGACGAGGATGGCTCGGCCGATCTGCAACATGTGCTGGCGGTGGCCGACACCATAGGCCGACTGATGAGCCGCCCCAAGCTGGTGGTGACCAAAAGCACTGTGCCGGTCGGCACGGCGCAGCAAGTAAGAGAACACATTGAGCAGCAGTTGGCCGAGCGTGGGCTGGACCTCGCCTGCGAGGTGGCCGCCAATCCCGAGTTTCTCAAGGAGGGAGCGGCGGTCAACGACTGCATGCGGCCAGATCGCATCATCATCGGCTGTGACAGCGAGCGGGCACTTGAGCAGTTGCGCGCCCTCTACGCCCCCTTCAACCGCAATCACGACCGGATCGTGGTGATGGATCTGCGCAGCGCCGAGCTCACCAAATACGCCGCCAACGCCATGCTGGCCACCAAGATCTCCTTTATGAACGAGATGGCGGCCCTCGCCGAGCAGCTGGGGGCCGATATCGAGGCGGTGCGTCAGGGGATGGGAGCCGATCCCCGCATCGGTTACCACTTTATCTACCCGGGCTGCGGCTACGGAGGCTCCTGCTTCCCCAAGGATATCAAATCGTTGCGCCATACCGCGGCGAGTGTCGGCTGCGACGCCCCGCTTTTAGCGGCGGTCGAGCAGGTCAACCAGCGCCAGCAACAGAAGATGGCGCAAACCCTGCTGACCCGCTTCGGCCCGGATCTGCGCGGCCGCACCTTCGCCCTGTGGGGGCTGGCGTTCAAACCCGGCACCGACGACATGCGCGATGCGCCGAGCCGCCCGCTGCTGGCCGCCATCTGGGCTGCCGGTGGCCGGGTGCAGGCCTTTGATCCCAAGGCGATGGAGCGCGCCCGCCAGATCTACGGCCAGCGGCCGGATCTGCTGCTCTGCCCCACTCAGGAATCTGCGCTGGAAGGGGCTGATGCCCTGCTGATCTGTACCGAATGGCAGGCGTTTCGCGCCCCCGATTTCCAACAGTTGAAAGCACTGCTCAACCAGCCTGTCATCATCGATGGCCGCAACCTCTATGACCCGCGCCAGCTCAGCGAACTCGGGTTTGACTATCACGCCATCGGGCGACCACATCTTCCCGCCAAAAAGCCGCCTGCCAACACCAGCTGCAACCCGGAGACTCAACCATGATCTATCTGGTCACCGGCGTCGCCGGTTTTATCGGTTTTCATGTGGCCAGCCAACTGTGCGCCGCAGGCCATCAGGTGGTGGGGATCGACAACCTCAATGACTACTACGAGGTGAGTCTGAAAGAGGCGCGGCTGGCCCAACTGGCCAGTTTCCCCGATTTTCATTTCGAGCGCGTCGATCTGGCGGATCGCGAAGCGATGGCTGATCTCTTTGCCCGTCATGGCTTCGAGCGGGTGATCCATCTGGGGGCGCAAGCGGGGGTGCGCTACTCCATCGACAATCCGTTCGCCTATGCCGACAGCAACCTCACCGGCATGCTGACGGTGCTGGAGGGGTGTCGTCACCACGGGATCCAGCACCTCATCTACGCCTCCTCCAGCTCGGTCTATGGCATGGGGGATCAGATGCCCTACTCCACCGCGCAGCAGGTAGATCACCCGGTCTCCCTCTACGCCGCCACCAAGAAGAGTGGCGAGCTGATGGCCCACGCCTATTCGGCGCTCTATGGCCTGCCCACCACAGGGCTGCGCTTCTTTACCGTCTACGGCCCCTGGGGCCGCCCCGACATGGCCATCATCAAGTTCACCCGCGCCATCCTCGCGGGAGAGCCTATCGACGTCTATAACAACGGCGATCTCAGCCGCGACTTCACCTACATAGACGACATCGTCGCTGGGATCCTTGCCGTCGCCGATCTGCCGCCCCGCCCCAATTCCGATTGGCACGCCAGCGAGCAGAGCGCGGCCGAGAGCGCAGCTCCCTACCGCATCCTCAATATCGGCAACGGCCAGCCAGTACGGCTGCTCGACTTTATCGAGGCGCTGGAAAAGGCCATAGGCAAACCCGCCATCAAGCGGATGCTGCCGATGCAGGCAGGTGACATGCACGCCACCTGGGCCGACAGCGAGCCGCTGCACACCCTCACCGGCCTGCGCCCCGCCACGCCCCTCAAGCAGGGGGTTGTCGAGTTTGTCCGCTGGTATCTCGACTACTACCGGCCCGCCCGCTGACGAGCGCGGGTAGCCCCTCGGTCATTGATGAGTTAATCAGATACCACTGATGCCCCGCGGGTTTTAGGATGGCTAAACGCACTGTCTGCGCACCATAGCGAGGATTTGAGATGCAATCACAGGAACAGGGTCTGATCGATGGACTGTTCGACCGCCTCAAGCAAGCGCAAGCCAGGGATAGCAAGCGAGACCAACAAGCGGATCAGCTGATCCGCCAGCATCTGGCCCAGCAGCCCGATGCCCCCTACTACATGGCCCAGGCGCTGCTGCTTCAGCAGGCTGCCCTTACTCGCCTCAACGAGCGGGTCAAGGAGCTGGAAGCCAGCCAGAGCGCCCCAAGTGGTGGCAGTTTTCTCTCCGGCCTGTTTGGTAGCGAAAGCAGCCCGCCTCCGCGCTTTACGCCGCCACCGGCATCCGCGCCTGCCCAGCCCGCGTCCCGTGCCAGCTCCTTTTTGGGCGGCGCCCTGCAAACAGCAGCTGGGGTTGCCGGTGGCGTGATGCTGGCCGATATGATCGGCGGACTGTTTCACAACAATCGGCCCGAGGAGATCATCGATATCATTGAACCGGCGGCCATTGCCAATCCGGTCGATGCGGAACCGGTACGCTGGGACGGCTGGGATTCACCTCCCGATGCTGGCAGCAATTTTCTCGACGACGATAACCTGAGTGGCGGCTGGGCCGACAGTGACGATAACAACGGCGGTTTCTTCTGACCGTCAAACCATTACTGGCCCCGCATCTGGCGGGGCTCAACTCGATACGAAACCCATGACTATGGAAAGTGTGATGACACCACGGATCGGCAGCGGCATGACGCGATATACTCAGCGCGCTTCGTGCCACCCGGGAACAACTCCCGACCCCAGGCGCTCTGTCCGTGGCCACGCAACACCCCCATGACGACAAGGAGCCACCTCATGATCCGAACCCTGCTTTTGACCGGTGCCGCCATTGCGGCCTATGCCCTGACCCAGAGCCACTCTCTGCTTCCCCTGCTCAGCCTGCTGGCCCTGCTTTCGCTCTGGGTTGTCAGTGAAATTGGCAGCTTCTATCGCACGCTTCCTCCCGCCGTGCTGGATGAGCAGGAGTATCACCACGACTTCTAACCGGATGAAAAATGGTGTGAAACTGTCGAGATGCCGTTAGTTCCATACCGTTTTGCTCTCTGAAATCAACCGGCTATAACAACAGGATCCACTGGGTTCGTGGCGATAGCAGCCATGTTCCTCTATATCTTCTGTACTCAAACAGGAGATAACCCATGAGGCACATCAGCGAAAACGGACTGTTTTTGCTGCTTTTTTTGTCGTTGTTACTGGCAGGTACGCCGCGGGCGATGGCACAAGGCAGGGATTTCAGACAGGCTCCCAAGGCGCTAACAGCGATCAAGCAGGGTCAAGTTGCCCAGCAACACGGTCATCTGCAAAAAGCCATCGCCCTCTATTGCGTGGCCGCCAGTACCGGCAACCCGGAAGGATATTTCCGGATCGGTCGCCTGCTCGCCACCGGCCCCGCCTCGGTTCGCAGCGCCAAGCTGGCTAACAGTTATCTCGCCATGGCAATGCGTCTTGGCAACCAGCAGGCCAGCCGCTACTACAACCCGCGGGTCGGCAATGCCCCCATGGGCGATCAGTGCGGTGTCGGCATGCGCGGCGGACAAGGGAGTTATTCCGCCTTGCCCAGCACACCGTTCAATGTCGAGGCATATCTGGCACGCCAGTCACCGGGCAAACAGAAGCTGGTCACCATGCTGCGTCACGCCGCCAAACACCATAAGGTGGATGCCCGGCTGGTACTGGCGATTGCCATCGCCGAATCCAATCTCAACAGCCGCGCCGTTTCACCCAAGAATGCTCAGGGGCTGATGCAGCTGATCCCCGAAACCCAGCAACGGTTCGGGGTAACCCGGCCATTCGATCCGGCCCAGAACATCAAGGGTGGCGTCAGTTATCTCAAATGGCTGGATCGCCGCTTCGATGGCGACTGGGTACTGATCTCGGCGGCCTACAATGCCGGGGAAAAAGCGGTGGAACGCTATGGCGGGATCCCACCCTATGACGAGACGCAGGAGTATGTGAAACGGGTGCTCTACTTCGCTGGCCACAAGCAGCCCTGAGCGGGAGGTCAGGAGCTCGCCCGCTTGGAAGGAGGCACACACCTCTTTCTGCGGCCACGGTGGCGGCCACGCCCCCAATAATCGAAGCCATAGTGGCGGTAGTAACCCACCAAATTGCTGATCAGAAACAGCCCCTCCATCAGCACGGCCACCGGTGAGCCCACCAGCAAGTTGTTACCCAGCCAGCAGAGGGTGCCGAGCAGCATCCAGCGCCGCAACAGGCGATCATCCGGGCAAAACGCGGCCCGGGTTTGCAGCAAGCTCGCCAGCAGCCCGATCCATGAGAGCAGGCCCTGATAGGTCGCCAGCGCCGCCGCACAGGCCAACCCCATGAAAAACCACATCAAGATGCGGCGAACCAGCCAGATGCTGACCAGAAAGCGCATGCTGGCCAGCAGCAACAGGCTGGCGGCCGACCACTGCCCGAGCAGGGCAAAGTGACCGGCATTGAGGGCGCATGAGAGGGCCAGACAGGCCAGGATCCTGCGGCGATCCCGCAACTGAAACGACAACAGATCGAGCAACAAGGCCAGGCTCACCACCAGCTGCGACCACAGAAACAGCGACATCATCCACTCCTCATCCGTCATTTGGATGGCGCAGCATGAGGGGATGGTCGGAGAGCAGCATTAACCCGTGTTAATGCGCCTGCGGATCCGTGACAGGGTGACCGGGCTGATGCCGATATAGTTGGCGAGCTGCACTTGGGTCAGTCGCGCAGGCCAGTGGGGGAAGGTGTGGCAGAGCTCCCGATAACGCTCTTCGGGGGAATGGAGCAGCAAAAACGCCTCCTTGCGCTCCTTGTAACCGAGCTGCTGACGCAGCAGGGCCATGCAGACCGGCTGCCAGATGGGCTCATCCAGCAGGGCGAGCGGCACCCGCACCACCTGCAGCTCCGTCAGCGCCTCCAGTTGGTAGCGGGCGATCGATCCCGTGAGCCAGCTGTCATAGAGCAGGCAGAGTTCCCCCTCGAAGTAGAACTCCTTGCAGCGCTCCTGTCCGTCCCGGGTGTAGTGGCAGGCGCGAGTGATGCCCGCTTCGATATAGAAGGCAGCTTCCTGCTCTGCCCCTTGCGCCAACAGTGCCTGACCGGCGCGCAGCGTCTGCCGTGGCAAGCGTAGGCTGATGGCTTCGCTCAGCGCGGCGTCCAATCCCATTGCGTTGAGAAAGGCGGCCAGTGAGGGGGCTTGAGGAGAGGGGTTCATGACGGCTCCGGGACAAAACGGCAGCCCACATCATGCCCAAATTGCACGACTGATGCAGCAAGGCGTGACCGCTGCGGCAAAGGGGGGACATAGCCGGGTGCCACCTTTGCCCCCCCTCGTCCGTTGGTTTACAATCGACGGGTTTTTTGGAACCCGGTTGACCTGTGTCGACCTGGCCCCACCACGACATCAGTCTGTTAATGCCAAGACATTAACCTGCTGAAAAGGAAGAGAATTAGCCAATGGCTCAATTTATTTACACCATGAACCGGGTCGGCAAGGTAGTGCCGCCCAAGCGTCATATTCTCAAGAACATCTCCTTGAGCTTCTTCCCGGGCGCCAAGATCGGCGTGCTGGGTCTGAACGGCGCCGGTAAATCGACCCTGCTGCGCATCATGGCGGGCATCGACACCGAGATCGAAGGGGAAGCCCGTCCGCAGCCCGGCATCAAGATTGGCTACCTGCCGCAGGAGCCGAAGCTGGAGCCGGAGCAGACCGTACGCGAAGCGGTCGAAGAGGCCGTTGGCGAGGTGAAGCGCGCAATGGCTCGTCTGGACGAGGTCTATGCGGCCTACGCCGACCCGGATGCCGACTTTGACAAGCTGGCCCGCGAACAGGGCGAGCTGGAGGCCATCATCCAGGCCCAAGGCGGTCACAACATGGAAAACCAGCTGGAGCGCGCGGCCGATGCCCTGCGCCTGCCGGCCTGGGATGCCAAGATCAAGCACCTCTCCGGTGGTGAGCGCCGCCGTGTGGCGCTCTGCCGTCTGCTGCTGGAAAAGCCGGACATGCTGCTGCTGGACGAACCAACCAACCACCTGGATGCAGAATCCGTGGCCTGGCTGGAGCGCTTCCTGCACGACTACGAAGGCACTGTTGTGGCCATCACCCACGACCGTTACTTCCTCGACAACGTGGCAGGCTGGATCCTGGAACTGGACCGCGGCGAGGGTATCCCATGGGAAGGCAACTACTCCTCCTGGCTGGAGCAGAAGGACGCCCGTCTGGCGCAGGAAGCAAGTTCCGAAGCGGCCCGTCGCAAGTCCATCGAGAAAGAGCTGGAGTGGGTTCGTCAAAACCCGAAAGGGCGTCAGGCCAAGTCCAAGGCCCGTATGGCTCGCTTCGAAGAGCTCAACACCAACGACTACCAGAAGCGCAACGAGACCAACGAGCTGTTCATTCCGCCCGGACCGCGCCTCGGCGACAAGGTGGTGGAAGTGGCCAACCTGCGCAAATCCTACGGTGATCGGGTGCTGATCGACGATCTGTCGTTTGCCATTCCGAAGGGTGCCATCGTCGGCATCATCGGCCCGAACGGTGCCGGTAAGTCGACCCTGTTCCGCATGATGTCGGGTCAGGAGCAGCCGGATTCCGGCGCCATCACTCTGGGTGAAACCGTGGTGCTGGCCTCTGTCGATCAGTTCCGCGACAGCATGGATGACAAGAAGACGGTATTCGAAGAGGTCGCTGACGGTCAGGATATCCTGCGCATCGGCAACTACGAGTTCCCGAGCCGCGCCTATATCGGCCGCTTCAACTTCAAGGGTTCCGACCAGCAAAAACGGGTTGGCGAGCTCTCCGGTGGTGAGCGCGGTCGTCTGCACCTGGCCAAGCTGCTGCAGACCGGCGGCAACGTGCTGCTGCTGGATGAACCGACCAACGATCTGGATATCGAAACCCTGCGCGCCCTCGAGAACGCTCTGCTGGAGTTCCCGGGTTGTGCCATGGTCATCTCCCACGACCGCTGGTTCCTCGACCGTATCGCCACTCACATCCTCGACTATCAGGATGAGGGCAAGATCGAGTTCTTCGAAGGTAACTTTACCGAATACGAAGAGTGGAAGAAGAAGACCTACGGCGCCGAGGCGATCCAGCCCCATCGCGCCAAGTACAAGCGCATCGCCAAATAAGGCTGACTGCGTGTTGAGGGGAGCTTCGGCTCCCCTTTCTCTTGCCTTTTGACTTACAATCCTAGACGGATGCCTTTGCATGGATGTAGCACGATGACGACCCCCATAGAGAAAAAACTCACCATCCAGATCCGGGTTGAACCGGGTTGCCTCGGGCCGGATGGCAAGGAGCACATAGAGACCTTCTGTGCAGCTGCCGCCAAGATTTTTGCCGCCGTGGAGCCCGAGCTGGTGAGCTGGGTGCTGCTCCCCCGCTACGACAAGCAACTGCCTGAGCAGGAGTTCTTTATCGAGGGGCGCAAGCTGACCGAAGAGCAGGCAAGCCTCTTTCTGCGCCGCTTCGGCCGTGAACTGGGTGAGGTTCAAGACCGGCTCGACTCGGTGCTGGCCCAGTTGGTCGAGCGCTACTTCAAGACCCTTTAAGCCCCAATTTTCGATAAAAGGTTCTCTGCTGAGAACCTTTTTTCACGCTCAAAAAGCAAACGTTTGAATTTTTACTCTATTCATTGATCTGCTTCGCATATCCGGGGTTTGTAAACGGCGCCGCCTGTGTAAAAATGTGCGCGCTGTCACGGTATCAGGACGAGTCTGGTTACTTCTCCACCAGAAACAGGGCCATCACTCCCGCACGGATGGGAGCCCGCTCGCCTGCTGCTTATTTCACGTCACCTATTGGAATCCAACATGAATCAACCACAACAGGCCCCCACACAGGCTGCCGGGCAAGGATTGCTTGAGCGTCTGTTTGCCCTGAAGGGCCATGGCACCAACGCCCGCACCGAACTGATCGCCGGCATCACCACCTTCCTGACCATGGTCTATATCGTGTTCGTCAACCCGCAGATCCTCTCTGCGGCCGGCATGGACACCCAGGCAGTCTTTGTCACCACCTGCCTCATCGCCGGTATCGGCAGCATCCTGATGGGCCTCTTGGCCAACCTGCCCATCGCGCTGGCTCCCGCCATGGGCCTCAACGCCTTCTTCGCCTTCGTGGTCGTGGCTGGTATGGGCTACTCCTGGCAAGTGGGTATGGGCACTATCTTCTGGGGCGCCATGGGTCTGTTGATCCTCACCCTGCTTCGAGTGCGCTATTGGCTGATCGGCAACATTCCGCTCACCCTGCGGGTCGGCATCACCGCCGGTATCGGTCTGCTGATCGCCCTGCTCGGCCTGCACAACGCCGGGATCGTCGTGGCCAGCCCCGCGACTATGGTGACCGTGGGCAACCTCACCTCCCTGCCCTGCCTGCTGGGTCTGCTCGGTTTCTTCCTGATCTGCATCTTCTCCGCCCGCGGCGTCCACTCCGCCGTGCTGATCGCCATTGTGGTCACCACGGGTCTGGGCTGGCTGTTTGGCGATGTCACCTTCAAGGGCTTTGTCTCCATGCCCCCCAGCATCGAACCGGTGTTCGGCCAGCTGGATCTGATGGGCTCGCTCGATATCAGCCTCGCCGGGATCATCTTCTCCTTTATGCTGGTCAACCTGTTCGACTCTTCCGGCACCCTGATCGGCGTCACCAACCGCGCCAAGCTGGCCGATGACAAGGGCCACTTCCCACGCATGAAACAGGCGCTGATGGTGGATAGCGTGAGCTCCGTCGGCGGCGCCTTTATGGGCACCTCCTCGGTTACCGCCTTTATCGAGAGCAGCTCCGGCGTCGCCGTCGGCGGCCGTACCGGTCTGACCGCCATCGTGGTCGGCATCCTGTTCCTGCTGGCGATCTTCTTCTCTCCGGTCGCCGCCATGGTGCCGGCCTACGCCGCCGCTGGCGCCCTTATCTATGTGGGCGTGCTGATGTGCTCCGAGCTGACCCGGGTGAAGTGGGAAGATCTGACCGAAGCAGTACCGGCCTTTATGACCGCCGTCATGATGCCGTTCAGCTTCTCCATCACCGAGGGGATCGCCGTGGGCTTTATCTCCTACTGCGTGATGAAGGCGGGCACCGGCCGCTGGCGCGAGATCAACCCCTGCGTACTCGTGGTAGCCCTGCTGTTCGTCCTGAAGTTCGTCTGGGTCGACAGCCACTAAGCGGCACTCTGTCCCAATAAAAATGCCAGTCAGCTGACTGGCATTTTTTTATCCCCGATTTGCTATCGGCCTGTGCGCTGGCCATAAAAAAATCCGAAACCAGCGGTTTCGGATTTTTTCTATTCAGCATGTGGCAGAGCAGGGTTATCCCCTCACCTGCCACATCGGCAGCACTTACTCGGCAGCCATACGGGCTTCGATGTAAGCCAGCGCGCGATCGATACGAGCAAGTACACGCTCCTTGCCCACCAGCGCCATCACGGCGTCGATGGCAGGGGATTGGCCCAGACCGGTGACGGCCACGCGCAGCGGCATACCAACCTTGCCCATACCCTGACCCAGCTCGGCAGCGGTCGCTTCAATCAACTCGTGCAGCGCTTCAGTGGTCCAGCTATCCAGTGCGGCCAGCTTGGTCTTGGCCAGAGCCAGCGGCTCGGCAGCGACGCCACGCAGGTGCTTCTTGGCAGCTGCTTCGTCGATCGCTTCGTACTCTTCGAACAGGTAGCGGCTCTGGGCAGCCATCTCGACCAGGGTGTTGCAGCGCTCGGCCAGCAGGGTGACCACGTCGGCCAGCGCCGGGCCATTGCTGGTGTCGATCTTCTGGTTTTCCATGTGCCATGCCAGATGCTTGGCAACATAAGCCGGATCCAGGCTGCGCATGTAGTGGTTGTTCAACCACAGCAGCTTGTCGGTGTTGAAGGCAGAGGCGGACTTGGAGATGGCATCCAGGCTGAACAGCTTGATCATCTCTTCCAGGCTGAAGATCTCCTGATCGCCGTGGGACCAGCCCAGACGCACCAGATAGTTCAGCAGCGCTTCCGGCAGGTAGCCGTCATCGCGGTACTGCATCACGGAGACTGCACCGTGGCGCTTGGAGAGCTTGGCACCGTCGTCACCCAGGATCATGGAGACGTGGGCAAACTCCGGCACCGGCGCGTTCAGCGCCTTGTAGATGTTGATCTGACGCGGGGTGTTATTGATGTGGTCTTCGCCACGCACCACGTGGGTGATCTCCATATCCCAGTCATCGACCACTACGCAGAAGTTGTAGGTCGGGGCACCGTCGGTACGGCGGATGATCAGGTCATCCAGCTCGGTGTTGGCGAACTCGATGCGGCCACGGACATGGTCATCGAACACCACGGAACCTTCGGTCGGGTTGCGGAAGCGGATGACGTGCGGCGCATCGGCCGGGTGATCGTGGGCGTGGTCGCGGCACTTGCCGTCGTAACGGGGCTTCTCGCCGTTGGCCATCTGGCCTTCGCGCAGTGCTTCCAGACGCTCTTTGGAGCAGAAGCACTTGTAGGCGCGGCCATCAGCCAGCATCTCGTCGATCAGACCGTTGTAGCGATCGAAGCGCTTGGTCTGGTAGTAGGGGCCCTCATCCCAGTTCAGCTCCAGCCATTCCATGCCCTCAATGATGGCGTCGATCGCCTCCTGAGTGGAACGTTCCAGGTCGGTATCCTCAATACGCAGCACGAACTCACCGCCCTGGTTCTTTGCAAACAACCAGGAATAGAGTGCGGTACGGGCACCGCCGACATGCAAAAAGCCGGTCGGGCTGGGAGCAAAACGGGTTTTGACTTTCATCTTTAAGCCTTGTGTAGAGGGCCTTGGGCCAATTCGTTAGAAAAAACCGTCGCATTTTAGCACCGACAATCACGGATGGGAAAACCATGACGCCATTGCGGGCTAAAGTAGGGGATTAAATCTGTCGCCATTTGCATCTGTAGCCCGATATTTGAAGAGGATCGCAAAACCGAAGCCCCGTTTCCGATTTGCTATGCACAATGCTGGAGAGCTGCCTCCTCCGGTCGATACCCAAATAACGCTCACCACACTTCTCACGAACAAGGAAGAGACGATGCAGTTCCGTTCTATCCAGAATCGCATTCTAGTGATGGCCGGGATCGCCATGACCGCAGCCCTGGTCATCCTGATCCTGCTCAACCAATACTCCGGCCAACAGACCCAACAACTCACCATCAGCTCCAGCCGTGAAGCGCTGCAGCAGGAGGCATGGCAGAAGGTCAGCGCCAATGCCCGCGCCGAGGCGGCCACCATCACCCAACTGCTGCAAAAAGGGCTCTCCTACACCCAGCAGATGGCCAGCGCCCTCGCCCTGCAACAACAGGGCAAACTGCCGCTGGATCGCCAGCAGGCCACCGACCTGCTCAAGGCACAACTGGCGCTGGAGCCCCAGCTTTATGGCGCCTTCGCCGGCTTCGAGCCCAACGGTTTCGACGGTCAGGATGCCAGCTTTGCTGGCCAGAGTGCGCTGGGCAGTGATGACAAGGGGCGCTTCGTGCCCTACTTCTATCGCGACAAGGATCAAATCGGTACCGATCTGCTGCTCTCCATCGAAAAAACCGATCCGGACGAATTCGGCAATCCCGCCAACGACTACTACGCCTGCCCGAAGCGGGAAGGGCGCTCTTGCCTGATCGATCCCTTCAAGGTGGATATCAACGGCCAGCAGGTGCTGGTGAGCACCATCACCACCCCCATCATGGTGGATGGTCAGTTCAAGGGGATCGCCGCGCTGGATCTCGCGGTGGACTCCATCAGCCGTCAGGCAAAGAGCCTCAACAGCAATATCTATGACGGCAAGGGCGAAACCCTGATCGTCAGCGCCGCCGGTGTCATCACAGGCACCAGCGGTGATGCCAGCCTGCTCGGCAGCAGCGCAAGTAAGGTGCTGGGCAACCAGTGGCAACAGTACCTGAAACCGGAAGTTCAGCGTCAGGAGCTGGACGAGTCATTCCGCATTTCCGTCCCCATCATGGTGCCGGGAATGAGCCGCAACTGGGCCATCATCGTCACCCTGCCCTACAAGGTGGTACTGGCGGAGGCCGATCAGCTGGAGAGCCAGCTCAATGAGATGAACCGGGCCGCGGTGACCCAGCAATTGGTGGGTGCCTTTATCGTACTGGTACTGGCGCTGGCCACCATGCTGGTGATTGCCCGCAGCATCACCGGCCCTATCCGTCAGATGGTCAGCCTGGTGGATGACATCGCCGATGGTGAAGGGGATCTCACCAAACGCCTCACGACCCGCTCGGTGGATGAGCTGGGGGATCTCGCCAAGGGGATCAACCGCTTTATCGACAAGCTGCAAGGGCTGCTCGGGGATGTGCTCAAGACGGCCAGCGAGGTGAACCGTTACGCCGGTGACACCGATCGCATCGCCGGTCAGACCGACACCAACCTGCAGCACCATCAGGCGGAGATGGAGCAGATGCTGACCGCGGTGCAGGAGATGTCCTACGTCAGTCAGGAGGTCGCCACCCACGCCAACAATACCGCAGACTCGGCCAAACAGGCACAAAGCGCGGCGGATCAGGGCAAGGAGCGCTTCCAGCAGGTGATCCAGTCGATGCACAAGGTCGCGGCAGAAGCCGGTAAAGGGGCCGAAGTGGTGGAAGGGCTGGCTCACGACAGCGCCCAGATCACCAGCATACTCACCGTCATTCAGGGGATTGCCGACCAGACCAACCTGCTGGCCCTCAACGCCGCCATCGAGGCTGCCCGGGCTGGCGAACAGGGCCGCGGCTTTGCGGTGGTGGCCGACGAGGTGCGCAAACTGGCGGGCAATACCCAGCAGGCGGTGCAGAACACCCAGGAGTTGATCGAGAAGATCCGCCTCAGCTCCACCAATGCAGTCAACGCCATCACCCAGAGCCAGCAGCTGACCCATCAGGCGGTGAGCGAGGCGGATCTGGCGGAAGAGGCGCTCGGCAGCATCTACCAGGCCATCTCCACCATCAACGACATGACCTATCAGATCGCCTCCGCCGCCGAAGAGCAGAGCTCGGTCTCAGAAACCGTCTCCGGCAACCTGTCAAAAACCAACGCACTGGCCAACGACATTGCTCAGGATGCGACCGAAACGGCCAAAGCCAGTCAGGCATTGCGTCAGGCGGCCGACAAATTGCAGCAATTATTGGGTCAATTTCGTCTCAGCTGATAATTTTCCGCATCAGGACTCTCCCCCTCGGGGGCGAGTCCGTTTACCATAGGCGACGAATTTGCCTGATGGCAGGCAATGTAGTGAGAGGTAAATGCCGTGCCCACCCCGGACCGTCGCCCACGAGGCCATAACAGACGAGCCCAGCAACGTCGCCAAGACGAATCACAAGGATCCCTGCTCCATCGCATCAATGCCGCGACCCTGTCCCTGCGCCAACGTTTTGGCCAAGGGATGAGCAACCTCGGCCAACGCCGCCAGGATGCCAAAGCAGGCAAATTCAAGCTGTCCAGCCCGCTGCCCCGCAAAAACACCATAGGTCTGCTGATCCTGATCCCGCTCTGGTTGCTGGTACTGGCCTGGGAGCCGGCACCATCCGTTCCCAAAGCAGCCCCTTCCGGCTCGCTGGAAGTGCCGCTGGCCGTACCTGCTCAAGCTCTAACTGTCGGTAATGGCGCGGCAGGCAGTGCCCCCGCGGCAGCTAAACCAGTCGAAGAGAAGGTCAACGGTACCTGGCTGCAACACGATGTGCAGGCGGGTGAGACCCTCTACTCCATCTGGCGTAAATTCGAGTTGCCGGGTGCCGAGCTGAGCCGCCTGATCGCCATCGAGGGGCCGGATCGCCCCCTGACCCGCCTGCAATCGGGCCGTTCTATCTTCATCCTGGTGGACGACACCCGCCGCATCCAGCGGGTGGAGATCCGCTCCTACGGTCAGGCGGTTTACCGCTACGACCGGCAGGGCGAAGGGTTCGCCCTCAAGGAATAACAAAAACGGGAGGCGCTGGCCTCCCGTTTTTTTCAGTCAAATATCTTCAAATAAGCTACTGACTTCACAATATTTTTAGCTTGTTCAAAAAACGAAAGGGGTCAAATTGACAAGGATCGGCGCTAACGTACAATCGTTTGTGCTTTAGACAGGGATTGTTCTACGTGCTACTGGGACAAAGAGACGTGGTCAGTCATGAGCCAACCCCTGCTTGCAAGGCAAATGCAGCCCAGCACGGGCTTAGTTTCATTTTGTTATTGATAGGATTTAGCACATGTCTGACATTCGCACCGGCCAGGTAAAATGGTTCAACGAAACCAAGGGTTTTGGCTTTATTGAACAATCCCAGGGTCCGGACGTATTCGTTCACTTCTCCTCCATCCAGAGCACCGGTTTCAAAACCCTGGCTGAAGGTCAAAAAGTCCAGTTCACTGTGACCCAGGGCAAAAAAGGCCCTCAGGCTGAAAACGTTACTCTGGTCTAAGCCCGCGCCAGTGAATCATGCAGGAGGAGCCAAGGCCCCTCCTCTTTTTTGCCCGCAGTTCTCGCCTCCCACCACCTGTCGCAACCGCTTGCCTCGTACAATCCGCACCATGAGCCCACATCCCCTTCCTGTTGGCAGGAGGTGGTAGATACGCGCCTAGTAAACGCCAGATACGACAAAGCATCGCTGCGCGATGTGAAGGGCAATTCAAAGGGATTATGAAAACTTCGAAGAGAGATTGGAGCGGGAAACGAGACTCGAACTCGCGACCCCAGCCTTGGCAAGCGCGGATCATGCTCTACCAACTGAATGTGGCTGCGATTGTATGGAGAAACTGAATTCGTGAGCTTGGGGGGGAAAGATACTGAATTTGAAGAGAGATTGGAGCGGGAAACGAGACTCGAACTCGCGACCCCGACCTTGGCAAGGTCGTGCTCTACCAACTGAGCTATTCCCGCAACAGAATGTCATTTACAAGTGATTGGAGCGGGAAACGAGACTCGAACTCGCGACCCCGACCTTGGCAAGGTCGTGCTCTACCAACTGAGCTATTCCCGCAACGGAATGTCACTTACAAATGTTTGGAGCGGGAAACGAGACTCGAACTCGCGACCCCGACCTTGGCAAGGTCGTGCTCTACCAACTGAGCTATTCCCGCAACAGAATGTCATCTGCAAGTGATTGGAGCGGGAAACGAGACTCGAACTCGCGACCCCGACCTTGGCAAGGTCGTGCTCTACCAACTGAGCTATTCCCGCATCGGAATATCACTTACAAATTTTTTGGAGCGGGAAACGAGACTCGAACTCGCGACCCCGACCTTGGCAAGGTCGTGCTCTACCAACTGAGCTATTCCCGCAACAATTTGGTTGTCTTGAGGCTGGCTGATGATTGGAGCGGGAAACGAGACTCGAACTCGCGACCCCGACCTTGGCAAGGTCGTGCTCTACCAACTGAGCTATTCCCGCATCGGGCTGGTTTGCACCAGTGTCATCATCAGATTTTTGGAGCGGGAAACGAGACTCGAACTCGCGACCCCGACCTTGGCAAGGTCGTGCTCTACCAACTGAGCTATTCCCGCAACTACCTTAAAACAGGCCGTACAGCATTTGGTTGCTTGCGCTACTGTACGGGAGCCGAATTATAAGAGCAGTCATTCCAATTGCAAGGGCTTTTTTGTCTGGTTGCGCGCGTTCGCTCAAAAGCTGGCCGAACTGTCGATTTTAGCAGCCAGAGTATGACAACCCCTTGCCGGAGAATCAGATCTTGAAGACGTGGCTGCGATAGAACTGCAGCTCGGCGATGGATTCGCGGATATCATCCAGCGCCTGATGGGTGCCGCTCTTCTTGAACTGATCCAGCAGTTCCGGCTGCCAGCGGCGTACCAGCTCCTTGATGGTGCTGACGTCGACGTTGCGGTAGTGGAAGAAAGCTTCCAGCTCGGCCAAGTGCTTGACCATGAAGCGGCGATCCTGACCGATACTGTTGCCGCACAGCGGGCTGGTTCGCTCCGGCACCCACTGGCGAATGAACTCGAGGGTCTCGGCAATGGCTTTCGCCTCGTCGTGCTGGCTCGCCTTGACCCGTGCCACCAGACCGCTCTTGGTATGGGTGTTGACGTTCCACTCGTCCATCTTGGCCAGCTCTTCATCACTCTGATGAATGGCGATGACCGGCCCTTCGGCCAGTACGTTCAGATCCTTGTCGGTGACGATGGTGGCAATCTCCAGTACCACGTTCTCTTCGGGGTCGAGACCCGTCATCTCCATGTCGATCCATACCAGGTTCTGCGCGCTGACTGTCATGATTGCTCTCTCTATTGGGAGGAATGGCGGAATTTTGCCAATTTGCATGTATCATACTGGCTTTGGATCTGTTCATAAACTGGCGAATCGAGTGGCAAAGAAAGCAAAACTCAATCTGGGTCAACAAAGGCGCGTCCAGGCCAACCGCGAACGGCGGCTGCAAAAAGATCACACCACAGTGGTGGATGACACCCTGTTTGGCCCGGCCATCGAAGGGGTGGTGATCAGCCGTTTTGGTCAGCACGCGGACGTGGAAGCGAGCGATGGCACCATTCACCGCAGCAACCTGCGGCGCAGCAGCATCAGCAGTCTGGTGTGCGGCGACAAGGTGGTGTGGCGTCCCGGCCTCAATGCCGCCATCGCCGGCGTCATCGAGGCGGTGCATCCGCGCCACTCGGTTCTGACCCGGCCGGACTTCTACGACGGGGTCAAACCCATCGCCGCCAACATCGACCAGATAATCATCGTCTCGGCGGTGATGCCCGAGTTCTCCACCAACATCGTCGACCGCTATCTGGTGGCCGCCGAGGATGTGGAGATCCGCCCCCTCATCGTGCTGAACAAGGTCGATATGCTCGATGATGCCGCCAGAGCGCGCATCGAACGCCAGCTCGAAACCTACCGCAAACTCAATTACGAGGTGCTGCTGGTGAGCTGCGAGAGCGGTGAAGGGCTAGATGAGCTGAAAGCCAAGCTCACCGACAAGATCAGCATCTTCGTCGGCCAGTCCGGGGTGGGCAAATCCTCGCTCACCAATGCCCTGATGCCGGGGCTGGATGTGCTCACCGGCGAGATCTCCGAAAACTCGGGGCTCGGCCAGCACACCACCACCACGGCTCGGCTCTACCACTTCCCGAGCGGTGGCGATCTCATCGACTCCCCCGGGATCCGCGAGTTCGCCCTCTGGCATCTGGAAGCCGACCGCATCACCTGGTGCTTCGTCGAGTTTCGCGACTATCTGGGTGGCTGCAAGTTCCGCGACTGTACCCACAAGGACGATCCCGGCTGTGCCCTACGGGCAGCAGTCGACAGTGGCGCTATCAGCGCCGATCGCTTCCACAACTATCACCGCATCCTGGAAACCATGCAGGAAGCCCGTCACGGTCGCCAACAGGCGCGCCTGTGACCCTGTTTAACCTACGTTGATGATGAACATGAGCATTACTGACAACCTGAAAATTGCCGGTCAATACTGTCTGCCCAAGCACGCCCTCTCCCGTCTGATCGGCAAGTTTGCCGCCGCCGAAGCGGGCAACATCACCACCAAGGTGATCGAGGCCTTTATCAAGCAGTACCAGGTCGACATGAGCGAGGCGCTGCACGAGAGCCCGGCCCACTACAAGAGCTTCAACGAGTTCTTCACCCGCGAGCTCAAGCCCGGTATCCGCCCCGTGGTAGAAGATGCCATGACTCTGGCACTGCCGGTCGATGGCACCGTCAGCCAGCTCGGCCCGATCCAGCAGGGTCGCATCATTCAGGCCAAGGGCCACGACTACAGCGCCCGCGAGCTGCTGGGCGGCTATGAGGATCTGGTGGCGCCGTTCAAGGATGGCGACTTCGCCACCATCTATCTGGCGCCCAAGGATTACCACCGCATCCACATGCCGCTGGATGGCGTGCTGGAGAGCATGGTGTTCGTGCCGGGGGACCTTTTCTCCGTCAACCCGCTCACCGCCGAGAACGTGCCGAACCTGTTTGCCCGCAACGAGCGGGTGGTGGCCACCTTCCGCACCCCGCACGGCCCCATGGCGCTGGTGCTGGTCGGTGCCACGATCGTGGCCAGCATCGAGACCATCTGGGCCGGCAACATTGCGCCGACCAAAGAGAAGAAGGTGGTGCGCTGGGACTACACCGGCGACGAAGCCATTACCCTGCAAAAAGGTGCCGAGATGGGCCTGTTCAAGCTGGGCAGCACCGTGGTCTGCCTGTTTGGACCGGGCATGCTGGCCGGTTTCGAACCCCATCTGGCCAACGGGGTCACCACCCGCATGGGCCAGCCCTTTGCCAAGCTGGCGGAGCAGGCATGAGCGAGCAACCGAACGCCTCGCAGAAGAACAACCCGCTGCACGGGCTGACGCTGGAAGCCATCGTCACCGCACTGGTCGAGCACTATGGCTGGGAAGAGCTGGGGCAGCAGATCAATATCCGCTGCTTCACCGATAATCCCAGCATCAAGTCCAGCCTGAAGTTCTTGCGCAAGACCCCCTGGGCTCGGGAGAAGGTCGAAAGCCTCTACCTCTACGTCCAGCGCAAGCAAGCCAAATCGAAGAAGGAAGGGCAAGATGGCCTTTAAGATTACGTACACCTATAAAAAACAGGCCAAAGAGATCGGCTACGCGAACGACAAGTTCCGCAGCATCTACGATGCCATCGCTGCTGCCGAAGGGCTGGATCTCACCAGTTTTCACGCCATGGAGGCCCAGCTGGCTCAGGTTTGTCGCCGCGACAAGAAAAGCGTGAAGGATTACCAGGAGAACTACTTCAAAGAGTTGGGATTCTCCAACATCGTCATCGAACGGGATCTTCAGGAGTAACCATGCGCACCTTGACCCTGATGGCCGCTTCTCTGCTGCTGGCGGCATGCAGTACACCGGAACAACATCTGGTTGGCAGCGGTCGCGACAGCCACGGCTGTATCGGCAGTGCGGGCTATCAGTGGTCAGCGCTGACGGGCAAATGTGTGCGCCTGTTTGAGCAGGGTATCCGGCTCAATCCGACCGATGCCAGCCAGACCAGCAGCGCCTTCGTGCTGTTCAATACCGATCAGAGCAAGGCCGAACTGACCCTGCCGACCGGCGAGCAGCACCAGCTTGCCCGTCAGGGCATGGAAGGCAACTGGTCGTGGCAGGGCAGCGGCTACACCCTCTTTATCTGGAAGGGTTATGTGCTCAAGCACGGTGACAAGGCGCTCTATCACGGGGAATAACCCGAGCGCCTGATATCTTCACGATATCCACCAAATAAAATGCCGACCCAAGAGTCGGCATTTTTGTATCTGACACAACAGGTTATCAGGCACGGCTGAGGTAATCGGCCTGCCCTACCCACTTGTAGCTGGTAAGCTCGGTCAGCCCCATGGGGCCACGGGCGTGCAGCATCTGGGTCGACACCGCCACTTCAGCGCCCAGACCAAACTGGCCACCATCAGTGAAACGGGTGGAGGCGTTGACATAGACAGCCGCCGAACCGGCGCCATTGACGAAACGCTCGGCGTTGGCCAGATCGTTGGTCAGGATGGCATCGGAGTGGCCGGCGTTGTGCTCGCGCATATGGGCCAGCGCCTCGTTCACATCCGCCACTAACTTGACCCCCAGGGTCAGCCCGAGCCACTCGGTATCGAAATCCTCCGGCCCAGCCTCGCACAGATTGTCGGCACCCGCCAACTGCGTCATGGCGTTGGGCGCGGCCACCAGCGTCACCTTGCGCTCGTTCATCAGCGTCACCAGTTGCGGCAGGAAGGTGGCTGCCACCTTCTCGTGTACCAGCAGGGTATCGAGGGCATTGCAGGCGGAGGGGCGTTGCACCTTGGCGTTGTCGATGACCGCCAGAGAGCGCGCCAAATCGGCACTCTCGTCGACGAAAATATGGCTGATACCGAACCCGCCGATGATGACCGGAATGGAGCTGTTCTCCTTGCACATCTTGTGCAGGCCGGCACCGCCGCGGGGAATGATCATGTCCACGTAGCGGTCGAGGCGCAGCAGCTCGGCCACCAGCGCCCGATCCGGGTTGTCGATGTACTGTACTGCCGCCTCGGGCAGACCGGAGGCCGCCAAGGCATGCTGGATCACCCGCACCAACTCCAGATTGGAGTGGAAGGTCTCGCGCCCGCCGCGCAGTATGCTGGCGTTGCCGGTCTTGAGGCAGAGGCTGGCGATGTCGATGGTGACGTTGGGACGCGCCTCGTAGATGACGCCGATAACCCCGATGGGCACCCGACGACGAGAGAGCCGCAGGCCATTTTCCAGCACCCGGCTATCCATTTCAGCACCGACCGGATCATCCAGCGTGATCACCTTGCGCACATCCGCCACAATCCCGGCCAGCCGGGCCGGATTGAGCAGCAGGCGATCCAGCATGGCTTCTGACAAGCCAGCCTCACGCCCTGCCGCGATATCCTTGTCGTTGGCCGCGAGGATCTGCTCACTGCGCGCCTCAAGCTCGTCGGCGATGGCGGCCAGCGCCCGATTTTTCTGCGCCGTGCTGATGGTAGCCAGCTGATAGGCGGCTTCTCGGGCCGCCTGCCCCATTTTCTCCAGACTCATCTCATTTCCCTTTGTTCATGCCGTGCCGCCCTGATTAGAGCAGCACCATGTCGTCTCGATGGATGGCCACAGAGCCGTAGCCATAGCCCAATACCTGTTCAATCTGATCAGAGTGGACGCCGCGCAGCCTGTCCAGCTCCAGATGGTCGTAACGGCAGATACCGCGCGCCAACTCGGCGCCTTTGGGATCGAGGATCCGCACCACATCGCCTCGAATAAAGTCGCCCTTGACGGCGACAATCCCCTTGGGCAGCAGGCTGGAGCCTTTATCCTTCATGGCGGCGACAGCCCCCTGATCCACATGGACTTCGCCGTGAGGGGGCGGGCCTGCCAGGATCCAGCTCTTGCGCCCTTCCAGCGGGGAGGCCAGCGCCGGGAACAGGGTACCGATACGCTCGCCCTTGGCGAGACGGCCGATCACCTCCGGCATCTGGCCGGTCGCGATCACCACATTGACACCGGCCCGGCGTGCCACATCGGCCGCCTGCAGCTTGGTGGCCATGCCGCCGGTACCGAGGCCACTGACACTGTCACCCGCCAACGAGCGCAGGGTATCGTCGATGGTCTGCACCTCTTCAATGAGCTGGGCGTCGGGATTGGTGCGCGGATCGGCGGTAAAGAGCCCCTTCTGGTCGGTTAGCAGGATCAGCAGATCCGCATCCGCCAGAATGGCGGCCCGCGCGGAGAGGTTGTCGTTGTCGCCCACCTTGATCTCGGCGGTCGCCACCGCATCGTTTTCGTTGATCACCGGAATAATGCGGTGATCGAGCAGGGTGCGCATGGTGTCGCGGGCGTTGAGGTAGCGTTCCCGATCTTCCAGATCGGCGCGGGTCAGCAGCATCTGGCCGATATGCAGACCGTAAAGGTTGAACAGATCATGCCATACCCGAATCAGCTGGGTCTGACCAACCGCCGCCAGCATCTGCTTGTTGGGAAGGGTTGGCGCCAGTGGCGGGTGACCCAGATGTTCACGCCCGGCGGCGATAGCCCCTGATGTGACGACCACGACCCGATGGCCGTGACGGTGCAAGGCCGCACACTGTCTGACCAGCTCGACCATATGGGCACGATTGAGCTGGGAAGACCCCCCTGTGAGCACGCTGGTGCCCAACTTGACAACTATGGTTCTGTTTTCCATGGGAGCATAAAGGCTAAAAAGTAAGGAATATCTTTATACCCACGGCCATGGTGCCCTGCAAGGCAATTAACGCCGGGGTGAGGAGATGGGGCAAAGCCCGGATGATTGCGGTCGGAAGGGGGGATAGCTGACTGATGGCCCGGCAAACAGCGGGATACTGCTCACCGGGCATCAGGGATCAAGCAGCGGTCACGGTCAACTCATTGGTGACCTGATCCGCTGGCGCTAACTGGCACTCCAGTGCCGCCAGTTTGTCGCTGATGAGCTTGTAGAAACGGTTGAGGGTCCGCTCCACTTCTACCTGGTGCTTCTTGGGGATCGGCTTGTCCAGCCACTCACCATCAGCATTGTAGAAACCGAGCTGATAGTGGTAACGGAAATGGTGATCGTCCTGCTCCAGCACCAGCCACCAGCCCCAGAACTCCCGCTTGTCCGGCGCCGGCTTGGCGCTGACACAGACCGACAGGCAGTCGAAACGATAACGCCCCTCTTCGCAGAGATCTTCGCGCAAATAGGGGCCAATGGCAGCAAACTGCCTCAGCAGTCGCTTGTAGGTCACTCTTTCAGACATGTTAACCTCCCTGTTAAACAAGCCGCGCCACCTCGGGATGGCGTCAGTTCTTTAGCGCAATGTCAGGTACACAAATGCTGTTTCAGCCACTCGACGATTTCGTCCAGCGCCTTGTCATACACCTCCAGCAAAGGCTGTTTGTCGAATACGATGGCCTTGCCGTTACGACTGGCCGCCGCCAATGCCCGTACATCCTGCTCGGGACAAATAAAATCTCGCTTGTGTCCAATACTCAATATCGGCACAGAGGTGCGAGTCCCCAGTAATCCTTGTGTTTTAAGTGAAAATACCTGGCACTTGGTACGCATGCCGTCCCACTGCGCCGCATCAGCCCCCAACCGGTTGGCCAGACTATCCCGCATCATGCGCGGACACTTGGCAAACAGCTCCTGATTGGTAAACACCTGATTGACCCCGGCGCCGACACAAACCACGGTGCGCAGCTTAAAGGGTTCGATAAAGGCCAGTCTGGCTGCGATATTGCCCGCCAGACGCATCCCCACCATGGCGATACGCTGATGATCGACCCAGGCCACTTCGGAGAGATAATGGAGCACCGCCTGATGGAGACGGCTGGTATCCTGCACCAGCGGCCAATGCTCGGCATAGCCAACCCCGGGCATATCGAGGGAGAGCATGCCGATACCGTTGGGCTCGAGCCGTTTGAGATAGAAGTTGAGGAAATCGAGCTGCAAGGAGTCGATCCCGCCGCTGATGATCACCAGCGGCACTGGTTTTTCGGTCGTCGGCAGGTGGAGATAACCCTGAATATGCTTGCCGCGAAAAGGCACCTGGATCTCTTTGAGCGGCACCTTGAACAGGCGACCCGCCTCGCGATAGGCCATGTTACCGAGCAGCTGGGCCTGATCCGCCAGCTCGTCATCCTTGAGATGGGGATAGCTGGCGATGGAGTAGTAGCGCACCGCCTTGAGCAGCTGTTTCAAGGCGCCAGAAGGATCACCCTTCTCGCGCAGTTCGCGGCCCTGCTTGAAATAGTTGCCAGCCACCTGGCTCCACTCGTAGATCCAGTTGCCAGGCACATAGCCCTTGATGGTATCGAGATAGCAATCGTGGGTGCGCTCGCCGGTCGCCATGGCGATACGGGCCAGGGTCTGCTCCACTTCGATGGGATCAGCACCCTGCCAGGTCCAGGAGGGGCGACGCAGCAAGCGATACCAGCTCTTTGACATGGAGCCGTCGATAAACATCTCGTCTGACTCGGCTTGCGCCAGATCAGCCGCACTGGAGTTGGAGATCTCGGATGTTTCCAATACCTTCTTGACGCGGGTAAAGAGCTGTTCGGTCAGGTTTAGGTCTTCGTTCAAGTCCAAGATAGTATCCCATTCATATCAGGCAATAGCCCATCTTAACCACTTTTACTGCCCATCAGCCACCCTGCAACAGATTGATACACAAAAAAACAGGGCTCCAAATTGGAGCCCTGTGAAACCATTATTGCCGGTTGCGACCAATGGACGCAGCGAGCGTCACATCCCGATCCCGTTACTTTTCATCGCAGATCGGTGTGGCGAACTCCAGTGCCATATCCCACGGCTGTTCGATCCAGGTATCCTGCGGGATCGCCACTTCGAAATCGTCCAGCAGCGCTTCGCCCATCGGCTTGGCGAAAATCGCGATGAACTTGGCTTTCGGGTAGAGCTCGCGGATCGCCTTGGCGGTAGTGCCGGTGTCCACCAGATCTTCCACCACCAGCCAGCCTTCGCCGTCACCGGCGGTGGTGGCAGCCTTCACGACCACCAGCTCGCGCTGGCTGTCATGGTCATAGCTGGAGATGCAGAGGGTTTCCACATTACGAATGCCAAGTTCACGGGCCATCAGGGCTGCGGGCACCAGACCACCACGGCTGACCGCGATGATACCTTTCCACTGGCTGACAGGCAGCTGACGACGGGCCAGACGGCGAGCTTCACGTTGCAGGTTGTCCCACGACACATAGAACTTTTTCGGCATGTTATCGATCTCGAATAGTTATTTAAAAACAATCACTTAAAATAACAACACCCGCAATTATCCCTGCGGATGCCAGTAAATGGCGGTCCTTGCCCGACTGAATTCAGATTGCACTTCGGCTGCCTCAGGGCTAAGCCTCGGCAGCAAATCTGATAACAATGGAAGCAAGATGGGCTTATCCGGCGATCGGTTAGATGATGTGTCCAAACCGCGGACAGGCTGTTGGGCCGATATGATAGCACCGTTTGCAGAGAAAATGCCTGGCAAACGTATGCCAAAAACAGGAAAAATCGGCATCACCCTCTCCATTCGGCACATCTAGAGCTCCAAACGACTAACCTGCCGTCCCTGCTGCCGAGTCCTAATGGGCTGTGCGGCAAATCGCAGATAAAAAAATAGCAGGGGGAGGATTTACCTCACGCACCTGCTGCTTTCTCGCCTCTGCCTGGTTGGGCAGCTCGTCTTAGCGACGAGTGACGAAGGGGTTAGGGTAGCTGAAACCCTGGGTATACAAAGAGGGGGCAAACCAATAGGTTGAGTTGCTGCCTGGCATATTGAAACTCCTGATTGCTTAACAAGTTACGTACCTTTAATGCGGGCTCAAATCCTTGAACGAACACTCGGTTCCATGGAGGCGCACTTGCTTTGCTTCGGTTCCCTGGAGGCTTTCATCGTCATCCTGACGGGTGGCGAACCACGGGAGCTAATTTACCAGTCGGTGCGTTAAATTCAATATTTTTGTGAGATTGGTCACACATTTTCTTTTCTATCGGTCAGCGTCGTCCGAACCTGACGATCGTACTGCCTGGTTGCCATCAGCCAGCACAAGCTGCCTGCGATTTGCGCTGATTGCTCACATTTTTGTGTGATTGACTGTATTATCGTTATCCTCTTCCCCGGCCCGCTGATGGGGCCCTGTTAATTCCGTGCTGGTAAGGAGTCCCGACGTGGCACAGCTTAGCTCTCTCTCTCCCAAACTGATTTGGCATTTCTTCGAACAGATCTGCTCCATTCCCCACCCTTCCAAACATGAAGCCAAACTGAGCGCCTGGATCATCCAATGGGCTCAAGGGGAAGGTCTGGCGGTCAAGCAGGACAAGGTCGGCAACATCATCATCAAGAAACCGGCCACCCCGGGGATGGAAAACCGCAAAGCCGTGGTACTGCAGGCCCACATCGACATGGTGCCGCAGGCCAACGCCGACACCAAACACGACTTCGCCAACGATCCCATCGATGCCTATGTCGATGGCGAGTGGGTCACTGCCCGTGGCACCACTCTGGGTGCCGACAACGGCATCGGCATGGCCGGTTGCCTGGCTGTGCTGGCTGACAAGACCATCAAGCATGGTCCGCTGGAAGTGCTGCTGACCACAGACGAAGAGACCGGTATGACCGGCGCCTTCGGTCTGGAAGCGGGCTGGCTGGAGGGCGAAATTCTGCTCAACACCGACTCCGAAGAGGATGGCGAAGTCTATATGGGCTGCGCTGGCGGTGTGGATGCCAATATCCGCTTCCCGCTCGAGCTGGTTGATGCTGCTGAAGGTGAAGCGTTCGAACTGGCCGTAAAAGGGCTGCGTGGCGGTCACTCCGGTTGCGATATCCATCGCGGTCGTGGCAATGCCAACAAGCTGCTGGTGCGTCTGCTCAAAGCAGCCGAGCCGCTGGGTGTTCGTCTGGCCGAGATCCACGGCGGCACTCTGCGCAACGCCATCCCGCGCGAAGCCCGTGCCACCCTGCAGGTGCCCGCTGCCAGCGTGAACGAGTTCAAGGCGCTGGTTGACCGCTACACCGGGATCTACCAGACCGAACTGGCCGCCACCGAGCCGAACCTGACCGTGCTGGTTAACAGCGCCGCCAAACCGGCCAAGTTGATGAGCGTCTCCCTGCAGCAGCGCCTGCTGGATGCCCTGATGGCCTGCCCGAACGGCGTGATGCGCATGAGCGATGCTATGCCCGGCGTGACCGAAACCTCTACCAACCTGGGGGTCATCAAGACTCAGGATGGCGAAGTGTACGTCCAGTGCCTGATCCGCTCCCTGATTGACTCCGGCCGCGAGAGCATCGAGCAGATGACCCGCTCCCTGTTCACCCTGGCAGGCGCCAGCTGCGAATTCACCGGTGCCTATCCGGGTTGGGCGCCGAACGTGGACTCCCCCGTCATGGCGCTGGTACGCAACAGCTACCAGACCCTGTTTGGCACCATGCCCAACGTCATGGTGATCCACGCCGGCCTCGAGTGCGGTCTGTTCAAGAGCGCCTATCCGGAGTGGGACATGGTCTCCTTCGGCCCGACCATCCGCGGTGCCCACTCCCCTGACGAGAAGGTACATATCCCGGCGGTCGAACGTTTCTGGCAACTGCTGGTGCACGTGCTGGAAGCGATTCCGGCCAAATAACCCGGCCTGCGCCACACGGCAAAACAAAGCCCCGCACTGCTGCGGGGCTTTTTATTGTCTGTTACAGCCAGATTTTGGCGCTTAACGGATGCCGCGGGCCTCGCGGATCCACTCCCAGGCTTGCTGGATCTCCTGGGTCTTCTCCTTGGCCATCTCCATCATCTCCGGCGGCAACCCCTTGGCGGCCAGCTTGTCCGGGTGATGCTTGCTCATCTCCTTGCGGTAGGCGCGCTTGATATCCTGATCGCTGTCGCTCTCGCTCACCCCCAGCAGCTGGTAGGCATTCTTGAGGCGATCCGCCGAGGGAGGCGCCTGCCGATACTGCTGGCCACCCGCACCGCTCCCCTGATACTGGCCATGGGCCTGATTGAAGAAGTTCATCTGCGCTTCGGCCATCGCCAGAATGCGGGCCAGCTCGATACGGCTGAAACCCAGCTCGTCGGCAATGGTGTGCAGAATGGCGCGCTCGCCCTCCTCTACCCGACCATCTGCAAAGGCCGCCTGCAGTTGTACCTCGAGGAAGAAGCGCAGGATATCGCGCTGCCCCAGACTGGCACGGCGGAACTCGGCCAGGGTCTCGCGCAGCGGGAAGTCGGCCTCTTTACCGAGACGAAACGACTCCTGCGCCCGGGCACGCTGTTCGCCCGCCAGCCGCATCCGATCCATCAGGTTAGAGGCAACGCGGATCTCCTGCTCGGTCACCTGACCGCTGGACTTGGCGATGTGACCCATCACCGAGAAGGTGGCATGGAAAAAGACGGCTTGCTGCTCCTGACTCGGGCCGCGACGAAACGCCCCCTGCAACCCCATGCCACGGTCGAAACGGTGGCCGATCCAGAGGCCAATCAGGGCACCAATGATATTGCCGAGCAGAAAACCGAAGAAGGCGCCCAGCACCTTACCCCAAATACGCATGGTTCAAGACCTCTTGAAGTTAATGAGTGCGGGCCTGGAGCTGGTCATCCAGCTCGCGCAGTCGATCGACCGTGCCGATATCGCGCCACTCGCCAGCGAGCAGGCTGCCGCCCACTCGCCCTTGAGCCATCCAGTCACGGAGCAGGGGCGCCAGCTTGCGGGCACCGCCCGCGAGACCGGCAAAGGCCGCCGGATCATATAGTCCGACCCCGCTGAAGGTAAACGCTGGCGTATCCATGACTCGCCCTTCTTGCAGGGCAAAGTCCCCGCTCGGGTGCTGGGGCGGATTGGGCACCAGCCAAAGGTGGGCCAGATCATCGCCAAGGGGCTGGCTGACCAGTGTGTGATAATCGAGATCGAGCCAGGTATCGCCGTTGATCACCAGAAAAGGGTCTGCCCCCAGCAGCGGCAGCGCCTGCACAATGCCGCCCGCGGTCTCCAGTGCGCTCTCCTCGGCTGACCAGTGGATGGTCACACCAAGCGCACTGCCATCACCAAGGCTCTCGACCAGCTTGTGGCCAAGCCAGGCGTGGTTGATCACCAGCTCGGTCACGCCAGCGGCTTTGAGTTTTTCGATGTGATGAACGATGAGCGGCTTGCCCCCCACCGCTAGCAGCGGCTTGGGCAACAGGTCGGTCAGCGGGCGCATCCGCTCGCCACGGCCAGCGGCCAGGATCATCGCCTTCATGGTTTAACCCCAGCGTTGGCGATCCCCGGCAACACCACCTGCTCCAGCCACTGACCAAAACGGGCCAATACCGGATAGGCGCTACCGTGAGTGCGACAGACATCCACCACGTAGCCAAGGGTACGGGGAATATCCTTGAGATAGCCGGACTTGCCGTCGCGATGATAGAGCCGGGTGAAGATTCCGGCCGCTTTGAGGTGTCGCTGCATGCCGGTCAGGTCGGCATCACGCCGGAAACTGGCATAATCGAGCTCGCCAAGCAGACCCGCCTGTTGCAGGGTGGCAAAGCCGTGACGCATCCCTTCATCGATCACCTCGTCCGGCCAGCGCACGTAGCAATCTTTCAGCAGGGAAACCAAGTCATAGGTAAGCGGCCCGATGACCATATCCTGAAAATCGATGATGGCGAGTTCGCTGCTATCAGGAGTATCTCCACCGCACACCATCAGGTTGCGACTGTGGAAGTCACGGTGCATCACCCCTTGTGGCTGAGACAGATTACAGGCAGTGAGACAGGCAAAAGTCTCATCGAGCAACTGCTGCTCTTCGTCGCTCAGGGTCAGTTGCAGATGATGGCCAAGCAGCCACTCGGGGAAAATGCTGTTCTCCCGCGCCATAAAGGCGGCATCGAAGGGCTCAAGCGCCAGTTCAACCGCCCCCAGGCGGGGCAGCAAATCAATCGCCTTGCCATACCAGGCCAGCACGTTGTGCTCGTTCAGGCAGCTGATCAGCTGGGTATCGCCCAGATCACTGACCGCCAGCAGCCCCTGTTCGTAGTCCACCGCCTTCACCTCTGGCGCCAACAGCTGACGCGCCTGCAAGGCCGCCGCGTTACGAACAAATTCATGATTTTTTTCGGTTTTCGGATTGGCATCCACCCACACCAGACCACCACCACGAGAGTAGCGGCGGAAGCTGGCATCACCGGAAATGAGGGTCAACTGAAGACTGGCATCACCGGAAATACGGCGTGCCCACTGCAATAGCAGGGAATCGCGATCGTGCATAAGTAGAGGACCAAGGTGGAAAGCAGCACTTGGCTGTTAGCCCTGGCCGCAATAATGCTTTATCATTGCCGGCTAACATAAAGCAATGACATGCAATGTCAACTCGATGAAACCTGTCGTAAAATGCATGCCTTGGATCAACCGTATCTATCACGGATTGCACGAGTCTTTCACATGACAAAATGGACACTGGGGTACCGCTATCCCATCGCCCTGACTATCAGCCTGGCCCCCGCACTCACCTCTATGATGGTGCAGGCGGCCCCGTTCGAAGCGCCGCCAGCCACCGGCATTCTCGATAGTCTCTGCTATGACTATGTTCCCAAGATAGAGAAGCCTGCATCGGATCAGGATGCCAACGCACAGCCGGTCGAGGTCGATGCCGACCGTCTCGAGGCCAAACAGGGCGGCACCGCCGTCTATGAAGGTGACGTCAAGGTTCGTCAGGGTGTTCGCAAGTTTGACTCCGACTATGCCCAGCTCGACCAGAAGAGCCGGGATGTCATCGCCATCGGCAACATCTATTACAACGACGGTCAGGTGACCGTCACCAGCGACAAGACCCTCAAATCCAACCTGGATACCAAGAACTCCGAACTGGAAGAGGGCAAGTATCAGGTGCATGGCTCACCGGTGCGCGGCTTTGCCAAGCGCGTGGTGATGACCAACAACAACCAGAACATCACCATGGAGGGGGCCCAGTACACCACCTGTCCCCCCGGTCAGGAAGTGTGGACCCTCAAGGCGGGCAGCATCGACATCGACCAGAAAGAGGTGTTCGGCGAAGCCTGGAATGCCAGCCTCTGGCTCTATGATTACCCGGTGTTCTACTTCCCCTATATCAACTTCCCCATCAAGGATGAGCGGAAGACCGGCCTGCTCTACCCGGGTTACAAGCAAAGCTCCAGCAACGGCATGGATATCACCCAGCCCTTCTACTGGAACATTGCCCCCAACTATGATGCCACCATCACCTCCCGTTTTATGGACAAACGTGGCCTGATGGAGCAGGTGGAGTTTCGCTACATGCCGGACCCCGCCCACACCGGCACCCTCTATTTTGAAAATCTGGCTGATGACAAGCAGTACAGCCCGAGCAATCCGAGTCTGGCTGGCTTGTCCGATGGCCATCGCTACCTGATGAACGTCCGTCACGGCTCCGCCCTGATGGATGGCAGCCTGCGTTTTGGTATCGACTACACCCAGGTGCGCGACAAGGACTACAACTACTTCAACGACTTCAGCCCGCAAGTGGGCACTCAGGTCGACAGTCAGTTGCAGCAATCCTTTACCGCCGGCTACTACCAGCACAACTGGAACCTCACCTCCGAGGTGCGCCGCTACCAGATCCTGAGCCCATATGCGTTGCTGCCCCACGAGATGCTGCCGCGTATCGACTACAACTACTATCAGCAAGGCAAGTGGTTCGATCTGGCCTGGAACAGTGAACTGACCAAGTTTGGCTATGACAGTGGCAGTGCCGCCACTCTGCAAGCAGGTGAGCGCTATACCGCTACCCGCCTGCATCTGGCGCCAACCCTGACCGTGCCCCTGGTGGATGCACCGGGTTACTACCTGACCAGTCAGTACAAGCTGATGTTTACCTCCTACAACCAGGAGGTACCCGATAATCTGGTTAGCCAGGACCGCAGCCGCTTCACCGATGCAGACAGCAAACAGCTGACCCTGAAAGAGGGCACCATTACCCGTACTCTGCCCTCCTTCCGCCTCAAGGGGGGCGTCAACTTCGATCGGCCGCTCGACTGGTATGATGGCAAGGGCACCCAGACCCTGGAGCCCGAGTTCCAGTACCTCTATATCCCTTACAAAAATCAGGACGAGATCGGGATCTACGACTCCACCACCACCCGTCAGGACTACTACAGCCTGTTCAGTGACCGCCGCTTTGCCGGTCTCGACCGCATCAGCGATGCCAACCGGGTCACCGTTGGCCTGACCAGCCGGGTCTATGACAATGTGGGTGATGAACGGTTGCGTCTGGCGGTAGCCCAGGCCTTTGAGATGACGCCACCCAAGGTGCGCCTCTACCCTTCAAATCCGGAAAGCACCAACGCCCGCTCCCTGCTCTCGTTCGAGGGGGATGCCCGGATCACCGATGAGTGGTTTGCCCATGCAGGAACCCAGTACGATACCTCCGAGGGTGAATTTACGGCTGGCAACGGTGCAGTCGAGTACCGGACCGGCAAGCTGACCACTCAGGTCAACTACCGCTACATCAAGGATGGCAACCTGGACTATCGCTATCCGACCAACACGGCGCTGGCAGAAGATCTGAGCCAGGCGGGTCTGGTGATGATGGCGCCGATCGCCGATCAGTGGCAGATGTATGGCGGTTACTACCGTGACATCAAGCAGGATGTGAACATTGACCGCAAGATCGGTGTCAAATACGACTCCTGCTGCTGGAGCATCAACATGAGCCTGGAGTGGCACAATCAGCCGGACAACGTCACCCTGAAGCCTACTTCGGAAAAAGTCATTGGTCTGCAGTTTGAAATGAAGGGACTTGGCAGCGTGGGTACCGGTGGCCGCAGCGTCACCCTGGATACCGAGCTGTTGCCCTATGTTCGCCCGTTTAATCTGAAAGGCCAGCAATGATGCTGGCCCAGCCTTGAGAGATGGATATGAAAAAGACCCTGATTGCCCTGCTGACCGCGGGAATGTTCGGTGCCATGAGCCAGGCCGCACTGGCTGCGCCCGAGCTGATGGACAAGGTTCTGGCCGTGGTCAACAAGGACGTGGTGCTGTCTAGCCAACAGGACGCACTGGTCAACAAGGTAAAACTCTCCGCCCAGGAGAGCGGCCAGTCCCTGCCTGACGATGCCACCCTGCGCAAACAGGCGCTGGATCGCCTGATCCAGGAGAGCCTGCAACTGCAACTGGCAGAGCGCCAGGGGCTGAAGATTAGCGATACCCAGCTGGAACAGGCTATTCAGGGCATCGCCGCCGACAACAAGATGACCCTGGATCAGCTGCGCGCCCAGCTCGCCCGTGAAGGGATGACCTATGCCCAGTATCGGGAAGAGGTTCGCCGCGAGATCCTGATGAACGAGGTGCGCCGCAACCAGGTGCGCCGCCGTATCAACATCTCCGAGCAGGAGGTGAAGCAGGTGGTGGAGATCCTGAAGAAACAGGGTCAACAGCAGAACGAATACCACGTCGGCCATATCCAGATTGCCCTGCCGGACAACCCCACTGCCGCCCAGCTGGATGCCGCCAAGAGCAAGATCGAGCGCATTCTGGCCGCCCTCAAGCAGGGTGCCGACTTCCGCAAACTGGCCATTGCCGAGAGTAATGGTCCCAAGGCGCTGGAAGGGGGTGACTGGGGCTGGATGAGCCCGCAAGAGATGCCGACCCTGATGGCCGAAGCGGTACAGGGTGCCCAGAAGGGCGATATCGTCGGCCCACTGCGCTCCGGTGCCGGCCTGCACATCGTCAAGGTGTTCGACACCAAGGGTCAGCAGCAAGTGATGCAGACCGAGGTGAAGGCCCGCCACATCCTGATCAAGCCGTCCATTATCCTGAGCGAAGAGAAAGCCAAGGGGATGCTGGATGGCATTCTGCACGACATCAAGAGCGGCAAGGCCAGCTTCGCCAGCATGGCGGAGAAGTACTCCGAAGATCCGGGCTCTGCGGTGCAGGGTGGCGAACTGGGCTGGTCTGATCCCAACGTCTATGTCCCCGAGTTCCGCGACATGGTCAACCGTCTGCAACCGGGCCAGATCAGTGCCCCGTTCCGTACCAGCCACGGCTGGCACATCGTGCAGGTGGAAGATCGCCGCAGCCAGGATGCGACCGACAAGGCTCAGGAGCAGCGCGCCTACCAGCTGATCTACAATCGTCGCTTCGTGGAAGAGTCCCAGGCGTGGCTGGATGAGCTGCGTGACGAGGCCTACATCCAGATCGAAGGAGCCGGTAGCTGATGAGCTGCCGTCGCCTTGCCGTTACCCCGGGCGAACCGGCCGGGATCGGCCCGGATCTGGTGCTGCAGATTGCCCGGCAGGATTGGCCCCACCAGTTGGTGGTGATCGCCGATCCGGCGCTGCTGCGCGAGCGGGCAACCCTGCTTGGGCTGCCCATCGAGCTTGAGCCCTACGATGCCTCCGCCCCTGCCCGCCCCCAGCGGGCGGGCACCCTGACCGTCTGTCCGGTCACCCTCGGCGCCCCCGTGGTGCCGGGCGAGCTGAACGAAGGCAATGGCGCCTATGTGCTGGCAACCCTGCAGCGCGCCTGTGATGGTAACATGAGCGGCGAATTTGCCGCCGTGGTGACCGGACCGGTGCACAAGGGGATCATCAACCAGGCCGGGGTCTCATTCAGCGGCCACACCGAGTTCTTTGCCCAGCAATCCAACACCGCCGATGTGGTGATGATGCTGGCAACCGAGGGGCTGCGGGTCGCACTGGCGACTACCCATATTCCGCTGGCCTATGTAGCGATGGCCATCACCGAGGATCGCCTCGGCAAGGTGATCCGGATCCTCAACGAGGATCTCTCCACCAAGTTTGGCATCGCCAAACCCCGTATTTACGTCTGCGGCCTCAACCCCCATGCAGGGGAAGGTGGCCATCTCGGACGTGAAGAAATTGACGTGATCGAACCCGCCCTGGCCACCCTACGCCAAGAGGGGATCGATCTGGTCGGCCCGTTGCCGGCCGACACCCTGTTCCAGGAGAAATACCTCAAGGATGCGGATGCGGTACTCGCCATGTACCACGACCAGGGGCTGCCTGTGCTCAAATACAAGGGCTTCGGCAGTTCGGTCAATATCACCCTGGGGCTTCCCTTCATCCGCACTTCGGTGGATCACGGCACCGCGCTGGATCTGGCAGGCAAGGGCCTGGCGGATTCGGGCAGCCTTGTCACCGCGATTAACCACGCCATCAAGATGGTAGAGAAAAAAAGATATGAGCAGTAAGGTGCACATGGGCCACACGGCCCGTAAGCGTTTCGGTCAGAACTTCTTGCACGACCGGTATGTGATCGATCAAATCGTCGCCGCCATCAACCCGCAGCCGGGTCAGAATCTGGTGGAGATCGGTCCGGGTCTGGCCGCGCTGACCGAGCCGGTCGCCGCCCAGATGGACAAAATGACCGTGGTCGAGCTTGACCGGGACCTGGCTGCGCGCCTGCGCGAGCACCCGACTCTCAAAGACAAGCTGACCGTCATCGAAGCGGACGCCATGCGTTTCGACTTCGGCACCCTGATGGGTGAAGGCAAGGGGCCGCTGCGGATCTTCGGCAACCTGCCCTACAACATCTCCACCCCGCTCATCTTCCACCTGTGCGAGTTCGCTGATCGGGTAGAAGACATGCACTTCATGCTGCAAAAAGAAGTGGTGTTGCGTCTGGCCGCCGGTCCGGGCAGCAAGGCTTATGGCCGTCTGAGCGTGATGACCCAGTACTACTGCCAGGTGGTGCCTGTGCTGGAAGTGGGCCCGGGTGCCTTCAAACCGGCGCCAAAGGTGGACTCTGCCGTAGTTCGCCTGATCCCGCACAAGAATCCGACCATAGTCGCCAAAGACATTCGTTGTCTGAATCGCGTCTGTACCGAGGGCTTTGGCCAGCGTCGCAAGACCATCCGCAACAGCTTCTCCAACTTCATCACCGACGCCCAGCTGACCGAGCTTGGTATCGATGGCAACCTGCGCCCGGAGAATCTCTCCCTCGAGCAGTTTGTCATGATCGCCAACTGGCTGGCAGATCAGCAACAGGCCTGATCCTGTGGCACTCCCGCACATCGTTGTCCGCCCATCCCCCTCGTATGTGGCGGATAGCAAAGACCCCTACCAGTTTCACTATCTTATCGAGATTGAGAATCTGGGGCCCGGCCCGGTGCAGTTGCTGCATCGGCGCTGGCTCATCACCGATGCCAATGGCAAGATGCAGGAAGTCTCAGGCCCCGGCGTGGTCGGGGAGCAACCCCTTATTGCCGAGGGAGAGACCTACTGCTACCAGAGCGGCGTGCCGCTGGCGACACCGCTCGGAGTGATGGAGGGGAGTTACACCCTGCAAGATGGCTCTGGCCAGCAGTTTGAGGCGCCCGTCGCCCCCTTCACGCTGGCCATCCCCAACATTATCAACTGAGGTTTCATGGCGAACTGTTTTGTCGGTGACATCCAGGGCTGTTACGACGACTTGCGCCGTCTGCTGGATCTTGCCAAGTTCGATCCCGAAAATGACGTGCTCTGGCTCTGCGGCGATCTGGTCGCCCGCGGCCCGGACTCGCTCAACACATTGCGATTCGTCAAGGATCTGGGCAACCGTGCCGTTACCGTGCTCGGTAACCACGACCTGCACCTGTTGGCGGTGGCCAACGGCGTTGCACCGCTCAAGAAGAAAGACAAGCTGCAGAGCCTGATGGATGCGCCGGATCGGGACGAACTGCTGGAGTGGCTGCGCCACCGCCCGCTACTGGCCGAACACCCCGACCTGCCCATCATGATGGTGCATGCCGGTATCTCTCCGGCGTGGGATGCCCGCACCGCCCGCAACTGCGCCCGCGAGGTAGAGAGCCTGCTGCGTGGCGATCAGTACCTGTGGCTACTGCACAACATGTATGGCGATCAGCCGGATGGCTGGAAAGATGATCTGGTCGGGATCGACCGCTACCGCTACATCATCAACACCTTCACCCGGATGCGCTTCTGCTACTTCGATGGCCGGCTCGACTTCAAATGCAAGAAGGGCCCCAAGGAGTCGACCCCGGGCCTGCGTCCCTGGTTCGAGCAGCGCGAGCATCACGTGGATGATCCCATTCTGGTATTCGGCCACTGGGCGGCCCTGATGGGCAACACCGGCAAGAGCGATATCAAGGCGCTCGATACCGGCTGTGTCTGGGGCAACAGCCTCACTCTGTGGCGCTACGAGGATGATGCCCTCTTTGCCACCCCCTGCCCCACTCACGCCAGCTAGGGGGAACACAGCAATCTGGCGGTCGCTGCCGCACGGATTGCCACAACCCGCTCCAATAACAAAGCCCGGCTGGTTGCCGGGCTTGCTGTTTTAGGTTCCCTGTTTTCCGGCGAATGAAGTTACAACTTGCGCCCCAGCCGCTTCTCGATCTGGCGCCTCTCCCACTCGGGGCCAAACAGCTTGAAGGGCTGAAACACCCGAACAGCATGGGAGGCAAGCCCCAATCCCCAGCCCAGGGTTGGCCACCATGCCCAGATGTACTCCGGATTGCTCAGGTAGTTGATAACAAACAGCCCGCAGATCACCACCACGTAGCTGGCGACATGGTGATAGAAGCCCTTGAGCTCCTCCACATAGCGCATTGCCGCCCGCTCCTCTGCCGATACCTGCACCGCATCCTGCCCCATAGTGTCACTTCCTCTCATCTCGCGCTCCTGTTGCTCTGATCCATCCAGTTGAGCCACATCGAGTTCAAAGACGGCAGCCAGGGCCTTGAGAGATTCCAGTCCGGGTTGCTGCCCCTGCTCGATCCGCTGGATAGTGCGGACACTCAAACCAGTCAACGTTGCCAACTGATCCTGAGACCAACCCCGTTGCAATCTCAACTTCCTGACGATCATCTCGAACTCCTTGTGGTAATTGACAGGGCCAGCATAGGGCTTACGCCGCGAAAGGTGACACGACAGATAGCCGACATACATCTGACAGTCCTTTAAAATCAGATGGTTAAGATTTTGATCTTGTCAGTCAGCCGCTCGTTCCCCCAGATATTGCACAAACCGTAACAGATAACCATCGGGATCCTGCAGCAAAAATTCGCGCTGCCCGGCCAGCATCTCGCCCACTGGATACCAGACCTCAGTGGGCTGCCGGAAAAGTGCAATCCCGGCGGCCAGCAATCGGTCGAGTAGCGGCTGGATATCGGTCAGCTCCATCTGCAGATTGATCCCCCGACCGAACGGTGGCTCCAACGTCCCGACCAGCCAACCCGCCGGATGAACCTGTTCCAGCATCAGCTGTACCTGTTGCTGCTCCAGATAAACAAAAGGAGGGTCATCGCGCCGATAGCGAACTGAGAAGCCCAGCAAACCGGTGTAGAACGCCAGAGAGCGAGCCAGATCGGTGACAGACAGCTCCGGCACCATGGGGTTCCAATACACCTCATCCACCGCGACAGTAGGGTTCGTCATGGCTTACAGGCTCTGCATCAGCTCGGCGGCAATTTCAAAGGAGCGCAGTCGGGCCTGATGATCGACGATGGGGCCATTGAACATCAGCTCATCGGCACGGGTTTCCGCCAGCAGCGCCTTGAGGCCATGACGAACCTGTTCAGGGTCACCAACCAGAGAGCGCGCAAGGGTCTGCTCCATCGCCATCAGCTCACGGGGCGCCCACTCGTCGCCAAGCTGGACGACCGGCGCGGGCAGCTTGCCCGCATCACCGCGATGGAGGCGCAAGAATTGCTGCTGCACGGTAGTGAACTGGAAGCGGGCCTCCCGCTCGCTGTCGGCGGCGGTCATGTTGATGCAGACCACCGCATGGGGCTTGGGCCAACGAGCAGAGGGGCGATACTGGCTACGATAGATCTCCAGCGCCTGCAGCAACATGGCGGGCGCAAAATGGGAGGCAAACCCGAACGGCAAACCCATCGCCGCCGCAAGTTGCGCGCTGTAAAGGCTGGAACCCAGCAGCCAGATGGGCAGATGCAGCCCCTGGCCGGGCACCGCCTGCACCGCGCCGATCTCGTCGCCAAAATAGCTCATCAGCTCGCGCACATCGGCTGGGAAATCATCCACCTCTCCACTGCGCATACGCCGTAGCGCCCGCATGGTGCGTTGATCGGTACCAGGGGCGCGACCAAGGCCCAAATCGATGCGGTCGGGATAGAGCGAAGCCAAGGTGCCAAACTGCTCGGCAATCACCAGCGGCGAGTGGTTCGGCAGCATGATGCCACCCGCGCCGATCCGCAGAGTGGTGGTGGCTTCGGCCAGATGGCCGATCAGCACCGAGGTGGCGGCACTGGCAATGCCCGGCATGTTGTGATGTTCGGCCAGCCAGTAGCGCTGGTAACCCCAACCCTCGGCATGGCGGGCAAGATCCCGTGAACGGCGAAATGACTCGGCAGGCACGGAACCCTCGGCAACAGGCACCAGATCGAGCACGGAATAGGGGATGGCAGACATGGGTCACTCCATTGATTTACAGAACAGTAACAAGTGGGGCAATGTAGCACGGGATACCTGAATGAATCACTATCTCCTGCCACACTCTGCCTGCCAAGCGGCAGCAATCGAACGGAACAAATCTCAGGCAAGTATTGCTTGAACGCTCATCCTGCTGGCCGCGCAAGCCCGGGGGGGATCATATTTTCTTACATTTGCGGGCTGGCCTGAGCGCCCCCGGCTGGTTATAACGGTGCCCCTATAGCGAAGGGGGAGCAATAGACTCCCCCTCACTCTTTGTCACACCACACTGTTCAGGTTATCTATGTCAAAACATCTCGTTCTGCTGGGCGCACTGACGCTCTCCGGTTGCGCCCTGTTGTCTCCCCCCGCCCACCCCTGTGCACCTTGCCGATCCCAGCCAGCGCGGCTTCTACATCGAGTGCAGCAGCATGAAAGCCTGCTTCCAGCAGGCCAACCAGACCTGCCCGCAAGGTTACAAGGAGACCGACCGCCGCCAGCAGACGCTCTACAGCACCCAGTATCTGGGGGGAAGCTATGACGACGAGAAGAAAATCTACCAAGCTGCCAAGCCCTATCGTATCGCCAACACAATCCACTCGCTGACCATTCAGTGTCCGATCTGAGCATAACGTCACGCTAACCCATACGGCGGCCGGCGCGGGATATCAAGGGTCCGGCCGGCACGCTACCACCCTTTTCTTGTTCCACTAAGCACAAACCTCTTATGTCACAGAGAATTGTCCTGCTGGGCAGTATATTGCTGTCCGGTTGCGCCCCCGCCACTGTCACTGAGCTCACCTCCGCAGATTCCTCGCAGCAACGATTCCAGATCGAGTGCAGTGCGCCGGATGATTGCCAGCAACAGGCAAGCTTGAGCTGTCCGCAGGGCTATCAGGAAACCGATCGCAGCCAGCACACCTTCACCAACGTTCAGATGAGCATGGGGGGCACCGACCCGATGAGGGGATTTAGCCCGAGCTTCCCCCAGATCAGCACCTTCACCATCCATACCCTGCTGGTGCAGTGTCCCCGCAAGCCAGCACAACCCCATCCGCAGGGACACTGATGAGCAAGGGCCCGCGTCATCCATCAAGCCCGGAGAAAAGAGGAAAAGCCATAAAAAAACGGCCAACCCAGGTTGACCGTTTTTTCACTGCGCTGCGTCCTTAGAACAGCAGGTGTGCCACCCCGGCGATAACCGGCAAGGTGACCAGAGTGCGCAGCAGGAAGATAACGAACAGCTCCCACAGCTTGACCGGGATCTTGCTGCCCAGCAGCAGGGCGCCCACTTCCGACATATAGATCAGCTGGGTCACCGACATGGCGGCAATCACGAAGCGGGTCATGTCACTCTCGATGGTCGAGGCCAACACCGCCGGAATGAACATGTCGGCAAAACCGACCATGATGGTCTTGGAAGCCGCTTCCGCCTCCGGCAGTTGCAGCAGCTCCAGCAAGGGGACGAACGGGGCGCCAAGCCAGTTGAAGATAGGGGTGTGCTCGGCCAGCATCAGGGCACAGGTACCGATCGCCATCACCACCGGCAGCACGCCAAACACCATATCCAGTGCATTCTTCACCCCTTCCCGCGCGACGGCGCCGAGATCAGTCATGCTGTCAGCCTTGGTCAGGGCACGCTCGAAACCATAGCTCATCACGCTGTGCTGGTGCGGCACTGCTTCCTGCTTGCGGCACAGGGGGGTGCCATCGGCATAGATGTCCTTCTTCCAGCAGAGCGGTGGCAGACGCGGCACCACGATGGCCGCAACCACGCCCGCCAGACAGACGGTCAGGTAGAAGGGAACGAACATGTGCTCCAGCTTCACCTGGGAGATCACCACCAGACAGAAGGTGATGGAGACCGCAGAGAAAGTGGTGCCAATCACCGCGGCTTCACGCTGGGTATAGAACTTCCCTTCGTACTGCTTGCTGGTCAGCAGGATGCCGACGCTGCCATCGCCAAGCCAGGAGGCAAAGCAGTCCACAGCCGAACGACCCGGCAACCGGAACACCGGACGCATGATGCGGGTCATCATGGTGCCGACAAATTCCAGCAGCCCGAAATCGAGCAGCAACGGCAGCAGCAGGCCAGCAAAAATGAAGACCGAAAACAGCACCGGCAGCAGATCGTTGAGCACCAGTCCACCGGTTGCGCCGGAGTAAAGCACCTCTGGCCCCACCTGGAAGAAGGTCAGCAGCACGAAGATACCGCCCAATACCCGCACGCAGGCCCAGAAAGGGGAGACATTGAACAAACTGTTGAGGAAAGGACGACGCACCAGAATCGCCGGCTTGAACAACCAGGCAATCAGCGTCATCAGCATGGTGGTGGTGATCACCGCACTGACCATGGCGACCAGATAATCGGCAAAAACACGCTGTACCAGCTTAGCCAGCACGGCCACCGGGATGGTGACGTTACCGTCATAGACGACCGGCGTCATGAACAGCAGGATCCCGATGAGTGACGGAACCAGAAACATCAACAAATTACGGCGAGTATTGACCGCAGGTGCTTCGAGACTCTTTTCCAACATGATATGACTGCCCTAATGTTACTTTTCCCTAGCCCGGCCAACCTGCGTATTCATGCATTAATCGGCAAAACGGGCGCAAGAATACTCTAAAAAAATGCACAAACAAGCCCTTAAGGCATAAATCTGCGCATAAATATTTTCACAGGTAAACCTTCCATTAAAACAATAAGATACAGCGGCGCATATCGATTCAATCGACATCGCCAGATTATTGTTTCGTTATTGTTAATTTTGGTGGGCAGTATAATCGGTTATCAGTGGTAGGCAATAAGTGACATCACAAATATACCTAATGAGTTGCTGCTCGATAGAAATAAAAAAACCGGAGCCTGTTCAGGCTCCGGTTTTCAATGAGAGTGACGGGGATCAGTCACGGACGTAGATGACTTCAACGCCATCATCTTCGTCGTCATCCCAATCGTCATCATCAAGCCCTTCATCGAAGGCAAGAGAGGCAGCCAGTGCTTCCGCTTCAGCCTTGGCCAGCTGGTTCTTGTGGTAGTCGTCCCACTTGAACTCCACCTTCTCGATGGCGTCTTTGGCATCTTCCGCCAGCTGACGGGGCATGGTATCCAGCAGATCCAGAATGTCGTAGCAGACCTTCTTGGTGCCTTCCTTGCTGATGGCAGTGATAGCATAGACCGGACCTTCGTGGTTCAGGGCCGCCTTGACGCGATCCATCACCTCCTGGGCTTCTTCTTCCAGGATCAGATCCATCTTGTTAAACACCAACCAGCGCGGCTTGCCAGCCAGTTCCGGGCTGTACTTCTCCAGCTCCTTGACGATGGTCACGGCATTTTCAGCAGGATCGGAGCCATCAACTGGGCAGATATCCACCAGGTGGATCAGCACGCGGCAACGCTCGAGGTGTTTCAGGAAGCGGATACCCAGGCCTGCGCCTTCGGCAGCACCTTCGATCAGACCCGGGATATCGGCGATCACGAAGGAGCGGGAGTTTTCACCACGCACCACACCCAGGTTCGGTACCAGGGTAGTGAAGGGGTAATCAGCCACTTTCGGGCGAGCCGCAGAAACGGCGCGAATAAAGGTAGACTTGCCTGCGTTGGGCAGACCCAGCATGCCGACATCGGCCAGCAGCAGCAGCTCCAGCTTCAGGGTTCGCACTTCACCTGGAGTACCATTACTCTTCTGGCGGGGAGCACGGTTGACGGAGCTCTTGAAGCGGGTGTTGCCCAGACCATGGAAACCACCTTTGGCAACCAGCAGCTTCTGCTCGTGGTGGGTCAAATCCCCCAGCAGTTCACCGGTATCTTCATCGGTCGCCCGGGTACCGACAGGCACACGCAGGATCTTGTCCTTGCCGCGGCGACCGGTACAGTTGGCGCTCTGGCCATTCTCACCGCGCTCGGCAGCATGGAAGCGCTCGAAACGGTAGTCGATCAGGGTATTGAGGTTTTCGTCGGCGATCAGATATACGTCGCCACCGTCACCGCCGTCACCGCCGTCCGGACCACCGTTGGGAATATATTTTTCACGGCGAAAGCTTACACAACCGTTACCACCGTCACCGGCATCGACTCGAATCTGGACTTCATCAACAAACTTCATAGGTAACCGTCACCTTAATTCGAAAAACCGATACGCAATTATAGTGGTACAGACCCCTGCGGGCGATACGCATCTTGCCAATCATGCCCGTCAGAGCCAAAGTCAGCTGCGTTCCGTTTTTTCGTCAACGACATCAGAAAGACGTCAGAAAAACAAAAGCCCCGCCTGTTGGCGGGGCTTCGGATCCTTGCGGTCCGTAATTACTCAGCAACGATGCTAACGTACTTACGATTCAGCGGACCTTTAACTTCGAACAGGATTTTACCAGTCGCGGTAGCGAACAGGGTGTGATCCTTGCCCAGACCAACGTTGGTGCCAGCGTGGAACTTGGTACCACGTTGACGAACGATGATGCTGCCAGCCAGAACTGTTTCGCCGCCGAAACGCTTCACGCCCAGGCGTTTAGCTTCAGAATCGCGACCGTTGCGGGATGAACCGCCAGCTTTTTTGTGTGCCATTTATCGGACTCCTCTAATTAAGCGCTGATGCCAGTGATTTTGACTTCAGTGAACCACTGACGGTGGCCCGCTTGCTTACGATGGTGCTTACGACGACGGAACTTGACGATAGTCACTTTCTCGCCACGGCCGTGAGCCACAACTTCAGCTACAACCTTGCCACCTTCAACGAAAGGAGCACCTACTTTAAAAGTGTCGCCTGCAGCAACCATCAGAACTTCGTTGAAGTCGATGGTAGCGCCAGTCTCAACGTTCAGCTTTTCCAGACGAACGATTTGACCTTCGGCCACACGGTGTTGTTTTCCGCCGCTTTGGAATACCGCGTACATTTGATTAACTCCGTAAAGGCATGTCTTTTGCTCAAGGCTAGACATGCGCAAAAACCTATAACAATGGGCGGGCATTCTACGCAAATCGATCTGCTCAGGCAAGGCCAATTTAGCAAAAAGTTTATTTTGTGCGCATATCTGCCGCCGTGGATAAACGCCTAACTGTAACCCATTGTGAAATCGTGTAGAATCCCTGCCATTACTAAAATCGCAGTTATTGCTGCTGTCACGTTACGAGACTTATGGACCAACAGACTATCCGTGCGCTCTGTGCCGCCGACATGACGGCGGTCAATGAACTGATCCTGGCCCGACTCCAGTCCGACGTTAGTCTGATTAATCAGCTGGGTTTCTACATTGTCAGCGCCGGCGGGAAACGGATGCGCCCCATGCTGACCGTGATGGCTGCGCGTGCGCTGGGCTATGAGGGTGAGGATCACCTGAAACTGGCCGCCATCATCGAATTCATTCACACCTCTACCCTGCTGCATGACGACGTGGTCGACGAATCCGACCTGCGCCGTGGCCGGGAGACCGCCAACGCCATGTTTGGCAATGCCGCCAGCGTGCTGGTCGGTGACTACCTCTACAGCCGCTCCTTCCAGATGATGGCCGAACTCTCCAACCTGCGGGTGATGGAGATCCTCTCGGATGCCACCAACACCATCGCCGAAGGAGAAGTGTTGCAGCTGATGAACTGCAACGACCCGGATACCACCGAAGAGAGCTACATGACGGTCATCTACTGCAAGACCGCCAAGCTGTTCGAGGCCGCGACCCGACTCGCCGCCGTGCTGACCCATCAGCCCGAGCCCGTCGAGCAGGCCATGACCGATTACGGCAAGTATCTGGGCACCGCGTTCCAGATCATTGATGACGTGATGGACTACTGCTCCCAGAGCGAAGAGATGGGCAAGAACGTCGGCGACGATCTGGCCGAAGGCAAGCCCACCCTGCCGCTGCTGCGCGCCATGGAAGTGGGCACGCCGGAAGAGCGCCAGCTGGTGCGCGATGCCATCGAGCACCGCAACGGCATGGAGCATCTTGAGCAGATCCTCGGCATTCTCGACCGTACCGGCGCGCTGGAGTACTCCCGCATGCGAGCCAGGGAAGAGGCCGACAAGGCCATTGCCGCCCTCGCCATCCTGCCTGACTCCCCGCACAAACAGGCGCTGGAAACACTGGCCCACATGGCCGTGCAGCGCAGTGCCTGAGTAAACGACATGCATGAAAAAAGAGGCCTTCGGCCTCTTTTTTATTGTCTGCTATCTGCTGGACAGTGCATTGCGCCAGACTCAGCGACTCAGCATCCAGAGGATCACGCTACCCGCAACCACTAGCGAGCCGCCGATACGGCGCAACTGCTCCGGTGGCTGCTCGCTCAGCAGCCGTAACATCTGCTGCCATGCCCTGGGCATCAACAACGGGCCGAGCCCCTCGAACAACAGCAGCAATCCCAACCCCATCAGCATGGATGTCAGCATCCGACCTCCTTCAATGCAACCAGCCCCCTAGGTCGACGGCTGGCGTTGGCACCAAAAACAAAAGGGTCTGACGATGCAGACCCTTTGAATGTGACCTCGTGGCGATTACTGCTTGGTGCCGTGAGGAGACTTGAGGTAACGGAAGAACTCGCTGTCCGGCTTGAGCACCATCAGGTCGTTGCCACCGGCAAAGCTCTTGCGATAGGCCTCCATGCTACGCACGAAGCTGAAAAACTCGGGGTCTTTCTTGTAGCTGTCGGCATAGATCTTGGCGGCTTCCGCATCCCCTTCACCGCGCAGCTGGCGAGCGTTACTCTCGGCGTCGGCGATCATGACGGTCACCTTGCGGTCGATATCGGCACGCAGGATTTCAGCCTTCTCGCGACCCTGAGAGCGGTGCTCACGGGCAACTGCGGTTCGCTCGGCACGCATCCGCTGGTAAATGGAGTTGGAGACTTCCACCGGCAGGTTGATCTGCTTGATCCGCACATCCACCACCTTGATGCCGAGCTCGGAGGAGCGCGCCATCTTCTTCAGGGCATCTTCCATCACGGTACTGCGCTCACCGGAGACGATGTCCTTGATGGTGCGGTTACCGATCTCGGAACGCAGACCGTTATTGATCTTGCGCTTGAGCAGATCTTCCGCCTGCAGCTTGTTGCCACCACCGGTTGCCAGGTAGTACTTGGAGAAGTCCTCGATCTTCCACTTCACGTAGGAGTCGATGATCAGGTCTTTCTTCTCGGAGGTGACAAAACGGTCGGCCTGGCTGTCAATGGTCTGGATGCGGGCATCCATCTTGCGAACCTGGTCGATGAGCGGCACCTTGAAGTGCAGGCCCGGCTCATAGAGGCGGGGCTCACCGGAGTCAACCCGCTTCACCTTGCCAAACTGCACGACAATCCCCTTCTGACCTTCATCAACGATAAAGACAGAGGAGAAGCAGACCATGGCCGCGACAGCGATTGCACCAATAGCTAGCTTTTTCATCTATCAGTTTCTCCCTGAGCTGAAGCGGTCACCGCTACGCAGCGGCATTGTCGGCGTAGAGTTGGCACCCTCGTTGGAAACGGGGACCTGCTCTGTGACCGGAGCGACAGTGGCACGATCAGACTGGGCAGCCTTCGGCTTGCCAGACAGCTTGTCGAGCGGCAGGTAGATCATGCTGTTGTTGCCAGCCGGCATGTCGACCACCACCTTGTTGGCCTGCTGATAGAGCTCTTCCATGGTTTCCAGATAGATACGCTCACGGGTCAACTCGGGGGCAGCCAGATACTGGGGCAGCAGCTCGTTGAAGCGAGCAACTTCACCCTGGGCTTTCAACACGATCTGGGATTTGTAAGCTTCCGCTTCCTGCTCCAGACGCTTCACCTGTCCACGGGCCTTCGGCTCCACTTCACGGGCATAGGCTTCTGCTTCACGAATGAAACGCTGCTCATCTTCCTGAGCGGAGATGGCGTCATCAAACGCGTCTTTCACCTCTTCCGGCGGACGCGCCGGCAGGAAGTTGACGTCGACGATCTGCAGACCCATCTGGTAGGGCTCGATGATGCCATCGATCACCTGCCAGGTCTCCTGACGCACCTTCTCACGACCGGTAGTCAGCACGTCATCCATCCGGGTATGACCCACCACATAGCGCAGAGCGCTATCGGTGGCCTGACCCAGACTCTCATCGGCATTGGTCACGCTGAACAGATACTGCTCGGGATTGACCACACGGTACTGCACGTCCATCTCGACCCGTACCACGTTCTCATCCTGAGTCAGCATGAAACCGGAGGCAGGCAGGGAGCGCACGGACTCGACGTCCACCGGGATCACCTGATCGATAAAGGTCGGCTTCCAGCGCAGGCCCGGCTCGACAATATGGGAAAACTTGCCAAACCGCAGCACGGCACCACGCTCCGCTTCGCGAATGGTGTAGAAGCCGCTGACGACCCACACCACCACAGCCACAACCAGCGCGATGGAGATACCAAAGCGACCTACATCGCCGCCAGATTTGCCGCCACCAAACAAGCCACCGAAACGGCGACTCACTTTGCGCAGCATTTCATCCAGATCAGGGGGTCCCTGATTCTTGCCGTTATTCCCCCAAGGGTCACGGTCTTTGCCGTTGTTACCAGGCTCATTCCAAGCCATCAGCGTCTCCATTAATACATGCGGATGGATATCATCTCTATCGGGCCATCATACGTTGAGAAGCCCCTAAGGGTTCATCTTCATCGACGAATCAATGCCTGATAAAGCGTTGTAAACTCTCACCTTCCTGTTTCACGAGGCGGTTCCAGTCGGCCACTTGCAAGCGGACTTCCAGCACGAAATCACCCTCCTCGCTAAAACCTTCCTGCTCAATCCCTTTCAGCTGATAGAGCGCACTGCGCAATCTCGCGGCAGAAGGAGGCAACTGCAGGGTGTGATGCACCATGGAGCCAGCCAGCAATTCGGTCAGCGCCGTAAACAGATGCTCACAACCTTCACCAGTCTGGGCCGACAACCAGACGCGCAACGGGCGCCCCTCGTCATCTCGCTCCAGACCTGCCGGACGATCCGCCAGCTTGTCTATCTTGTTGCAGATCATCAGCTGGGGCCTGTCATCGGCTTCAATCTCGGCCAATACCTGCTGCACGGAGTCGATATTCTCCTGCATCTGCTCATCGGCACAGTCCACCACATGCAGCAGCAGATCCGCTTCACGGGTCTCCTGCAGGGTCGCCTTGAAGGCCGCGACCAGATCATGGGGCAAGTGTCGAATAAATCCAACTGTATCCGCCAAAATCACATCACCCACATCCCGGATCACCAGTTTACGCAGGGTGGGATCCAGAGTTGCGAACAATTGGTCGGCAGCATACACGCTGGCAGCTGTAAGTTGGTTGAACAAAGTGGACTTTCCGGCGTTGGTGTAACCAACCAGTGACACCGTCGGCACTTCGTTGCGATTGCGGGCGCGGCGTCCCTGCTCCCGCTGCTTGGCCACCTTGTCGAGCCGACGCAAAATCGCCTTGATGCGTTCCCGCAGCAGACGTCGGTCAGTTTCAAGCTGGGTTTCACCCGGACCACGCAGACCGATCCCGCCCTTTTGACGCTCAAGGTGGGTCCAGCCTCGCACCAGACGAGTGGAAAGATGGCGCAACTGGGCCAGTTCGACCTGCAGTTTACCTTCGTGGGTACGGGCGCGCTGGGCAAAGATATCGAGGATCAGGCCGGTTCGATCCACCACCCGGCACTGGAACAGACGCTCCAGGTTGCGCTCCTGGGCAGGGGTCAGGGCATGGTTGAAGATGACGACGTCGGCATCCAGCATCTGGACTTGGGACGCGATCTCTTCAGCCTTGCCACTGCCGACAAAAAATTTGGCACTGGGCGCACTGCGACTGGTGGTAATTACCCCCAGCGCATTGACTCCGGCCGAGCTCACCAACATCTTGAGCTCTTCCAGATCCTCCCGCTCACCCTCATCACTGAAGTTGACATGCACCAGAACGGCCTGTTCGCCAGCTTCATAACGGTCAAACAAGCGCTTGCTCCTTAACAGGAATCATGATGAATCTGAGTTGGCGAGTCGACTCGCCCAGGGATATCACGCCTCGGCATCACCCTGTTCATCAGCCGCGCCACCCGGAGTGGGCTGGTGATGATTGACGGCACGGGCCGGTACGACAGTCGAGATGGCGTGCTTGTAAACCATCTGGCTCACGGTGTTTTTCAGCAGGATAACAAACTGGTCAAAAGACTCGATCTGACCTTGCAGTTTGATGCCGTTCACCAAATAGATAGAAACAGGAATCCGCTCACGGCGCAGCGCATTCAAAAACGGGTCTTGGAGAGATTGCCCCTTAGCCATTTTTCTTTTCCTTATAGTTTGTTGTTTTTAAACACCGAATATCAATATAACAACCTGATTATACAGGGAGTGTCAAGCCGCACCAGCGCGAGCAAGCACGCGGTCGAGATTGCCAGACTCACCAGATTCCAACCAGGTCACGTCGGGCCAGCCGCGCAACCAGGTCATCTGTCGTTTTGCCAATTGGCGTGTGGCAACAATGCCACGATAACGCATCTCATCATACCCCACTTCACCGCACAGGTAGTCCCACATTTGGCGATAACCCACACAGCGAATGGAGGGGAGATCCGGGGTCAGATCGCCGCGCGCCATCAGCGCACGAACCTCCTGTTCAAAGCCACCTTGCAGCATCTTGTCAAAACGCTGTTCGATACGCTGATGCAGCACGGCACGATCGCTCGGGGCGATGGCAAACTGCTGCACCCGATAGGGCAAGCCCTCCCCCTGCACCTGCGTCAGCTCGGTAAGGGTCTTGCCGCTGATACGGTAGACCTCCAGCGCCCGAGAGAGTCGCTGTGGGTCATTGGGGTGAATTCGCGCACCGGCCACCGGGTCGATGCGCACCAGCTCATCGTGCAGCGCCTGCCAACCGAGGCGGGCAGCCTCTTCCTCAATCCCGGCACGAACGGCGGGATCGGCGGAGGGCAGCGGGGACAATCCCTCCAGCAGCGCCTTGAAATAGAGCATGGTACCGCCCACCAGCAGAGGAATGCGGCCACGGTCGGCGATCTCTTTCATCTCCCGCAGGGCATCCTTGCAAAAATCGGCTGCCGAATAGCTCATGGCAGGGTCAAGAATGTCGATCAGCCGGTGCGGGGCACGTACCAGTTCATCGGCGGTCGGCTTGGCTGTGCCTACATCCATGCCGCGATAGATCAGCGCCGAATCGACGCTGATGATGTCGCAGGGCAGCGCCTGGCACAGTTCAATGGCGAGATCCGTCTTGCCGGAGGCCGTCGGCCCCATCAGAAAAATTGCGGTCGGCAAGTCACTCGCCATGTTCAAACTCCTCCAGCACGGTCGCCAGCGAAAGGGGGCGCACCATGCGAATGTCTGCCAGTTGGTCACTGAAATCGGTCACAAGTTCCGTCAGCAGACGACTGGCAGTTGAAAAATCGTATATTTTCTCGCGGCTTATCCCCTGCTCCACCAGCCATTGGCATAATACTTCAGCCTGCTGACCAGCATCACTGTCAGATCCGCCCTCGATAATTTGCAGCAATTCGGGTAACAGACGAACCAGATCGGTCTGGCGCAGCAGAGCCGGCACCCGAGTCAGGATCATGGTGTCGCGCCCCCCGCTTTTCAACTCCAGCCCCATCCGTTTCAGCAAACGCTCCTGCTCGGTCACCAGCGCGATCAAATTCTTCGGCAGCTTGAAGGATACCGGCAGCAACAGTGGCTGGGCCGCCAGTCCCTGGCCCCAGGTCTCCAGCAGCCAGTGGCGCAGCAACACCCGCTCGGCGCGCACCAGCGAGAGCAGCGCCAGCTGATTATCCCGCTCGATCAACAGGTAGGCCTGATCCACCAGTGTCAGGGCGCGACATCCTCCCTGTTTGGGTGACGGCACCGTGTCGGTGGACTGTGCGGGAGCAGCCTCAGCCGCAGTTGCGATAGGCAGCGTAGTGAGCAGAGCGCCCATGCCGCGCATCGCCTCCCGGCTTGGCGGCTCGGGCGGTTGATAATTGCTGGCTCGGCCTGCACCACCACCGTTCCCTTCCCGCACCTGTGCCGGTGCCCGGTAGCTGTGCTCGGCACCGTACCACTCCGGGCGTGGCGCCTGACCGGGATATTCGATCTGCGGACTGACCGGCAACTCGACCAGGGTTTCGGCCAGCGGCACATCCTGATGAGCGGCGCTGACTCCTTCGCGGCGCAGCGCAGTAAACAGCGCCTGAAAGATAAAGTCGTGGATCAGTCGCGCCTGATGGAAGCGCACCTCATGCTTGGCCGGGTGAACGTTGACATCCACCTGACGGGGATCCAGCTCGATATAGAGCACATAAGCGGCGAAGCGATCGGGAGGCAGCAGCTCGTCATAGGCCTGACGAATGGCGTGATTGATGAGCTTGTCGCGCATCATCCGGCCGTTGACATAGGTGTATTGCAGATCGTTTTGCGGTCTTGCCCCCTCCGGAGTCGCCAGCCAGCCCCACAGCCGCACGTCGCTATGCTCGCTCTCCACCGCCAGCGCATGGTGCATGAAGGGAGTGCCGCAAACGGCGGCGAGACGTCGCTCCTGCTCCGGCACGGTATTGGCGGCCTTGTACTGGCGCACCACCTTGCCATTGTGGCGCAGGATCAGGGTGGCATCGAAGCGGGAGAGCGCGATGCGGCGCACCAGCTCATCGATATGGGCAAACTCGGTCTTTTCGCTGCGCATGAATTTGCGCCGCGCCGGGGTATTGAAGAAGAGATCCACTACCTCCACCGTGGTGCCCACCGGATGGGCCGCCGGCTTGATGGTGACGCTCATTTCGCGCCCTTCCGCCTGGGCTTGCCAGGCTTCGGACTGATCTGCAGTACGGGAGGTGAAGGTGAGACGGGAAACCGAGCTGATGGAGGCGAGCGCCTCGCCACGAAAGCCGAGGCTGTTGATCCCTTCCAAATCGTCCAGCGTGGCCACCTTGGAGGTCGCATGACGCGACAGCGCCAGCACCAGCTCGTCTTTGGCGACGCCACAGCCGTTGTCACGGATGCGGATCAGCTTGGCTCCCCCCTTGTCGATGTCGATCTCGACCCGGTCGGCCCCCGCATCCAGGCTGTTCTCCACCAGCTCTTTCACCACAGAAGAGGGCCGCTCCACCACCTCTCCGGCTGCAATCTGGTTGGCCAGAATGGGTGGCAAAATACGGATCGGCATCATTTACTCCTGAATTTCTATCTTGCGGATGGTCAGTCTCTTAAGGCTCCAGGAGGGCTGCTCCACCACCTCTCCACCAACCGGAATCTGGTTGGCCAGAATAGGGGGCGATATACGGATCGGCATCATTTACTCCTGAATTTCTATCTTGCTGATGGTATTCGCTAACAGCGGGAGCGGCATCGCCCGCTCCCGCGCGTCAGTTTTGCGGAATGTAGAGCACCTGCCCTACCTGAATATTCCGCGACTTGAGCTTGTTGATCTCTACCAGCCGTGCCTGGCTCACCCCATGTTTCTCGGCAAGGCGGGAGAGACTCTCCCCCCGCTTGACCACATGGCGGATCATCTGCGACTTGTCGTCACTGCGAACGGGGGCGGCACTGCGGCTCTGCCCCTGCTGGGGGATATAGATAGTCTGACCGATCTGAATATCCCGGCTGCGCAGCTGGTTGATCTCCACCAGAGTGGACTGACTCACTCCATGCTTCTCGGCAAGGCGAGAGAGGCTCTCGCCCCGTTTGACCACATGGCGGAGCATCCGCGATTTGTCATAGTCCCCCACACTGCTGACCGGTGCACCGCTCTCTTGCGCTGCAGCCGAGTAAGGCTTGATCACCCCGGCGCCAGAGCCGCTCGCCGTTCCGCTATCACGGGCAGTAGCGGGCATCTTGTTGGTCACTACCGGCTGCGACTGTGCCTGCCTGGGCTGGCTCACCGGCTGCCGGGCTACCGGTGCAGGGCGAGTAGCGGCAGGTTGGCTCACCTGCCCCTTGCCGGTAAGCATGGCCCCCTTGGTCGGGTGGGCGCGGTAGTAGTTGCGGATCCCCTCGAAGATGGCGCGGGCCAGCTGGTCCTGATAGCTGGCGGTGGCCAGCAGCTTCTCTTCCGCATGGTTGGAGATAAAACCGGTCTCCACCAGCACCGAGGGAATATCCGGCGCCTTCAGCACCGCCAGACTGGCGTGTTCCGGCGCCTTCTTGTGCAGTCGGGCGACCTTGCCCATGGAGCGCAGGATCTGGCGACTGACGTCATATCCTTCAGCACGGGACTTGTCCATGGAGAGGTCGAGGAAGGTTTGCGCCAGATAGGGGTTGGGATCGGATTCCGCCAACACCTTGCCGACACCGCCCAGCAGCTCGCCCTGCTTCTCCTGCTTCTCCAGCCAGCTGCCCATCTCGCGGTTGGCACGGTTGGTCGAGAGGACCCAGACCGAGGCGCCGCGCGGAGTGGAGTTGTGGAAGCTGTCCGCATGGACCGACACCAGCAGATCCGCCTTGGCCTTGCGGGCAATCTCGGAGCGCTTGTTGAGGTCGACGAAATAGTCGCCACGACGGGTCATCACGGCACGCATCCCCGGCTCGCGGTCGATCAGTGCCGCCAGCTTCTGGGAGACCGCCAGCGTCACCCGCTTCTCGTAGGTACGGCGCGGGCCGATGGAGCCCGGGTCTTCCCCGCCGTGGCCCGGGTCGATGGCAATCACCACTCCCTTGCCCTTGCCACCGACAGGCGTGGCTTGCACCGCTGCAGCCGAGCGCTTCTCTTCATAAGGCAGATCGATGACCAGACGGTGGCCATAGGGCCCGGCTGGCGCCAACGGAAAGACCACCGGCTTGATGGCGGAGCTGAGATCCATCACCAGCCGCAGACCGCCCTTCTCCAGCGGAGTGCTCTGGCGGATCTTGCGCACCAGTTCGCTGTTGTTCTCGATCCGCGCCAGATTGGCGGCGTTGCTCGCCCCTTTCAGATCGATCACCAGCCGATCCGGGCCGGTGAGGGTGAAATAGTTGAAGTTGGGGGCGCTGCTCATATCGAGCACCACCCGGGTGTTATCCGGTGATGGCCAGATTCGTACGCTCTTGAGCTGATTCGCCCAAGAAGGTAACGCCATCAAAGAGAGAGCAATAACAAGGATCAAGCGCACGTAGATGACAACCGTTCCAGAATGGCTTCGCCAATAGCAGTGCGAGCCTCTATCAGAACCTCGCGCTGCTCGCCTACATAAGTGAGGGTAATTTCCAGGTCGGGAGCCGGTAACCAGCCCTCGCCCTTCTCGGACCACTCCACCAGACAGAGAGTGTTGGCGGCAAAATAGTCCCGAATGCCCATGAATTCCAGCTCTTCCGGATCAGCCAGGCGATAGAGATCGAAATGGTAGACCTGCCAACCATCGAGCTCATAGGGTTCGACCAGGGTGTAAGTCGGGCTTTTTACCTTGCCCTGATGGCCAAGGCCCTGCACCCAGCCGCGGGTCAGGGTGGTTTTACCGGCGCCAAGCGTGCCATGCAAAAACACTGTGGTCGCCTGCTGGCAGGCCTGTGCCAGACGGCCACCCAGTGCCACGGTTGCTGCCTCGTCCGGCAGTGTCATCATCAACTGTTTTGCCATGTTCTTCTTTTTAACTTGTAATGGTGTCGGGATTAACCAGTTTGCGGATCAGCGGCAGCAGATCTGACGCCAGCATGCCCCGCTCGCCGTCAGCGGCGGCCTGATCTGCAGCCTCGCCGTGGATCACGGCGCCCAGCCAGCTTGCCATGGTGGCAGACCAGCCCTGGGCCAAAAGGGCGGCGATTATACCAGATAACAGATCGCCCATCCCGCCACTTGCCATGCCGGGATTGCCTTCACAACAGAGAGCGACCCGCTCGCCGTCATAAATAAGTGTTCCCGCCCCTTTTAACAACACCACACCGCCATAACGCCGCTGCAGCGCCTGCACGGCGGCAAACCGGTCGGTTTCAATCTCGGCAATGGTGCATCCCAGCAGGCGCGCAGCTTCACCGGGATGGGGCGTGAGCACCCAATTATCCTGATGGCGGGGAGATTGCGCCAGCCAATTCAATCCATCGGCGTCCAAAACCAGTGGCAGCCGTTCGGTGAGATAACGGGCGATTTGCGCGCGTCCCCACTCATCCTGACCGAGCCCGGGGCCGATGACCCGCACCGACGCCCACCCCTCGTCATCAGCGGTAGTGAGACTCATCAGTTCGGGTTGATAGAGGCTGACCGGTGGATGAGCCGGATGCTGACACACCCGCACCAGCCCGGCCCCCGCCCGCAGGCAGGCGCGGGCCGCCAGCACGATGGCCCCCTGCATGCCGCGATTGCCCCCCACCAGCAGCACCTTGCCATAAGAGCCCTTGTGGGAAGCGCGCTGGCGCGGGGTCAGTTGCGTGCTCAGCTGCGGATAATCGATACGCCAGGCGGCGGGCAGCATAGTGTCATCAGGCGTGACGCCAAGGGGATCACAGTCGAGCTGGCCGACGCAATCCACCCCATCGCCGGTGAGCATCCCCTGCTTGATACCGATAAAGGTGAGGGTGCGAGTGGCCTGCACCACGGCCCCCATGGCACGGCCGGTATCGCCGTTGAGGCCGGAGGGGAGATCCACCGCCAGCACGGGCACAGCCAAGCCATTGATTGTTGCGACGATCTTTGTCAGTAGTGGCGAGAGGGAGGTGTTGACGCCGGTGCCAAGCAGGGCATCGACCACCAGATCCGGGGTGGAGTGCTGGTCCTTATCAAATTGCTCGGCCAGCCAGACCCGGCCACCGGCCGCCAGCCACTCATCGGCGGCCCGTCTGGCATCCCCCTTCAGCTGGTCGGGTGCCCTGGCGGCAATCACCACCACCTCGATGCCAATCTGGCGGGCAAGGCGGGCCAGCACATAGCCATCACCGCCGTTATTACCGGGGCCGACGAAAATCCACCAGCAGCGACTGTCGGGCCAATGCAGGGTGGCATAAGTACGCAGCGCGGCACCGGCTCGCTCCATCAGGGCATAGAGAGGTTGCCCCTCACGCGCGGCCCAGTTGCGCTCCAGTGCGCGGATCTGTTCAGTCTGCCACAACCCCTGTGGTAAACTGCCCCCCTCTTTTGTGCCCAACGCGCCCCTGATGATCTCTACCATGACGGCTCCCGCCTCTTATCAATCGACCCACGCCAGCAAACTCCGGCCAGGCCAAGCCGCATGAGCGCACCTGACTTCCACCAGCTGGCCCAAGATATCAAGCTCTGGGCACGGGAGCTAGGTTTTGACCAGGCGGGCATCACCGACACCGACCTGCGTATCGAAGAGCCGAGATTGCAGGCCTGGCTGGATGCGGGCTATCACGGCAGCATGGATTACATGGCACGCCACGGCATGATGCGCGCGCGCGCCCACGAGCTGCTGCCGGGCACGGTGCGGGTGTTGTCGGTGCGGATGAACTACCTGCCGTTCGAAGCGGGCTTTGCTGCCACCCTGCGCGATCCGACTCTGGGCTATATAAGCCGCTATGCTCTCGGTCGCGACTACCACAAAGTGCTGCGCAACCGGCTCAAACAGCTGGGTGATCGCATCGAAGCGCGCTGCGCCGAGCTGTTTCAAGGCACTGAAGAGACCTTGGGTGAGTGGCGCCCCTTCGTTGACTCCGCCCCCATCCTCGAGCGGCCACTGGCGGCCAAGGCGGGCCTCGGCTGGGTTGGCAAACACTCACTGCTGCTCAACGAATCGGCTGGCTCCTTCTTCTTTCTCGGTGAGCTGTTGCTCAACCTGCCGCTGCCGCTCGACCAGCCAGTGGAGAAGGAGCAGTGCGGCAAGTGTGTCGCCTGCATCAACATCTGCCCGACCGGCGCCATTGTCGCCCCCTATGTAGTAGATGGCCGCCGCTGCATCTCCTATCTCACCATCGAGAATGACGGCCCTATTCCGGAAGAGTTTCGCCCCCTGATGGGCAACCGCATCTACGGCTGCGACGACTGCCAGCTTATCTGCCCCTGGAATCGCTATGCCGATGCCAGCCCGGAACCCGATTTTAGCCCCCGCCCCAGCCTGCACCGCCCGCCCCTGCTGGCGCTGTGGTGCTGGAGCGAGAGCGAGTTTCTCAAGCAGACCGAAGGGAGCCCGATCCGCCGCATCGGTTACCAGCGCTGGCGCCGCAATCTGGCAGTCGCCCTTGGCAATGGCCCGGCGACCCCCGAGGTGATCGCGGCCCTGCAACTGGGGCTGACCACCGCCGAGCCCATGGTGGCCGAACATATCGAATGGGCGCTGGCCACCCTTGCCCGGCGTCAGGATGAAGAGAACAAGAAGACCCGTTTGCTGATCCGCTGCATCGAAAAAGGTCTGTCGGATCACGCATAAGTGATCTGCCCCTTGCCGGATTGCAGCACTTTTTTCATGCTCTGCCGACCTGCAGTGCCCATAACAGCATGGTCACTGCAAACTGGTCGGCACACAACAAGGACAACACAGATGCATATGTTGGGAGTGGATATTGGAGGCTCAGGGATCAAGGGCTGTCTGGTCGATACCAAAACCGGCGAATTGATTGGCGAGCGCCATCGCATTGCCACACCGCAACCGGCTACCCCAGCCGCCATCGCCCATACCCTCAAGGCACTGGTCGAACACTTCGACTGGAAAGGGCCAGTGGGCTGTGGCTTTCCCGCCACCATCCACAACGGGGTTGCCAAGAGTGCCGCCAACATCGACAAGAGCTGGATCGAAACCGACGCCGAGCATCTGTTTGCCGATGTCACCGGCAAGCCCTGCTATGTGCTGAACGATGCCGATGCCGCCGGTCTGGCCGAGATGCGCTTTGGCGCCGGCAAGGATCGCAAGGGGGTCATCATCCTCATCACGGTCGGCACCGGCATCGGCACCGCCATCTTCGTCAACGGCCATCTGCTGCCCAACACCGAGCTGGGCCATCTGATGCTGGAAGGAATGGTCGCCGAGCACTACTGCTCCGATGCGGCGCGCAAACGGGAGGATCTCTCCTGGAACCGCTGGGGCAAGCGCTTCAACAAGTATCTGGCCCGCCTCGAGTTTCTCTTCTCCCCCGACCTCTTCATTCTGGGGGGCGGCAGCGCAGCCAAGCTGGATAAGTTTGTCGATCGCATCGAGACCCGAGCACCGCTCATTCCGGCGGCCAGCCTCAATCAGGCGGGCATTATCGGGGCCGCTCTCTACGCGGCCGAGCAGCAGGGCTGACCGACGCTCACTGCAAGTCAGCAGATACCAATGGAAAGGGCCCGGCACTGCTGCCGGGCCCTTTTGTTTTGCGGTCATCTTGCGTGTTTGGTGCTTATCACCCGTTACATGTCGTCGAGTCGGTGCACTCCGTGCACCAGTCGGGTCAGGCGGGTCTGCTCCAGCCCGGCCAGATTCTCGAGCAAAGCGGTGGTGGCCGGTGTCGGGCACTCCCGTGCCAGATGGCTCAGCTCGCGCACCAGCTGCTCTTCCCAGCGGCATACCTGAGTGACGATATTCTGGGTCTGGACTGATGCCGGCAGCTCGAAGCGGGTAATGGCAGGCAGCATGTCCTCGCTGAAACTCTGGTTCAGCCAGGTCTCCCTGACCGCCTCTCCCAGCTGAGCGGCATATTCGTGCAGATGGGCACTGGCCGCATCCTCACGCCCTTGCAGATAGACCAGCAACATCCGGCTCCGTTCGTTGTCCACCTGACTGGTCAAACGCCCGTAACAGAGCCCGAGCTGGTGATGAACCTGTTCAAGATAGTGCAGCAACTCTTTGATCTGTTGGAATCTCATCGCACTGCCCTCCATGCTTGTCGACGTCATCAGTATAAAAAAACGGCGCCACCGACCCAATCCCTATCCGAGCCCCCCTTGCGCTGCATCAAGGTTGACGCCGACAAAGTGGCAGCCAGGTGAGCCTGTCACGAATAGGGAACGATTTGTGCAGCAATTTGTGTAACGATGGAGGAGTATCAGGCTCGATGGCCGATATGGACAGGAACGGGCTGGCACACTAATAAAACCAGCATATACCCGATATAAACCATCTTTAATTCGGTTATCTGCCGCAGGGACGAAACAGGATGTGGCAGAGCGACAATACCATCCTTATCGTTATCCGCCTGACAGAAATCCTTATCACTTTTTTAGACGTCTAGACGTAAAAACATGCGTTGACATGGCCATCCAGACATCTTAGCATCATCCTCCATGATGACAGAGTAACCCAGTGGAACCTCTGCCCAATTTCCCCGCCTGTAGCGCCCTGTGCTTTAAGGCTGTTAGCACGGAAGAATCCATGATTAAGTTGATCGGTCTCAACAAAGTCTACGGTACAGGCAGTGACGCCGTGCACGCCCTGCGTGATGTGAGTCTGCATGTACCCCAAGGCAAAATTTTCGGGGTGATCGGTGCCTCCGGTGCCGGCAAGAGTACCCTCATTCGTTGTGTCAACCTGCTGGAGCGCCCGACAGAGGGCCAGGTGATTGTAGATGGCCAGGATCTGGTCGCCCTGAGCGAACGGGATCTGACCCAGGCTCGCCGCCAGATCGGGATGATTTTCCAGCACTTCAACCTGCTTGCCTCCCGCACCGTGTTTGCCAACATCGCCTTTCCGCTGGAGCTGGCAGGCTGGAGCAAAGAGAAGATCCAGCAACGGGTTGCCGAACTGCTGGCGCTGGTCGGGCTGGAAGCCCGTGCCCATGCCTATCCGTCCGAGCTTTCCGGCGGTCAGAAACAGCGGGTCGCCATTGCCCGCGCACTGGCACCGGCCCCCAAGGTACTGCTGTGTGACGAGGCCACCTCGGCCCTCGACCCGCAGACCACCCGCTCGATCCTGACCCTGCTCAAGGAGATCAACGTCAAGCTGGGGCTCACCATCCTGCTCATTACCCACGAGATGGATGTGGTGAAGGGGATCTGTGACGAAGTGGCCATCATCAGCGACGGCCGTCTGATCGAACAGGGCGAAGTGGCCTGGTTCTTCAGCAATGCCAAGACCCAGCTGGCGCGGGATTTCATCCACTCCACCATCCACCTGGAAGTACCGCAGGAGTATCAGGATCGGATGAGTGCGGAGCGGGTGCCAGGCAGCTACCCGCTGGTGAAGCTCGGCTTTACCGGCAGCACGGTTGATACGCCGCTGATCTCCGAGGCGAGCCGCCGTTTCAACATCGACATCAGCATACTGAGCGCAGACATCGAATACGCAGGTGGCGTCAAATTCGGTTTCCTGCTGGCCGAGCTGTTCGGGGATGAAGCCCAGTGCGAGGCGACCCAGCAGTTTCTCATCGACAACCACATTCAGCTGGAGGTAATGGGTTATGTCCGAAGCCATGATTAATCTGCTCATCACGGCCCTGGGCGACACCCTGATCATGGTGTTTGCCTCCGCTCTGTTCGGCTGCCTGCTGGGTCTGCCGCTCGGCGTGGCACTGCACGTGACCAAGGCGGGCCAGATCCTGGCCAACCCCTTGCTCAACCGTACTCTGGGCATGGTGGTCAACGTGGGTCGCTCGGTGCCCTTTATCATCCTGCTGGTCGCCATCATTCCGCTAACCCGGCTGATTGTCGGCACCAGTATCGGCACCATCGCCGCCATCGTGCCGCTGACCGTCGGTTGCATCCCTTTCATTGCCCGTCTGGTGGAAGGGGCCCTGATGGAGGTGCCGGACGGCCTGCTGGAAGCGGCCAAGGCGATGGGCGCCAAGCCGCTGCAAATTATCACCAAGGTGCTGCTGCCCGAGGCTCTGCCCGGCATCCTCAACAGTGTCACCATTACCCTCGTCACGCTGGTGAACTACTCGGCCATGGCCGGGGCCATCGGTGGCGGTGGTCTGGGGGATGTGGGTATTCGTTATGGTTATCAGCGCTTTGACCCGACCGTCATGCTGGTGACCGTGGTTATCCTGGTAGTACTGGTTCAACTTATCCAGAGCGCGGGTGAGCGCCTGGTCAACAAATGTGATCATCGTTAATCGTCGATTTCTGACAGGAGGTTTTATGAAATTTGGCATCAAATCCGTTGCGGCTGCCCTGCTGGCTGGTCTGGTTCTGGCCGGTTGCGGTCAAAAAGAAGAGAGCAAGGTTCTGAAAGTGGGCGCTATTGCTGGCCCGGAGACCGAACTGGTTGAAGTGGCTGCCAAGGTAGCCAAAGAGAAATACGGTCTGACAGTCGAGGTGGTCAACTTCTCCGACTACGTCACCCCGAACGTGGCGCTGAACGATGGCAGCATCGACGTCAACGCTTTCCAGCACAAACCCTATCTGGATGCACAAGTGCGTGATCGCGGCTTCAAGCTGATTCCGGTTGGCAACACCTTTGTCTACCCGATCGCCGGTTACTCCAAGAAGATCAAGGCGCTGAGCGAGCTGCAAGATGGCGCCCAGATCGCGGTACCGAACGATCCGACCAACCTGGGCCGCTCCCTGATCCTGCTGGCCAAACAGGGTCTGATCACCCTGAAGGATGGCGCCGGTCTGGAAGCCACCGTGCTGGATATCGCCAGCAACCCGCGCAACTTCAAGATTGTCGAGCTGGAAGCAGCCCAACTGCCGCGCTCGCTGGAAGACGTGGACTTAGCCATCATCAACAACACCTTCGCCGGTCAGATTGGTCTGACCCCGACCGAGAACGGCCTGTTTGTTGAGGACAAAGAGTCCCCCTACGTCAACCTGATCGTCGCCCGCGACAACAACAAGGATGACGAGAAGGTCAAACAGTTCGTACAAGCTTTCCAGACCGATGATGTCTACAAGAAAGGTCTCGAGCTGTTCAAAGGCGGCCTGGTAAAAGGTTGGTAATTGCTCACTCGGCAAAAAAGGCCACGCAATGCGTGGCCTTTTTTATTGGCGCCGCTATCATATCCGCGAGCACGGCAACACGAACATACTCATAACATGAAAAAATGGTATCTGGCCTACTGCAAGCCAAAAGAAGAGGCCCGCGCCCGCGCCCACCTCGATGCCCAGGGTATCGAATCCTATTACCCCATGGTGGAGATCGAGAAGCTGCGCCGGGGCAAGCGAGTTCCGGTACGGGAACCCATGTTCCCCAACTATCTGTTTATCTTCGTTGATTTGGAAGAGGTGACACCGGTCACCCTGAAATCGACCCGCGGCATCAGCCGGATCATCCACTTTGGCAGTGAATGGACCCCCATCAGCAGCAAGCTGGTCTATCAGCTGATGAGTCGCGATGACAGCGATGAGGCGAGAGCCAGCTACGCTAACCTGCCCTGCTCGGGCGACAAGGTGCTGATTGAAGAGGGGCCGCTTGCCGGCTTCGAAGCCATCTATATGGAGCCGGATGGAGAGAAACGGGCGATTTTGCTGGTCAGCCTGCTCAACCGGGAGACCACCAGCAGCTTCGACAACCACACCTTCCGACGTCTGGACTAAGCCCACGGGCCAGGCGGCCCGGTGCATGGCAATAGCAATGGCGGGATGACCCCGCCATCTCACGCATCCAGATCAAAACGGGCGATGACCGCCTTCAGCTTGCCGGTATCGCCAGCCAGTCTGGCTACGATCTCCTCCCCCTGCTGACTACGCTGACAGGATTGCCGACTGAGCGCGGCAATGTCGTCGACCGTCCCGGATACCTCGGCGGCCACCCGCGACTGCTGCTCGGTTGCCACCGAAATGGCCTCCAGCTGTCCCGACAGCGACTGTACCAGCTGGTTCATGGCACTCAGGGTATCTGTCACCAATCCGACTGCATCCCGCCCTTGCTCCACCAACCGGGTACCGCTGCTGACGGTGCTCACCGTCTGGCGAGTCTGCTGGGAGATGGCCGCAATAGTCTGGCTGATCTCGGCAGTTGATTGATGGGTGCGGGTCGCCAGCTGGCGCACCTCGTCGGCCACTACCGCAAAACCGCGCCCCTGCTCGCCTGCCCGCGCCGCTTCTATCGCCGCATTGAGGGCCAGCAGATTGGTCTGCTCCGCAATGGTGGCGATCACCTCGGTGATCTGCCCCACTTGTTCACTCTGATGCTCCAGCAGCCCCATGGCTTCGTTGGCCTGTCCAATCATGGCGGCAATCTGCTGCATGGTATCGCTCATTCGCGCCAGCGCGGCCTCTCCCTGACGGGTCTGCTGCCGCACCTGATGGGCTCCATCCGCCACACCGGCAATGTTGCCAGCCACATCACGAGCACTCACTGACATCTGATCGATAGCCGCCGCCACCGCATCGACCCGCTGATCCTGCTCCGTAAGATCCGCCACTATGGCTCTAGTAGTGCTGCCCACATCGAGACAGGCCACCTCGACCTGCCCCACTGCGCCCTGCAACTCCCCGACCAGATGATGTAACTGGGCAGACATCCGGTTGATGGAGCCTGTCAATTCTCCCAACTCATCCTGCCCTGTGATTGGCAAGGGCTCGGCCGCCAGCCGACCATCTGCAACCTGCCCCGCCCGGTTCACCAGACAGGCAATGTCACGGGTCAGACGGCGACTAAAGAACCAGGCGACCACCATGCCAAGCACGATGGCGCTGCCGGTAGCCAACAGCAGTGTCTGGTTGATAGCCCTCCCGGCTCCGGTCATCTGCGCCGAAATCTGATCCACCTCGGCACGGGTTTTCCCCACCTGCTGGACCAGCTGCTCGCTGAGGCTGGACTGCATCGGCTCGATGTCGGTGCCCATCAGGTAGTTTGCCTGATCCCAATCCGGTGCCTGGCGCTTCTCGATCACCTGTCCCACCAGCTCGGAGAAAGGGGTCGCCATCTCTTCAAACAGCTGCCAGAGGCTCTGTTGGGTGTCGGTAAAGAGCGCGGCTTGCTGCTTAACCTCAGCCACCCGCTGCTGATGAAACTGGTAGTAATCCTGATATTTGCTGCGGTATTCGGGATCGCCTGAGATAAGAAAATCCCTCAGGGCAGAGAGGGCGTTGGCGAGGCTGTTATAGGCATCTCCCACCTGTTTGAGCAGCATGCGGCGATCGCCGGAGAGTTGATCCTGCGGAGTGCCAACTTCTTCATTGGCAAAGGATTGCAACTGATCGAGCGCCGCCTCCGCCAACGGCCCCGCCTCCTGCAACATCAGGGTGTGAGCGGGCAGATTCTCTTCGCTCTGGGCGATGGTCCACACCTTCTCCTGATGGCTTTTGAAGGTCTCGAGAGACTTGGCGAGCGCCGGGCTGAACGCCTGATGGGCGATGGCCTGCCAGGCCGACTCCCACTCCTGCTTGAGGCGGGAGGCCTGAGCCGGATCCTTGCCGAGGATAAGATAGCCACGCAAGGCGGAAACGGTGGCAACCAGCGCTTTCTGGCTCGTTTCATCCCGCTGCAGGGCGGGCAGCGCCTGCTCCAGCAGGGTGTGTTGGGCCTGATTGATCTGGGTCAGCCGGTAATAGACCAGCGTGGAGGAGAGCAGGATCAGCAGGTTGATAAAACCGAAGCTGAGCAGCAACTTGCTTGAGATTTTCATGAACATCCTTGTTCAAACGGAGGGATCCAGCCAACAGAATCAGATAGATATCAGTGTAGGCAATCTATCTTGCCAAGTCCGGTGCCAATTAGCCAATTCACTGCGCGGCATCGGGCGGGCAGAGAAAAATCCCTGACAAAGGTCGCAACCTAGCTGGGCCAGCACTCGCCAGGTTGCCTCATCCTCTACCCCTTCCGCCACCGACTTCAGCCCCAGCTTGCGGGCTAACTCGATACTGGACTCGATAATAGCCAAACGTGACGGATCGGCATGGCAGCGATCGACAAAGGAGCGATCCAGCTTGAGTTCGGTGAACGGCAACAGTGCCAGCTGCTGCATCGAGGAGTAGCCGGTACCAAAATCATCGATGGAGAGGCCAAAACCATGCATCCTTAGCCGGGTCAGCACCTCCAGAGACTTGCCCAGATCCTGCACGAATGCGCTCTCGGTCACCTCCAGAGTGATGAGCTCAGGATTGATACTCCAGCGCTTGCACTGATCAATCAATAAGTTGCAAAGATCCCCTTCAATGAGTGAGGTGGTGGAGAGGTTCATCGACAGATTGAGTGACAACCCGGTTTCCTCCCATAAATGGCCATCACTCAGAGATTTGCTGATGATCACCTCGGTCAACGGATCGATAAGCCCGTTGTGCTCCGCCAGTGAAATAAAACGCCCGGGCGGGATCAGGCCAAACTCGGGGTGTTGCCAGCGGGCCAACGCCTCCATCCCGACCCACTCGCCGGATGCAAAACTCACCTTGGGCTGATACCAGGGCAGCAGTTGATCTTGTTCGATCGCCCGACGCAACTCATCGAGTCCTATTCTGTGCCCCTCTTCCTCCCTGAGGGGTTCCTGCCGGGGTGACCAAGCCTGGATAAGCCGCTGGAGCTGCTGCGGCGTTGAGGGTTTCTCTATGCGACCGAGCACCTGCAGGCCATAAGCGGTACTCATACGCAATACGGCTTCGACCACATCCCCCTCAAGCGCGCTGGAGAGGATAATGCCGCCCTGAAAACCACCCAGCGACAGACGGCGCAACAGCGCCATGCCATCCATTCCGGGCATTCGCAGATCGCAAAACAGGATATCGACGTTGTGTTGCTGGCTAAGCGCCAACGCCTCGATACCATCAACCGCTTCCAGCAGATTCTGGTAACCCAGGCTGCGGATCTGGTGCAGCAGCGCCTTGCGCTGAAATCCATGGTCTTCCACGACCATGATGACCAACTCATGTTGTGCTTTTTTCATCGAGCCATAATCCAATGTCGTGGGCAATCGCCGTCATCAACCTCTGCACTGTGCTGACCAGATCGTCGAGCTCGTCGAGCCGCTTCAATCGCGCTGCCGATTCCAGCATGGCAGCCTGGCTGGCAAGCTCCTCCAACCCGACCATTCGGGCAGCCCCCTTGATCCGGTGGGCTGTCTCTACCAAAGCGCTGGCATCATGACAAATCAGTGCTGCCATCATGGCCTCGCCATCCTGCCGGTTGGAATCGAGATACTCCACCGCCATGGCTCGCGCGGTCAGCTCGTCACCAAACAGCACCAACCAGCGCTCAGCCTGCATGCCTGTAGCCCCAACAACGGGCGCAACCGCGCTTCTGGTTGGCGTCCTCTCTGCCAGCCAATGGGCCAGCATCTGGCGCAAGATATCCAGCGGGTAGGGCTTCAGTAACATGTCACTCATGCCTGCCTCTACCATACGAGCACTCGCCTCTTCCGACGTATCTGCCGTTACCCCTATGATGGGGGCCGTCACTCCCGCAGCCCGCAGCGCCTTGGTCAGAGCATAACCATCCATCACCGGCATATGGCAATCAGTCAGCAGCAGAGAGAATTGCTGTCCCTGCCAGGCCCGCAGAGCCTTCTCGCCATCTTCCACAACCTGAGCCTCGATACCAAGAATGGCCAACTGCCGTGCCAGCAAGGCACGATTGACTGGATGATCATCAGCCACCAATACTTTGCCACCCAGCTTCTCTGCAAGCGCAGGGAGGATTGGTGTGACCCGCTCCTGTAGCAATTCGTGGCAGCTCTCCAGCAGAAGATCCGGATAGAGAGGGGATAGACCCAGGCGCCACCATTTCTGTTCACCAATCCGACCCCGTAACGCCTCATCGGGTGACGCTATGATCCCCTTCAGCGCAGAGTGTTGCAGCCAGCTTTGCCATTCCCCCCCAAGCGCTTGCTCAAGCCACCGTTGATCGGCCAACAGCAACCCTTCCAGTGAGCGACTGAGCTCATTGGCCCCCAAGTACCTGAGCTTGGCCCCCTGCCGTACCATGGCCGCTTCGAGGTTGGTGTCATCGCTGAAAAACCACCATTCTGTGTCAGCCAGAGCAGGGGGCTCCCACTGCGGATTGGTTAGCGGCACGGTGAAGCGGAAGCTGGAGCCCTCTCCTGCCTTGCTGGTCAGTGTCAGTGCCCCCCCCATTTTGCATACCAGCTGCTCACAGATTGCCAACCCCAGTCCGGTGCCACCAAAACGACGGTTGATATCTGACTCCACCTGCTCAAAAGGCGTGAACAGCAGCGCCTGCTTCTCTTCGGCGATCCCGATACCGGTGTCACTGACACTGATGGTCAGTTGCTCGCTCAGGTAGCTGACCCGAATCGTAATCCCCCCTTGTTCGGTAAACTTCACCGCATTGTTGAGCAGGTTGGAGATGACCTGACCAATACGCACCCCATCGATGTCGGCCCAATCCGGCACATGATGCTCCCACTCCAGTATCACGTTGAGCCCCTTGTTATGAGCCAGTGCCGCATGGCCACGAATGGCATCGCAGATCACCGTTTGCAAACGGCTGCTCTGGTAATTCAACTGCAACTGACCCGCTTCTATCTTGGAGAAATCGAGGATGTCATTGACCAGATAGAGCAGGTTGTTGGTCGAGGTGACCACATTGCGCACCATAAAACGCTGGTCGTCGTTGAGCTCGCTCATTTGCAGCAATTCGAGCATGCCATGCATGCCTGAAATGGGTGTTCGTAGTTCATGGCTCATGGTTGCCAAAAAGCGGCTGCGAGCCTGCATCGCCTGCTCGGCATAGGCGCGAGCTTCACGCAACTCATATTCCTGTTGCTTGAGGGCAGTGATGTCCTGAATCACACCGTTAAGGATCAGTGCCTGCTGCTCCTGTCTGACAAAGTTGCCACGCACTTGCAGATAGCGATCTCCATCAAGCCGCTCCACCCTGACCTCCAGATCGAGGGGGGCCAGGGTCTCGGCATGGTTGGCCACCTTGCTGACAAACTCCTGCAGGGCCTGTTCGGTAAAGCCAAATACCTCACCACCCGATTCAGCGTTAAATAAATCCTGGTGAGATACCCCCAGAATCTCGTTGGCCCCCTGAGAGGCATAAAGAAAGCGCCCCTTGCCCGGCCCTTGCCACAAATACTGATAGACCACCCCAGGCATGCTGTCGGTAATCTGGGTAAGGCGATTTTCAGCCTGACGGGCGCGCTCCTCCGCCTCCTTGATCCGGCTGACATCGGTCAGTACTGTCAACACCCCTAGCATATTGCCATCGGGATCGCGATAAGGGCGTTTGGCATAGATAACATGGCAGGGCGTACCATCAGCTCGCAGGTTACTGCCTGCCCCCTCCAGATCCTGTCCGGTCTGCCACACCAAACGCTCTTCTTCCAACACACTGTTTCTGAGTGTCTCGGGCATGTTTTGCAGCTCCTCACTGCTACTGCCAGCACCGAGGAAAGCATCGCGATAGGCCTGATTGCACAAGGTGATCCGCTGCTCGCTATCACGTAGCGCCACCATGGTTGGCAGTGAGTTGAGTAAGGTCTGCACAAACAGCAACTGTTCATTCAGCTTGTCCTCTGCGATTTTCCGCTGCGCAATCTGGCGACGCAAACTGCGAGCCCAGAACATCACCAACAAACCGCTGACGAGCAAGGCGCCCCCCCCTATGGCCAACCATTTGTAAATCAGGGTGTAATCAGACTCGATATTGACCGACACATTGAGCCAGCGTCGTTCCAGCAGTTGCCACTCCTCATCTGTGATGGTCAGCAGCAACTTGTCCATGATGTGGAGCAACTCGGGCTGAGCATTATCGACGGCCATACTGATAGGTACGGAAAATTCGGGGGAGCTCAGCACTACCTGATACTTATCATTGAAACCCTTCATCGCCTGCTGTCCCAGATTGGTCATGGTCAACAGCACATATTCGGCTCGCCCAGTATCAAGCAAGGTCAGTAAATCGGCATCTTTGCCTACTTCGATAATATTGGCGCCCAGCGCGTGAATGAGAGAGGCTTCGTAAGAACCCGTCACACCACCAATCAGACGCCCTTTCAGCTCGACCAGCGACTTCAGCGGGCGAGCACCGTGTCTGGCTACGACATAGCTGTCGAACTTCAGATAGGAGGAGGTAAAAGAGGCAAAGGACTGACGATCCTTGAGCGGTGTCATCAAGGGAATAAGGTCCACTTTGTGCTCTTTCAGCAGTTTAAGTGACTCCTGCCAGGTATTTGTCGACGCCAGCTCAAAGCGGATCCCGGAGCGCAGACTCAATAACTTCATCAGGTCTGCCGTATAGCCATGCAATTCACCTTCGTCATCGATTTCGCTGATGCCGGCAAATCCGGGGGCAACGGCGAACTTGATGACCCTGTTTCTCTGCTTCAGCCAACTAGCCTCATCTGGTTCCAGCAACAGACCAGCGTTGGCGCGTTCATTTTTCTGATGCAACCGTAATCGTGAGTCTGCAACGGGTATCCGTTGATATGCCTGCCAAAGCTTCTCGCTCAGCTCTGGCTGGCGGGAGCTGGTCGCCATCGTCAGCGTGCTGCCAGAAAGCCACCCAGGAGCGACAACCCCCATTGATGCAGGCATTCTCTCCATCTTAAGGGAAACAATGGGTTCCAAATCAAGATATGCATCGACAGCGCCCAGCTTGACCATATAGGTCGCCTCGTCACGGCTCTCAAGCTCAGTTACACCAGAGATCCCCAAACGATCCAACTCAGTGCAACTGCCAAACCCGCGAATACAGACCCAGCGTAACTTGCGCGCCTGCTCCAGGGTCAATCGCTGATCCGGGGTATGCATTAAAATGGAGCGAGCATAAGAACCGATACTGCCAATAGGGTTTATCCCCTTCAATTCAAGAGCATTACGTTCGACCCCGATTAATGCATCGATCTGGCCGCCTTGGAGAGCAATCTGGGCATCCACGTAGGAGTTGTAGGGGATATAACGCAATGACACGCCCATTTCGGCTGCAATGCGCGAGGCCAGCTCCTTGAGCGGACCGGCATAACGCTGGTTGGGGAGTTGATAGATGAAAGGGAGATAGCCGCCACGGGGAACCCCAACCAGCAGCTCCTTTTGTGCAGAAATCTCGTTACTTGTGCTCTCATCTTGCGGTTGGGGAGCCGCAACAGCCAACATGCCCGAAAACAACAGCAAAATGGGAAGAAAAAGCTGACGAAGGAGTGGCATAAGATCTTGTCCTGATGAGTAAAACAGATAGGGCTGCCACCTCTAATCTTGCAGATCCTGACGACGCAAGGCGAGAAAACAATCGCAGCTGTTACAAAGAGGGCAGAGAGGATAATACTGAGTCACCAACATGTGAACCTGGAATAAACCATAAGATGGAAAAATGGCAGGCATGCAGCCTGCCATTTCACTAGCGAGGGGGATCTTATTCTCCCCTTCGCGATCAGGTTATTCGATTCCCGAGGCGGAAGCCGGTTTGATACTCCCGCTCGCGAACGAGGGCAATTTGACCCTGATATCCTTCCAGCCCGATATCCCTGAGCAGGGCGGGCGACAGATTGACCTGCACGAGACGACGCTCGACTCGGGCAATCCTTCTCTGGACCAGGGATTCAACACTGCGCAGTAAAACCAGTTCGATAGACATGACATTCTCCAGTTGAACATGCGGTTCTCCCGGAGAAAGTGGATATCACCCTGCGGGACGAACCGCGGGTGATAAAAAGACAGGGGTTACCTGTTTACGCCACGCGGTAAAAGAGCACGAGATTTCACGCCGCACGCAGTGCCGCGAGAGAATGCAATATTGAGCATCTGATGTTGCATATTCGTCTCCTTACCGGGTAAAAGTTGAACAGGTTGCAAAAGTCTAAAAAATATCCGAATTTAAAACAAGCCTCTTGCGACTCCTTTTTAAACGTTTTTACGGCATTTTATGCTGCCCGAAGGGGAGCTTGGGGCATCAGATCCCCGAGAGTAGCCGGTACTCCTCCAGCACGTAGGTATCCGTCATGCCGCTGACATAATCGAGCAGCAGCCGCACCCGGTAATACCACTCCTGCTCGTTCTGGCAGGCAAAGCGCTGATCCGGGGTGGCGATCGCCAATCGATAGGCCTTGAGATGGCGGGCCGAGAGACGGTGATAGAGGCGGCGCGCAAAGAACAGCGCCTGACTCCCCTCCCCGGCCAACAGGCGAGCAAACTGTGGCGCTGGCAGCGCCAACAGACAGGCATAACTGGTCAGCACCCCGCGCAGCGCCGCATACCCCTCCAGCTCGAGCGCTTCCACCTCGGGGCGCATAAAGACCAGCTCACGGGCCACCCGCTTGAGGATATCGAGCACCCGCGCCGCCGGCGCCTGACCGTGCAGCAGCGCTTGCAGGTATGACCCCTGTAAAATGGCCTGATGTTCGCTGACATAGCTCTGCGCCGCCAGCGCCACCAGATCCCGGGTCAGTTGCTGGCGAAAATGGGGAAAAAAGCCCCGACCACTGGCAAGCGCCTCATCCAGCAAGGTGCCCATGTAGTCACTCTGGTCAGCAGCTCGCAGCGCCGCCAGCAGTTCACCCTGAGTCAGGATCCGCCGATCTACCGCATCTTCCAGATCGGCGATGCAGTAGGAGATGTCATCGGCCGCCTCCATGATGTAAACCAGCGGATGACGGCAGCCGGGGGCCAGACCCAAGCTCTGACCGAGGGCCCGGTAGAGCGGCTGCTCGCTAAAGAAGATGCCCCGCTTGCTGCTCCAGCCATGATGCTGGCCATAGCTCACGCCGGGTTGCGGCTGCTGCGGGTATTTGCAGAGTGCCGCCAGCTGCCCGAGCGTCAGGTTAAGCTCGTGCAGGCTGTGCACCAGCCGCAGACTCTGGGCGTTGCCATCAAACAGTTGCAGGTCCTGACGCAATTCAGCCCACTGGGCCGAGGGTGTCTGCGCCAGCGCCTGCTGATAAAGGGGATCGAGCATCTCGCCGAGCCACTGGCTCATCACCTGCTCGCCAAAGTGGCCAAACGGCGGGTTGCCCACGTCATGAAGCAGGCAGGACATCTCCACCAGATTGATAAAGGCCCCTTCACAGACCATACCTGCAGGCAAGGCAGCCAGAATGCGGCGACTGATCTGGCGGCCAGTATCCTGTACCTCCAGCGAGTGGGTGAGGCGACTGCGCACCGAGGCCTTCACATCGAGCGGAAAGACCTGGGTCTTCTGCTGCAGCCGACGCACTGGCGCCGCCTGCACGATACGGGCGCGATCCTGCTCGGTCGCCTCCAGCAGCTCCTCATCCCCCCAGGAGTGGATGCGCGCGGGGGTAATCAAACGGCTATACATCTTGCAGCTCCTTGCCAGCAACTTCCATCAGACTCAAGACAACATCCAGCCTCAAGACAGCAACCAGCGCCGCAGCCGGGCGATATCGCCCGGATATTCCCGGCGCAGCGTCTCAATCCAGTCTTCCACGTTTTCCCACCAGGCGGGATGATCCGGGCTCTGGATCAGCTGGGCCGTCTGCTGCAGACGGCGCAGGCCGATGGAGCCTGCCGCCCCTTTTATCTTGTGCGCCTCTTCCACCACCCCCGCTTGATCCTTGGCAATCATGTTGGAGTCGAGCACTGCCATGTAGTCCGGCATCATCTTCTCGAACAACTCGACGCTGGAGAGCAGCACCGGCTTGCCCACGGTATCGGCGTAATCGGTGAGGAAGGGGATATCCAGCAGGGCATCCTGATTGCCCGCATCCGCCTGCTCATCCGCTTCATCCTCGGCCAGATCGGCAAACAGGTGACCAATCACCTCCCGCACTGCTTTGGAGCCAAGCGGCTTGTTAATCACATCCTGCATGCCGTGATCCCGGTAGTACTGGCGATCGCCGGTAGAGTTGGCGGTGAGTGCCACCATGGGTGGCAGGCTGTCGCCATAACGCTCCAGCAGGGTTTTCGCCACATCGAAGCCGGTCATGTCCGGCAGCTGGATATCGAGCAAAATGAGGTCGAAATCATCCGGGTTGGCCATCGCCAACGCCTGGGTGCCGTCCCGTGCCACCTGCACCTGATGACCCAGCTTGCCCAGCAGGGCGCAGGCCACCGTCACGTTAAGCTCCACATCCTCCACCAGCAGGATATCGAGGGAGGGCATCTCCTCCTCCTGCTCTGGCAACACAGGCTCGGCGCAAGCTACCTCCAGCTCGGCGGTGAAGCAGGAGCCTTCGCCCGGATCGCTGTCCACGTAGAGCTGGCCGCCCATGGCCTGCACCAGCTGACGGGAGACCGCGAGGCCAATGCCGGTACCGGTAGCGTGTTTCTTGCCCTGCACCTGATAGTACATGGCGAAGATCTTCTCCTGCTGGGCGCGTGGGATACCAATACCGGTATCCTCCACCTCGAAGTGCAGGGCCAGCTTGCCCGGCTCATCGGCGGGATGGGAGAGACAACGCACGGTGACGCCCCCCTCATCGGTAAACTTGACCGCGTTGCCCACCAGATTCCACAGCACCTGACGCAGGCGGGTGCCGTCAGCCATCACGAATTGCGGCATGTCACCATCCCGATCGAAATGGAGATAGAGCCCCTTCTGCTCCGCCTGAATGCGCGACAGGGTCTCCAGCTCGTCGAGGAAGGCGGGCAGGTCGATACGGGTCGGCGCAATTTCGAGACGACGGCGATCCAGTTTGTCCAAGTCGATGATGTCGTTGAAGATATTGCCAAGGGTCACCGCACTCAGGTGAATGGTCTTGAGCTGCTGGTGTTGCTTGGGATCGAGGGGAGTATCCATCAGCATCCGGCTTAAGCCCACAATGCCGTTGAGCGGGGTGCGCAACTCGTGGCTGATGGTGGAGATGAAGGTAGTCTTGTCGCGGCTCGCCTTCTCCAGCTTGTCCTGATACTGCTTGCGCTCGGTGATGTCGCGGCCAAAACCGAGCAAGCCGAGTCGCTTACCGAAGCGGTCGAAGAAGGGCACCTTGCGCAGCTCGAAGTAGGCCTTGCGGCCATCGGGATACTCCAGCCACTGCTCGTAGGTGAGCGGCTCGTTGCTGGCAAAGACCTGCTTGTCGGTCTCCACCACCTTGTTGGCGATCTCCTGCTTGTAGACATCGAACGGGGTCAGACCGATCAGCTCGGCCTCCACCTTGCCGGTCAGCTCCTCCATGGCGCGGTTGCAACCGGAGAACTGCTCATCCTCGTTGCGGTAGTAGACCAGATCGGGTGAGCAGTCGATAAAGGAGCGCAGCAGCGCGGTGCGCTCCCCCAGATGGAGCTGGGCTTTCTCCCGCTGGAACACCTCGTTCTCGAGATCCTCGATGGCCTGAAGGCGCAGGCTCTCGGCCCGGTTGGTCTCGGCGATCTGGGCGTTGAGGCGGCTAATGTTCTCCTGCAGCTGGGTATTGAGCTCCAGATCCCGCTCGCGCATATCTTGCAGCTTGCGCACCATCCGGCTCAGTCGCTGACGGGAATCCTCCAGCTGATCCACCACGATGGAGAGAAAATAGACCGCCCAGGGGGTCACAAGCAGGCCAAAAAACACCGAGCGAACGAAGTCGATCACATCGATATTGCCGCGCAGGAACAGGGTCACCCCCATCTGGATGGCGACCGCCAGCACGATAATGCCCGCCGCCAGGAACATGCTAAAGCGCACCAGTCCCAGCTTGGTCATCAGATCGACATAATATTGCGCCCAGGATTTAATCTGTTTCATCTTATTGTTTTCCCCCGATATTCGCGGTACAGAATACCAGCACAACCGAGTGAACTCTTCTTAATCTCGCACAATTAATTAACGATTCGCCGAATGAAATGAGTGGGTTAGGATAATTGGCAATATTGAGTCAGTTGCCATTAAGGTTTTTTCTTTATACTCACCGGCCGAAAAAATTCACCACCATTTAATTTAGGAGTTATCCGATGCGCAACACCACCTTGCTGGGCCTGGGCCTGTTGGTCGCAAATAGTGCTTATGCTGATTTGGGTGAAATTCCCAAGGAGTCTGGCTGGTCCGGTTTCCTGCTTGGCGGGGTCAGTGTCATCAATTACGAATCGAATTTTTATAGTGGTGATGATGAAAACCGCCGCCTGAGCGGACTGGGCAGTGCCGAGAGCAGCTCCGCCGTTGCCCCGCTGCTCAACGCAGATATCCGCTACACCTTTGCCGATACCCGCACCCAGGTCTTCCTCGGTAACCTGATCCAGGATGCCATCCGTTTCGACTTCACCCAGCAGCTCGGTATCCGTCAGGAGATGAGCGACAAGGGCATCGTAGCTGGCTCCGTGGTCTTTAATGCCATGCCGACCGAGCAGTGGAGCGATCCCTTCGCCGTAGGCGTTGATCGCCAGTCGACCGATATCAAGTCAAAAGGGGTTCGCTTCGCCTGGGACAGCATCTGGGGGAGCAACTTCAATGGCAGCCTGACCACCCGCAACATCGAGGTGGATGAGGAGCGTAGCGGCAGTCAGTACGGCGCCGATACTGCCGCCAAGCTGGATCGCAACGGCAAGATCCACGCCCTCGACCTCTCCTACAAATGGCAGCTGGCACCCGGTCAGATGCTGGAGCCAGCCTTTATCTACCGCCAAGCCGATCTGGATGGCAGCGCCCAAAGCTACAAGAGCAACGGCCTGCAGTTGACCTACGGCATGCGCGCTTCCCAGTGGTCTTTCGTCAGCAACGCCTATCTGGGCCAGACCAAATATGATGAGGCCAACCCGATCTTTGGCCAAAACGCCGACTCCGACGAGTTTGCCCTGACCGGCACCTTCTTCTGGCACCGCCTGTTCGGTATTGCTCCGCTCTCCGCAACCTTTACCGCTGGCTATGCCAAGTCCGATTCCGACATCAACTTCTACGACTCCGAATCCGTGATGTTCAACACCGGCCTGCTCTACAACTTCTAACGACTGTTGTACGCACCGATACAACAAGGCCACCCGAAGGTGGCCTTGTTGCTATCCGGCGTTTGCCTCAGATACCCAGAGAGTCGAGCAGATCGTCGTGATCGTTGGCAACCGGGGCCGCAGCCTGAGCCGGCTTGGCGGCATCCTGCTTGGCCTGGGCGATCAGCGCATCGGGATCCAGCTCCTCGTGCTCCATCCCCTCATTGTGGATGCGGATGAACTCGGTCTTGTCCATCGCCAGCTCCAGATAGAAGATGTTGTTGCGAGCGGTGAAGAAGGTGACGCGGCGGGACTCCGGGCTGTCGAGATTGGTATCGACGCTCAGCATCACCTGCTTGTTGAGGGCCAGCATCTTCGGCTGGTTCTGGGTGATGTGAGTCTGCAGATCGCGGCCCACCTTGACGGTGAAGCTGCCGACGATCTGGTTCATCAGCTCGCCCATCACGTTGCTCACCTCGTCAGAGGTGTGGGAGATGGCGAGATCCTCCTTGGAGAGTCCCATGCTGAGCATGTAACTCTCGTACAGCTCCATGGCGGCGGCGGCGGAGAAGTTGATCACCACCAGACCGGAAAAACCGCCATCGAACAGCACGAAGCAGCCGATATCCGGTTTTAGGCAGGTCTTGCTGATCCGCTGCACCATGCCGGAAAACCGCACCTGACTCATGGTCGCGGCACTCAAAACGTCCGTCACCGAGTTGCACAGGCTGAGCAGCACATCCTCTGTGGTCAATACGGCATCGTCATCGGATCTTGTCACTATCATGGGACCTTCCTGAACATCGAAAATGGGCTTATCTATACCATAACTCTAACAGATGGCGCGGCCCGGAGACTGAAATAGCGACACGCCTCTCAGTTGACTCCGTTATCAGCAGCCACAGGGGTGAAACCGCTCAGCTTGGCGAGCCGGGCACGCCATATATCGGCCTGCTGCGCCAAAACTTGTGGCTCGTAAGGCACGACCGGATGAGCGCCCCATATGGGACCTGGCCAGGCGCGATCCGTCGCAAAGCGGGCGACATGGTGAAGATGGAGTTGCGGTACCAGATTGCCGAGCGCGCCGATGTTGATCTTGTCCGGGCTGAGGGCCTGTTCCATCAGGTTGGCGACAGCGCAGGACTCCTGCATCAGCTGTTGCTGCTGCTCCGGCGCCAGATGGTGAATTTCCCGCAGGTTGGTAACTCGCGGTACCAGGATCAGCCAGGGATACTGGCTGTCTTTGGCCAGCAAGACACGGCAGAGGGGCAGATCCCCGAGCCACCGGGTATCTGCCTGCAGGCGTGAATGCAATTCAAACATGAAAACCTCGTTGAGTACGATGAACAGAGCGCCTGAAAAAAGGAGTGTCCACGTTACTGCAACGGGCAGAAAACTTAAAGCTGTGGGACCGCCCAACCGATAAAGCGCTTGCGCAGGGCCGGATCGGCCTGGAGGAACAACTGCTGCAACTGCCCTTCCAGCTCGCTGGCAGCCACAACGGGTTGCGCCCCACCGGAGAGCGTAGCCGTTGGTTGTGTAGTCACAGCGACGGCTGTCAGCGCTGCCTTGCCGCCGCTGCGGTTGTATTCAGCCAGTTTGCCGCTCCAATCCACCCCAAGCAGCATGCCGCTGGTCACCAGCACATCCTGCTGGATAGCAAGCGCGTGGCCATTCTCCTGCAACGTCACCACAGGAGCCTTGGCATACGCCTGCATCCCCCGCTCGTCTCCCGGCACGCTGGCCGTCAACTGCAAATGCTGCTTGCTGCCCTGATAGCGCACCACCTGCGGCTCGGAGCGTACCTGCCGATCATTCTCGCTGCTGCTGCGACTGGGAATCACCCCCTCGAAGCGCACCAGCAGTTGCTGTTCGCCATCCGCCAGGGTGGCATGCTGCTCATCTTGCAAGGTGCCGTTGCTCACCGCGAGGATGCGGAAATTCTCCGGCACCTTCACTTCCACCATGGCCTGCGCACTGCCAGCCCCCAACACTGCACAGAGCAGCACAAACCCGGTCAACCCTCTATTACTCTTCATTCCCGCAGATCTTCCTGATGCCGATGATGGGCGCAGGGTAGCAACCAAAGATGACAGAAAAATAACGCCGCTCAGAGCAGGTAGTGGGGTCGCTCGGCAAACCACTGGGCCAGTACCTGCTTGAACAGCCTGATCTTGCGCGGCACCCGCCGCTGCTGGGCATGCAGCACATGAAGCTGATGCAGCCCGCTCTGCCACTCGTCGAGCACGGTCACCAGCTCTCCTGCCATCAGCTGCGATTCCACCAGCATCAGCGGGCACTTGGCATAGCCCATACCGGCGCGCGCCAGCTGTAGCACTGTGCTGTAGTGGTTGGCCCGCACCTTGCCCTGCACCAGAATGTGGGCCTCTTCCCCCTCACGGATAAAGTGCCACTGCTCCCAGGCCGGATTGTGCCCCTGCAACAGGCAGCTGCGCCCGCTCAGCTCATAGGGAGTGGCTGGACGCCCCTCTCGCGCCACCAGCGCGGGGCTGGCCACCACCACATCCTTGAGCCGCCCCAGCGGCAGGGCCACCAGATTGTCCGGCACCTCGCTCATGGCGCGCAGGGCGATGTCGTTTTCTCCCTGACTCATGTCGACCATCTGGTTGGTGAAATTGAGTTCCACCTCCACTCCCGGGCAGAGCGTGGCAAAGCTGGTCAGCAGTTCGCTCACCATGCGGTCGCCGGTACTGACCGGGCAGGTAAAGCGCAGGCGACCGCCATCCTCTTCGGTCAGCGCCTGAATATCCTGCTCCGCCTGCCGAGCCAGCGCGAAGATCTCCCCCGCCTGCTGGTAGAGGGTCTTGCCCGCCTCGGTCAGACTGAGGCGGCGGGTGGTGCGCTGCAACAGTTGCGCATTGAGTGAGGACTCCAGCGCGCTGACGTGGCGACTCAGCATCCCCTTGCTGACCCCCAGCGTATCGGCCGCAGCCGAGAAACTGCCGCGCAGCACCACCTCATAAAAGCTGGCCAGATGGGCGATATCCATCATTAGCTCCAATATGGAAACAATGGGTTTATTTTACGCGCTTTTTCGCATTTTCTGTTGCGCTAGAATCGATACATCCCAACCAGGAGTGATGCAGATGAAAATTGTGATTGTGGGTGCCTCCGGCACCGTCGGCTCCGCGGTCAGTGAACTGCTTGCCAAAGATCATCAGGTGATCCGGGTCGGCCACAGCCGTGGCGATGCCACGGTCGACATGCGCGATCCCGCCTCCATCAAGGCGCTGTTTGCCCAAGTGGGCCAGTTTGATGCACTGGTTGTCGCCAGCGGCAGCGTGGCCTTCAACGGCCTGACCGAGATGACCGACGAGCAGTGGCAGGTGGGACTGGAGAGCAAGCTGATGGGCCAGATCAACCTGACCCGCGCCGCCATTCCCTATCTGACTGACAAGGGCTCCATCACTTTGATCAGCGGTATTCTGAGCGAGGAGCCGATCAACTGGGGCGTGAGCGCCAGCACCGTCAACGGCGCCATCGATCACTTTGTGAAAGCGGCCGCCTGCGAGCTACCCAGAGGCCTTCGCATCAACGTGGTGAGCCCCACCGTGCTGGCGGAGTCGATGGACAAATACGCCGACTTCTTCCCGGGCTTCGTGCCGGTGCCCGCCGCCAAGGTAGCGCAGGCTTACAAGAAGTCGGTGCTGGGCATCCAGACAGGTCAGGTGTTCAGGGTCAACGGCTGATCGCCGCTCGCTTGCCGCCAGACCAGCAATAAAAACGGGCCCCATAGCGGGGCCCGTCTGTTTCTCTGCCTCTCTCCATCGCCGCCAGCAAACGTTTGTTTCTAGGCGACAAAAAAGAGCGCAACCCTTAGTCGATCAGACCGTACTGATCGCGCAGCACCTCGATGATCTCCTGCTTGGGATTGGCAGAACGCGCCAGCTTGTGGCCGATGATCTTCTCGGCGATCCCGACATAGGTGTTGGAGATATCCATCATCACTTCGGTCGGCAGCTTGTTGTCGCGGGCCAGGGCAAAACGTTCCGGCATGCGGTTCTTGTTGAGCAGGATGTCCGGATCCGGGAAGTGGTTGAGCAGCCACTGACGGAAACCCTCTTTGGACTTCTCGACAATCTGACCGTCGCGCAGGGCCGCGCCATCCCAGATACGGGAGCTGTCGGGGGTGCCCACTTCATCCATGTAGATCAGCTTCTCGTTGCCGGCGGCATCGTGGACGTAACCAAACTCGAACTTGGTATCGACGAAGATCTGATCCAGCCCGGCCAGCGCGTCGCTGATGACGTTGAAGCCCTCTTTGAGCAGCACTTCGTAGCGGTCGATGTCGGCCGGTTTGCTGAAGTTGAAGCCTTTATAGTGGCGCTCGATATCGGCACGGGAGACGTTGACGTCATCGGCTTCCGGCACGCCATCCAGCCCTTTCAGCACGCCCTTGGTAGACGGGGTGATGAGGATTTCCGGCAGCTTTTGATCCTTTTGGAGCCCTTCCGGCAGGGTGATGCCGCAGAACTCGCGCTCGCCATCCTTGTAGGCACGCCACATGGAGCCGGTGATGTACTGGCGGGCAATCGCCTCGATCATCACCGGACGGGCTTTTTGCACGACCCAGACGAAGGGGTGCGGAATATCCAGAATGTGGCTGTCGGCCAGTCCCTTCTCCTTGAACAGCTTGAACCAGTGGCTGGAGATGGCATTGAGCGCCGCCCCTTTGCCCGGTACGCCGTTCAGGCCATCCACACCTTGCCAGATGCAATCGAAGGCCGAGATGCGATCACTGATCACCATGAGGGCGAGGGGCGCATCGGCCGGCACATCATAGCCTTTCTCTTTTATGAGCCGGGCACTGTCTTCGGGGGTCAACCAGTAGACGCTGCGCACTTTGCCGGAATGGACAGGTTTATCGGTACGGATCGGCAAATCGTCATTCACCGCCAATACTTGATCTGCAAGACTCATGGCTAATAACACTTCCTGTTTGTGGGGGGTAAACATCGCGAGTTCCTCACCTGCGCGCTCTGTTTGCAACGGGCTGGCAAGGGGGCTCGCATCATCGAAAACCACTCGGAATCCCCGCGTTTTCAGGGGGATTTTGATAACAAAACAGGGGCACAAGGCCCCTGTATTTATTCTGCTTTTGCTGCTGCCTGATCGGCCAGCCCCTTGGCGAACGCCTCGGACAGGCTGATATACATCTGGGAGATAACCCCGGACGATACCGGCTTCTTGTCCTTGTCGAACAGGGTGATGGAGGTCTTGCCTCCCGCCATTTCGCCAAGCTGGAAGCGGTATTTCTCCTCCTCCAGTTTAAACGGCTCGCTCCCTTTCGCCTTCCAGAACTCGGCACCCGGCTCTTCGTACTCGACGTCGATCCAGCCCAGTGACTGCTGGGTATCCTTGATGGCGAAACCGTAAGCAGGCAGTACCTGGTTGAGGCGACGCCACACCTGGTCAAAGGAGCCTTCGGCAATCCAGGCGCTCAGCTCGTTGTTGTCCAGACCCAGTTGCAGACCCATGCCATCGTTGGACTTGTGCTGCTCGCGGGCTTTCAGCTGGCTGTCGTAATAGAGAGAGAACTGGTTCAGCACTCGCGCGGCATAGCGCTGGGCATCGGCAGGGGTCAGCTTGTTGCTGGTCTCGCCATCGATGGTCTCTTCGTGATCCAGTACCCGGACCGACATGTTGACGGCGTGGCGCTGGGCATCGTTGCGCACGGTGAACTGGTAACGCTGACGGATTTTGAAGTCTTCGTCATCTTCACCCCAGCCATCGAGGGCGACCGTGTTGTCAAACCAGCCGGTCTGCAATACGCCATCCTGCTGATCAAGCTTCTCGGTGGTGACCTTGTATTTGGCCAGGAAGTTCATCAGGAACGACCAGGTATCGCGCTCCACGCTCTGGCTGGTGCTCAGGGCATAGAAGGCAACGGTCGGTTCGGTTGCGCTCTGCACCACCTGGCTGCCCGGTACCACGGTCAGCAGTTGAGCGGGTGGGCGCACATCAACTTGGGCGCCGAGGGCACCTTCACGGCTGCTCTCGGGAAGCGGCGGAATATCGTACTGGCTGTTGAAGGTGGGGGCGCTCAATCCTGCGGGGATCAAGAACGCGCGGCCCTCGAGGCGGGCATCTTCATAACCGAAGTCGCGGTTGGCCATTTTGCGATCCTGGGGGGTGCTGCAACCGGCCAAGACGGCCACAGTCGCAACGCTCAGCACCAGACGGGCTCTATTTCCCTTTCCATTAGATTTAAACACTCGCCATCAACTCCGCTGTGGTCAGTGCTCGCGCCATCAGCTGTTCGCCCTCGGGGGTGAGGTCAACCAGCGGCAGGCGCAAGGTGGCTGTTGCAATCAACCCCAGTTGGGCACAGGCCCATTTCACCGGGGTGGGGCTCGGTTCACAGAACAGAGTCTTGTGCAACGGCATCAAGAGATTGTTGATGTCATGCGCCTGCCCGGCATCACCGGCCAGCGCAGCACGACACATGTCGGCCATCTGGGCCGCTGCAATATTGGTGGTGACCGAAATCACGCCATCGCCACCTTGCAGCATAAAATCACAACCAGTGGCATCATCGCCACTGTAGAGAGCAAACTCCGGCCCGCACAGCTCGCGCAGCAGCGGGGTGCGGCTCAAATCGCCAGTTGCCTCTTTCAAACCGATAATGCCGGGAACCTTGGCCAGACGGGCCACGGTCTCCGGTTTGAGATCGCAACAGGTGCGACCGGGCACATTATAAAGAATTTGGGGCAGACCACTAGCCTCGGCGATCGCACAATAGTGGCGATAGAGACCTTCCTGAGTGGGCTTGTTGTAGTAAGGAGTCACCGAGAGGCCCGCCACCACGCCGGTTTTGGCCAGTCGCTTTGCCAATTCAATGGCATGGGCGGTATTGTTGGAGCCGCAACCGGCGATGACGGGAATGCGTCCGGCGGCATACTCAACGCTCTTTTCAACGACGGCGATATGCTCCTGCTCGCTCAGGGTCACCGATTCCCCTGTGGTACCCACCGCAACAATGGCGCTGGTCCCGGCGCTGACATGATAGTCAACCAGTTTGGCCAGACTGGCCCAATCGACTTCACCTGAAGCCAGCATGGGGGTAACGAGCGCAACAATACTACCGCGTAACATGGACTTTTCTCCCGATTTTCAGGGGCGTAATGGTAAAGCTGGCCCCTTTGAAAAACAAGGGAGAGAGGGGGCAAGCCGTGATACCATCCGGAACAAAAAGTAATGGACGAAAGTCGGCAGCGTCCCTCAGGGAGTGGTCATCAGGGCCGGAGGGTTGGCTTGCCAGCGCGGCTTTCGCAACGAAATAACGGACGAGAGAAGATTTATGACTCACTACCTGGTCGTAACGGCCATCGGCACGGACAGGCCTGGCATCGTCAATGAAGTGACCCGCCACGTCAGTGGCTGTGGTTGCAACATTGTGGACAGCCGCCTTGGCATCTTCGGCAATGAATTTACCTTTATCATGCTGCTCTCGGGCGACTGGAACAGCATGATGCAACTCGAAATCAGCCTGCCCCTGCGTAGCCAGGAGTGGGATCTCATCACCATGATGAAACGCACCGAACGCCACCAGTCCCTGCAGTATGACGTCCGCGCCAGTGCCGACCTGTTGATCCGCGACGAGCCCGGCATCGTAAGCCAGTGCACCCAGTTCTTCAGCGAACATGGCTGGAACATTCAGGCGATGCAATCCATGACCCTGGAGCAGCAGCCGTTCAACCTGCTAAAGATCAGTTTTCAGCTCAATCTGGCCAGAGAGGGTGAAGTGGAAGGTTCGCAAACCGCCTTCGCCGAATTCTGTCGTCAACTGGGTGCCGAATCGTTCGAGTTTATCGTCAATCGCAAACACGCCTGAGGGCGTTTTACCCGAGGAGACCCCATGCAACCACTACAAGCTGGCAGCCCCGCCCCCGATTTCTCCCTGCCCGACCAGAATGGCAATCAGGTCAGCCTCGCTGGCCTGCGCGGCAAGAAAGTGCTGGTCTATTTCTACCCCAAGGCGATGACCCCCGGCTGCACCACCCAGGCCTGCAGCCTGCGCGATGTGAACGCCGAGCTGGCCGCCTTCAATGTGGTGGTACTTGGCATCAGCCCGGATCCGGCCAAACGACTGAAGAAGTTCGAAGAGCGGGACCAGCTCAACTTCACCCTGCTAGCCGATGAAGACCACGCTGTCGCCGATGCCTTTGGCGTCTGGGGCCCGAAGAAGTTCATGGGCAAGGAGTATGACGGCATTCACCGTCAGAGCTTCCTCATCGACGAAGAGGGCAAGATTGCCCACAACTTCGACAAGTTCAAAACCAGCGATCACCATCAGGTGGTACTGGATTTCCTCAAGGGATAATCCTCCCCTGCGTTATTGAGAGGCCTGCCATGCAGGCCTTTTTTGTCTGGTCAGCCGCCCCTTGCCAGCGGATTTTTCTCACCAAATCCCCCGCCCAGATCAAAAAATTCATTTTATATATGGGTTAACGTGACCCCAGAATCATCTTCCAGCGAGATATCCCATGAACATGAGCAACACTGAGCGTTTGATCCTGAGCAACCAGTACGAAATTCTGGCGAAACTCAATCCGGAGAAAGCGGACGTCTACCAGCGCGCCAGCACCATCATCGAGCGCGGCTACTGCCTGCAGATCCTCGAGCTGGAGAAGAGCTTCGGCCATCTGGATCTGGCGACCTGCCAGGAGGTGATCGACACCCTGGAGCTGCACCACGCACTGGCCATCTCATGGGGTAATCTGGATACCGCCGATCAGGGCGAGATCAACGCCAGCCGCCTGGAGTTCAATGGCTACAGCCGCAGCCAGGAGCGTGAGCTGGCTGACTACGTCTGCTTCCTGCTGGAGGTGGACAAGCGCTTCCCCGAGCTCAAGTGCCCGTGCGACGAGCTCTCCAGCGACATCGCCATGCGCGACAAGTACCAGCGGATGCTGACTGTATGGCGTCAGTGTCCACGTCAGTACAAGCTCTCCATTCAGGAGATCCGCAAAGTGCTGGCTGCCTGATGGCAGGCCACCAGACAACAAAAAGGCGCCAGTGGCGCCTTTTTGCATCTGAATCGGGTTATTCGTAGAGAAAGGACTTATCGAGCTGCTGGAAGGCGGCCTTGAGGGTATCGGCGAGCTCTTCATAGCGAGGCTGGGAGACCAGCTGACGGCGACCGCCCTGCTCGTTCATCTTGCCGTTGATCTCCCGATACCAGCTCGCCAGCGACGGGGGCAACCGGGTGTCGGCCCGCTGACCGAGCCAGTAGTAACCCTGCAGCGGAAGACTGAGCAGAAACAGCACGGAAGTGATGACTGAAGGCCAGTAGTGCAGCTCGCCAAACTGGAACTGCAGCATCACGCTCAACACCGCCAGCGCGGGGATCACCTTGAGGGCGAACTCGGTCGCCTTGATCACCCGATTTTCAGGAAACATCGAATTGAGCTCGGGACGGCGCGGCCAAAGCGTCATATAATGGCGGCCTTGCTGTAACTTAGTTCCAAAAATGTTCATGCTCATACTACCTCCGAGCGCTTTTTGAACGTACTAACGGCAAAACCTCGACAAAATTTGATGCAAAGTAACAAAGGTTGAGGATGACTTTGTTATTTTTCAACAATCGGGTTATCCTTTGTACGCCCATTTTTGCGTCAAAAGCTTCTTGCTATTGACCTGTCAGGGACGTCTGGATTTCGGGTCTTGTATCACTATACAAGGGGCAAGCAACAGATTGCCAACCCTCATAAGGATAAGTTGAAAGTTTTTGGCCGCACCGCGTCCAACGCATCCGCCTACACAACCCAATCTGCGATAGGATTTATTCATGAGTAAGCTGGTTCTTGTTCTTAACTGTGGCAGCTCTTCCCTGAAGTTTGCCGTCATTGACGCAACCACCGGTGATGACCTGCTGTCCGGCCTGGCCGAGTGCTTCAACCTCGACGATGCCCGCATCAAGTGGAAACTGAATGGCGAGAAAGGCAGTGCCGATCTGGGCGCGGGTGCCGCTCACCAGGAAGCGCTGGACTTCATCGTCAACAAGATCCTGCCGCTCAATCCGGAACTGTCCAAGAACCTGATCGCCATCGGTCACCGTGTTGTTCACGGTGGCGAGCGCTTCACCTCTTCCGTTGTCATCTGCGAAGACGTGATTGCCGGCATCGAAGCTGCTGTTCCGTACGCACCTCTGCACAACCCGGCTCACCTGATCGGTATCCGTGAAGCTCGCCGCGTATTCCCGGCGCTGGCTGACAAGAACGTTGCCGTATTCGATACCGCGTTCCACCAGACCATGCCGGAAGAAGCCTTCCTGTACGCCCTGCCGTACAAGCTCTACAAAGAGAACGGCATCCGTCGCTACGGCGCTCACGGCACCAGCCACTACTACATCAGCCTGGAGGCTGCCAAGCAACTGAACAAGCCGGTTGAAGAGCTGAACATCATCAACTGCCACCTGGGCAACGGCGGTTCCGTCTGCGCCATCAAGAACGGCAAATCTGTTGATACCTCCATGGGTCTGACCCCGCTGGAAGGTCTGGTGATGGGTACCCGCTCCGGCGATCTGGACCCGGCCATCATCTTCTTCCTGCACGACAAGCTGGGCATGAGCGTGGCCGATATCAACACCATGCTGACCAAAGAGTCCGGCCTGCAGGGTCTGACCGAAGTGACCTCCGACTGCCGTTTCGTTGAAGACAACTACGACAGCAAAGAAGAAGCCAAGCGTGCTATGGACGTTTACTGCTATCGCCTGGCCAAGTACATCGGCGCCTACGCTGCCGCCATGGACGGTCGTCTGGACGCCGTTGTTTTCACCGGTGGTATCGGTGAAAACTCTGCCCCAATCCGTGAAATCACCCTGAACAAACTGGGTCTGCTGGGCTTTGACGTTGATCACGACGCCAACCTGAAGGCTCGTTTTGGCAAGGGTGGCGAGATCACCAAGGCTGGTTCTACCAAGGCCCTGGTTATCCCGACCAACGAAGAGTGGGTTATCGCCCACGACGCGCTGGAACTGGTCGGCGCTTAATTGACGCAGTAACTCGAGGCCGCCCACAGGGCGGCCTTTTCCTGATCCCAAAAAATGAACAAGGGGTATAAAGTGGCACGCACTATTATGCTTATCCCGGTCGGCACTGGTGTCGGCGTAACTTCCGTGAGTCTGGGCGTTGTTCGCGCCATGGAACGTCACGGTGTCAATGTCAGCTTCTTCAAACCGGTTGCCCAGCCGCGTCCGGGTGAAACCGGTGCCGAGCGCTCAACCGCCGTTATCCGCGCAGCTGCCAACATCAACCCGCCCGAGCCCTTCACCCTCTCCTACGCCGAGAACATGATCAGCTCCAGCAACACCGATATCCTGCTGGAAGAGATTGTTGCCCGCTTCGAAGAGCACGTGAAATCCAGTGGTGCCGAAGTGCTGGTTGTCGAAGGTATGGTGCCGACCGACAAGCAGCCCTTTGCCAACAAGCTGAACTACGACGTCGCCAAGGCGCTGGACGCTGACATGGTATTCGTGACCCACCCGGGCCATGACTCCAGCCAGAAGCTGAAAGAACGCATAGAACTGGCCTGCTCCAACTTCGGTGGTGTCAACAACCCCCGTATCGTTGGCTGCGTGATCAACAAGGTTGGCGCGCCGGTTGACGAGCATGGTGTAACCCGCCCTGACCTGACCGAGATGTTCGAAGCCCATCACCACGCTTCTGACGCAGCTCACAACCTGGAAGTGCTGCAAGTATTCGGCAAGAGCCCGCTGCGCATCCTGGGTTGCATCCCCTGGAACACCCAGCTGATCGCCCCGCGCGCCAAGGATCTCGCCAAGCATCTGGCTGCCAAGATCTTGCACAAGGGTGAGCTGGACAGCCGTCGCCTGCAGACCGTGACCTTCTGCGCCCGCTCCATCCACAACATGGTTGAGCACTTCCGTCCGGGTAGCCTGCTGGTCACCTCCGGCGATCGCTCTGACGTCATCGTATCTGCCTGCCTCTCCGCCATGAACGGCGTCAAGCTGGGCGCCCTGCTGCTGACCGGCAACTATCATCCGGAGCCGCAGGTAATGGCGCTGTGCCAACAGGCCATGGCCACCGGCCTGCCGATCATGATGACCGGTACCAACACCTGGCAGACCGCCGTCAGCCTGCAGAACTTCAACGTCGATATTCCGGAAGATGACCGCGAGCGTATCGAACTGGTACAGGACTACGTCGCTGGCCACATCGACAAGCACTGGATCGAGTCGCTGACCGTCAGCTCTACCCGTTCCCGTCGTCTGAGCCCGCCGGCATTCCGTTATCAGCTGACCGAGCTGGCCCGTCAGGCCAACAAGCGTGTCGTGCTGCCGGAAGGCGACGAGCCGCGCACCATCAAGGCTGCCGCCATCTGTGCCGAGCGTGGCATTGCCCGTCCGGTACTGCTGGGTAACCCGGAAGAGATCCGTCGCGTTGCCGAGCAGCAGGGTGTGGTACTGACCGATCGTGTCGAGATCATCGATCCGGCCGTTGTGCGTGAGCGCTATGTACCGCGTCTGGTCGAGCTGCGCAAGAACAAGGGCATGACCGAAGTGGTTGCTCGCGAGCAGCTGGAAGACAACGTGGTACTGGGTACCATGATGCTGGAGCGCAATGAAGTTGACGGCCTGGTATCCGGCGCGGTGCACACCACTGCCAACACCATCCGTCCGCCGATGCAGATCATCAAGACCGCGCCGGGCTCTTCCCTGATCTCCTCCATCTTCTTCATGCTGCTGCCTGACCAGGTTCTGGTCTACGGTGACTGCGCGATCAACCCGGATCCGACTGCCGAGCAGCTGGCCGAGATCGCCATCCAGTCCGCCGACTCCGCTGCCGCTTTCGGCATCGAGCCGCGCGTCGCCATGATCTCCTACTCTACCGGCACCTCTGGCGCTGGTGCCGATGTAGAGAAAGTGCGTGAAGCGACCGAGCTGGCCAAGGCCAAGCGCCCCGACCTCATCATCGACGGCCCGCTGCAGTACGACGCGGCCATCATGGAGAACGTGGCCAAGTCCAAGGCACCGAACTCACCGGTTGCCGGTAAAGCTACCGTGTTCGTCTTCCCGGACCTGAACACAGGTAACACCACTTACAAAGCGGTGCAGCGTTCCGCTGACCTGGTCTCCATCGGCCCCATGCTGCAAGGCATGCGCAAGCCGGTCAACGACCTCTCCCGTGGCGCCCTGGTTGACGACATCGTCTACACCATCGCCCTGACCGGTATCCAGGCAGCCCAGGCTGACGAACAAGCCTAATCAGTGCCTGTCTGAAAAAACCGATCACAAAGGCTGCTCACCCCAGGTGAGCAGCCTTTTTTATTGATTCTCTCTTTGAAGACTAGTGAAACATGCCATCAGCACCTTGTTGCGCAGAATAATGCCATCCGGCACCTCCACAACGGTTTGAGCAGAGCATCTCGGGGAAGTCTGCTCGTCAAATCAAAGATACATCTGAAATACATTCCAGATCATAAGGTTGGCTATACGGCGGCATTCATGGCTAAGCGCTTATAGCAAATCCGCCACCATCGGCATGAGAATTTGACCTGTTAGAAATAGCAGTGAAAAAGACCCGTTCGATACGCTATTTCTCAAAGTGCCCACTCGGCAAAATCCAACATCATGGAGGAATGGAAATGCTGATGAAGAAGTTCTCTGCAATCATGCTGCTGGCCTGCTTGCCCCTGTTCAGCCAACCCGTGCTGGCCGCAGATAAGGCAACGCCCAAGCAAACAACCACGACCGCGGTCGCCAAGGAGTCCGGCAAGCTGAATATCAATACGGCCACCCTTGCCGAACTCACCAGCCTGAAAGGGATTGGTGACAAGAAGGCACAAGCCATCGTCGACTATCGGGAAAAACAGGGAAAGTTCACCTCGGTCGATCAGCTGGCGGATGTCAATGGCATTGGCCCTGCCACGCTGGAAGCCAACAGGGACATGATAATAGTCAAATAAAGTCGAATGGATCAGTTGCAAATGGGGCAGCCTGTGGCTGCCCCATTTTTCTTGGGGTATTATTGCCGCACTTTAATCCCGCTGGATAGTTTTCCATGAAAAAGACTCCTCTTGTTGTTCGTAAGGCCGTGCTCCCAGTAGCCGGTCTGGGTACCCGTATGCTGCCAGCCACTAAGGCCATCCCGAAAGAGATGTTGCCGGTGGTCGACAAACCGCTGATCCAGTACGTAGTGCGCGAAGCCATCGCCGCCGGTATCAAGGAGATCGTGCTGGTCACCCACTCGAGCAAGAACTCCATCGAAAACCACTTCGACAAGAGTTTCGAACTGGAAGCGACCCTCGAGAAGCGAGTCAAGCGTCAGCTGCTGGAAGAGGTGCAACAGATCTGCCCGAAAGACGTCACTATCATGCACGTCCGCCAGGGTGAGGCCAAAGGTCTGGGCCACGCGGTGCTCTGCGCACGCCCGCTGATCGGTGACAACCCGTTTGCCGTGCTGCTGCCGGATGTACTGATTGATGAAGTGGCCAGCGACCCGAAAAAAGACAACCTGGCCGAAATGGTGCACATGTTCGAAGAGAACCAGATCAGCCAGATCATGGTGGAAGCGGTTCCGGAGAGCGAAGTGGACAAGTACGGCATCGCCGACATCAAGGGCGAGGCCCTGAGCGAGGGGATGTCCCTGCCGATGCAGGCCATTGTCGAGAAGCCGCCCCGTGACGAAGCCCCCTCCAATCTGGCGGTGGTGGGTCGTTACGTCCTCTCCTCCAATATCTGGCCGCTGCTGGAGAAGACCCCGGCCGGTGCCGGTGACGAGATCCAGCTGACTGACGCCATCGCCATGCTGATGGAGCAGGAGCAGGTCAACGCCTACTTCATGAAGGGCAAGAGCCACGATTGCGGCAGCAAGCTGGGCTACATGAAAGCCAATGTGGAATATGCCGTGCGCCATCACGAGCTGAATGGTGAATTCATCGGTTGGCTGAAGCAGTTCGTCAAGCAGTTGTAATCGCTGATAAATCTGTTTTTTATAGACGTATTTAAGGGGCATCAAATGATGCTCCTTTTTCATTTTTGCAACAAAAAATCAATCAAGAGTAAATAAACTCTCAGCAAATCATAATGTTGTAATTTATTCACACATGCTCTATAAGGATTGAGGCGTGTTTCTCGCCCTTGCATAAAAAACTCAAAAAAATATAAGACACAGGTGGAAGTTCCAATGAATAACCCGTCAAAAGGGACCTTTTTAGGTCACCCTAAAGGGCTTTTTTTGCTCTTTAGTACCGAACTGTGGGAGAGATTCTCCTATTACGGCATGCGTGCCGTACTGGTGCTCTATCTGACCGACCTGACTGCCAACGGCGGTCTGGGCTGGAGTCAGGCAGATGCCCTCAAACTCTACGGTATCTATACCGGTCTGGTTTATATCACTCCGCTGATCGGCGGCTGGCTGGCTGACACCTTCCTGGGTCAACGTCGCGCCATCCTGATCGGTGCCGTGCTGATGGCCGCAGGTCAGTTCACTCTGGCACTGCCCCACGCCATGTTCCCGGATATGGTCAACACCATGTTCTACGCGGGCCTCGCGCTGCTGATCGTGGGTAACGGCCTGTTCAAACCGAACATCTCCACCATGGTGGGTGACCTCTATGAAGAGGGCGATCACCGCCGTGATGGTGCTTTCACCATCTTCTACATGGGTATCAACCTGGGTTCCCTGCTGGCAGGTGTGATCTGTGGTGCTGCCGCTACGGCCTACGGCTGGCAAGCAGCCTTCGTCGGCGCCGGTATCGGTATGCTGCTCTCTCTGGTGATCCAGGCCACCATGGCCCAGCGTTTCCTGGGTGACATCGGTCGCGTCACTGCCGCCCAGCGCGCAGCCGCCCTGCGTACTACCGAGCAGAAAGCACCGCTGACCAAGCAGGAAGTGGATCGCATCAAGGTTATCCTGGTACTGGGTCTGTTCACCATCATCTTCTGGGCTGGTTTCGAACAGGCCGGTGGTCTGATGAACCTCTACACCCAGGAGTATACCGACCGCATGATCGGCAGCTTCGAAGTGCCGACCGCCTGGTTCCAGTCCCTGAACCCCTTCTTCATTATCACCCTGGCACCGGTCGTTGCGGCCATCTGGATCAAGCTCGGCAAGAAAGAGCCGAACTCTCCGGTGAAATTCGCCATGGGTCTGCTGTTCCTGGCTATCGGCTTCCTGTTCATGGTGGGTGCCGTGCTGCAGCAGGGTGGTGACAACACCGTCAAGACCTCCATGTTCTGGCTGGTTGGCGCATACCTGTTCCACACCCTGGGCGAGCTCTGCCTCTCCCCGATTGGCCTCTCCATGGTGACCAAGCTGGCTCCGCTGCGTCTGGCTTCCCTGATGATGGGTGCCTGGTTTGGCTTCGTTGCCCTGGCCAACTACGCTGCGGGCTTTATCGGCTCCTTCGTGGGTGAAGCCGGCCCGATCGCCATCTTCGGTGGCATCGCCCTGGCGGCGGTACTGAGCGCCCTGATCCTGCTGACCATGGCCAACCGCCTGGTCTACTGGATGCACGGTGCCGAAGGCCCGGCCAAAGAGCCGCAAGCTCAAGAGAAGAAACTGCAATCCGCCACCGTCTAAACGGTCAGGATTGTAAACAACAAACAGGGCGCCGATGGGCGCCCTGTTTGTTTTGGCCTGTTTATCAGGCGGCATCAGTGATGACGAACCTGCACATCCAGTGAGCCGCCGCTGTCGCTGCGAAACTGCAGGGCGAACGGTTCATGCCAGCTGCGTTTGTGCAGGGCGTAGTGGCTGCTGCGCATCAGACCAAGGGGTAGGCCGCCGGAGCGCATCAGCCAGTGGGGAGAGGTAAGCCCTGCGTTGGCAAACACCAACCCATCATGCTGATCAAACAGCAGCGCCGCCATGGCAAAAGAGTGGCGAAGCCCGGACGCCATCAACTGATGGTTGAGGTAGTCGAGCAACCGGTGCGGCTGGCTCAGCAACCGGCTCTCGTTCTGCTGAAACTGGCGATAGGGGACGTTCATCAAGGAGCGCACCAGCGCACCACAAAATGCCGCATCCGTACCCATGATCGGCAGCTCCATCACCAGCACCAGCAGCTTGTCTTCCACCTTGAAGGTATCGGGAATAAACAACTGCCCCAGCCCCTTGAACGTGACCTGCCAGGGACCCCACTCCTGCAAGCCCGGCGGCTTGAGCCCCGCCAGCAGGCGGCTAGCCGCCTTGTCATGGGCACTGAAATAGTCGATGTGATCCATCAGCTCCAGCTGCTGCGCCCGGTTGGCGCTGCCGTTGAGACACTGTTCAATGCTGCGCTCGACCAGTGCGTAATCCTCGAGGGGTTTGAGCAGATAGTCCCGCGCACCGGCACGCAAGGCGCTGGCGACCGCCTCCATAGTGCTCTGGGCCGAAATAACGATCACCGGGATATGGGGATAGCGCGCAGAGAGGCAGGCGATCACTTCGTGACCATCCATATTGGGCATGTTGAGATCGCAGAGCACCACATCGGGATGGTAGAGAGCTGCGGCCGACAGACCCTCAATCCCGTCTTCGGCCTGAAAAACCGTTGCCCCATCCCGTGCGAGGTAACTCACTAGCGAGTGGCGAAAAACGGCTTCGTCCTCCACCACCAGGATCCGTAGCCCGGCTCTTAACATCTTGATAAAGCTCTTATTAGTCAATTGGTTATTTAGGTATTAAGACTAGTTCAAAAGTGAGGTATCCGCGGAAGCGATGCGTCAAAAGTAGACCTTGGTCAGGTTCTGAGCGACAGATTGCTCTATTAACAACCACATAGCAGCACAACCTCTCCCCACAATGTCGCTACCTCCATGCGAATTGTGCAAGCCCCTGCCATAGGGGATAATGGCCGCCACACAAGCGCATAAAGAAGACCATGACTCCAGCCGAATACAGTGCCCTCGCCCACCCCAGATTGTCCCATCCGGCCCGCAGTCTCTATACCCTGCAGCTGCGCCGACTGGTGCTGGAAAATCAGTTGGCCCGGATTAACTATCCCGAGCTGGGTCGCGCACTGGCGGTGGTTGACCCGGGCGATCCCTGTGGCTTCTCGTTTCAGGTCAACGCCCGCCAGCTCACCGAACTGTTCGATGAACTGATGGAGGCGGGCCTGCTGCAGGTCGAGGCTCAGCCCGAGAGTGAGCACTACCATCAGTGCCCGTTTCAGTTGCCGCTGCTGACCCAGAAATTGCGCAGCCCGCTGCCGGAGCGCCCCTTCCAGATGCATCTGCAATGGCGCCCGGACGAAGAGTTGCCCGCCCTCGCCCGTCTGTGCGGGGTGATCGATGCCAGCTATAGCGAAGAGGATCTGGGAGAATTTATCGCCTACTGGCTGGGGCGCCCCGAGGTATTCGACTCCCAGCATCAATGGATGCTCAAGTTTATTCGCGCCCTCAAGACCCGCCGCTATACCCGTCGCAAGCCGATGGAGGTGCAGGGCTATCAGCAGGTGACTCCTGCCCCGGCAGAGTCGGGCCCCAGCAAACGGGCCCAACAGATGATTGAAGAGGCAAAGCGGCTGGCAGAGAGTCAGCAGATGCCTGCCCAGACACCGGATAATGATTGATACCATCTGCCTGCTGCAGGCAGAATCAGACCCCTGTCCCATCCCTGATCAAGCAGAAGGAGCATTCCATGACTGACCCGCAAGATCCCCTGCGCCAGGAGCTGGAAGAGATCGAAGCCAAGCGCCAGAAGATCGCCAAGGCCAAGCAGGATCACCGCATTCACGACCCGGAATTAAGCCGCCATGTGGGAGGCCTGCTGGAGCGCATTCGTCGCCTGCAGCAAGAGACCGGCGGCGGCCAGTATGACTACGAGACCCTGCGCAAGGAGTACGACGCCAAGGCCAACGCCGAGGTGCGCGAGCTGCAGAAGGCGGCCCGTCAGGAGCGGATCCAGAAGCTGATCGCCCAGGCCGACCTCAACCCCGACTGGGTGTTCGACAAGATGGATGCTACAGATCCGGCGCTGCAATATCCCATCGAGACCGCCCGTTACTTTATCAGCGGTTTCGAGCACTGGGAGAAGAGCGGTGGCGGCTGCATGCTCATCTACGGCGACTACGGCACCGGCAAGTCAACGCTGGCTGGGGCGGTTGCGCACGAGCTGATCGAGCGTCACCAGAAATCGGTGATCTTCCAGCAGTGGGCCTCCATCGTCGATCGCCTCTTCTTCAACGTGATCCCCGATCAGGACGAGCGCAACCAGTACCGCCGCGCGCTGGAAGAGGTGGATCTGCTGATCATCGACGAGGTATCGGCCAACCGCGCCAAGATGGCGGAGAGCCAGTCCAGTTTCCTCGGCCACCTGCTGCGCCGCCGTCGCAACCTGTCAAAAAGCGTCATCATCATCACCAACCACACGCCCCAGACCCTGCATCAGGCGATCGGTGATTTCAGCTATGAGGCGATCAAGGCGTTCAATCCGGTGGATATCCACCTGAGCGGCCCCAGCCGTCGCCCCAGCATCGGCAACTACAACGGCTAATCCCCTCTCAGCGGGTGCGAGCCGCCAGCGGCTCGCACC